>NZ_JBHRTR010000029.1:0-44753 GCF_042646425.1 Marinibaculum pumilum
AAATGCCGGAAAACTACCTCGCACTCATCAAGCTCGCTGCTGTCCGAATTTGGCTGCGCGCTTATGAGTCGGTGTCCTAGCCCGCCGGCATTCCGTGCAGGCCCTCCGCGCCGCTACCAGCTGCGCGGCGGTCCCACGTCGACATGGACGAAGCCGGACTTGCCGTAATAGCCGACACCGCCGATGTCCAGGCTCTGGGCGAGCTTGTAGATCTGCCGCGCGGAACGGTCCTTGACCCGGATGTCCGCCGCCATGCCGCGGGTGTGGTAGCTGTTCTTGGCGACACCCTTGCTGGCCTTGGCCATCTTGGCGTTGGTCTTCGGCGACCGGTAGCCGCAGATGATCTCGATCGGCTCCCTGGTCTCCAGCCTGCTGTGCAGGAGGTAGAGCAGGTCAACCAGTTTCGGCGAGATAGCGCCGACCTCCAGCGACCGGCGGTCCCGCATCAGGTGGGAGATCGCCTGCAGGGCCTCGGGCCGGTAGTGACCGTCCGCCCAGTAATCGACGGCGATCTCGCCGCCCTCGTTGACCGAATGCAGGGCCAGCTTGCGCACATTGCCCGGATTCCGCAGCGCGGCCTGGACGATGCCCCCGCCGCCTGCCGCGGCGGCCGGTCCCGCAAAGATTGTCCCTGAAACTGTTGCTGTGGAAAGGGCCGCAGCCCCGATGATCAGCCGTCGCCGGCTCACCCCTGAAAATCGCACTCGCCCGATCCCCACGCTTGCCTTTCGTCTGGTCGGAACCCCGGCGCGGCTCTGCGTCCGCCTGTGCCGGGATTCGGCTTTTCTCTGGCGCATCCGGCGTCCGCTGGACGGTCCCGGGACCTTCGCCCGGGGACCGGAAGCAGGCCGGTGCCCGTAGGGGGGTGCCGACCGTCGCGACGGATACGGGATCGGGGGTAAATGTTTCGTCACTTGCTGTCACCAACGATTTTTTCTTGACAGCGTCAAAAAAACAATGATCCCGGGTTCGCTTGTGCTTTCAAGCGGTTAGGAGGCGATCACCCACCGCTACGCCTTGAATCGAGGCCGGCGGCGCGAAGCCCGCAGTTTTCCACGATTTGCGAAGAACCGGCATCGGCCGCCGCCGGGTCTCGGCAGCGGCGCCGTCAGGTCCGGTTGAAATACGCAAAGTTCCATGGGTGCGACAAAACGCCCACCGCCCCCGCCGCCCGGGACGCCATCGCCGGGACGATGGCGACGCGGAACCAATACCGCCGCCGCCCATTTTCTGCTCCGGCGATCGAAGGAATGGCGAGGCCGCCGCGGACCCAGGGGGAGAGGAGATCAGGATGGAGCTGCTGGAGATACTGCAATGGGGCGCCTGCATCAGCGGCACCATCGCCGCGATCATGGTGGCGTCGCGCATCAGCGACAGGATCACCGGCTATGGCTTCGCGGTCTTCACCCTGTCCTCGGTGCTGTGGGTGAGTTCCGGGCTGATGGACGCAACCTACAGCCTGGCCGTGCAGAACGGCGTGCTGTTCGCCATCAACGTCTGGGGCGTCTGGCGCTGGCTGATTTCCGACAGCATGGCGGCGCGCCGCGGCGCCGCCGGTCAGGCGCCGAGCGCCGACAGCGCCTGACGGATGACCTCGCTGGCGCGGGAGAAGACCTGCCCCTTCCAGGTATCGTCGTCGACATAGAAGGCGGACCGGGTCTGCGCCCGGATCTGCTTGCCGAGGGAGGATTTCGGGTCGCCATAGGCGTAGAGCCAGTTGTCGGCCCGCAGCGCATCCAGCACCTGGAGCATCGGCACGGTGCCGAATTCCAGCGCCACCGCGGTATATTCCGCATCCGGCAGTTCCGACGGGATTGCCTCCGTGATGTCGCCCATCACGACGGCGGACACCGACCGGCCGGCCTTGGTGGAATGCGCCTCGCCGAACCAGGCGGTGGCGCGGTGATAGCCGGGCTCGCTTTCGGCACCGGAATAGATCAGTTCGCCATGCCCGCTGGGCCCCAGGCCGGTATGCAGGTCGATGAGGGCGATCCGGCGCCGGCCGCGGCCCACGCGACGCACCACCTCGCGGAAGGTGACGTTCGACCAGACCGGTGCCTGGCCGCCATAGAACAGCCCTTTCGGAAATTCGTACTGGCCGCCGGTCACCGCCGCCTGGAAGGCGACCTCGCCGCGTTCGGCGATGAAGGCCTCCATCGCCTTGTCCGCCGCCGCCCGGCCGGGGCCGGCCCAGTCGGTGGGCGCGATGAAGGAATGCACCTCCCGATAGGCAGGATTGTCGGGATGCCCGGCCTCGTGATCCACGAAGTTGCGGTTCAGGTCGACATTGTCCTCGTTGACCCGGCGCGACCAGGAGAAACCGTAGGGATTGATCGCGTGGCAGAGAACGATCGCGGTGTTGCGGGCCCGTTCCCGGATCAGGCCGGACTGGATCGCACCGACCTGGCAGCCGGAACCGCAATAGCCCTCGACCCCGTGGGTGCCGGAATTGACGATCAGGACATTCTCCGCATCCGCCGGCCCGAACCGGGCCATGTCGGTGGCGAGCCCCTCATCCTCGACCCCGGTCGCATTGGGGTTCATGAAGCTCGTCAGGTCGCCTTTCGCCCGGCGGGCGGCGTCCAGGAAGGTTTCCCGGGCGTCCAGATAGCTGTCGCTGAAATAGCCGCGCACCTTAGTCATCTTCTGCCTCCGCCGCACCGGCGCCCGCCCTCGGCGCCGCCCCTCATGCGTCTTCAGGTCGGTCGGCCTCTGTCGACCAGTCTGCTGTTCGGTCCCATGCGGCGCAATCGTGTCGGCCGCCTGCCGCAGGCCACCCTCGGTACTGCCACCAGATGGGGCATGGCAGCTGCTGCCGCCACCCCCCCCGGACGCTCCAGCCGCATCCGCAATGCCCGCAGTGCGATGCTGCAATGCGGCACGATCGGGGGCCACAGACGCCGACGGCCGGACATTCTGCCCGGCCGCCTGCCATACCCAGGTTGCGGACCGCCCCGGCACAGGGCCGGGGCGGCTGCCGCCTCAGTTGTAGCGCCGCAGCTCCAGCCGGGCGATCTGGTTGCGATGCACCTCGTCCGGACCGTCCGCGAGCCGCAGGGTACGGGCATGGGCATAGGCGCGTGCGGTGCCGAAATCGGTCGTCACGCCGCCGCCGCCATGGGCCTGCAGCGCCCAGTCGATGACCTTGCAGGCCATCACCGGTGCCGCGACCTTGATCATCGCGATCTCCTTGCGGGCTTCCTTGTTGCCCACCGTGTCCATCTTCCAGGCGGCATGCAGCACCAGCAGGCGTGCCTGGTCGATCATGATCCGCGATTCCGCGATCCGCTCCTGGGTCACGGTCTGCTCGGACACCGGCTTGCCGAAGGCGGTGCGGGAGGAGGTGCGCCGGCACATCTTCTCCAGCGCCCGCTCCGCCTGGCCGATCAGGCGCATGCAGTGATGGATGCGGCCCGGGCCCAGGCGGCCCTGCGCGATTTCGAAGCCGCGGCCCTCGCCCAGCAGCATGTTGGAGGCCGGCACCCGGACGTCGTTGAACTCCACCTCGCCATGGCCGTGCGGGGCGTCGTCATAGCCGAACACCGGCAGCATCCGCTTCACGGTGATGCCGGCCGTGTCGCGGGGGACCAGGATCATCGACTGCTGGCGGTAGCGGTCCGGATTGTCCGGGTCCGACTTGCCCATCAGGATCAGGATCTTGCAGCGCGGATCGCCGATCCCGGAGGTCCACCACTTCAGGCCGTTGATGACATATTCGTCGCCCTTGCGCTCGATCCGGCACTCGATGTTGGTGGCATCGGAGGAGGCCACCCGCGGCTCGGTCATCGCGAA
Source organism: Marinibaculum pumilum (assembly GCF_042646425.1). NCBI lineage: Bacteria > Pseudomonadati > Pseudomonadota > Alphaproteobacteria > Rhodospirillales > Rhodospirillaceae > Marinibaculum > Marinibaculum pumilum. The sequence continues at coordinate 3,793 of NZ_JBHRTR010000029.1, forward strand.
GGCGGAGCGGATCTCGCCTTCCAGCAGCGGCTTCAGCCACTGCTTCTTGTGCTCCTCGGTGCCGTAGCGCTCCAGCACCTCCATGTTGCCGGTGTCGGGCGCGGAGCAGTTGAAGATCTCCGGCGCATATTCCACCCGGCCCATGATCTCGCAGAGCGGGGCATATTCCAGGTTCGTCAGCCCGCCGCCGCGCTCGCTCTCCGGCAGGAACAGGTTCCAGAGGCCTTCCGCCTTCGCCTTCTTCTTCAGATCCTCGATGATCTGGGAGGGCTGCCAGCGATCCCCCTTCTCGGTGCCGTTCTTGTCGATCTCGGCGGTGATCGCTTCCTCGTTCGGGTAGACATGCGCCTCCATGAACGCGTTCAGGCGCGCCTCAAGATCCTTCACCTTGTCGGAATACTCGAAATTCATCTGGGCTATCTCCTCCATTACCCCCAGGCGTACGTCTCCATGCGAGACGTGCGGCGTAGATTGGCGCGGCGGATTTTAGCGGCGGTTCCTGAAAAAGCTACGCAGCAGGTCGGCGGCAGGATCGGCGCCGATTCCGCCGTAGATTTCCGGCCGCCAGTGGCAGGTCGGCTGGTCGAAGAATCGGGGACCGTGCATCACCGCCCCGCCCTTTTCGTCCTCGGCGCCGAAATAGAGCCGGCGGATCCGCATCCAGGCGATCGCACCGGCGCACATCGCGCAGGGCTCCAGGGTGACGTAGAGGTCGCAGCCGTCCAGCCGGCCGCCGCGCGCCGGCGCGGCCGCCTGCATCGCCAGCAGCTCCGCATGGGCGGTCGCATCGCTTCGGGCGATGGTGGCGTTGGCCGCCCGCGCCAGCACCGCCCCGGTGGCGCCGTCCACCAGAACCGCGCCGACCGGCACCTCGCCGGCCGCCGCCGCGGCGCGGGCCTGCGCCAGCGCCAGTTCCATGGGGCCGTGCCAGAGATGTCCGTCCGGGCCGTTGCGCATGCGACACCCGCCTGCCTGCGGCGCCGACGCCATTGCCGGCGGCCGGCCCTTCGATACACTGCGCCGCCATGAGCGGCAAAACCAAGACACCCCCTCCTTCCAGCCCCCCCTCCGCCGACATCTCCGGCGCGGACCCGGCTGCAGAGCGCATCGCCAAGCGCCTGGCCCGCGCCGGCATCGCCTCCCGGCGGGAGGCGGAGCGCCTGATCGCCGAAGGGCGCGTGGAGATTGACGGCGTCACCATCGACAGCCCGGCGGTGAAGGTCACCGACACGCAGGAGATCCGCGTCGACGGTGAAGCGATCGGCGGCGCCCAGCCGGTGCGCCTGTGGCTGTTCCACAAGCCGCCCGGCCTGATGACCACCCGCCGCGACCCGCAGGGCCGGGCGACGATCTTCGACAACCTGCCGCAGGACATGCCCTACACGGTCAGCATCGGCCGGCTGGACCTGAATTCCGAGGGGCTGCTGCTGCTGACCACCTCCGGCGCCCTGGCACGCTACCTGGAACTGCCGGCCACCGGCTGGACCAGGCGCTACCGGGCGCGGGTGTTCGGCCGGCCCGATGCGGCCGCCATCGCCGCCCTGGCCGCCGGCGTGACGGTCGACGGCGAGGCCTTCGGCCCGATCCAGGTCAGCATCGACGAGGCCGGCAAGGGTCCCGGCGGCACGAAAGGCGGCCGTGGCGAGGCGCAGGACCGCCGCACGAGCGGCGCCAATACCTGGATCACGGTGGCATTGAAGGAGGGGCGGAACCGGGAGGTCCGGCGGGCCCTGCAGGCGGTCGGCCATTCGGTCAGCCGGCTGATCCGCACCGCCTATGGCCCGTTCCAGCTGGGCCAGCTGCCGCGCGGCGCGACCAGGGAGGCGCCGCGGCGGGTCCTGCGCGAGGCACTGGGCGCCGCCCGCCTGGCGGAGATCGAGGCCGGCCGCACGCCGGCGGCAGGCACCGGCCGCGGCGCCGGCTGATGGCAGGGCGCCAGCGGCCGACGCGCCGCCCGGCCGGCAGCGCCCCCACCGGTTTGCGCATCGTCGGCGGCCGCTGGCGCGGGCGGAAGCTGGATGCCGGGGACGACCGGTCGGTCCGCCCCACGTCGGAGCGGATGCGCGAGGCGCTGTTCAACATCCTGGCGCACAATCCCGACTGGCGGCGCGACGACGGCCCGCTGCCGCTGGGGGCTGCGGTGCTCGACGTCTTCGCCGGATCCGGCGCGCTGGGCCTGGAAGCGCTGTCGCGCGGCGCCGCCCGCGCCGCCTTCCTGGAGGCGGATGGCCACGCCTGCGCGCTGATCCGCCGCAACCTCTCCGGCCTCGGCCTGACCGACAGGGAGGCCCATGTGCAGCGGGGCGACGCCCTGCTGCCCGGCCCCGCCCCCTTCGCCGCCGACCTCGCCTTCCTCGACCCGCCTTATGGCAAGGCGCTTGCCGGCCCGGCGCTCGCGGCGCTGCGCCGGCATGGCTGGCTGGCACCCGGCGCCCTGGCGGTGGTGGAGACCGGCGCCAGCGAGCCGATGCCGGAGGCAGAGGGCTTCACCCTGGTCGACGAGCGCCGCTACGGCATCGCGCGGGCGGCGTTCCTGGTGTTGGAAGGCTAAGGTCCGGACGCCATCCGACACCAACTTCGCCGCCGCCTTCGGGCGCCACCTTAAGGCATTCACACCTCTGGTTGACGCGCCTGCCCTGCCGCCGTCGTCCTTGGGCTCGACCCAAGGACCGTGACGATAGGGCGAAGCTGCGCAGCGTCCCTGTCCCGTCACGATCCCCGGCTCGGGGGCCGGGGACGACGGGGAGGATAGCGACGCGGCGGCACTGCTCCACCGTGCCGGCCGAAACGCCTCAATACCCCGCTGCCTCGTACGGTCCCTGGCCGCGCTTGTAGACCAGCAGCACGCGCTTGAAGGCACAGACGGTCGTGCCGTCCTCGCCCAGCGCCTCCGTATCGACCTGCAGGATGCCCTGCGCGGGCCGCTTGGCGCTCTCGCGGGCGCCCTGCACGGTGGACATCGCGCGGATCTGCTCCCCCGGCCGCACCGGCCGCGGCAGGCGGATCTCGGTCCAGCCCAGATTGGCGACCACCCGGCCGAAGGTGCGGGTTGTAAGAGCGGTGACCGCACCGACCACCAGCGGCTCGAAGAGCGGCGGCTCGGCCCCGGTCACCGCCTGCGCGAAGGCCGGATCGCTGTAGCGCGGATTGATCTCGAGTGCCCGCAGGGCGTGGCGGCGGCTCTCCTCTGCCGCCATCACCCGCGGCGGCCAGTGCTCGAAGGTCTCGCCGGGCCGGAAATCCTCGAAATGCAGGCCGGTCTGTTCGACCAGGGCACCGTCCGGGCCGGGATGGTGGGCGGCGAAGCGGTTTTCGGCGGCGATCTCCGTCGCCGCACCCGGCAGGATCTCCTCCGGGTGCCGGCCGGCCCGCCAGATCTCCGCCGGCCAGGTGATCCGCGCCGCCACCTCGCCGTGCTGGTTCACCGCCTCCGTCCGCAGCTTCAGCAGACCCCAGTCGGGATCGCCGCCGTCGGCGACCTCCAGCACCTCCGTCCGGGCATAGAGGGTGTCGCCGCCGACCACCGGCCGGGTCATCGCGATCTCGTCGAAGCCGGTGAGGCTGCGCCGCCGATAGAAGGTGCGGCTGGTCATGCCGATCACCAGCTGCAGGGTCAGGGTCGAGACTCCCAGCGGCAGCTTCCACTCCGTCGCCGCGGCATAGCCCTCGTCGTAGTGCAGGTGGGCGTTGTTCAGGCTGTCCAGCGCCTCGTCCTTGTTATCCTGCTGGGTGAAGGTGACGCCGGGGCGGTGGTGGAAGACCTGGCCTGCGCGGAAATCCTCGAAGGCGAGGCCGAAGCGCTCGCGGTAATGCCCTTCGCCCAGGCGCAGATAGCCGTAGGTCACGTCGTTTCCCCCCAGGAATGTCTTCGGAATCGTCAGCGGCGCCCGAACAGGCGCTCCACATCGGCGAGCTTCAGCTCGACATAGGTCGGCCGGCCGTGGTTGCACTGCCCGGAATGGGGCACCGCCTCCATCTGGCGCAGCAGCGCGTTCATCTCGGCGCCGTTCAGGGCACGGCCGGCCCGCACGCTGCCATGGCAGGCCATGGTGGAGCAGACCTCGTCCAGCCGGTCCTTCAGGGACAGGGTCTGCTCGAACTCCGCCAGTTCGTCGGCCAGGTCGCGCACCAGGCCGGCGGCATCGCAATTGCCGAGCAGGGCCGGGGTCTCCCGCACCAGCACGGCACCGGGACCGAAGCTCTCCAGCGCCAGGCCGAGCTCGCGCAGCTCGTCCGCCCGCGCCATCAGGCGTTCCGCATCCGCCGGGTCGAGCTCCACCACCTCGGGCAGCAGCAGGCCCTGGCGGGTCACCCCGCCCGCGGCCAGGGCCGCCTTCATCCGTTCGTAGACCAGCCGTTCATGGGCGGCATGCTGGTCGACGATGACCAGGGAATCCGGCGTCTGAGCGACGATGTAGGTGCCATGCAGCTGCGCCTTCGCCAGTCCGAGGCGACCGCCCGCCGCCTCCGCTTCTATTGCCTCCTCGGCCGGATCGGCCCGGCTCCGGTCGGTGACCGGGGCGTGATAGGCCGCCGCGGCGGCGGCCAGGCCCGGCGGCAGGGATCCGGCGGCTGGCCGCGATGGCGCGGCCCAGGCGGGCATCCGGGCCGGCATCTGGACGTCCGGCCGCTGCAGCGCCAGGCCGGACTGCGGGTTGTCCACCGGCCCACCCTCTCCGGCCCGGAAACGACCCAGGGCGGCCTGGCTGACGGTGGTGGAGGCGCGATGCCCGGCTTCGGCCAGGGCATGGCGCAGGCCGCTGACGATCAGGCCGCGAACGATGCCGGGCTCGCGGAAGCGAACCTCCGCCTTGGCCGGATGCACGTTCACGTCGACCACCGCCTCCGGCACGGTCAGGAACAGGGCCAGGATCGGATGACGGTCGCGCGCCAGCAGGTCGGCATAGGCGCCGCGGATCGCACCCAGGAACAGCTTGTCCCAGACCGGCCGGCCGTTCACCGCGATGAACTGCGCGCGGGCATTGCCGCGGTTCATCGTCGGCAGCGAGGCGAGCCCTTCCAGCCGCAGGCCATCGCGCTCCGCCTCGATCGGCAGGGCGTTCTCGGCAAAGGCCTGGCCCAGCACCTGGCCCAGCCGCGCGGCACGCGCGGCCAATGCCTCCCCCGGGCAGGCGGGCAGGTTGATCGCGCGCCGGTCGTCGTCATACAGGGTGAAGCCGATATCCGGCCGGGTCATCGCCAGCCGCTTCACCATGTCCTGCACATGGGCGGATTCCGTGCGGTCGGTCTTCAAAAATTTCAGCCGTGCCGGGGTGGCGTAGAACAGGTCGCGGACACGCACGGTCGTGCCGGGCGGATGGGCGGCCGGTTCCGGCGCGGCGATGGCGCCGCCGTCGACCCGCAGGCACCAGGCATCGCCATCGGCGGTGCGGCTGGTGACCGACAGCCGCGAGACGGCGCCGATCGACGGCAGCGCCTCGCCGCGGAAGCCCAGGCTGCGGATCCGGTCCAGCCGGGCATCGGGCAGCTTCGAGGTGGCATGCCGCTCCACCGCCAGGACCAGGTCCTCCGGCGACATGCCGCAGCCATCGTCGGTGACGGCCAGTTCGGCGCGGCCGCCGTCCCGCAGCCGCACCTCGATGCGCCGCGCGCCGGCATCGATGGCATTCTCCACCAGTTCCTTCACTGCGCTGGAGGGGCGCTCCACCACCTCGCCGGCGGCGATCTGGTTGACCAGGGTATCGGGCAGGCGGCGAATGCGCGCCGCCGCACCTGCCACAGGCGCCGCGGCCGCCGGTAAGCCGCCCGGGTCGATCGGCAGCTGCTGCGGTTCAGCCGGCATCCCGCTCCCGCTCGGCCTGCGCCTGCAGGAGATAGTCGCGGGTGCGCTTCTTGCCCTCCTCTACCGCCGGCTGGTCGAACGGGTCGACCGCCATCAGGTGGGCGGCCAGGATCGTCTCGACCATGAAATGCATGAACAGGCTGCCCAGGGTGAACTCGTCGACCCGCTCGATGCGGATGACCCGGGTCGGCCGGCCGCGCGCGATCAGGGTGGCGGCGGTGGCGCGCCCCTCCGCCTCCGCCACGTCGCCCAGGGTATGGCCGGCCAGATAGGCCAAAGCCGGGTCGCCGCCGGTCGCCTGCGGCGAGATCACCGGCCCCTGGCCGCGCTGGTCCGACAGGATCAGGGTGAAGAGCTTGTCCGGCGGGCCTTCCAGGTAGAGCTGCAGCTGGCTGTGCTGGTCCACCGGGCCCAGCGCCCGCACCGGCAGGGTGCCCATGCCGTCCTTGCCCAGGCTTTCCGCCCAGAGCTGGCAGAACCAGCGGCTGAACTGGTCGAGGCGGGATTCGTAGGGCATCAGCACCGAGGCACGGATGCCGCGCTGCTGTGCGGCCGCCACCTGCAGCGCGGCGCCCACCACCGGCGGCGAGCGCGGATCGCCGATCGCCTGGGACAGTACCTCGGCCGCGCCGGCGCGCAGGGCCGCCACGTCATAGCCGCCGATCAGCCCGGGCAGCATGCCCACCAGGGTGAAGACCGAATAGCGGCCGCCGATCTCCGGCGGATGGTCCATCACCGGGATTGCATGGGTGCGGGCGATGCGCCGCATCGGCGAATCGCCCGGGCCGGCGATGCACAGGAAGGTACGCGACATGCTTCGGCCGCCGGTGCGCCCCTCCGCCGCCGCGATGCAGGCGAGGAACTGGGCCACCGTCTCGGCCGTGCCGCCGGATTTGGAGATGGCGATGAAGCCGGTCCGCGAAAGGTCGCCTGCCAGCGCCCGGTCCAGGCCGTAGGGTTCGAAATTGTCGAGGAAGATCAGTTCCGGCCCATCGGGCACACCGATCGCGGTCAGCGCCATCGCCCCCAGGGAGGAGCCGCCGGTGCCGAGCACGATCACCCGGTCGAAATCGGCGCGGAAGCGCGCGGCCTCCGCCTGCAGCACCGGCAGGTCGGCGCGGGTCGCGGGCAGGTCGAACAGGGCCATCCGCCCGGAGCCCTGCAGGGCGGCAAGGCGGCCCAGCGCATCCCCGGCCTCCGCCCTCAGGCGCTCGAAGCCGGCGCGGGCAATGCCCCCCGGACCGATGCGGTCCGCGAAACATGCGTCCACGTTATGTTCATAGCCCATGGTGCCGTCCGATAGCACAAAGCGCAGCCGCCTGGAAAGCGGCGCGGAGGAGCAGCCGGACGGTCAACCCGGCGCCCCGCCGGCCGGTTCCGGCGATCCCGGGCTGGGTTGGCGATCTCGGACTGGGTCGGCGCCACTCAGCCGTCGACCGGCCCGCCGCCGCCGCCGTGATGGCGGCCGGCGGGCTTATCCAGGCCCGGCAGCGGTGTGGTCCGCGCCTGGTCCGGCGGCACCGGGTCGCCGACCACCACGGTGAGCATCTGCGCCGGATCCAGCAGCCGTTTCGCGACCCGCATGACGGCGGCCCGGTCGACATGGCCGATCAGGCCCGCATAGCGGTCGGGATAATCGGCACCCAGGCCGCGATACTGGATGCCGGCCAGCAGGCCGGCAATCGCCCGGTTGGAGGTCATGCGCAGGGGAAAGGAACCGGTCAGCGCCGATTTCGCTCCCGCCAGCTCCGCCTCCGTGGGGCCGTCGTCGCGCATCCGCTCCAGTTCGCCGCGCAGCAAGGACAGGGCCTCCTCTGCAGTGACGTTCGCGGTCGCGGTGCCGGCGAAGAACAGGCCCTGTTCGGCCAGCGGCAGCATGGTGGAATAGGCGCTGTAGGCGAGCCCGCGCTCTTCGCGGATCACCTCCATCAGCCGCGAATCGAAGCCGCCGCCGCCCAGGATGTAGTTCAGCACCCGCGCGGCGTAGTAGTCGGGATCGTCGCGGGGGATGCCGGGACCGCCCATCATGATGACGGTCTGCGGGTTCTGCATCCGCACCGTCTCCCGGGTGCCGCCGGCCTTCATCTCCTGCACCGGCAGCGCCCAGGGCGCGGCCGCCGCCGGCAGGCCGCCGAACGTGCTGTCCAGCAGGCCGCCAAGGCTGTCGGCGTCGATATCGCCGACCACCGCCAGGATCATGTTGTCGCGGGCAAAGCGCCGTCCGTGGAAGTCGAGCAGGTTGGCGCGGCCGATCGCCTCCAGGCTCTCCGGCGTGCCGTCGCCCGGACGGCCATAGGGTTGCCCGGCAAAGGCGGTTTCGAACCAGGTCCGGCCGGCCATCTCGTGCGGGTCCTGCTCGATCCGCTGCAGGCTGGACAGCATCTGGCGGCGGGCCTGGGCGATCTCCGCCTCGCCGAAACGGGGTTGCATCAGGGTCTGTCGCAGCAGGTCGAAGGCGGCATCGCGGTTGGCGCTGAGGGTCCGCATGTTGCCGGACAGATAGTCGCGCCCCGCCTCGAAGCCGATCGACACCGCCTTGTCGTCCAGCGCGCGGCGGAAGGCGGCGGCATCCATCTCGCCCGCGCCCTCGGTCAGCAGGCCGGTCGCCATTTCCGCCAGCCCCTCCATCCCGGTCGGGTCCAGGGCACTGCCGCCCCGCCACATCATCTCCACCGAGATCGCGGGGATCTGTTCCTCCTGCACCAGCCAGGCCTCGATGCCGCCGGGGCTGACGACCTTCTGCACCTTCAGGTCGGCCGCCTGGGCCGGCGGCAGGAAGGCGGCCAGGAACAGGAGGAGGGCCACCGCAGGTGCAGGCCAGCGCGTCCAAAGGGTCATGATCAGGATTCCTTCTTGGCCGGCCCGGCGGCAGACGGTGCGGGAGATGGCGCCGGGGCCTGCAGCCAGCCGGTCACGCTGCGCTGCGGCTGCAGCACCGCTTCGGCGACGGCCCGGACATCCTCGGCGGTGACCGCCCGCACCTGGTCGGGCCAGGCCTCGATCTGGTCGATGCTCTGCCCGGCGGTCAGGCCCTGGCCGAACACCCGCGCCGCCTTGCCAAGGCTGTCGCGGGCATAGACCGCCTCCGCCAGCAGCACCGTCTTGGCGCGCTGCAGCTCTTCCTCGGTTACGCCGTCGTCGCGGATACGGGCAATTTCCTCATCCACCGCGTCCTCCACCGCCTGCAATGCGGTGCCCGGCGACGGCGCGGCATAGACGGCGAACTCGCCCAGGTCCATTGCGCCCTCGTTGTACCAGGCGCCGGCATAGACGGCGGTGTCCGACTGCCGCACCAGCCGGTCGTAGAGCCGGCCGGAGGCGCCGCCGCCCAGGATCTCCGCCAGCACGGTCAGCGGCACGGCCTGGCTGCTGTCGCCTGCCGTCAGGCTGGGGGCCAGGTAGCTGCGGGAGAAGGATGGCCGCTGCACCCGCGGATCGGTCAGGACGATGCGGCGCGGGGCGATCTGCGGGGGTTCCTGCGGTCGGGCACGCGGTGCCAGCTCGCGCGCCGGGATCTGCCCGTAGGTCGCTTCCGCCAGCGGCTTCAGCTGCTCGGCCGTGATGTCGCCGGCGACCACCAGGATCGCGTTGTTGGGGGCGTAATGCGCGCGATAGAAGTCGATCGCGTCCTGCCGGCTCAGGCCCTCGATCTCATGCCGCCAGCCGATCACCGGCCGGCCATAGGGATGGTTCTGGTAGAGCGCGGCGTCCATCTGCTCGCCCAGCAGCGCCTGCGGGTTGTTGTCGGTGCGCGAGGAGCGTTCCTCCAGGACCACCTTCAGCTCCGGCGCGAAATCGCCTTCCGCATAGTCCAGGTTCACCATGCGGTCGGCCTCCATCTCCATCACCATCGGCAGGCGGTCCGCGGCAATGGTCTGGAAATAGCCGGTATAGTCGCTGGAGGTGAAGGCGTTGTCCTGGCCGCCGGCGCGACGCACGATCTTGGAGAAATCGCCGGCCGGCACCTTCGGCGTGCCCTTGAACATCAGATGCTCGGTCAGGTGCGCCAGGCCGGACTTGCCGGGTTCCTCGTCGGCGGCGCCGACCTTGTACCAGACCATGTGGTGGACCACCGGCGCGCGGTGGTCGGGGATCACCACCACCTGCATGCCATTGTCCAGGGTGAAGCTTTCCGGATTGAACAGCCCGGCATGGGCGCGCCCCGCCAGCAGCAGGAGCAGCGCCGGCAGCAGGCCGAGGCCCAGGACAAGGAAGCGAACGGCCGACAAACGGGCGGCGGGTGCGGCGCGGCGGGCGGGCCTGCCCGGCGGCGACAGCGAAAGGGACATGCGTCAGGGCCTCTCCAGCGGATCGGATCAAAGTCACGCTATGGAGGCGATATGGCGAGAAAGTGGCGGCCCGCCAACGGGCCGCGTCAGCCCGCCGCGATCAAGCGGGCGTGAGCGCGGTTCCCGCAAGCTGGTCCCCAGCCCTCAGAAGATCCCTTCCAGGATGCCGCGCTCGCGCCGCTCGATGGTCGGCGTGGTGCCGGTGGTCGGCGGCTGGCCGCGGGCGGAGGTCTCCTGCAGGCGGTCGCGCTCCTTCGTCGGGTCGACCACCTCGCCCGGCGGCTGCGCCGCCTGCCAGAACACCAGCTTGTTGATGAAGCTCTGGTCGCGCTCGATCAGCGCGGTGGTTTCCTCGTTCACCACCCGCCGGATCGAAGGATCGACATCCTCCGCATCGGCCTGCGCCAGCAGCGCCTGCTCGCCGGCGGACAGGTTCGCGGTGCCGGCGGCATGCGGCGCGGCGACGCCGCCCGGGGCCGGCACCACGCCGGCATTGGTGCCGAACACCGCCGCCTGCGCCTGCTGCTCGGGCTGCATCTCCTGCGGGCGCGGGGCGCCGGGGTCCGGCGGCCGCAGCTGGAAGTCCGGCGGCAGGGTCAGCGGCGCCCGCGACAGCACGGCGAACTCGTCCGGCGGCTGCTTGTTGAGCCCGAAGGTGTTGCGAACGGAATCGCAGCCCGGCAGCCCGGCCAGCATCGCCAGCCCGGCCAGGACGAGGATCGCCCGGCGCACCGGCCGCCCGCGTTCATTCCCGACCATGATGTCCCTTCGTCTCCCTCGTCGTCAGCGCATCCAGCAGGAGCATGCCGACACCTACCACGATTCCGGCATCGGCGATGTTGAAAGCCGGCCAGTGCCAGCCCGCCAGATGCAGGTCAAAGAAATCGGCGACCGCCCCGAAACGCAAGCGATCGATGACATTCCCGGCGGCGCCACCGACGATGCCGCCCAGCGCCACCGCCGTCCAAAGCCGGTCCAGACGGCGAATCCAGAGCAGCAGCACCGCGACGATCACGGCCGACAGGGCGATCCAGACCCAGGGCGGCATCGCCCCGTCGCCGAACATGCCGAAGCTGACGCCGCGGTTCCAGACCATCACCAGGTTGAAGAAGCCGGTCACCTCGATCCAGCCGCCGGGTGTCTCCGCCAGCAGGTCGATGAGGAACGCCTTGCTGACCTGGTCCGCCAGCAGCACCGCCACGGCCACCAGCCCGGCCAGCCGCCGCGCCCGCCGGACCGAAGCTGCGGCGGCCGGCGGAGAGGTCATATCGGTTGCCACCGCGCGCCTGCCGGGCCGGGTCTCAGGCCGGCTGCAGCTCGCCGACCGCCTCGGCGCAGCGGTGGCAGATACCGTCAGGCGCCACCTCCGGCAGCACCTTCCAGCAGCGGACGCACTTTTCGCCATCGGCGGGACGCACCACCACCGCGACGTCGGGCACCTCCTCCAGCCGGAAAGCCTCCGCCGGTGCCGGCGCCGTCGACAGCTCGATGCCGGAGGTGATGCAGAGATCGGCGAAGGCGAGGCCGGCCAGCAGCTCGGCATCCGCCGCCGGCAGGTACACCAGCGGGGCCGCCTGCAGGCTGGCGCCGATCCGCTTCTCCGCCCGCGCGATCTCCAGCGCGCCGGTCACCACGCGGCGGATCTCCCGCACCCGGCGCCACTTCGCGCCCAGTGCCGGGTCCGTCCAGCCGGGGTCGGGAAGCGGGAAGGTCCGCAGGTGGACGGAGCCTTCCTCCGACGGGTTGCGGCTGAGCCAGGCCTCCTCCGCGGTGAAGCAGAGGATCGGCGCCAGCCAGGCGGTCAGGTGGTCGAACAGGATGTCCAGCACCGTGCGCGCCGCCCGCCGCCGGGGCGAGTCCAGGGCATCGCAGTACAGCGCGTCCTTGCGGATGTCGAAATAGAGCGAGGACAGCTCGATGGCGCAGAAATTGTGCAGCTCGACATACATCCGGTGGAAGTCGAAGGCGTCGCAGGCGGCACGGATCACCCCGTCCAGTTCCGCCACACGGTGCAGCACCCAGCGTTCCAGCTCCGGCAGGTCGGCATGCGCCACCCGCTCCTCGGCCGTGAAGCCGTCCAGGTTGCCCAGCAGGTAGCGCAGGGTGTTGCGCAGGCGGCGATAGGCATCGGTCTGCGCCTTCAGGATTTCCGGCCCGATGGTCAGGTCGTCCTGGTAGTTCGACGAGGCCACCCAGAGCCGCAGGATATCGGCGCCGTACTGGTCGATCACCTCCTGCGGGGCCACCGAATTGCCCAGCGACTTCGACATCTTGCGGCGCTTCTCGTCCAGCACGAAGCCGTGCGTCAGCACCGCGTCGTAGGGCGCCCGGCCGCGGGTGCCGCAGGATTCCAGCAGGCTGGAATGGAACCAGCCGCGATGCTGGTCCGACCCTTCCAGGTACAGCGAGGCCGGCCAGGCCAGGTCGGCATCCTCCTCCAGCACGAAGGCATGGGTGGAGCCGGAATCGAACCAGACGTCCAGGATGTCGAACACCTGGTCATAGTCGGCCGGGTTGCGGCCGTCGCCCAGGAAGCGTTCCGGCGGGCTGTCGAACCAGGCGTCCGCGCCCTCCTCCGCCACCGCCGCGACGATCCGCTCGTTCACCGCGGGATCGTTCAGCGGCTTGCCCGTCGCCTTTTCCACGAACAGGGTGATCGGCACCCCCCAGGCACGCTGCCGGCTGATCACCCAGTCCGGCCGGTGCTCGATCATCGAGCGCAGCCGGTTCCGGCCGGCCGCCGGCACGAAGCGGGTGGCGTCGATCGCCGCCAGCGCCTTGGCCCGCAGGTCGTTCACCGCCATGGAGATGAACCATTGCGGCGTGTTGCGGAAGATCAGCGGCGCCTTCGAGCGCCAGGAATGCGGATAGCTGTGCTCCAGCCGCGCCCGCGCCAGCAGGGCGCCGGTTTCGGCCAGCGCCTCCCCCACCGCGCGGTTGGCGTCGCCGTCCTTGCCTTCGGCCGTCAGCACCGCGCGGCCGGCGAAGATCGGCACATGGGGCAGGTAGACGCCGTCCTCACCCAGGGTGTCGGGCACCTCGATGCCGTTGCGGATGCCGAGCTCGTAGTCGTCGGCGCCATGCCCCGGCGCGATATGCACGAAGCCGGTGCCCTGCTCCATGGTGACGAAGTCCGCCACGAAGACCTGCACCGGGAAGGCATAGCCGCCGGCCGCCTCCGGATGGGCCTTCAACGGGTGGGCGCAGACCGTGCCGGCGACCTGGGCGCCGGTCACGGACGCCGCCTCGTGCCAGGCCTCGATGCCGGTGGCGCCGGCAAAGGCCTGCGCCAGGTCGGCCGCGACCACCAGCCGGTCGCCGGGCTTCGCCGCCGCCTTCTCCGTCACCGCGTCGACCGCCATCACCAGGTAGCGGTCCTTGGCGGAAACCGCGATCGCCCGGTTGGCCGGGATCGTCCAGGGGGTGGTGGTCCAGATCACGACCCGCGCGCCCTCCAGTTCCGGCGCCGCCGGCTTCTCCACCGGGAAGGCGACCCAGATCTGCGGGCTGACATGGTCGTGATACTCGATCTCCGCCTCGGCCAGGGCGGTCTTCTCCACCACCGACCACATCACCGGCTTGGAGCCGCGATAGAGCGCGCCGCTGTCCAGGAACTTCAGCAGTTCCCGCACGATCTGCGCCTCTGCCGGGAAGGACATGGTGGTGTAGGGCCGGTCCCAGCTGCCGAACACGCCCAGCCGCTTGAACTCGGCGCGCTGCACGTTGATCCAGTGGTCGGCGAATTCCCGGCATTCGCGCCGGAACTCCACGATCGGCACCTGGTCCTTGTCGCGGCCCTCCGCGCGGTAGCGTTCCTCGATCTTCCATTCGATCGGAAGGCCGTGGCAGTCCCAGCCCGGCACGTAGAAGGCGTCGCGGCCCAGCATCTGCTGGGTGCGGTTGACCAGGTCCTTGAGGATCTTGTTCAGCGCCGTGCCGATATGGATGTTGCCGTTCGCATAGGGCGGCCCGTCATGCAGGATGAACTTCTCCCGCCCCTTCGACGTGTCGCGCAGGCGCGCCCACAGCGCCGTGCTTTCCCAGCGCTCCAGAAGTTTCGGCTCGGCGGCCGGCAGGCCGGCCTTCATCGGGAAGTCGGTCCGCGGCAGGCGGACGGTGTCTTTGTAGTTCACATTCATGTCTGTCGGTATTCTGGCTCCGCGGCCCCTGTCCGGCATCCGGGATCCGGGGCCGGCCGGGTGCAACCTGCGGGAGGGCCTGTCATGGGCGCTTCATGCGCCCGCGGCGGACCCCGCAGGCTGTCGGCTGGTCTGCGTTTCGGCCGGGCGGCGCAGGCACACCCTTCGTCCCGGCCCCCGTTCAGGAGGCCGGGCGGGTAATTCGGTCGCGCTCCACCGGACGGTGGCCGCCCGTTTCGGCCAGGTTCCGGCCGCGTTGGTGCTCGGTCATGGCCGCCTTATAGCAATGCCCCCCCACAGCGGCAATCACGGGCGCGGCCGTCACGCCGCCCCCTCGATCGTCAGTGGCGCGGAGGTGGCGAGCGACAGCGGGAAACGCGCGATCGCCGTGTCTTCCGAAGCCAGGCGATCGCGGGCGGCGAGGGCGTCGGCCGCGATCTGGGCCTTCAATGCCTCCAGCCCGTCGAATTTCTGTTCCGGCCGGATGAAATCGACCAGGGCGGTCCGCACGTGCAGCCCGTAGAGATCGGCATCCAGGTCGAGGAAATGCACCTCCCAGGTGACATTCTCCTTGTCGAAGGTCGGCCGCCGGCCGAGATTCGCCACCGCCGGCAGCCATTCCCGCGGCTGCGGGCCGCCGTCCAGCATGGCGCGCACCGCATAGACGCCGAAGCGCGGCTGCAGATGGTCGCCCATCGCCACGTTGGCGGTCGGAAAACCGATCGTGCGGCCGCGCTGGTCGCCCTTCTCGATCCGCCCGTCGATCTCCCACCAGTGGCCCAGCTGCTGTGCCGCCTTCGCAACCAGTCCCTCGCCCAGCGCCTCCCGGATGCGGGTGGAGGAATAGACCAGCACCCCCTCGCCCACGGGATCGACGACATCGACCGTGAAGCCATGCTCCTCGCCGCCCAGGCGCAGCCGCTCCGCATTGCCGCCGCGGCGATGGCCGAAGGAGAAGTCGTAGCCCACCACGACATGGCGCAGGCCCAGGTCGCGCGCCAGCAGGTCGTCGACGAACGTGTCGGCGGGCATCCGCGACAGCTCGGCATCGAAATGCAGGGCGATCACCGCATCCACCCCCAGCGCCGCCAGCAGCCGGGTCTTGCTGCGCAGGCTGGTCAGCCGGAACGGCGGCCCGCCGGGCGCGAAGAAGCTGCGCGGATGCGGCTCGAAGGTGATCACCAGCAACGGCGCGCCAAGCGCCGAGGCGCGTTCCCGCCCCAGATTCAGCAGCGCCTGGTGGCCGCGATGCACGCCGTCGAAATTGCCCAGCACGGCAACCCCGCCGCGCAGGCCGGCAGGCACGTCCCCGGTATGCCGCAGGATCCGCATGGCCGTCCTCAGCCCGCCTGGCTGTCCGACCGGCCGGACCCGGCCGGCACCATCATCACCGCCTCGCCGTCGATCACCACCTTGTCGCCGACCAGGCAGAACGTCTCCAGCCGCACGCGCCGCTTGGGCAGCAGCTCCGCCACCCGCGCCACCGCCGTCACCGTATCGCCGATCCGCACCGGCGCCCTGAAGCCCAGGTTCTGCGAGACATAGATGCTGCCCGGGCCGGGCAGCTTCGTCCCCAGCACGGTCGAGATCAGGCTGGCCGACAGCATGCCGTGCGCGATCCGTCCCTTGAACATCGTCGGCTCGGCGAAATCCTGGTTGAGGTGAACGGGGTTGGTATCGCCGGAGATGCCTGCGAACATGACGATGTCGGCATCCGTGATC
This sequence comes from Marinibaculum pumilum, assembly GCF_042646425.1. Lineage (NCBI taxonomy): Bacteria > Pseudomonadati > Pseudomonadota > Alphaproteobacteria > Rhodospirillales > Rhodospirillaceae > Marinibaculum > Marinibaculum pumilum. The sequence continues at coordinate 19,746 of NZ_JBHRTR010000029.1, forward strand.
GTCTTGCCGAAGCGGGCTTCCATTCCGACCGTCAGGTCGTCGAACTGGTAGCCCAGCATGGCGGCACTGACCTCGGGCTGATATGCCATCGTTCACCTTTACCGGTTGACAAGGGTTTGGCTGGATAAATCGGGGGCTCTATTTAGAAGCCGCACCTGGTATGCGCAACAATCGCGGCCGCGGCGGAGGAGGAAGAGGAAGCTATGGCCGATCTGATTCCAGGGGTTGAGAAGGACACCCTGATCTTCAAGCTGGCCCGCGAATGTGTCGGTTTGTCCCGCGCGATCGAGCGCACCCGGCACGAGGTCGCGGCCATGCGACCGACCGACCTGCACACCCGCCAGCTGCCGCAGGCCGGGCAGGAACTGACCGCCGTCGTTCAGGAGACGGAGGAAGCCGCCAATACGATCATGACGGCGGCGGAAGAGATCATGTCCGCGGATCCCAAGGCCGGCGACTATCCCGAGAAGGTGCAGACCGCGGCGATCCAGATCATCGAGGCCTGCGCCTTCCAGGACATCACCGGCCAGCGGCTGCGCAAGGTGGTGCAGACCCTGGTGCATGTCGAGGACCGGCTGGCGCAGCTGCGCAGCACGTTCGGGAACGACCTGGAGGATGCCGCCGCCGCGGATCTGCCGGAGGGCGATGCCGCGCTTTTGAACGGGCCGCAGCTGTCCGGCAAGGCGATCGACCAGAACGATGTCGACGCCCTGTTCGACGACGGCCCCGACCCGGCCAAGTCCTGAGGGTCCCGGCCCTGAATGTCCCCTTCCTGAGTGTCCCAGTTCTGAGTGTCCCCGTCCTGAGTGTCCCGGTCCTGGCGGGCCCGGTCCTGGGGGCGCGGATACCGGTGCCGGCCCGCACCGCAGCCGCGACGGAGGGACTGTGAACGCTCCGGACTTATCATGCGCGACGGACCTGCCGGCCGACCGGTCGGCCTGCGCGGCACGCGATGCGGCGGATCCGCTGGCCCGCTTCCGGGCTGCGTTCGACCTGCCGGAAGGGCTGATCTACCTGGACGGCAATTCCCTGGGCCCGCTGCCGCGCGCCGCGGCGACGCGGATCGAGGCGGTGGTCCGCCAGGAATGGGGCGCGGGCCTGATCCGCAGCTGGAACGACGCCGGCTGGATCGACCTGCCGGGGCGGGTCGGCGACCGCATCGCCGGGCTGATCGGTGCCGCGCCGGGCAGCGTCACGGCGGGCGATTCCACCTCGATCAACCTGTACAAGGCGCTGAACGCGGCGCTCAGCCTGATGCCGCAGCCGACCGGTCGGTCCGTGATCCTGTCGGACACCGGCAACTTCCCGACCGACCTGTATGTCGCCCAGGGCCTCTGCGCCGCCTCCGGCGGGCGCCTGCATCTGCGAACCGTGGCGCCGGAAGCGCTGGCCGGATCCGTCGACGGCGACACCGCGGTCGTGATGGCGACCCATGTCGATTTCCGCACCGGCCGGATGCACGACATGCAGGCGGTGACCCGTGCCGCCCATGCGGCCGGTGCCGCCATGGTCTGGGACCTGGCCCATTCCGCCGGCGCGGTACCGCTCGACCTAGCCGCCAGCGGCGCCGAATGCGCGGTGGGCTGCGGCTACAAATATCTGAACGGCGGGCCGGGCGCGCCGGCCTTCATCTACGTCCGGCCCGACCTGCAGGACCGGGTCCCGCCGGCCCTGTCCGGCTGGATGGGCCATGCGGCACCGTTCGACTTCACACCGGACTACCGCCCGGCCGCCGGCATCCGGCGGCAGCAGGTCGGCACCCCGCCGATCCTGTCCCTCTCCGCCCTCGACGCCGCGCTGGAGGTCTGGGCGGATGTCGACATGGCGGCGCTGCGGCGCAAGAGCCTGGCGCTGAGCGACCTGTTCATCGCCCTGGTGGAACGCGACTGCGCCGGCTTCGGCCTGCGCCTGGTCACGCCGCGCGACCACGGCCAGCGTGGCAGCCAGGCCTCCTTCGCCTGCCCAGCCGATCTCGGCGGCGGCTATCCGGTGATGCAGGCGCTGATCGATGCCGGGGTGATCGGCGATTTCCGCGCGCCCGACCTGCTGCGCTTCGGCTTCACCCCCCTCTACCTGCGCCATGTGGACGTCTGGGACGCCGTCGACCGCCTGCGGCAGATCCTGGAGACGCGGCGCTGGGACGATCCCCGCTTTCACGCCCGCGCCGCCGTCACCTGACGGGCTGCCCGCGCGGCTTTCCCGCCGCACGGCATCGCACTACCCTGGCCGTCGCTCCGGGCAGTCAGCCGTCGCCCGGTCGCAACCATGGACATGACATCGGTGGCCGTCGGGTGCGGTCATCCCAAGGGGGATTCCGCTCTATGAAGCCGCTCAGCACGTCGATCTGCCTGCTCCTTGCCCTTTTCCTGAGCAGTGCCGCCGCCCATGCCGGAGATGCCGGGCAGAAGATCTCCGACGCCGTCTCCGGCGTGGCGGACCGGATCGGCGATGAGTTCAGGTCGACGGAGAAGCTGGTGGACGGCGACGGCAGCCCCGAGGCCATGCGGCGGACTCTGGACGAGATGGCGCATACAACCCTGCTCCAGCTGTTCAAGGAAAAGCCGGAGGCCCGCGCCCTGTTCGACAAGAGCGCCGGCTATGCCGTGTTCGATGCCCGCAAGGTGGCCTTCATCCTGGCGGCCGGCTTCGGCCGCGGCGTCGCGGTGGACCGGTCGACCCAGCAGAAGACCTACATGAAGATGGCCTCGGTCGGGCTCGGCATCACCTTCGGGGTCGGCAATTTCGACAACAAGATCGTCATCCTGATCCAGGAGCAGGCCGATTTCGACACCTTCATCAGCAGCACCCAGGATGCCCGGATGGACGGCAAGGCGATCCTGGGGGATTCCAAGGAAGAAGCGTCCGGCAGCTTCGTCGACGGCCGCAAGTACTACGTTCTGACCAAGAAGGGCTGGGCGGTCACCGCCAGCGTGACCGGCGTGAACTATCTGCGGGACGACTACCTGAACTGAGCCCACCGACGACGACGGCAGCGGCCGCCGCTGTCAGGGCTCCTGCCCCGCCAGTTCCGCCGCACCGAAGACCCGGCCCTGGGCGAGGCCGACCTCCAGGTCCAGCAGTGCCGGCACCTGGCCCTCGCCGTCGACATGGACGGCGATCGGCAGGATGCCCTCCCGCCGCAGCGCGACATAGGCCGAGAGCCAGTCGCGGTTGGCCGTTTCCTGCAGGTCCAGGTCCGGCCCCTCCTCCTCCTCGCGGTCGGCGCGGATCAGGTGCGCCGCGTCGATCCGGACGAAGGAGATGCCGGCCTGCGCCAGTTCCTCGGCGCTGATCCGCGGGGTGGTCAGGGTCGTCACCCCCAGGTGGAAGCCCATTTCCATCAGATGGGTCAGGCGCCGCGCCGCCGCACCGCCGGCATCCTCCAGGGCGGCCAGCGGCAGTTCGAAGACCAGGAAGTCGGCCAGCTCCGGCTCGCTCTCCAGGTATTCGGAGAACTGCGCGAAGAAGTCGGCATCCGCGAGGCTGGCCGGCGACAGGCTGCAGAACAGCCCCACCTTGCGTGGCCGCCGCTTCATCCGGCGCACCATCTGCACGCAGCGGAACAGCATCTGGTTGTCCAGCTCCTGCGCCAGGCCCAGATGCGCCACCATCGCCATCGCCTGGTCCGGCGGCAGCACCCGGCCGCCGGAATCGCGCAGGCGGCAGCTTGCCGTCATGAAGCGGGGCGTGCGCTGCGGCAGGGTCACCACCGGCTGCAGGTAGATGTCGATGCGGTTGGCTTCGATCGCCTCCTGGACGGCGACGGTCATGCTCTGCGCCGCGACACTGCCGGTCGCCTCGCCCCGGCCTGCGCCGCCGGAAGCGCCGATCGCCGCACGCCCGGAGGCCGTGTCGATCCGGCTCGCCAGCTGCGCCAGCAGCTGCTTCACATCCTCCAGCTCGGCTGCCAGTGCGGGGTTCCCCTCAGGGTCCAGGCGGTCCAGCTGGGCGGTCGCCTCGTCGGCGCGCTCCGCGGCCTCCACCGCCGCCGCCATGGCCAGGCGGACCTGGTGGCGCAGAGTGGCGAGCCGCCCCAGCGCCAGCGCCAGCGCCGCGCCGCCCAGCAGCACCGCCAGTGCCGAGAGCGCGATGGCGATCCAGACGATCATCGCTTCATCCGTCCTTTCGCGCCTGGCGCATTGCTGGTCCCGCCCGGGCTAGTCCCGCCCCGGCCCGCCGGCGAAATCCTGCCAGCCCGCCACCACCCGGCTCAATGCCGTCAGCCAGCAGGCCGCGCCGAAGATCCAGGCGAACAGCGGGAAGTATTGCGGAAACAGGCAGCACAGCACCAGGAAGGCGATCGTCTCCGTGCCCTCCGTCAGGCCGCCCATATGGAAAAAGGATTTCCGCCCGCGCAGATCGGTGCTCAGGCCCCGCTTTCCCGCCAGCACCGCATAGCCCAGGAAGCTCGCCCCGGTGCCCATGAAGGATGCCAGGAGGAAGGCCGCAGGCAGGGCATTCTGCGGCGCGGCGACGGCAAAGCCCAGCACCATCAGGCCGTAGAAGACGAAGTCCAGGACGATGTCGAGGAAGGCGCCGCGATCCGTGGCCCCGGTCGCCCGCGCCACCGCGCCGTCCAGCCCGTCGCCCAGGCGGTTCAGGGCCAGCAGCGCCAGGCCGATCCAGGTCTGCCCCAGCGCCACCGCAGCCGCCGCCGCCAGCCCCGCCACGAAGGCCAGCAGGGTGATGCCGTCCGCCCCGATTCCCGCCCGGGCCAGCGTCGCCCCGGCCCGCCGCAGCGGCGGGTCGATCAGGCGCCGCATCAGCGGGTCGAGCATGGCGCCTGTTCCGCCGCGCCCCGGTCCCGCACTGCGGCAACCGCCTCAACGCTGAGTCTCATCAATGCACGGATCGGGGGCCTGGCGGCCGCTTCGGCCGCGGTGCCTCGTTCACCGGGCCGGACTGGTGGTGCACCAGCCGCCAGCCCCCCGCCTCCTGCACGAAGTAATTGCTGGCGACCAGGACCTGGCCGGCGATCGCCTCGAAGCACAGGACCAGGGCCATGTCGCCGTACAGCAGCACCTCCGGAGCGCGGCATTCCGGAGCGTCCTGGCCCGGATTGGTCAGGATCCGCCGCCAGCTCTCGATCACGTCGGCCCGTTCGGTCAGCGGCGGCCAGCCGGGATGGATGCAGGCCACGGGGCTGCGTTCCGCCCAGAGCGCCTCCATGGCGGCCATGTCGGCCTCCGCAAAGGCCCGGTAGAAACTCTCATTCGCCGCGAGAACGGCATCCAGGTCGTGCATGGCAGTGATATACTCGTCACAGGCGCCCGGCGAAAGCCGGGGGGCGATACCGGCCGTGGCCATGGGCCGCCGACAACTTGGGGAGGAAGAACGCGTCGCCGGACGACAATATCCGGCCCTTTCCCGCAAGTGCACAGCGCCGTTGCCGGAACGCGGCACGGGCGACGCTTCGGGATTGTCCGCCGGCTATTGGGGAATGCGGTTTGAGGTTTTGACGAACCCGCTCCAATATTTGCTATACACATGCATACTGCGAGAGGCGCAGGGCTGCTGGCTGCGCAGGACCTGCGGAACGCGCCTCCGGGTGTGGGGAGACCTGCTGCAGGGGGACCATGGCCGATTTTCTGAAGGCCCGTAAGTTCACGTACGAGACGCATGTCCTTGTCGAGGGCCGCTGGCGCATCGAGATCGCGCATGACCCCGACGAGATGCGCATGGGCGGCATCTTCAACAAGGCCGATGTCGATGCCGTGGAGAAGCGGCTGATCGGCCAGGCCAGGAAGATGCTGGCGACCGGCAAGTTCGAGGCCATCAAGGTGATGCGCGAGCGCGCGCGCTCCGGCGGCGGCGGCACGCAGACCGAGGTCTTCCACGAGGTGGCGGAGGAGCGGGAGAAGGTCCTGACCGCCCGCGACGTCAAGGAGCAGCCGCCGCACTGCGAGAGCTTCGACGACCTGTCGGGCCGCGCCTCCTGCCGGATCCTGAACCTGGTCCTGCGCGACTATTTCGAGGAGGAATGCCTGAGCGCGCTGGAGGCGCTGCATTCCCCCTGGCTGTTCAAGATGATCGACCTGCAATACCCGCTGGTCGGCGCGGCGATCCACCTGGTCGCCCGCAAGCAGGCGACCGAGGGCCGCCTGTCGGCGCGGGAACGGGCGGAGATCCTGCAGGACCTGCTGCGCACCGCGATCAGCTGGAGCCGCGACGCCGCGGCCGAACGCAACCGCCCGGAACTGGTGAACGACGACTACCGCGCCCTGTACGAAGCCGCCCAGGGCCGCTTCGAGACCCCGGGCGAGGTGCGCTATTTCACACTGCATGCCATCGCCCGGGCGATGCGGGGTTCGCGCTCGCATTTCTCGCGCATCGACTTCGTCCGCAAGAACGTCACCCTGGACATGGAGCGGCACCCGCTGGGCATCCTGGACGAGCTGCTGGCGGGCTGCCTGGACTTCCCCTCGGTGATCATGGAGCTGCTGGGCAGCCAGCCGAGCCTGTTCGCGGCGATCGACGCGATGGCCGACCTGGCCACCGGCTCCTACGAGCCGCCGGTGCCCAACCAGGCGGCCAGCGACCTGTCCAAGCTGCTGCGCGACACCCGCCTGGAGCAGGCGCGCAACTGCCTCTGGCTGCGGATCCTGGGCGAGGTCGAGGGCCGCGCGCCGCTGATGCGCAAGGAGCCGACGAAGGAATGGCGCGCCACGATGGAGCTGGAGGAGAACCTGACCCCCAGCGCGCCGATGACCTATCGCCCGCAGCTGCGTGAGGGCTTCAAGGAACGGCTCCGCCGCCTGCGCGAGCAGGAGGGCTGAGCCTGCCAGCTTCCGCTGCCGCCCGTTGCCGGGCTATCTAGCCGACGGAAAGTGCAGGACGGCGGTCGACAGGGGAATGCGATGAGCCAGGACAGTGCCAAAGGAGCGATGCGGATCTGGTACCAGAGCTTCATCGCCCCCGAGGAACAGCGCCCCTATTTCGAGCGGCTGCAGGCACGCCTCGACCTGCTGAAGCGTCCCGGCACCGCGGTCGAGATCCATGGCGTCACCCCGCCGGACCGGCATTTCCACGCGCTGACGGAGTTCCGCTGCGCCGACCAGTGCATCCGCAATGCGCTGCGGGCGCAGTCGGAGGGCTATGACGCCTTCCTGATCGGCCATTTCCAGGAGCCCGGCCTGCGGGAGATCCGCGGCGCGCTGGAGATCCCGGTGATCGGCCTGGGCGAGGCGTGCATGCTCTGGGCCTGTTCCATGGGGCTGAAGTTCGGCCTGGTCACGATCAACCCCGCCTTCCTGGCCTGGCACGACCTGCAGGTCGCCGGCCATGGGCTGGAGCGGCGCTGTGCCGGGGTGCGCGCCATCACCGCCGATGTGGGCCGGTTCATGGCTGCCTTCACCGACCCAGCGGAACGCGACGCGATGCGCGCCGACTTCGTTGCCCAGGTGCAGCCGCTGGTCGCCGCCGGCGCCGATGTGCTGATCCCGGCCGGCGGCCTGCCCATGCTGCTGCTGGCGGAACTGCAGCCTTTCCTGGTGGACGGCGCCGCAGTGATGGAGGGCCTGGGGGTCGCGCTGAAGACGGCGGAGATGGCGGTGGACATGCACCGCCTGACCGGCGTCGCGGCCGGCCGCAGCGGCTTCTATGCGCGGGCATCGGACGGTGCGATCGCCGACTTCCTGGCCCCGCGCACCTGAGCCCGCGCGGGCCCTGAGCTGGTCATGCGTCGTGCCGGAATCGACGCGTCTTCGGGCTTGCCCCTCCGGGATTCACATATTCTTTCCTCTTCGACGCGCCTCCCTGTTGCCGTCGCCCTCGGGCTTGACCCGAGGGGCATGACGGGAAAGGGACGCCGCGCAGCTTCACCGCCTTGCCACGATCCTCGGCTCGGGGGCCGAGGATGACGGCAAGAAGGTAGGACCGCAGGGCTGCTCTGGTTCCGCTGACGAGATGTGTGAATGCCGTAGGGCTTGACCCGAGAACCCATTCCGTTGGCGGCCGGGCGCCTCGAGGCTTGCGGAATGGGTCCACAAACGAAGTCCGTGGACGGCTCAAGGCCTGGGATGACGATCGCGGTTTCGATACCGCCGCCGCCTCGCCCCGAAACGCTCTACTCCTCCGCCTTGGGGATCTTCGCGTCCTTGACGATGGCGCCGGTGAATATGGTGTCGTCGATGCGGGCGCCGCGCAGATCCGCCTTGGCGAGATTGGAATTGGTGAAGTCGGTATCCACCAGGTTGCAGCGGCGCATGCGGATATAGGCCAGGTTGGCCTTCTGCAGCATCGCGCCGGCCAGGCTGGCGGACCAGTGCCGGCCGGTCGGCTTGCCGCCGGGCCCGAGCAGTTCGACCGGGTCGAGGGAGGCGCCGCGCATGTCGACGCCGTTCAGCACCGCATCGGTCAGGTTGGCGCCGTTCAGGTTCGCCTTCACCAGCCGGGCCCCGGTCAGGCGCGCGCCGGACAGGTCGGTCATCACCATGCGGGCACCTTCCAGGTTGGCGCCTTCCATGATGCAGTCCTTGAGGCTGCCGGCCGACAGGTTGGCGCCGCGCAGGTCGATGCGGCTCATCTCGGCGCCCTTCAGGTTCAGGCGCTCGCCCTTGCGGCCGTCGCTCTCGATCCAGAGAGCGTGCTGCTGGAAGGCGTCCTTCACCTCCTTGGAATAGGAATCCTGGTCCTTGAACAGGCGGGCGCCCTGCAGGTTGGCCTCGCGCAGGTCGACCCCTTCCAGCTTCGCGCCCTCCAGGTCGGCGCCAGCGAAGATGGCACCGTCGACCGCCGATTTCTCCAGGTTCGCCCCGCGCAGGTCGGCGCCGTTGAGATGGGAGCCGGACAGGTCGCAGCGGCGCATGTCGGAATTTCGGAAGTTGGCATTCTCCAGCCGGGCCGCGGACAGGTTGGCCCCTTCCATATGGGCCTCCGAGCAGTCGACATTGCGCATCCGCGCCTTGGTCAGGTCGGCGCCCTTTGTGTTCGGCTTGGAGCCGTAGGCATTGGAGAGCGAATCGCGGCCGCTGCCCTGCATCAGCGCGCCGCCGCGCAGGTCGACCCCCTTCATGTTGGCGCCGTTCAGCCGGCAGCCCCGCATGAAGGCGCCGCGCAGGTCGGCATTTTCCAGATTGGCATGGCTGAGATCGGCGCGGTCCAGGTTGGCGGCGAACAGGTCGCATTCCTGCAGGTCGGTGCCGATCATGATCGCCCGGGCGAAGTTGGTGCCCGAGAGCTTCGCCGACCGCAGCACCGCGCCCGACAGGTCGGCGCCCCGCAGGTCGGCGCCCGACAGGTCCAGACGCACGCCGCCATAGGTGCGCTGCAGCCACTTGCGATGCTTCGCAAGCATGTCCTGCAGTTTCTGCGGATCGAGTTCCAGACGCTGTACCACGTTCATCGACGCGCTTGAGAGCCCCTGTCGAATTGGGCGCCAGCCAGTCTGGCGCCCGTACTGCCGGCCCGTCCTACGCATATGACAGGAATCGTTACGGAAATCTTAGCAGGTTTTGCCCTGATTGCGCTTCCGGGTGACTGGAAACCTGCTGAATCGGCCATACTCCTCTGCGTCAGGACTTGCTTTTGCACGGCGGGCTTTCGCTGCCGCCCCCTTCAGTCGAGGTTCTCATGTCCCAGGTGCCGCCTACGGAACGCTTCTTCGAGGATTACAGCGCGGGCGAGAGGCACGAGTTCGGCAGCTACACCATGACCGAGACGGAGATCATCGGCTTCGCCCGGCAATGGGACCCGCAGAGCTTCCACACCGACCCCGTGGCGGCGCAGGGTTCCAACTATGGCGGGCTGATCGCGTCGGGCTGGCACACCACCTGCGTGATGATGCGGCTTCTGGTGGAGAACTGGATCTCGCCGCGCGCCTCCATGGGCTCGCCCGGGGTGGACGAGATCCGCTGGCACCGGCCGGTGCGGCCGGGAGATACCCTGCGGGTGCGGATCACCGTGGAGCGGGTGCGCCGGTCGGAGAGCAAGCCCGACCGCGGCGTGGTGTTCCAGAAGAACGAGGTGCTGAACCAGGCGGACGAGGTGGTGATGTCCAGCCGCGGCATGGGCATGTACCGCTGCCGCGATGCGGCCCCGCCGGCAGGCGGAAGCTGAGGGCAAGGCCGGGACGCCGTCAGCTCCGCCCGATATCGATCACCTCGACCGGGACCGCGCGGCTGCTGCCGTCGCGCACCACCGTCAGTTCGACCCGGGCGCCGACCCCGGCCCGCGCCAGTTCGCGCGCCAGTTCCGCCAGGGAATGGACCTCGCGTCCGTCGACCGCGGTGATGATGTCCGCCAAAGCGCCGCCACGCTCGGCGATTCCCTCCAGCCCGGCCCGTGCGGCAGGCGTGTCGGGAAAGACCTGCGCCACGACGATGCCGCCGGCCTGGTCCGTTCCGGCCCGCAGTCCCGGCGGCAGGTCGCGCCCCGGGCTGGCCACGGCGATGCCGATGCCCGGCCGGGCGACCCGGCCGTCGCGGATCAGGGCGGGGACGATGCGATTGACCTCGTCGACGGGCACCGCGAAGCCGACGCCGGAAAAGCTGCCGCTGCCGGACACGATGGCGGTGTTCACGCCGATCAGCCGGCCGGCGGAATCGATCAGCGGCCCGCCCGAATTGCCCGGGTTGATCGCCGCGTCTGTCTGGATCACCCCTGTGACCTCACGGCCGGTGCCGGTCAGGATCTCCCGGTCCAGGGCGGAGATGATGCCCGTGGTCAGGCTGCGCGGCAGGCCGAAGGGATTGCCGATGGCATAGACCGACTGGCCGACCTGCAGTTCGTCGGTGCTGCCGACCGGGATCGGCCGCAGGTCCAGCCGGTTGTCGTCCAGCAGCACGACGGCAAGGTCATGGTCCTGCGCCACGCCGATCACCGTCGCGCCGACCACCTCGGCATCGCCGAACCGCACCCAGACCTGGGCGGCGCCCTCCACGACATGGGCATTGGTCACTACATGCCCGGCGCCGTCCCAGACGAAGCCCGATCCCGCACCCCGGCCGCCCGGCCGGGCGCCGGCGGCGGTGATCGCCACCACCGACGGACTGACATGGCGGAACAGGGCGATGGTATGTTCCTCGACATCGGAGAGCTGGCCGCGCGGGGTCACCACGCGCGGCTCGTCCGCGGTCAGCCAGACGCCGCGAACGAACCGGTCGCCCACCCAGAGGGTGGCCACCAGAAGCGCCCAGATCGCCAGATATCGCCAGGCCCGCGACCGCATCAGTCCTTTCGCCCCGTCTTCGGTATCAGCGGCGCTCGCCGCATCCTTCAGATGTCATCGCGGTCCCGCCATGACAAGCCGCCGTCCGGCATCGGCACCCGCCCCGCAGTCGCCCTCGGCCCCCGAGCCTACGGCATTCACACATTTCGCCGGCGGGGCCAGATCAGCCCTGCGGTCCTACCTTTTTGCCGTCATCCTCGGCCCCCGAGCCGAGGATCGTGGCAAGACGGCGAAGTTGCGCAGCGTCCCTGTCCCGTCATGCCCCTCGGGTCAAGCCCGAGGGCGACGGCAGCAGGGAGGCGCGTCGAAGAGAAGAGATATGTGAATCGCGTAGGGCCCGACCCGGGGACCGGTCAACGGGCGGTGGAGCGGCCCAGAGATGCAACGTCGGCGCCTTGCCACGATCCGCGGGTCGAGCCCGAGGACGACGACACCGGCAGTGGCGCGGCAGGGCCGGGTCGCTCCTGCGACGGTCCCGGAACAAGGCCCGGAAACGATGAGGGCCGGGCCGCCGCTGCCGCGGCCGCCCGGCCCCCGGAACAGGTCCTTCCGGCGAACCGCCCGATCAGAAGTCCATGTCGCCCATGTCCGGCACGCCGCCGCCGGCGCCGCCGGAAGACTTCTCCGGCTTCTCGGCGATCATCGCCTCGGTGGTGATCAGCAGGCCGGCGATGGAGGAGGCATCCTGCAGCGCGGTCCGCACCACCTTGGTCGGGTCGATGATGCCCGCCTTCACAAGGTCGCGATACTCGCCCGTCTGGGCGTCATAGCCCCAGTTGTCGTCCTTGGCCTCCAGCAGCTTGCCGGCAACCACGGCGCCGTCGGTGCCGGCATTCTCCGCGATCAGCCGCACCGGCGTCTCCAGTGCGCGGCGGACGATGGCAATGCCGGCCTGCTGGTCGTCATTACCGCCCTTCGCGCGGGACAGCGACTTCGCCGCCCGCAGCAGCGCGACGCCGCCGCCCGGGACGATGCCTTCCTCGACCGCGGCGCGGGTGGCGTGCAGGGCGTCGTCGACCCGGTCCTTCTTCTCCTTCACCTCGACCTCGGAGGCGCCGCCGACCCGGATCACCGCAACGCCGCCGGCCAGCTTCGCCAGCCGCTCCTGCAGCTTCTCGCGGTCATAGTCCGACGAGGTCTCCTCGACCTGCACCTTGATCTGGCCGACCCGGGCGTTGATTTCCTTCTTCTTGCCGGCGCCGTCGACGATCGTGGTGTTCTCCTTGTCGATGCGCACGTTCTTGGCGCGGCCGAGCATCGCCAGGGTGGTGTTCTCCAGCTTGATGCCCAGATCCTCGGAGATCACCTGCCCGCCGGTCAGGACGGCGATATCCTCCAGCATCGCCTTACGGCGGTCGCCGAAGCCCGGCGCCTTCACCGCCGCGACCTTCAGGCCGCCGCGCAGCTTGTTCACCACCAGGGTGGCCAGGGCCTCGCCCTCGACATCCTCGGCGATGATCAGCAGCGGCTTGTTGGACTGCACCACGGTCTCCAGGACCGGCAGCAGGGCCTGCAGGTTCGACAGCTTGCCTTCGTTCAGGAGGATGTAGGCATCCTCCATCTCGCAGACCATCTTCTCGGAATCGGTGATGAAGTACGGCGACAGGTAGCCGCGGTCGAACTGCATCCCCTCGACGACCTCGAGTTCCGTCTCCAGGCCCTTGGCCTCCTCGACGGTGATGACGCCTTCCTTGCCGACCTTGTCCATCGCGCGGGCCAGCATGTCGCCGACTTCGCGGTCGCCGTTGGCGGAGATCGTGCCGACCTGCGCGATCTCGCCGGAGGAGGAGATCTTCCGAGACCGCTTCTCCAGGTCCTTCACGACGGTCTCGACCGCCAGGTCGATGCCGCGCTTCAGGTCCATCGGGTTCATCCCGGCGGCGACCGCCTTGGCGCCCTCCCTGACGATCGACTGGGCGAGCACGGTGGCGGTGGTGGTGCCGTCGCCGGCCACGTCATTGGTCTTCGACGCCACCTCGCGCACCATCTGGGCGCCCATGTTCTCGAACTTGTCGGAAAGCTCGATCTCCTTGGCGACGGTGACGCCGTCCTTGGTCATCCGCGGTGCGCCGAAGCTCTTCTCCAGGACGACGTTGCGGCCCTTCGGGCCCAGGGTGACCTTGACCGCATTGGCCAGGACGTCGACGCCCGCGAGCATCCGCTCCCGTGCCTCGGTGGAAAAACGTACTTCCTTCGCAGGCATCTCAGGCCTCCTCTATCCCTGGTGGCGGCGTCCCGGCCCCCCGACCGGCACGCCCCACGTGAATCCGGCATCAGAAAACGCTGGTACGACCCGAACGACTGTCCGGCCAGGCTGTGGTGTGGCAGACGGGCGCGAAACAGCTCCGGAACCCAGGTGCAGGGCCTGCACCTTCGCGGCAAAGTCCCGGAAGGAAACGACCGCCGCCATCGATGTAAAGCCGATGGACTACGCCATCAAGCGGAGCAGTTCAACCGCAGGTGCGGCCCCGGGGACCTCCCGGGGCCGAAGCCTTCGCCATCACGCGCTGGCGTCGCGGATCGCCTGCCAGACCCGGTCCGGGGTCATCGGCATCTGGATGTCGCTGACGCCGAGCGGCGCCAGCGCGTCCAGCACCGCGGCGACCACCGCGGCAGTGATGCCCACCGTGCCGGACTCGCCGCAGCCCTTCGCCCCCAGCGGGTTGGTGGTGCAGGGCACGCTCTCGTCCAGGTTCACATCCATCGACGGCAGGTCGTCCGCCCGCGGCATGCAATAGTCCATGAAGGAGCCGGTCAGCGGCTGGCCGTTCTCAGGATCGTAGACCGCCTGTTCCAGCAACGCCTGGCCGATGCCCTGCGCCATGCCGCCCTGCAGCTGGCCGAAGACGATGAGCGGGTTCACCGGATGGCCGACATCGTCCAGGGTGGTGATCTTCACCAGGGCGACCCGGCCGGTGTCGGGATCGACCTCGACCTCCACGAAATGGTGGCCGTTCGGCCAGCTCGACCCGGCCACCGTCTCGGAGGCGTCGATCAGGAACATGCCGCCATCCTGCCGACCCGCCAGCTCGCTCAGGTCGATCGACCGGTCGGTGCCGGAGATCGTGAAGCGGCCCTCCTCGTAGGTGATGTCGGCCGCGGCGGCCTCCAGCGCGTCGGCGGCCAGTTCCCGGCCCTTGTCGATCAGGGCCTGCGCCCCGGTCACCGCCGCCGGCCCGCCGGTGAACAGCGACCGCGAGGCCATGCTGCCAAAGCCGCCGACCCGGTCGGTATCGCCCTGCACGACGGTGATCCGTTCCACCGGCACGCCCAGCTTCTGCGCCACCAGCTGGGCATAGGCGGTACGCAGCCCCTGCCCCATGTCCTGTGTGCCGGACCAGAGCAGGATGCGGCCATCGGCATAGGCCTCCACCGTCACCGCCTCGGTGAACTGCATGGCGCCGGTCCATTCCACGTAGGACGCCATGCCGCGGCCGCGCAGCAGGCCGCGGGACTTGGACTCCGCCTTGCGGCCGTCGAAGCCCTTCCAGTCGGCCAGTTCGACGGCACGGCCCTGCAGTGTGCCGAAATCGCCGACGTCGTACACCTCGCCCATGGCGTTGGTGTAGGGCATCGCGTCGCGGCGGATATAGTTCCGCTGGCGGATCTCCAGCGGGTCCATCTTCAGGTCGCGGGCGGCCTGCTCGATCATCCGCTCCATCAGGAAGACGGCCTCCGGCCGGCCGGCACCGCGATAGGGGGAGGTCGGCGTGGTGTTGGTCAGGACGCCGATCACCTCCAGGTCCAGGGCCGGCACGTCATAGACGCTGGTGATCACCTTCGGCCCCAGCATCAGCGGCACCAGCGGCCCCACGGTAGAGACATAGGCGCCCAGATTGGCCCAGGTCTTCACCCGCATGCCCAGGATCCGGCCCTGCGGATCGACCGCCAGCTCCGCCTCGCTGACATGGTCGCGGCCCTGCATCACGCTGGTGAATTCCTCGCCGCGATCGGCGCGCCACTTCACCGGCTTGCCCAGCTTGCGCGCGGCATAGACCGCCAGCGCATCCTCCACATAGGGATTGGCCTTCAGACCGAAGCCGCCGCCGATGTCCTCCACCAGCACCCGCAGTTCGGTATCGGGGAAACCGAAGATCGCGCCGGAGATGATGGTCTTCACCGTGGACGGGTTCTGCGAGCCCATGTTCAGGGTGACATGGCCGCCCGGCCCGTCCGGCACCGCCAGCACCGCGCGCGGCTCCATCGCATTGCCGACCAGGCGCTGGTTCACGATGCGCAGCTTCGCGACGTGGTGCGCCTTGGCGAAGGCCGCCTCGGTCGCCGCCGCATCGCCGTGCCGGGCGCCGCAGGAAATGTTGTCCGGCGCATCGGGCCAGACCGCCGGGGCACCGCCGGCGATCACCGCCTCGGTGCTGGTGGCGGCGGGCTTCTCGTCATACTCGACCTCGATCAGCTCCGCGGCGTCCTGCGCCGCGGCCCGGCTCTCGGCGATCACCACCGCCACCGGGTCACCGACAAAGCGGACGGTGTCGCCGGCCAGCATCTTGCGCGGCGGCGAGGCGAAGGGCTTCCCGTCGGGGCGCGGGATCTCCGCCGCCCAGGGCATCGGCCGCACGCCGTCCGCGTCCAGGTCCGCCAGGGTATAGACCGCCACCACCCCGGGCGCCTCCTTCGCGGCGGAGACGTCCAGCGACGTCACGGCGGCATGGGCGACGGGGGAGCGCAGCAGCACCATGTGCACCATGCCCTCCGCCGTCTTGTCGTCGGCATAGCGGCCGTCGCCGACCAGCAGGCGCTGATCCTCCTGGCGCCGCACCGCCCGCGCGTCGCGCCCGAAGCGCAGCGCATCCGCACTGATGATCTGGTTCATGCCGATCCTCCCCCTGGAACTGGCCCTGGCCGGGCGCATTGCCGTCGCGGCGCCCGTGCCCGGGTGGCCGCCGATCCGTGATACAGGACTTTGCTTAACGTTGGCGCCGGGTCAAGGTGCGCCATTGCGGGCAGGTGCCCCCGGCGCTATCAGCATCGGGAAAGAGCAGGAACCGTTTGCCGGGAGCGAGACGCAATGGAAAGTGAGACCGCGGCGCCGACCGGGCCCCTGAAGGGCTTGAAGGTCATCGATCTGAGCCGCGTGCTGGGCGGGCCGTTCTGCACCCAGACCCTGGGCGACCTGGGCGCCACGGTGATCAAGGTGGAGCCGCCGCAGGGCGACGAGACCCGGGAATGGGGCCCGCCCTTCGAGGAGGACTATGCCGCCTATTTCGCCGGCATCAACCGCAACAAGCGCAGCCTGGCGCTCGACCTGTCGAAGCCGGAGGGGCGGGAGGTGCTGTTCCGCCTGCTGGAAGGCGCCGACGTGCTGGTGGAGAATTTCAAGCCCGGCAGCATGGAGAAATGGGGCCTGGGCTATGCCGAGGTTCTGGAGAAGCGCTTCCCGCGCCTGATCCATGCGCAGATCACCGGCTTCGGCGGCAACGGGCCGTTCGGCGGCTTCCCGGGCTACGACGCGATGGTGCAGGCCTGGTCGGGCCTGATCTCGATCAACGGCTCGCCGGAATCGGGACCGATCCGCCTGGGCAGCCCGCTGGTCGATATCGGCACCGGCCTCTATGTCGCGGTCGGCATCCTGGCCGCGGTGCACGAGCGCACCCAGTCCGGCCGCGGCCAGTCGCTGGAGGTGGCGCTCTACGACACCGGGGTCACCCTGCTGCACCCGCACAATGCCAACTGGCACATGGCGCAGGTCACGCCGAAGCTGACCGGCAACCGGCATGCCAACCTGGTGCCCTACCAGCTGGTGCCGTCGAAGGGCCGGCCGGTGATGATCGGCGCCGGCAACGACCGGCAGTTCCGCACCCTGTGCCGCGTGCTGGGACGGGAGGAGCTGGCCGACGATCCCCGCTTCCGCACCAATCGCGACCGCCACGCCAACCGCGACACCCTGGACCCGATCCTGGAGGAACTGGTGGCGCCCTGGGACGGCGAGGAACTGGCGATGACCCTGATGCAGAACGGCGTGCCGGCGGGCGCCGCGCTGGCGGTGCCCGACGTGCTGACCCACCCGCATACCCTGGCGCGGGAAATGGTGGTGAAGCTGGACGGCTACCAGGGCACCGGCATGCCGATCAAGCTGTCCCGCACGCCGGGCAATGTCCGCCGCGCCCCGCCCCGCTTCGGCGCCCACAGCGCCGAGGTGCTGGCCGAGTTCGGCTACGACGATGCCGAGATCGAGACGATGATCGCGCACGGCATCGTGCCGAAGGAGAAAAGGTAAGGGGCCCTCTCAGCCGTCATCCTCGGGCTTGACCCGAGGATCCATTCCGCCGGCTTTTCCCTGCCGCCGGGCTGGCGGAATAGGCTCTCGGGTCAAGCCCGAGAGCGACATGCCGGCTTTTCGTTCGGACTCCTGCGGCGATTCCGGTGCCGCCTGCTCCAGCCGCGTGGCGACCTGTTCCAGCCGCGCAGCGACCGACAGCAGCGCCTCATCTTCGGCGGCATCGGGCACCGCCGCCGGCGCCGCCATGCCGGTCCTCAGGATGCGGATGAAGTCGGCCACCACCGGCGCCGCCAGCCGCTCGAAGCGCTTGCTGCGCAGGCGCAGGGTGTAGCTGGCGAATTCCAGCCCGCCGTAAAAGATGTCGCCGAGCAGGCGCAGCGGCACGTCCTCGCGGATATCGCCGCGGGCGACCCCTTCCCGGATCACCTGGTCGAACACCGCCACATAGGCGCGGTTGAACTGGTAGGTCTCGGTCTGGCCGTAGTCGCTGACGATCCGGTACTGCTGGCTGCCCAGCGCCAGGATGTGCCAGGCCCGGGCGACGCTTTCCAGGTGGTGGCGGGCCAGGAATTCCAGCCGGTCGAAGGTGCCGGGGATCTCTGCCACCCCCTCCGCCGCCTTGGCCGTCAGTTCCTCGTAGAACTCGCGCAGGACGGCGACCAGCAGCGCGCTCTTGTTCTGGAAATAGATGTAGACCGTGCCCTCGGCCACGCCGGCGGCGCGGGCGATGTCGGCGACCTTGGCGCCGTCGAAGCCGTTGCGGGTGAAGACCTCGCGGGCGGCGGCGATGATCGCCTGCTCCCGCTCCTCCACCCGCACGCGGCGGGTCAGAGCCTTGCGCGGCATCAGGGCCCTGTCCGGCCGGCCGCCACGGTCCGCAGCATCGCGTTCTCCCCGTCTCCGCTCACTGTAGCAACCCCGGCAGATAGAGGATGATGTCGGGAACGATGATCAGTGCCGCCACCACGAACAGATCGGCCACCAGGAACCACATGATGCCACGGAAGATCAGGCTGGTGGTGGCCAGTTCGCCGACCACCCCCTTGATGACGAAGACGTTCAGCCCGATCGGCGGGGTGATCATGCCGATCTCCAGGAACTTGGTCAGCACCACGCCGAACCAGATCAGGCTGAAGCCGGTGGCGTCGATGATCGGCAGCAGGATCGGCAGGGTCAGCAGCATCGCCCCCAGCGGCTCCAGGAACATGCCGAGCACCAGGTAGACCAGCGAGATACCGATCAGCAGCAGGATCGGGTCCGCGCCGATGCCCACCACCATGTCGGAGAGATAGTCGCCGGCGCCGCTGAATGCCAGGAAGCGGGTCAGCAGGCTGGCGCCGATGGCAATGATGAACAAAGCGGCGGAGGTCAGCAGCGTCTCCACCAGCGCATTCTTGAAGCTCTGCCAGGTCAGCGCCCGCTTCAGCGCCGCGATCACCAGCGCCAGCGAGGCGCCGACCGCGCCGGCTTCCGTCGGTGTGAAGGCGCCGGAGAACAGGCCGCCGAAGACGCCGGCCATCAGCAGCAGCACCGGCCAGGTCTCCCGCAGGGCCCAGAGACGGTCCGACCAGCCGACATGTTCGTGGATCGGCGGTGCCAGCTCCGGCACCATCTTCGCCCGCACCACAATCACCACCAGATATCCCACCAGGGTCAGCAGGCCGGCGCCGACCCCGCCCAGGAACAGGGAGCTGATCGGCACCTGCGCGATGATGCCGTAGAGGATCATCAGCAGGGACGGCGGGATCAGCGCGCCGATCGTGCCGGCGGCGGCCACCGTGCCTGTGGCCAGGCTGGGCGCGTAGCGGTGGCGCATCATCTCCGGCACCGCGATGCGGCCCATGGCGGCGGCGCAGGCGACCGAGGAGCCGGTCACGGCGGCGAAGCCGGCCGCGCCGAACACGGTGGCGATCGCCAGCCCGCCGGGCAGCCGCGACAGCCACATCCGCGCGGCGTCGAACAGCCCCTTGGTCAGCCCGGCATGAAAGCAGAAGAAGCCCATCAGCAGGAACATGGGCACCGAGCTGAGCTGCCAGGTGGCGGCGAACTCGTAGGGGATCACGCCCAGGATGCCCCAGGCAGCGCGCTCGCCCACCAGCAGCCAGATGCCGCCGAAGGAGACACCGATCAGCGACACCGCGATCGGCACGCGCAGCGCGATCAGGGCGAGCAGCAGGGCGATGCCGGCAAAGCCGATCTGGACGTCGGACATGGCGCTCAGAACCTGGTCGTGGTGGCGGCGTCTTCGCCGCCGCGCAGATAGCGGGCCAGCTTGAACAGCAGCACCAGCACCATCAGCCCGGTGCCGATCGGCAGCAGGTAGTGCGACGGCCAGATCAGCACCTTGGTCCCCTGCTCCATGATGAAGGCGCCGATATCCTGCTTCTTCACCGCGTCGAGCCAGCCGCGCCAGGTCAGCAGCGCGAAGATGATCGCGGACAGCAGGGTGGCGAAGGCGCCCAGATGGTGCTGCGCCCGCATCGGCATCAGCTCTGTCAGCACCTCGACGGTGATATGGCCGTTGCCGCGTTCGCAGAATGCCAGCGGCAGGAAGGCGACCACCACCATGTAGTAGTTGGAGACCAGGGTGATGGTGGCCGGCACCGGCGCCAGGAAGACGAACTTGCCGATCACGTCGGCGGTGATCTGCAGCATCATCAGGGCGACGGCGATCGCGCCGACGATGGTCGAGGCATCGATCAGCCGGCCCAGCAGGCGGGAGAGGAAAGTCATCGGAACTGCGTTTTCAGGGCCAGGGGCCGCTACCGGGCCAGGGAGCCCGGGCCCGGTAGCGCCGCCTGATGCACCATTCAGAGGATGTCAGTCCGTCGCGTAGGTCGCCGGGTCGACCTTGGAGAAGACCTGGTCCCAGTAGAGCTTCGCCAGCGCGTCGCGATCGTCGGTCACCGCGCCGTCCTTTGTCAGGCCCTTCCACTTCTCGACCAGGGCGGAGATCGTGTCGATCTTCGCCGGCACGTTCTCCAGCCCGTAGGCGGAGGTGAACTGCTCGGCGATCACGTCCATGTCGCCCTTCACGAAGGCTTCCGAGGCGTCGAGCATCTCCGCCGGCGGGTCGATCACCTCGATCCCCTTGGCCTTGGCGTCGGCGATGTTCTTCTTCGCCAGGTCGTTGTAGTCCAGGCTGATATCGGCCAGCAGCTTCGCCGCCGCCTCGAACATCACCTTGCGCTGTTCCGGGGTCAGCTCCAGCCAGGTGTCGCGGTTGACGTTGGAGGTGCCGGAGCCGGCGAAGACGCCGCCGGGCACCCGCAGTGTGATGTCCTTGGTCACGTCCATCAGCTGCAGGTTGGTCAGCTCGGGCGCGGAGATCATCGCGCAGTCGATGACGCCCTGCGACATCGCCTCGTAGATGTCGTTGCCGGGGATGGACACCTTGGTGGCGCCGAAATGCTCCGCCCAGCGGCCGAAATTGGCCGCGCCGGAGCGGATCTTCTTGCCCTTCACATCCTCCAGGGTGCGGATCGGGGTGGTGCAGAGCAGGACATAGTCGGTGCTGGCGGCGCCGCCCAGATAGACCTGGTTCTGCCGCTTATGCTCCGCCAGGCAGTCGGGGCAGTTCAGCATCACGTATTCCAGCATCGCGCCGGCCATCGCCGCGCCCGGCGCCGGCACCTGCTCGCCCGTCGTGACCAGCATCGACAGGTTGGCGCCGAGATTGGTCTCCGCATACTCGGCTGGATAGTAGGGGGTCAGCACGTAGCCGATATCGGCGATGCCGTCGCGCAGGCCGGGCGGCGTCTCCTTCAGGTTCAGCAGCGACAGCGGGAAGACCTTCACCTTCAGGTCGCTGTTCGCTTCCACATACTTGGCGAAATTCTCCAGCCCGATGGCGGAGGCGCTGCCCGGCGGAAAGCCGACCGCGACCTTCAGGGTGTCGGCCTGCGCGGCCATCGCGCTCAGGCCCAGGCCTAGACCCAGGGCCGACGCGGCCAGGAGCTTCGTGAGCTTCATGATGGTTCCCTCCCGTTTCGAATGGCGGCGCATGCGGCCTGCGCCGCGACAGTTCCGAGGCAAGTCCGCCAGGTGACGGCCGTCCGCGCCGGCGCATCGCCGCAGCGCCAGGGCCGGCCCTGTCGTGGTGTTTGGCGAAGGCAGTCGGCGCCCCCCCGATGTCGGGTTCCGAGGGGCAACCGACCGGCCGGAGCAACCGGTACCGCACTCCGCGCTTAAATGAAACGAACTCAGTTAAAATGAGTCAAGATCATTCTTGAACCGACCGATCATGCTGCACTGCAGCAAAAACCGTTGTGCATCAAGGACTGCCAGCTGCCGCCGGATCCTTGCAGGTGGGTGTTTCTTGACTCACTTAAACTGAGTACGTCTTCAATAGTGGCAGGCTGCGGATGTAGGCAGCGGCGGCGCCACCGAGGGAGGAGAGCCAGGTGAGAATGCTGGGCGAGGACAACCCGAACGTGATGCTGATCGGCCACGAGCGGCTGTTCTACAACGGCCTGCTGGGCCGGGCCTGCCGCCTGCGCGCGCCCGGCGCCTTCGTGATCTATGCCGCGCCGGTCGGCAGCTTCGGCCTTTCCGTCGCTGGCGGGCCGATCCAGCGGCGGCGCATCGCCACCGTGCGCCCCTATGTCGCCCACCGGGTCACCAGCTCGAGCGATCTGATCAGCGTGCTGATGATCGAGCCGGAAAGCGTCGCCGAGGATCAGCTGCAGGCCCTGGAGGCACGAAGCGCAACGCCGGCCGGCGCGGCCGAAATCGATGCGAGGATCGAAGCCGCCAGGGCCGCGCTGGCCGGCACGACGGACTGCAGCGGCTTCGCCACGGATGATTTCGACCGCCTGTTCCTGGGCCGTCTGCTGGCGCCGCGCCGGCTGGACGAGCGGATCGAACGGACCATCCGCCATCTGGTGCACGACCTGCCCGCCGCGACCGTGACGGCGGAGGATTGCGCCCGCGAGGCCGGCCTGTCGAAATCCCGTTACCTGCACCTGTTCAGCCAGGAAACCGGCCTGCGCTTCCGGTCGGTCCGCATGTGGAAGCGTGCCCGGGCGCTGATGCCCCACGTCAACGGGCCGGAGAACCTGACCCATGTCGCGATGGACCTGGGCTATCCGGATTCCACCCATTTCAGCCATTCGATCCGGCGCATCTACGGCCTGACCCCGAGTTCGATCTTCCGCGGCTCGCGCCAGTTGCGGATCGTGGCCGGCGCGCATTGCCCTGCGGCCTGAGATCGGCGGCGGCAGCGTCCAGGCAGCGTTCAGAACAGGGAGAGGGACAAGCCCCCATCCACCACCAGGCTCGCCCCGGTGACGAAGGCCCCCGCAGGCGAGGAGAGATAGAGCACTGCGTTGCCGATCTCCTCCGGCAGGCCGAGCCGCCCGAGCGGGGTCCGGCCTTCGATCCGCGCCTGGGTTTCAGCGTCGAAGGCATCGGCCAGGCTGGTCTGGATCAGTCCCGGCAGGACGGTATTGGCCCGGATGCCGTCGGGGCCATGCTCCAGGGCGAAGCTGCGGCTCATGCCGGTCAGCGCCGATTTCAGGGTGCCGTAGAGCGCCAGCATGGTCTGCGGATGCATGGCCGCCACCGAGGAGATGTTGACGATGCTGCCGCCGCCGCGCGGCTTCATCAACCGGACGGCCGCGGTCGACAGGAACCAGTGACCCTGCAGGTTGACCTCCACCGTCTTGGCGAACAGCCCCGGATCGGTGTCGGCGATGCTGCGCCAGGGGCTCAGCACCGCATTGTTGACCAGGATGTCGAGGCCGCCATGGGCGGCCTGCAGATGGGCCTCCATCGCCTCGATATCGGCGAGCCGGCCGACATGGCAGGCGCGAGCCTCCGCCTTCAGCCCCTCGTCACGCAGGGCCGCGACCACCGATTCGCAGGCCTCCGCCTTGCGGCTGGAAATCACGACATGGGCGCCGGCCTGTGCCAGGACGCGCGCTGTGGCGGCACCGATCCCCTGGCTGGAACCGGTGACCAGGGCGACCTGGCCGTCCAGGCGGAACGCCGCCGGCAGGGCGGCACGGTCACCGGCTGTCGCCGGGCCGGGTTTCGGATCGTCCATCGCATGCCTCCCCCTGATCGGTCGCATCGCCTGTAGCGGAGGGCCTGTAGCGGAGGGCGGCCGGCTTGTGCAAACGCGCTGCCGGCCGCGTAGCCAGTTGACGCAAGTCAGGACGCCCCGAACCCGCCATAGATCCTGCCGTCTGCCATCCGCGGGATGGCGGCAGGCCGTGCCCGGACCGGAAGGGCCGGCGAAGGACCATTCGGGAGGAGCGGAACGATGAGATTTGGCAAGCCTGGAACGGCCGGCATGGCAGTCGCTGCGGCGATCGCCGGTGGCCTGGCCTGGGGCGGCGCGCAGGCCGCCGAATACGGCCCCGGCGCCTCGGAGACGGAGATCCTGATCGGCAACACGATGCCCTATAGCGGGCCGGTCTCCGCCTACGGCACGATCGGCAAACTGGTTTCCGTCTGCCTGGACAAGAAGAACGCAGAGGGCGGGGTGAACGGCCGCAAGGTCCGCTATATCAGCCTGGACGACGGCTACAGCCCGCCGAAGACGGTGGAGCAGACCCGCAAGCTGGTGGAGCGGGAGAAGGTGCTGGGCGTGGTGCAGAGCCTGGGCACGCCGACCTCCTTCTCGGTCCGGAAATACCTGAACCAGAAGAAGGTGCCGCAGCTGCTGATCGCCTCCGGCGGGTCCATGTGGGGGGATTACGAGAACTATCCCTGGACCATGGGCTACCAGCCCGCCTACCGGACCGAGGGCCAGATCTACGGCAAGTATGTCGCCGCCAACTATCCCGGCGCCAAGATCGCCGTGCTCTACCAGAACGACGATTTCGGCAAGGACTACCTGACCGGCTTCAAGGAGGGCCTTGGCGACAAGACCGACCTGATCGTCGCCGAGGAGACCTACGAGTCGACCGACCCGACGGTGGACTCGCAGATCATCAACCTGGCCAATAGCGGCGCCGACACCTTCCTGAACATCACCACCGCGAAGTTCGCCGCGCAGTCGATCCGCAAGATGGCGGATATCGGCTGGCAGCCGATGCACTTCCTGAACAACACCTCCAACTCCATCGGCGCGGTGCTGAAGCCGGCCGGCCTGGACAAGTCGGTCGACATCATCTCCGCCGACTACCTGAAGGATCCGACCGATCCGGAATGGCAGGACGACGAGGACTTCAAGGCCTGGCTCGACTTCATGGAGAACGACTTCAAGGGCGACAAGCTGGACAAGCTGAACGTCTATGCCTGGTCGACCTGCCACGCGCTGATCCACATCCTGGAGAAGATGGGCGACACCCTGACCCGGGAGAACATGCTGAAGCAGGCCGAGGATCTCGACTTCGAGCCGCCGATGCTGCTGCCGGGGATCCGGGTGAAGACCGGCCCGCAGGACCATTTCCCGATCGAGCAGATGCAGCTGATCCGCTTCAACGGCGAGGCCTGGGAACGGTTCGGCGACATCATCGACGTCAGCGGCACCGCGTCGAACTGATCGCGGCGCCGGCGGCAGGCGGGGGCCCCGCAACGGGCTTCCGCCGCGCTGGCGCGCCGCCTGCCGCCGGCGGATAGTGGCGGCAACCGGGCGCCCGGAAGACCCGGATCG
>NZ_JBHRTR010000029.1:44797-100009 GCF_042646425.1 Marinibaculum pumilum
GCCGAAAGGCGGGGGAGGAGAACGCGATGCAGGGACTGATGATGGACGTGCCGCTGCTGGTCTCGGCCATGATCGACCATGCCGCGGAATGCCATGGCGAGCGCGAGGTGGTGAGCCGCGAACTGGACGGCTCGATCCAGCGCTACACCTATCGCGATGCGCAGCGGCGGACGAAGCAGCTGGCGCAGGCGCTGACGAAGCTGGGCCTCGGCGAAGGCGAGCGGCTGGGCGCGCTGTGCTGGAACACCCGCGCCTGCTTCGAGATGTTCTACGGCGCGCCGGGCATGGGTGCCGTCCTGCACACCATCAACCCGCGGCTGTTCCCGGAGCAGCTGGTCTACATCATCAACCATGCCGAGGATGCCTGGCTGGCCTTCGACGCGGCGACGGCCGAGCTGGTGCGCAGCCTGGCCCCGCAGCTGACCACAGTGCGCGGCTACATCTTCCTCGGCGCACCGGAGGAGCTTCCGGACGGGCTCGACCTGCCGCGCCTGGAATTCTACGAGGCGCTGCTGGCCGCCGAGGACGGCGTCTATGACTGG
This sequence comes from Marinibaculum pumilum, assembly GCF_042646425.1. Taxonomy (NCBI): domain Bacteria; kingdom Pseudomonadati; phylum Pseudomonadota; class Alphaproteobacteria; order Rhodospirillales; family Rhodospirillaceae; genus Marinibaculum; species Marinibaculum pumilum. The sequence goes on from NZ_JBHRTR010000029.1 coordinate 45,340, forward strand.
CCGGAGTTCGAGGAGAGCCGCGCCTCCACGATCTGCTACACCTCCGGCACCACCGGCGACCCGAAAGGCGTCGTCTACAGCCATCGCTCCGCCACCCTGACGGCGATGATGCAGATGATCGGCGACACCATCTCCGGCTATCGCAACGGCGTGCCGGAAGTGGTGATGCCGATGGCGCCACTGTTCCACGGCAATGGCTGGCAGACCCCCTATTCCGCGCCGATGATGGGCTTCAAGCTGGTCCTGCCCGGCCGCGACTACGAGCCGGAGAAGCTGTACGAGCTGATGGAGGGCGAGGCCGTCACCCTCTGCTACGGCGTGCCGACGATCTGGATGATCCTGCTGAACCACATGCGCGCCACCGGCAAGCGGTTCAGCCATCTGCGCGCCACGGTGATGAGCGGCTCGAAGCCGCCGCGGGCCCTGCAGCGGGCCCTGCTGACCGAGTACGGGGTGGAGCCGATGCAGGGCTGGGGCATGACCGAGGCCCTGTCCTCCACCAAGTTCTCCCTGCCCCACTCCAGCGGCCCGCGCGGCAGCGCCGACCTGAGCGACGAGGAGAAGCTGGACCTCTACCAGTATGGCGGCCGCCGCGCCTTCGGCAGCCGCTTCCGCATCATCGACGACGCGGGCAAGGACCTGCCGGCCGACGGCACGGCGCGCGGCCATCTGCTGGTGCGCGGCCCGACAGTGGCCGGCGGCTATCTGAAGCGGGAGAACGGGCTGGACGGCGCCACCGGGGTGGTCGACGGCTGGCTGCATACCGGCGATGTCGCGGTCCTGCATCCGAACGGCAATGTGGAGCTGGCGGACCGGTCGAAGGACGTCATCAAGTCCGGCGGCGAGTGGATCAGCTCGGTGGAGCTGGAAAATGCCGCCATGGGCCATCCGGAAATCGCCGAGGCGGCGGTGATCGCGGTGGAGCATCCGAAATGGCAGGAGCGGCCGCTGCTGATCGTGACCCGGATGCCCGGCAGCACGATCGGCGCGGAGGCGGTGCTCGACTATCTGCGCGAGAAGGTTGCCACCTGGTGGCTGCCGGACGCGGTGGAATTCGTCGACACCCTGCCCCATACCGGCACGGGCAAGATCTGGAAGCTGAAGCTGCGGGACCAGTTCGCGGACTACCGCCTGCCCGGAACCGAGTGAGCGACCGGACCGAGATCAGATCGAGGCTGAGGAAACAACCGTGAGCGAGAAAATCATCCGGGTCGGCGGCGCCAGCGGCTATTGGGGCGAAAGCGCCATGGCCACGCCGCAATTTCTGCAGGCCGGCGGCCTGGACTATATCGTCTACGACTATCTGGCCGAGATCACGATGTCGATCATGGCCCGCGCCCGGGCGAAGGACCCGGAGGCCGGCTATGCCCGCGACTTCGTCTCCGTCGTGCTGAAGCAGAACCTGGCCGAGATCGCCCGCCAGGGCGTGAAGCTGATCTCCAATGCCGGCGGGGTGAATCCGCGCGCCTGTGGCGCGGCGGCGCGCGCCCTGATCGAACAGGCCGGGCTGGACCTGAAGGTCGCCGTGGTGCTGGGCGACGACCTGATGGGCCAGAAGGACGCGCTGCAGGCGAAGGAGATGTTCTCCGGCGCCGACTTCCCCGACCCGGCGCGGCTGGCCAGCATCAACGCCTATCTCGGCGCCTTCCCGATCGCCGCCGCCCTGGCGGAGGGTGCCGACATCGTGATCACCGGCCGCTGCGTGGACAGCGCTGTCACCCTGGGCGCCTGCATCCATGAATTCGGCTGGGCGCCGGAGGACTGGGACCGGCTGGCCGGCGGCACCCTGGCCGGCCACCTGCTGGAATGCGGCCCGCAGGCGACCGGCGGCAACTTCACCGACTGGGAGAAGGTGGTGAAGAGCATCGACCGGATCGGCTATCCGATCGGCGAGATCCGCGCCGACGGCAGCTTCGACGTGGTGAAGCCGGACGGCACCGGCGGCCTGGTCAATGTCGGCACGGTGTCGGAGCAGATGCTCTACGAGATCGGCGACCCGCAGGCCTATATCGTGCCGGACGTGGTCTGCGACTTCTCCGAGGTGCGGATCGACCAGGCCGGCCCCGACCGGGTCCGCGTCTCCGGTGCCCGCGGCTATCCCGCCCCCGACAGCTACAAGGTCAGCGCCACCTACATGGACGGCTGGCGCGGCGGCAGCTACTTCACCTTCTACGGCGTGGATGCCGACCGGAAGGCGAAGGGCTTCGCCGACGGCGCGCTGCGCCGGGCGGAGGCCGCGCTGCGCGCCTCCAACCTGGGCGCGTTCAGCGAGACCGATGTCGAGGTGCTGGGCGCGGAGAGCCAGTTCGGCAGCGGCCGGCGGATCGAGGCCCCGCGCGAGGTGGTGCTGAAGCTCGCCGCCAAGCATCCCGACCAGGCCGGCATCGGCATCCTGCTGCGGGAAGCCACCGGCATCGGCCTGGCCAGCCCGCCCGGCCTGTCCGGCTTCTCCGGCGGCGGCCGGTCGAAGCCCTCCCCCGTCGTGCGCCTGTTCTCCTTCCTGCAGCCCAAGGCGGAGGTTCCTGTCACCATCGAGCTTGACGGCCGCGACATCCCCTTCGCAGCCACGAAGACCGCCGCCTTCGACCCGGCCGCGATCGTGCGGCCGGAACCGCCGGCCGCGCCGGCGGCAGATGCCGACATGGTCGAGGTGCCGCTGATCGCGCTGGCCTGGGGCCGCAGCGGCGACAAGGGCGACAAGGCCAATGTCGGCATCATCGCCCGCAAGGCGGAGTACCTGCCCTATATCTGGGCGGCCCTGACCGAAGACAGGATCGCGGACTGCTTCGGCCATTTCCTGAAAGGACGGGCGGAGCGCTTCCTGATGCCCGGACCGCATGCGATGAACATCCTGATGCACGAGGTGCTGGGCGGTGGCGGCGTCGCCAGCCTGCGCAACGATGCGCAGGGGAAGGGCTATGCCCAGGTGTTGCTGGCGCAGGCCATCGCGGTGCCGCGCGAAATGGCGCGGGCCGCGCAGGCGGAGGCCGCCTGATGACCGCCTTCGCCTCCCGTCTCGCCACCGCCAGCGACAGCTATGCCGCAAATCGCCAGGACATGCTCGCCCTGATCGACGAGGTGCAGCGCCTGAAGGCCCGCGCCGAAGCCCTGTCGGAAAAGCGGCGGCCGCGCTTCGAGGAACGCGGCCAGCTGACCCCGCGGGAGCGGCTTCTGCGCCTGCTGGACCCCGGCATGCCGTTCCTGGAGCTCTACGGCCTGGCGGATTTCTGCGTCGACACCGACGACCGCGAGAAGTCGATCCCCGGCGCCAGCGCGCTGGCCGGCATCGGCTTCGTCAGCGGCCTGCGCTGCCTGGTCTATGTCGACGACAGCGGGATCAATGCCGGCGCCTCCACCAAGATGTCGGGGGACAAGCTGCGCTGCTGCCTGGACGTGGCGATCCGGCACAAGCTGCCCTTCGTCCACCTGGTGGAAAGTGCCGGCGCCAACCTGATGCAGTACGAGGTGGCGCAATGGGCGGTCGGCGGCGGCATCTTCTACCGCCTGGCCCGCCTCAGCGCGCTGGGCATCCCCACGGTCGCGGTGCTGCACGGCCCGGCGACCGCCGGCGGCGCCTACATGCCGGGCATGAGCGACTATGTCGTCAGCGTGCGGGGCCGCGGCCGGGCGTCGCTGGGCGGCGCGGCACTGGTGCGGGCGGCCACCGGCGAGGTCTCCGACGAGGAGGAACTGGCCGGCACCGACATGCACGCCACCACCTCCGGCCTGGTGGAATTCTCCGCCGAGGACGATGCGGAGGCCTTGCTGATCGCCCGCCGGCTGCTGGCCGGGCTGGACTGGAACAAGGGCTGCGCGCCGCCGCAGCGCCGGCCGTTTACCGAGCCGCTCTACGACCCGGACGAAATCGCCGGGCTGGTGCCGATCGACTATCGCCGCCCCTACGACGTACGGGAGCTGTCGGCGCGCTTCCTGGACGGCTCCGCCTTCGAGGATTTCAAGCCGCGCTACGGCGTCTCGACCATCTGCCTGCAGGGGTCGATCTACGGCCATGCCTGCGGCATCGTCGGCAATAACGGCCCGATCGACCCGGCCGGCGCCACCAAGGCGGCGCAGTTCTTCCAGCTCTGCGACCAGGCGGAACTGCCGATCATCTTCCTCAGCAACACCACCGGCTACATGGTCGGCCGCGCCTACGAGCAGGCCGGCATGATCAAGCACGGCTCGAAGATGATCCAGGCGGTGTCGAACGTCCGGGTGCCGAAGATCACCCTCTATATCGGCGCCAGCTTCGGCGCCGGGAACTATGGCATGGCGGGGTACGGCTACGACCCCGACTTCCTGTTCACCTGGCCGAACGCGCTGACCGGCGTTATGGGCGGCGAGCAGGCGGCGCTGACCATGGACCAGGTCGCCCGCGGCGGTGCCGCGCGGCGCGGCCAGCCGGTCGACGAGGCGGCGCTGGCCAAGCAGAAGGAGCGGCTGATCCGCCATTTCGACAGCCAGTCGGACGCCTTCTACACGTCCGGCCGGATGCTGGACCAGGGGATCATCGACCCGCGCGACACGCGCCGGGTGCTGGGCTTCGCGCTGGAGACCTGCCGGGAGGGGCGCAGCCGGCGCCTGCATCCCAACGCCTTCGGCGTGGCACGAATGTAAGGGGGCGGAGAGCATGACCGAACTGCCGAAGACCGAGACATTGCTGCTGGCGCGCGACGGCGCCTGGCTGACGATCTGGTTCAACCGGCCGGAGGCGCGCAACGCCCTGTCGCAGGAACTGACGGGCGAGCTGGTTGCCGTACTGCAGGCGGTGCGCGGCGACCGCTCCATCCGCGGCATCACCCTGCGCGGCAAGGGCGGCACCTTCTGCGCCGGCGGCGATTTGAAGGGCTTCAAGTCCAACTACCAGGGCGGCGAACAGGGCGTGGCGGAGGTCGCGGCCTCCAGCCGCGCCGGCGGCGAGATGTTCGACCTGATCAACGAGATGCCGCAGGTCGTGGTGATCCTGGTCGAGGGCGCGGCGATGGCCGGCGGGCTGGGCATGGTCTGCACCGCCGACGTGGTGGCGGTGACCGCCGACGCGAAGTTCGCCCTGACGGAGACCACCCTGGGCATCCCCCCGGCGCAGATCGCGCCTTTCGTCGCACAGCGGCTGGGCCTGCGGACCGCGCGGCGGCTGATGCTGACCGCATCGCGCTTCGACGGCGCGGAGGCCGGCCGCCTGGGCCTGGCCGATCATGTGGTCGACGATGCCGCCGGCCTGGAGGCGGTGGAGGCCGAGGTGCGGAAACAGGTGATGCGTTGCGCGCCCGGCGCCAATGCCGTCACCAAGGAGATCCTGCTGGCGACCCGCCACCTGGACCGGCCGGCGATGCTGGACTTCGCCGCCGACGGCTTCGCCCGCTGCATGCTGGGCGAGGAAGGGCGGGAAGGCATCGCCTCCTTCCTGGAAAAGCGCAAGCCGGCCTGGACCGGCGGCGCATCCTGAAGGACCGCGGCAGCATGACAGCTTTCGACAGCATCCTCGTCGCCAATCGCGGCGAGATCGCGTCCCGCGTGATCCGAACCGCCCGCGCCCTGGGCTATCGCACGATCGCCGTCCATTCCGAGGCCGATGCCGGCGCGCCGCATGTGGCGCTGGCCGACCATGCGGTCTGCATCGGCCCGCCGCCCGCGCCGCAATCCTATCTGGCGATCGACCGGATCGTGGCCGCGGCACGGGAAACCGGCGCCGGCGCGGTGCATCCGGGCTATGGCTTCCTGGCGGAAAATGCGGCCTTCGCCCGCGCCTGCGCCGAGGCGGGCCTGGTCTTCATCGGCCCCGGGGCCGATGCCATCGAGCTGATGGGCAACAAGGCGGCTGCCAAGCGCCGGATGATCGAGGCCGGCGTGCCCTGCGTGCCGGGCTACCAGGGCGCAGCCCAGGACGATGCGACCCTGGCCGCGGAGGCGGAACGGATCGGCTTCCCGCTGATGGTGAAGGCGGCGGCCGGCGGCGGCGGCCGCGGCATGCGCCTGGTCGAGGATGCGGGCGGCCTGGCCAATGCCCTGCGCAGCGCCCGGTCGGAGGCGCAGAACGCCTTCGGTTCCGGCGAGCTGATCCTGGAAAAGGCCATCCTGCGCCCCCGCCATGTCGAGCTGCAGGTCTTTGCCGACGCCCATGGCACGGTGCTGCACCTGGGCGAACGCGACTGCTCCGTCCAGCGCCGCCACCAGAAGGTGGTCGAGGAAGCCCCCTGCCCCGTCATGACCCCGGAGCTGCGGAATGCGATGGGCGCGGCGGCGGTGGAGGCCGCGCGCAGCATCGACTATCGCGGCGCCGGCACGGTGGAATTCCTGCTGGGCGAGGATGGCGCATTCTACTTCCTGGAGATGAACACCCGCCTGCAGGTCGAGCATCCGGTGACCGAGATGGTGACCGGCCTGGACCTGGTGGCCCTGCAGATCCGGGTCGCCGCCGGCGAACCGCTGGGCCTGACCCAGGAGCAGGTCGCCCTGCGCGGCCATGCCATCGAGGTCCGCCTCTATGCGGAGGATCCGGCGCAGGACTTCCTGCCCGCCACCGGCCGGGTGGCGTTCTGGCAGGCCGCCGAAGGCGACGGGCTGCGCACCGATGCCGGCATCGAGACCGGCACCGACATCCCGCCCTACTACGACCCGATGCTGGCGAAGCTGATCGCCTGGGGCCCCGACCGGGAGACGGCACGACGGCGCCTGCTGCGGTCGCTGAAGGACACAATCCTGTTCGGCGCCACCAGCAACCGGGCCTTCCTGATCCGCATCCTGGAGCAGGGATCCTTCGCCCGCGGCGAGGCGACGACCGCCTTCATCGCGGAGACCTTCGGCGACGAAGGCTACCGGGAGGCGCCGCCGACCCTGCGCGAGGCGGCTATTGCCGCCGTCCTGCAGTTCCGGGCCGAACGCGACGCGGCCCTGGCGCGCAGCCTGGCGGTCACACCGGCGCTGCTGGACTGGGCGAGCGGCGGCAGCCTGTCCACCCGCTATGTCTACGAGACCGAGGGGGCGGCAGAGGTCGACCCCATCGACCTGCTGGTGCGGCCGCTGGGCCGCGACGGCTATGCCATCCGCCAGGACGGAGGGGCGGACGCCGAGCTGCGCATCGACGTGGCGGCGACGGACGGGCACCGGGCGCGGCTGTCCGTGGACGGCGACCGGCAGGACGTCAACGTCCACCACCCCGGCCCCGGCCGGGTGGAGCTGTCGCTGGAGGGACGTTCCTTCCGCTTCCGCAACCGCCTGGCGTTCGCCGCAGCCGCCGCGGATGCCGCCGGCGGCGGACGGGTGACGGCACCGATGCATGGCGCGCTGATCGAGGTGCTGGTGAAGCCCGGCGACCAGGTCTCGGCCGGCACAAGGCTGGCGGTGCTGGAGGCGATGAAGATGCAGCACGAGATCCTGGCCCAGATCGACGGCACCGTGCAGGAGGTGCTGGCCGCGGCAGGCGCGCAGGTCGCCGCCGACGAACTGCTGATAGAGATCGAGGCGGCCTGAGCCCGCCACAGGAGGAGGAACGCGACATGGACAGCCGGATCTGCGACATGCTGGGGATCGACTTCCCGCTGCTCGCCTTCAGCCATTGCCGCGACGTGGTCGCCGAGGTCAGCAAGGCGGGCGGCTTCGGCGTGCTGGGCGCCGCCGGCCTGTCCACCGAACAGCTGGAGACGGAGCTGTCCTGGATCGACGATCATGTCGGCGGCAAGCCCTACGGCCTGGACCTGATCGTGCCCAACAAGTTCGCCGGCAAGGGCGAAGAGCTGTCGGAGGACGCCGTGCTGGCCGCCCTGCCGCAGGAGCACAAGGACTTCGTGGCCGGCCTGCTGCAATCGCGGGACGTCGATCTGGTGGGCGTGGACGACGCCACCCGGCGGGAGATGCTGGGCTTCAACCGCAACATCACCCCGGAAGGCACCAAGGCGATGCTGGACGTCGCCTTCTCCCACCCGATCAGGCTGATCGCCAACGCGCTGGGCATCCCGCCGCAGCCGATGATCGAGATGGGCAAGGCCAAGGGGGTCGCGGTCGCCGCCCTGGTCGGCGCGAAATCGCATGCCCTGCGCCAGATGCAGGCCGGGGTCGACATCCTGATCGCGGCCGGCGGCGAGGCCGGCGGCCATTGCGGCAGCGTTTCCACCATGGTGCTGGTGCCGGAGATCTGCGAGGCGGTGGCGGCGCAGAACGGCCCGCCGGTGCTGGCCGCCGGCGGCATCGTCACCGGCCGGCAGATGGCCGCCTGCATGGCGATGGGCGCCGCCGGTGCCTGGACCGGCTCGGTCTGGCTGACCACGGCGGAGGCGGAGACCAACCCGGTGGTGAAGCAGAAGATGCTGGCGGCCGGCTCCTCCGACACCGTTCGCGCCCGCAGCCGCACCGGCAAGCCGTCGCGCCAGCTGCGCACCCCCTGGACCGATGCCTGGGAGGCGGAAGGCGCGCCCGAGCCGCTGGCGATGCCGCTGCAATCGCTGATCTCCGAGCCGGCACTGAAGCGGATCGACAAGCTGTCCGAAGGCGGCCACAAGGGGGCGCAGGAACTGGCCACCTACTGGGTCGGCCAGGGGGTCGGGCTGATGAACGAGAGCCTGACCGCCCGCCAGGTGGTACAGGCGTTCCGGGAGGATTTCGTCACCGCCTACGAAAGGCTGGCCAAGGCAGTGGGGGCATAGGGGGCGCCCGCCACCGGCGTCATCCTCGGGCTTGACCCGAGGATCCATTCCGGCGCCTTTGACGTGCCGCGCCGCTGGCGGAATGGGCTCCCGGGTCAAGCCCGGGAGCGACAATCCTGCCAGCACCAGGGATAAGAACGACAAGAACGAAGGGAGCGGGAGATGCTGGAACAGGCCGCGGATTTCAAGGAAGAGAGCGACGCGCTGCATGCCCTGCTGGCGCCGCTGGACGACGCCGCTTTCGAACGCACCACCCAGTTCAAGGGCTGGACGATCAACGACGTCCTGCAGCACCTGCACTACTTCAACTATGCCGCCGACCTGTCGCTGAACGACGAGGCCGGGATCGTGAAGCTGCTGTCGGCCTTCCAGGCCGCCACCAAGGCCGGCGAGACGATGCGCTCCTACACCGACAAGCAGCTGGGCGGGGTGAAGGGCCGGGCATTGCTGGCGCTCTGGCACGACTATTACACGGCCATGGTGCCGAACTTCCATGCCGCCGACCCGAAGAAGCGCCTGAAATGGGCCGGGCCGGACATGAGCGTGCGCTCCAGCATCACCGCCCGCCTGATGGAGACCTGGGCGCATGGCCAGGAGGTCTTCGACCTGCTGGGTGTGGAGCGGGCCGAGGGCGACCGGATCCGCAACGTCGTGGTGATCGGCAACAACACCTTCGGCTGGACCTTCGCCAATCGCGGCGAGCCGGTGCCGGAGGACAGGCCGTTCCTGAAGCTGACCGCCCCGTCCGGCGCGGTCTGGGAATTCAACGACCCCTCCGACGACAACCGGATCGAGGGCGAGGCGGTGGCGTTCTGCCGGGTCGTCACCCAGACCCGGAACATCGCCGACACGGGCCTGTCGGTGACCGGCCAAACGGCCAGCCGCTGGATGGCTGTGGCACAGTGCTTCGCCGGCCCGCCGCAGGATCCGCCTGCCCCCGGGACACGTTTCACCGCCAGCGCCTGCCCCCCGCCTGGCGATCCTGACCGGAAACCCTGACCGGCGTAACCTCATCGCGGGCGGCGGTGCACCGTCGTATCCTCACCCGTCTGTCCCGGATCGGACGGGCAGAAGTCGACTGTCCGGTGTCGGATGTGGAGCCGCTGACATGCGGCTGCCACCGACACCCCGTGCGACAGCTATCCGGACAACAGGGAGGACGAGGGTATGGACTTTAAAGACAGGGTGGCGGTCGTCACCGGCGGGGCGAGCGGCATCGGCGCCGCGAGCGCCCGCTGCTTCGCGGCGCGCGGCGCGAAGGTGGCGGTCGCGGACCTGAACGGCGATGCCGCGGGCGAGGTGGCGGCCGGCTTCGGCGGCCTGGCGGTGGCCTGCGATGTCGGCAGCCGGGAGCAGATCGACGATCTGGTCGCACGGGTGGAACGCGAGCTCGGCCCGATCGGGATCTTCTTCCACAATGCCGGGATCGCAAGCGGCAGCGACCCGCTGGCGACGGACCTGGATGTCTGGCAGCGGCAGTGGGACGTCAACCTGATGGCGCATCTGCACGCCACCCGGGCGGTGCTGCCCGGCATGCTGGAGCGCGGCGAGGGCTATCTGATCCACACCGCATCGATGGCCGGGATCCTGACCAGCCACGGCAACCTGCCCTATGCCGTCACCAAGCATGCGGTGGTAGGCTTCGCCGAATGGATGTCCGTCACCTATCATGAGCGCGGCATCCGCACCTCCCTCCTGGCGCCGCTGGGGGTCCGCACCCCGATGCTCGGGGATACCGGCTCGTCCTTTGCCCGCAATGCGGCCGGCCCGATCCGCGAACCCGAGGAGGTCGCGGAGATGGTCGCCGAGGCGGTGGAGGCGGAGCGCTTCCTGATCCTGACCGACGAGATCGCGCAGACATGGATGAGCTACAAGACCAGCGACCTGGAACGATGGCTGAAGGGTATGCGGCGACTGCAGGCGAAGATCGAGGCGGAGGGCGCCTGACCGGCGACCGCGGGCAGGCCTGACCCGACATGCAGGACCGCGTCGGGCCCGCCCATTGGGAAGCGATCGAGCTGCTGCCGCATCCCGCGGCGGCGATCGCGCCGGACGGCGCCATTGCCGCCGCGAATGCCAGCTTCATGCAGCTGCTGTCCCGCGGTGCGGAGGCCCGGCCGGCGGGCATCGGCTATCCGGACTGCCTGACTGACCTGCTGCAGGCTGCCGACCCGCCCGCCGGCGACCGTCAGGCGTTCCTTGTGGCGCGCAGCGCGGCGCTGCGGGACGGCCAGGCCGACGCCTTCGCGATCGAGCGGACCGGCGAATGGGCCTATCGATTCCGGACGGTGCCGCGGCCGGAGGCCGGCTGCCTGGTCTTCGTCGAGGATCTCAGCGAGTTCGAACGGCGTGACGCGATGCTGGCGGAAGCCGAGCTGCTGTCGCGCTCCGGTGCCTGGGAACTCGACCGCGAAAGCGGCCAGATCCTGTTCTCGAAAGGGGCCTGGGCGCTGTTCGGTCCCGGTGCGCAGGAGAAGATCGGCACCCTGGACCGCTGGATCACCAATATCCATCCCGACGATGTCGGGGGCATGCTGGCGGAGGTCGAGAAGTCCCGCCGCACCAATGAGCCGTTCGAATATGCCTACCGGATTTACCGGACGGACGGACAGCTGATCGAGATCAACATCAAGGGACGGCCGGTCTGGGACGGCGCCGACCCGCCACGGCGGGTGCGCGGCACCTTCCAGGACATCACCCAGGTCCGCGAGGCCCAGCGGGCGCTGGAGCGCAGCGAGCAGAAGTTCCGCGCGATCGTCGAGAACAATCCCGGGATCATCGCGATCCTGGGGATCGACGGCCGGCTGAAGTTCGTCAGCCCCGCGGGCGAGGAACTGCTGGCCCATACCGGGCCGGAGGTGATCGACCATGCCTGGACCGAGTTCGTGCATCCGGACGATATCGGCACCGCGATGGCCGCGCTGCAGCGCCTTCTCGGCCGGTCGGAAGAGGCCAAGGAGCGCACCGAGCTGCGGGTGCGGCACCGGGACGGCCACTGGCTGACGATGGAGATGGTCGGCAGCAACTTCCTGAACACCGACGGGGTGGAGGGAATCGTCCTCTCCGCGCACGACGTGACCGATCGCAAGGAGACCGAAGACCGACTGCGGCAGGCCCAGAAGATGGAGGCGGTGGGGCAGCTGACCGGCGGCATCGCGCACGACTTCAACAACCTTCTGGCGGTGATATCCGGCAATCTGGAGCTGATTGCGGAAGGTCTGGACGCGATCAGCGGGCCCGCCACCGCGTCCCTGCAGCGCAAGTGCGAGACCGCCCTGCGTGCCACCGACCGGGGTGCCACCCTGACCCGCAGCCTGCTGGCCTTTGCCAGGAAGCAGACCCTGCGGCCGTCGATCGTCGACCTGAACGAGCTGGTGGAGGAGATGTCGGAACTGGTCCGCCGCACCACACCCGGCAATGTCGAGCTGCGGATCCGGCCGCATGACGGCCTGTGGCTCTGTGTCGTGGACAGCGGCCTGATGCAGAACGCGCTGCTGAACCTGGTCCTGAACGCGCGGGACGCGATGCCGGATGGCGGCGTGCTGACGATCGCCACCGACAATACGGTGCTGGATGCCGCCCAGGCGGCCCAGGCCGAGGTGCCGGCCGGGGAATATGTCCTGCTGACGGTGACCGACACCGGCATCGGTATGGCACCGGAGACGGTCAGCCGCGCCTTCGATCCGTTCTTCACCACCAAGGGTGTCGGCCAGGGCACCGGCCTGGGGCTCAGCATGGTCTACGGCTTCGCGAAACAGTCCGACGGCTATTCGCGGATCGCCAGCACCCTGGGCAAGGGCACCACGGTGCGGATCTACCTGCCCCGCAGCACGAACACCGCGGCGGCGGCACCCGCCGGTCCCCCGGCCGCCCTGCCGCAGGGCCGGGAACATATCCTGGTGGTGGAAGACGATGCCGATGTGCGCGACCTCACCCAGTCGGCCCTGCAGTCCCTGGGCTATCGGGCTGAAGCGGTGTCCAGCGCGGCGCAGGCCCTGGCCCACCTGCAGAGCCATCCGCAGGTCGACATGCTGCTGACCGACATCATCCTGCCGGAAGGGATGGACGGCGTGATGCTGGCGGACCGGGCGGCGGAGCTCCGGCCGGGCCTGCCGGTCGCCTTCATGACCGGGCATGGCGACAATGCCTTCCTGCGCAACGGCAGCCGCCACGAACATGCACCGTTGCTGCGCAAGCCCTTCCGGCGCGCCGAGCTGGCGGAAGCGGTCCGCGCGCTCCTTGACGGGCCGGTGCGGTCATGAGCCGGCCGGACATGGTGATCGTCGACGACGAGCCGGACTTCGCCGCCTTCGTCGCCACCGTCGCCGAAGGCATGGGGTTCGCCGTGCGGCTGGCGGAGTCCGGGATGGCGCTGCGGCGGCTCTACGGGGAACGCCGGCCCGACCTGGTGATGCTGGATATCGTGATGCCGGACGAGGACGGCATCGAGGTGGCGCGCTGGCTGCACGAGGCCGCCTATGCCGGCGGCCTGATCCTGATCAGCGGGCACAATCCGCTGTACCTGAAGATGGCGGCGGTGCTGCGGGAACTGGCCGGCGAACGGCCCCCCGTCATCCTGCGCAAGCCGATCCGGCTGGCGGAACTGCGCGCGGCCATGCAGCCCTGGGCGGACACCTGAAGGCCCCGCCGGCACACGAGCGGCAAAGACACGGCAACCCGAACGATCAGCAGAAGTGGGGGAGACATGGATTTCGAGTTCAGCACCAGGGTGAAGGAGCTGCAGGCACGGGTGACAGCCTTCATGGAGGCGCATGTCTATCCGCTGGAACCCCATTACCACGAGCATGTCGAGGCGGCTGGCGGCTGGTCGACGCCGCCGGTGATGGACGAGCTGAAGGCGAAGGCGAAGGCGGAGGGGCTGTGGAACCTGTTCCTGCCGGAGGAGGATCTGGGCGCCGGCCTGAGCAACCTGGAATATGCCCCGCTGGCGGAGATCATGGGCCGGGTCGGCTGGGCCTCGGAAGTGTTCAACTGCTCCGCCCCCGATACCGGCAATATGGAGGTGCTGGCGCGTTACGGGTCGCCGGAGCAGAAGAAGCAGTGGCTGGAGCCCCTGCTCGCGGGCGAGATCCGCTCCTGCTTCTCGATGACGGAGCCGGCGGTCGCCTCCTCCGACGCCACCAATATCGAGTGCCGCATCACCCGCGACGGCGACAGCTATGTCATCAACGGCCGCAAGTGGTTTTCCTCCGGCTTCTCCAACGACCGCTGCCGGATCGCCATCGTGATGGGCAAGTCCGATCCCGACAATCCGGACCGCCACAAACAGCAGTCGATGATCCTGGTGCCGAAGGACACGCCCGGCGTCAGCCTGGTCCGCAACCTGAGCACCTTCGGCTATGACGGCGGGCCGGGCGGCCACCCGGAGGTGCTGTTCGACAATGTCCGCGTGCCGGCGGAGAACATGATCCTGGGCGAGGGCCGCGGCTTCGAGATCGCGCAGGGCCGCCTGGGGCCGGGGCGGATCCACCACTGCATGCGGTTCATCGGTGCCGCGCAGCGGGCGATCGAGCTGATGTGCCAGCGGGCGGAGGCGCGCTCCGCCTTCGGTCGCAAGCTGTCGGAGCACGGTTCCCTGCGGGAGGATATCGCGCGGTCGTTCTGCGAGGTGGAGCAGGCACGCCTCTTGACTCTGAAGGCCGCCGACAAGATGGACCGCGAGGGCAACAAGGAGGCCCGCGACCTGATCGCCGCCGCCAAGATCGTCGTGCCGAAGATGGCGACGGAGGTGATCGACCGCGCCATGCAGGTGCATGGCGGCAAGGGCTTCACCGAGGACACCTTCCTGCCCCATGCCTGGGTCACCGCCCGCTACATCCGGGTCGGCGACGGCCCCGACCAGGTGCATCTGTCGGCGCTGGGCCGGCAGTTGCTGAAACGCTACGCCGGGTAGCCGCCACCGGTACGGCACCGGTTCCACCGGCCCGGGCGGCGGCATTCTGCCGCCCGGGCCGGCAGCAGCGGGCGATCAGCCGATATACTTCACCCGTTCCGCCATGAACGGCATGTCGTAGAGCTGCTTGTAGCCCGAGGCACGTTTCACATAGCCGTAATAGCTGTCGACCAGCCGGCCGACGAAGGGGCTGGTGCCTGCTACCTCGGCGACCACCTCATGCGAGGCCTTGCGCAGCGCCGCCCAGACGTCCTCGGGCAGGGTGCCGATCGTCAGCCCCTCCACCTTCTGCAGGGCCTCCAGGCCGTCGATGTTCATGTTCAGGGCATCGGCGGAGGAGCGGTTGGCCTCCGCCTCCGTCGCCGCGACCACGATCGCCTTGAGGCCGTCGGACAGGGCGTTCCACGCCTCGAGATTGATGCCGAACTCGATGCCGCCATAGATGTCGCCGAACGACGGCGCATACATGTAGGGCATGATCTTCTGGAAGCCGAATGCCTGGTCGAAGGCCGGCCCGACCCATTCCGCCCCGTCCAGCGCACCCGACTGCAGTGCGGGAAAGATCTCCCCCGGCGGCAGGGAGACGGCGTTCATGCCGATCTTGTTCAGGACGGTGGCGCCGAAGCCGGTGACCCGGAAATTGAGCCCCTGCAGATCCTCCAGCGATGCGATCGGCTTCTTGAACCAGCCGAAGGTCTGCACGCCGGAGCCGCCGGCGATGAGGATCTGCAGGCCGCGCGGATGGGTGAACTCGTCGAGCAGCGCCTGACCGCCGCCGTAGTACATCCAGGCATGCATCTCGTCGAACAGCAGTCCGAACGGTCCGGAAAAGAAGAAGGCATGGGAGATGTCGCGACCCGCGAACCACGACCCGGACCCGTGATAGGCCTGCGCCGTGCCATTCTCAACCGCTTCCTGGGTCCCGAAGGGCGGCACCAGTTCGCCGCCGGCATAGACGGTTATCTTCAGTTCGCCGCCCGACATGCTGGTGATCCTGTCCGCCCAGCGCTGGGCCGAGACGCCCGGGCCGGGCAGGTTCTTCGGCAGCGAGGTCACGAGCTTCCAGTCATGTCCCGACTGCGCCCGGAGAACTGCCGGGGCCGCGAGTGCGGCCGGCGCGGCCACCGCCGCGCCAGCAAGGAACCTGCGTCTGTACATATTCGCTCTCCCTTTTCCCTGTCGTGCTGGCTTCATTGGAAGACGACACCCGGCAGCCAGTTGACGAGTGCCGGAAACGCCGCGACCAGGCCCAGTGCGATCAGTTGCAGCAGGATGAAGGGCAGGACCGAGGCGTAGATGTCCCCGGTCCGCAGGGCGGCGGGGGCGACGGAACGGAAGTAGAAGAGCGCATAGCCGAAGGGCGGTGTCAGGAAGCTCATCTGCAGGTTCATGCTGATCAGGATGGCGAACCAGATCGGGTCCACCCCGGCCGCCATCAGGGGCGGCGCCGCGACCGGCACGACGATGAAGATGATCTCGATATATTCGATGACGAAGCCGAGCAGGAAGATCACGACCATCACCGCGATCAGGGCGGCGGCCGTGCCGCCGGGCAGCCCGGTCAGCAGTCCGGCGACCATCTCGTCGCCGCCCAGGCCCCGGAACACCAGCGACAGCATCGTCGCACCCAGCACGATCAGGGTCAGCATCGCGACCATCGTGGCGGTGCTTCGCGCAACCTCGGCCAGTTCCCCGTCGCGCAGTTCCTGCCACAGCGCCAGGATCACCCCGGCCAGCAGGCCGACAAGCCCGACCAGCCCGATGGCCATCTGCCAGGGCCCGGCGCCGGCACCGCCCAGCGCCTTCACCAGGACCAGCAGGAACGCCGCGGGCAGGACTGCGAGAATGGCGTAGCGCCGCCATGCGGGCAGGTTCGCGCGCTCCAGTGCCACCATCACCAGGGCGCCGGCCGCGCCCAGCGCGGCGCTTTCCGTCGGGGTCGCGATGCCGCCGAGGATCGAGCCGAGCACCAGGAGGATCAGGGCCAGGGGCAGGACGAGGGATCCGAAGACCTCGCGCGCACTGGGCCGGCGGTGGCCGCCGGACGCGCCCTCCTGCCGGATCGGCGGGCATGCCTCCGGCCGCAGCCGCGACAGCACGAAGATGTACAGGAGGTAGAGGCCGACGAGCAGCAGTCCGGGCAGCAGGGCGGCGGCGAACAGGTCGCCGACGGACACGGGCTCCGGCGCGAAGTCGCCCACCGATCGCCGTCCCGTCTGATAGGCCGCCGAGATCTGGTCGGCCAGCAGGATCAACAGGATCGACGGGGGGATGATCTGGCCCAGCGAACCCGAGGCGCAGATCACGCCGGAGGCCAGTCGTGGCGCGTAGTTCGCGCTCAGCATGGCGGGAAGGGCGATCAGGCCCAGCATGAAGATGGTGGCGCCGATGACCCCGGTCGATGCCGCGAGCAACGCACCGACGATGATGACGGCATAGGCCAGACCGCCCCGATGTTCGCCGAACAGGGCACCCGCGGCGAACATCATCCGCCGCGCGATATCCGCCTTCTCCAGCAGGCTGCCCATCAGCACGAACAACGGCACGGCCACGAAGACGGGATTGGTCAGCAATCCGAAAGCGCGTGACGGGAAGGCATCGATGAAGGCGAGATCGAAGCTGCCGGTGGCGGCGCCGAGCAGAGCGACAAGGAAGGGGACGCCCAGCAGCACGAAGCTGACCGGAACGCCGCTGAGGATCGCGCCGAAGAGCATCAGCCCCATCAGGAGCAGAAGCAGTTCATGGCTCATCGTGCCGCTCCCGGATATAGGGCGCGCGGCGAACGGCCATCGCCAGGGCGGCAAGAGACAGTACCAGCAGGACGAGACTGAGCAGGGTCTTGAGCAGGAAATAGCCCGGCAGTCCGCCATAGGTGGGGGAGGATTCCAGCACCGCCCAGGCATTCGCGCTGAGCGTGGAGGAGATCCAGCCGGCATAGGCCAGCACCGGGCAGACCAGAAGCAGGAGCGCGGCACGGTCGATGCGGTCCCGCCGCCTCTGCGGCCAGCGGGTGTAGAACAGGTCCACCCGGACGCTGACGTCGCGGACCAGGACGTAGAGCGCGGGCAGCAGCGCACCGGCGTAGAAGCAGTAGACCAGCAGATCCAGCGCCCATGGCCAGCCCAGGGAGAAGGTGTAGCGAAGCGCGACGACGACGATCTGCGCCACCATCAGAAGCAGGACGACATAGCCGGCAGCCGAGCGGCCGAGCGACGCCAGGCGCAGGATCGGACCGATCATCCGGTGCTTCCTTCGGCCCCGGGCGGCCTCCCGGACCGCCCTGGCCGGCGGTGCAGCGAACCGGCCGTCGTGATGGGAATGGTGCCGCCGCCGGGCATGCCGCTAGTATCCCAGGGCCATGCCGTCCTTGCGGGGGTCGCTGGCCCCGGCAAGGAGGTTGGCGGCAAGATCGATGCGGATCGCCTGTGCCCCGCCCATGCCGACCGGCGCGCGCGTCACATCGTGCCCCATCTCCGCCAGCCTGGCGGCGACCCTGTCGGAGAAGCCGCGTTCCAGGACCAGCCGGCCGTCTGCGGGATCGAGGAAGCTGCGCGGCGCGTCGATGGCCTGCTGCAGGTCCATCCCGTAGTCGACGAGGTTGGACAGGAAGTGCGCATGGCCGGTGGCCTGGTAGGGTCCGCCCATCACGCCGAACGGCATCGCGTACTGTCCCGGCTGCTCCATGAAGCCGGGAATCAGGGTGTGGAGCGGGCGGCGACCGCCCTTCAGTTCGTTGACATGACCGGGGACGAGGGAGAAGCCTGCGCCGCGGTTCTGGAGGCTGATCCCGAAGCGCCGCGAGGCCAGTCCCGACCCGAAGGGCCAGAAGGTGGAATAGATCAGCGAGACCGCCAGCCGGTCTTCGTCGACCACGCAGATATAGACGGTATCGCGATGAACGGCCTCCACCGCCGCCGGGCCGCGGGAGCCGGCGCGCCGCGGGTCGATCTGCCCGGCCAGGCGGTCGGCCGTCTCCTCGCTCAGCATCTGCCGGGCATGGTCCGGGTCCGCGTCGGGGTCGCCGATGAACCTGTCGCGGGCGCCATAGGCAAGACGCGTCGCCTCCGCCTCGATATGCACCCGCTCGGCACCGTCGGGATCGAGCCGCGACAGGTCGAAGCGCCGCAGGATGTTCGCCAGAAGCAGCGCCGTGGCGCCCTGCCCGTTCGGCGGCAGCTCGACCAGGTCGTGTCCGCGGTAACCGAGCCGCAGCACGTCCGTGTCGCTGGCGGCGGTGGTCGCGAAATCCTCCGCCACGTGGCAGCCGCCGGCGGCGCGCAGGGTATCGACCATGTCCTGCATGATCTCGCCGCCGTAGAACGCGTCCCTGCCGTCGCGGGCGATCAGGCGCAGCGCCTCGGCCTGGGCGGGAGAGGCGAAGATGCTGCCTGCCGCATAGGGCGCGCCCGCCTGGAGATAATGCTCCCGGCCTGCGCCCTGCAGCCGCGGTGCGAACGCCGCCCAGTCGAGGGCGGAGCGGTGGCAGACCGGCACGCCGCGTTCGGCGTGGCGGATCGCCGGCTGCAGCACGGTGCCGAGATCGAGCCTGCCGTGCCGGCGGACCAGGCGGTCGAAGGCATCGATCGCCCCGGGCACCGTCACCGAATGGACGGAATCGACCGGGACCGCAGACATCCCCTGGTCGCGCAGCATCGCCGCATCGAGTGCGGCAGGCGCGCGCCCCGAGCCGTTCAGTCCCGCGATCGAACCCGTGGCCGGGTCGCGGATCATCGCGAAGACATCGCCGCCCAGGCCGCACATCATCGGCTCGCAGAAACCGAGCACCAGGG
Organism: Marinibaculum pumilum; assembly: GCF_042646425.1. Classification (NCBI taxonomy): domain Bacteria; kingdom Pseudomonadati; phylum Pseudomonadota; class Alphaproteobacteria; order Rhodospirillales; family Rhodospirillaceae; genus Marinibaculum; species Marinibaculum pumilum. The sequence continues at coordinate 64,683 of NZ_JBHRTR010000029.1, forward strand.
CGCCGCCCACCGCGGCGTCGACCGCATTGCCGCCCTGGCGCAGCAGGTCGAGCGCCGTCAGCGCGGCGAGCGGATGGGATGTCGCGCACATCGCGGCCGCCGCGAAGGCCGTTGAGCGCCCCGGACCGCCATAGTCGTGCATTCACGCCCCTCCCTGGCCGGAGGCGGCGGCAGACCGGGCTGCAGGCCGCGCGCGCCGCCGGTCGGCAGCGGTGCGGGCCGCCGCCGCGCGTGTCGGGGCCCGCGCCGGCGACACGTCGAGGGCGCTTGGCTCCGCCTCCAGGATCCCCTTCACGGTCAGAAAGCTCTGGCCGATATGCGCCACCATCAGCCGCTGTGCCGCTGCCGGATCCCGGTCCAGGACGGCCTCGACGATCCGCTCATGCTCGCGATGGGGAACTTCCAGCCGGGTGTCGAAGTCCGGCAGGGTGTAGGGTGCCGAGCTGTACAGCTCGACCCGGGTGCGCATCTCGTCGGCCACCGTCCGGAGCGCAGGATTGTGCGCGCCGACATGCAGCAGGGCATGGATCCGGGCATCCAGCTCGCGGCTGGCGACGCGATCGCCCTGCATGCTGGCCGACTGCGACTCTTCGACAAGCTGCCTCAGCGCCAGGCGCTCGGCCTCGGTCATGCGTTCGGCAGCCAGCCGGGCACAGACCGCCTCGATCTCGCCCATCGCCTCGAACGAGTTCTCGAGCTCCGACATGCTGAGGGTTCTGACCCGTGCCGACCGCCGCGGCCGCACCTCCACCAGGCCCGCAGCGCCGAGCTGCTGCAGCGCTTCGCGGACCGGCGTGCGCGAGACGCCGAAGCGGGCGGCGAGGCCCTGCTCGTCAAGCCGCTGCCCCGGCTTCAGGCGTCCGGAGAGAATCAGGTCGGCGATCTCGTTCTTCAGTCGGCTTCCCAGCATACGGCTTCCCTTCCACCGGCGAGCAGTCTCGCAGCGTCCTGTACGCAATACAATCATTTTGTATGCAGAATTTAATTATACAAACACTTTCAATAACTTAGTGTACCTATTTCTGACAGTTCGCGACGGGATCGGCGGTTGGCTGCGCGCGTTTCCGGTCAGGTCGCCAGACGGCTATCGGCCGCCGCCCGGAACGGCGATCCGCCGGCCACGGCCGTCATGGGCCTGTCCGGTGATCAGGCGGTAGAAGATGATCATCGTGTGCAGCGCATCGACCGCCAGCAGCAGGATGCCGAGCAGGAACCAGTCCGGCCCCTGGAAGCCCAGCACGAAGAAGCAGGCCATGGCCGCCAGGAACAGGCCCAGGTCGAACAGGCCGTGCAGATGGTTGCCCAGGTAGAAATGGTGGATGCCGACGATGCCGAAGATGCCGCACAACGCCACCGCCACGCCGTAGCTGCGGTCGCTCATGGGCTCGTCCGGCGATGTAGGCGTCGCACGGCCCGCTGCCAGGTTCGCTGCCCCGCAGGCCGGGCAGACGGCGGCATCGGCCGCCAGCTGCCCGCCGCATCTCGCGCAATAGGGCATGCTGTGCTCCCTGCCGCCGGAGGTCCGGCCGGCCGGCGTTCTCTCAGCGCTTCAGCGGCAGGCCTTCCTTGTCGCGGAAGGAGCCGACGATGATCATCACGAAGTCGATCAGGGTCCAGATGCCCAGACCCCCCAGGGTCAGGATCATCAGGATGCCGGTGATGATCTTGCCGACATAGAAGCGGTGGAAGCCGAAGGTGCCGAAGAAGAAGCAGAGCAGGGCCGCCGCCACCATCGACTTTTCCGACGTTCGTTCGCCGTTCGCCAGGTTCGGCGCGCCGCATTTCGGGCAGGTCTGGGCGACCTGGGCGATCTCCGCGCCGCAGCTCGTGCAATGGACCATGCCGGCCTTCGGCGGCTGCCCGCCGGATCCGGCTTCCACCGGGCCCATGCCGCCCGGTACGGCGCCGCCGCTCGTGCTGATATCGCTCATCCCCTTCCCCTTTTCCCCTTCATGGGCTGCCCCTGCCGGCCTGCCGGCCTAGATGCCCGCCACCAGGTCCGGCCAGAGCCGGGTGGCGCCGCGGCCGGCCGCCCGCGCGCCGATCGCGGTGGCCCAGCTGCGGGCATTGCCGAACTCGGTGCGCCAGGACCAGAGCCGGCGGGTCAGGTAGTGCAGGTGATGTTCGTAGGTGAAGCCGATCGCGCCATGCACCTGGTGGGAGATCGCCGCCCCCTTGCCGGCGGCCTCCGAGGCGCGCTGCTTCGCCACGGCGATGGCGAACCAGGGGTCGCGGCCTTCGTCCAGCGCGGCAAAGCCGGTCTGCGCCGCCACGGCCGCCGCCGCCGCCTCCCCCGCCAGCTCGGCCAGCTGGTGCTGGATCGCCTGGAACTTGCCGATCGGCCGGCCGAACTGCTTGCGCTCGCCGGCATAGCCCACGGTGATGTCCAGCACCCGGTCCATGGCGCCGGCGATCTGCGCCGCGCGCAGCAGCGCCGCCAGGTCGCGCAGCCGGTCGGCCGACCAATCCGCCGGCCAGGGGCAGGACGCCGCCGGCACCACTCCTTCGAAGCTCAGGTCGTCGCGCGGCTCGCGGGCGATGTTGCGGTCCAGCCGTCGCTCCACCCCGTCGGTCGGCAGCAGCACCAGCTGCGCGCCGTCGCGCCGGCCGGCACGGGCCACCACGAAGGGCACGGCAGCGCCCCAGGGCACCTTCGCCGCGGTGCCGCCGACCCGCCCCTTCTGGTCGAGGCTCAGGTCCGCCTGCGCGGCCAGGCCCAGCGGGCCATCCGGCAGGGTCAGGCCGCCGTCCAGCAGGACCCGCCCGGCGATCGCCGTCTCCCCCAGAGGCAGCGGCACCGCCCAGCGGCCGGCGGCGAACAACAGGGCGAACAGGTCGGACCAGTCCGCGCCGTCCTCCCCCGCCTCCTCGCCATCTCCGGCGCCGAAGGGCTGGTGCAGCCCGTGTTCGGCCATCACCTGCCAGAGCTCCGCCGGCCAGCCGCCATCCTCGGCGGCATGCAGGACCTGCGGCGTGACCCGATCGGCGAACAGCCGCTCGGCAGTGTCGCGCAGCAGTGATTGCAGTTCGCTCATGCTTCCCGCCCCCTCAGCGCAGGCCCAGGCCGCGGGCGATGATGCCGCGCAGGATCTCGCGGGTGCCGCCCCGCAGCGAGTAGGACGGCACCACCTGGGTCAGGTAGGCCAGCACCTGGACATAATCGCCGGCCGAATCGAGCATCGGCTCGATGTCGAAGACATCGGCCGCGATCTCCGGCACCGACTGCTCCAGGATCGCGCCCAGATCCTTGACCAGCGCCGCCTCTACCGCCGGATTCTCGCCCCGGTCCAGCATCGCCGCCACCGACAGCGACATCTGCCGCAGCACCGACAGATGGGCGACCAGCCGGCCGACCGCCGCCAGCGCGGCATCGTCGTGGCGGGTGCCGGCCATGCGCGCCATCTCGTTCACCAGCTGCATGCAGGACAGGAAGCGTTCCGGCCCGCTGCGCTCGTAGGCCAGTTCCTGGGTCACCTGCTGCCAGCCCTGGCCCTCGCCGCCGATCAGGGAATCGGCCGGCAGGCGGACATCGTCGAACAGCACCTCGTTGAAATGATGCTGGCCGGCCAGGTCGATGATCGGCCGCACGGTGATGCCGGGCACCGACATGTCGACCAGGAACTGCGACAGGCCGGCATGCCGGTCCTCGCCCTGGGCGGCGGTGCGGAACAGGGCGATCATGTACTCCGCCTCGTGCGCGCCGGAGGTCCAGACCTTCCGCCCCTCCAGCCGCCAGCCATTGCCGTCGCGCGCCGCCCGGCTGCGCACGGAGGCCAGGTCGGAGCCGGAATCGGGCTCCGACATGCCGATGCAGAACTGCACCTCGCCGCGGGCGATGCGCGGCACGATGCTGCGGCGCTGCTCATCGGTGCCGTAGCGCAGCAGCAGCGGGCCGCTCTGCCGGTCGGCGATCCAGTGGGCGCCGACGGGTGCGCCGGCGGCCAGCATCTCCTCCAGCACCACGTAGCGCTCCAGCGCGCTGCGCTCCGCGCCGCCATACTGCCTGGGCCAGGTCATGCCGATCCAGCCCTTCGCGCCGACCTTGCGGCTGAACGCCTTGGAATAGCCAGACCAGCTTTCCGCCCGCCGGCGGGCGGGGTAGTCGGCCAGTTCGTCGGCGAGGAAGGCGCGCACTTCCCCACGCAGCGCCTCGGCGCCATCGGGCAGGGTGCAGGGGGCGAAAACGAGATCGGACATGGGCCATTCCGGAAGGCGAGGGCATGCGCCCGCTCGCGGGCGGGGGGTGAACCATCTACCATAACGGGCTTGCGCGCATGTCTGTAGAGCGATACGCCGGCAGGCAAGGGTTCAACGACAGCAGGGGGGAGCGGGGGCAGTGGCCGATTTCGTTCTTTACGAGCAGACGGGCGGGGTCGTCACCCTGATCCTCAACGACCCGGACACCCGCAACGCCCTTTCCACCCAGGCGCAATGGGACGCGGTGGTCGATGCCTGCCGTCGCGCCGGCGCCGATCCGGAGGTGCGGTGCGTCATCGTCACCGGCGCGGGCAAGGCGTTCTGCGCCGGCGGCAATGTGAAGCACATGAAGGAGCGCCAGGGCATCGCCGGCGGCAGCCCCTACCAGATCCGCGACGGCTATCGCGGCGGCATCCAGCGCATCCCGCTGGCCCTCTACGACCTGGACGTCCCCACCATCGCCGCGGTCAACGGCCCGGCGATCGGCGCCGGCTGCGACCTGGCCTGCATGTGCGACATCCGCATCGCCGCCGACAGCGCGAAGTTCGCGGAAAGCTTCGTGAAGCTGGGCATCATCCCCGGCGATGGCGGCGCCTGGCTGCTGCCGCGGGTGGTCGGCATGTCGAAGGCGGCGGAGCTGACCTTCACCGGCGACATGCTGGACGCAAACGAGGCGCTTTCCTGCGGCCTGGTGTCGAAGGTGGTCCCGGCCGCCGAGCTGATGTCGGCGGCACAGGACCTGGCCGGCCGCATCGCCGCCAATCCGGGCCATGCCCTGCGGATGTCCAAGCGGCTGCTGCGCGAGGGCCAGCATGTCCGGCTGGACACCCTGCTGGAGATGTCGGCGGCCTTCCAGGCCCTGGCCCATGCCACCGAGGACCATGCCGAGGCGGTCGACGCCTTCCTGGAGAAACGCGCACCCGCCTTCAAGGGGCGCTGAGCGCGATGGCTGCCGGCGGCACCGGCGACACGCCGTTCCGGCGCGCCTGGCCGTTCATCCTGCTGGTCGGCGCGCCCGCGGTCTGGGCTTTGTTCTATTCCGCGTCGAAAGTGGCGGCGGAGGCGGGCATCCCCTCCTTCGTCTTCTCGTTCTGGCAGAGCCTCGGCGGCGGGCTGCTGCTGCTGGCGATCTGCCTGGGCCTGCGGATCCCGCCGGGCACCGGCTGGCGCCACCTGCGGGCCTATGCGGTGATCGGTGCCCTGGCGGTCGGCTTTCCGCTGACCCTGCTGAACTTCGTCGCGCCGCACCTGAATGCCGGGCTGATGACCCTGGTGCTCTCCTTCGCGCCGGCGCTGACCTACCTTTTCGGCGTGATCGCCCGGCTGGAACGGATCTACCTGTTCGGGGTGCTGGGCATCCTGCTGGGCTTCGCCGGTGTCAGCCTGGTGCTGGTGCCGGAGACCGCCCTGCCCGACCCCGACATGGCGGGCTGGTTCCTGCTGGCGCTGGGCACGCCCTGCTTCTTCGCCCTGGCCAGCATCGCCGCCGCCATCCTGCAGCCGCCGGCGGAACCCAGCCCGACCAGCGCCGGCGGCACCCTGCTGGGGTCCACCGTCGTGATGCTGGTCTTCGTCCTGGCCACCGGCCGCACGCCCGACCTGCTGCCCGCCTGGACGGTGGCGCCCTGGGCACTGCTGGCCGCCGCGGTGCTGACCGCCTTCTTCATCAGCGTCTTCCTGGAACTGGTGCGGCTGAAGGGGCCGGTCTTCTTCTCGCAGGCGAACTATCTGATCACCCTCTACGGCTTCTTCTGGGGCTGGGTGATCTGGGGCGAGGCGGTAAGCTGGTGGATCTGGCTCGCCTTCGCCCTGGTGGTGGCGGGCATCATCCTCGCCAGCTTCCGCCGGCCGCTGGACAAGGCCGTGCGGGGCTGAGCGCAGGGCGCAACCCGCGCCCCGGCCTGCAACTGCCAGGATTCGTTCGGTTGAAGCCAAGTCGGCCGGGAAAATTGCCGCCTGCGCCCCCTCGCTTCCCCTTGGGCGGCGGCTGCAACAATCGTATGCTGTATCGGTCGGATAACGTGCCCGGCCCCACCCGCCCCGGTCGACCCCCTGGTCGCCCCCGGGCCGGCCCGTGGGCCCGTCGCAACCGGCCCGTGCCGTGGCGCATGCGCGCATGACCGGCCGGACCGGCCATCAAGCAGAGGACCCAGTCATGAACTACGCCCCGAATTCCGCGGCCGCCCGGGACATTGCCAATGTGCTGCACCCCTACACCAACCTGCGCAAGCATGAGGAAAAGGGGCCGCTGATCATCACCAAGGGCCAGGGCGTGCATGTCTGGGACGACCAGGGCAACCGCTATATCGAGGGGATGGCCGGCCTGTGGTGCGCCTCGCTCGGCTGGAACGAGGAGGAGCTGATCGAGGCGGCCGTGAAGCAGATGCGCGAGCTGCCCTACTATCACGGCTTCACCCACAAATCCTCGATGCCCAGCATCGACCTGGCGGAAAAGCTGAAGAGCATCGCGCCGGCCGATTTCTCGAAGGTGTTCTTCGTCAATTCCGGCTCGGAGGCCAACGACACCCAGGTCAAGCTGGTCCGCTACTACAACAACGCCGTCGGCCGGCCGGAGAAGAAGAAGATCATCGGCCGCATCAAGGGCTATCACGGGGTCACCGTGGCGGCCGCCAGCCTCACCGGCATCCCGCTCAACCACAAGAGCTTCGACCTGCCGATCGAAGGCGTGCGCCACACCGACTGCCCGCACCACTACCGCTATGCCGAGCCGGGCGAGAGCGAGGAGGAATTCTCCACCCGCCTGGCGAAGAACCTGGAAGAGCTGATCATCAAGGAGGGGCCGGAGACGGTCGCCGCCTTCATCGCCGAACCGGTGATGGGCGCCGGCGGCGTGATCGTGCCGCCGGAGGGCTATTTCGAGAAGATCCAGGCGGTGCTGACGAAGTACGACGTCTGGATGATCGCCGACGAGGTGATCACCGGCTTCATGCGGACCGGCAACATGTGGGGCAGCCAGACCTTCGGCATCCGCCCCAACACCCTGTCCTGCGCCAAGCAGCTGTCGTCGGCCTACCTGCCGATCGCCGCGGTGATGGTCGACGACCCGATCTACCAGGCGATCGCGGACGAGAGCAAAAGCATCGGCGCCTTCGGCCACGGCTATACCTATTCCGGCCATCCGGTCTCGGCCGCCGTGGCGCTACGCACCCTGCAGCTCTACGAGGAGCGCAACACCCTGGCGCATGTCCAGGCGATCTATCCGGCGTTCCAGAAGCGGCTGAAGGCCCTGGCCGACCATCCGCTGGTGGGCGAGGCGCGGGGCGTCGGCCTGGTCGGCGCGGTGGAACTGGTCGCCGACAAACCGTCGAAGCGGGAGTTCGCAGCCACCGACGGGGTCGCCGCCCAGTGCGTGGAGTTCGCGCAAGCGCATGGCGTGATCCTGCGCGCGATCGGCGCCGGCGCGGTCACCATCTGCCCGCCGCTGATGATCGAGGAAGGGCAGATCCATGAGATCTTCGACGCGCTGGAGAAGGCGCTCGACGATACCGACGGCTGGGTGAACAAGAAGGGCCTGCGCCAGGTCGCGGCCTGATCGTAACCCAGCAACGTTCGACCGGAAGGAGGCAGCCATGAGCCAGGCACAGACCCTGACCGCGGTGCAGAGCAATCCCTTCGCCAAGGGATGCGCATGGCAGGACGGGGACTATGTCCCGATCGCCGAGGCGAAAATCTCGGTGCTCGACTGGGGCTTCACCAAGTCCGACGTCACCTATGACGTGGTGCATGTCTGGGACGGCGCCTTCTTCCGGCTGGACGACCATCTGGACCGCTTCCTGCGCTCGGTCGACGCGTTGCGGATGACCCTGCCGGTGGACCGGGCCGGGCTGGCGGCGATCCTGCACGGCTGCGTCGCCCGTTCCGGCCTGCGGGAAAGCTATGTCGCCATGGTCTGCACCCGCGGCCTGGCGAAGCCCGGCCTGCCGCGCCATCCGGCGAACTGCGAGAACCGGCTGATCGCCTATGCGATCCCCTGGGTCTGGGTGATGGACGAGGAGATGCAGGCGCGCGGCGCGCATCTGGTGATCTCCTCGGTGCCGCGGATCGCACCGGAATCGGTCGATCCGACGGTGAAGAACTACCATTGGGGCGACATGATCCGCGCCCAGTTCGAGGCGACGGACAGGGGCGCCGACAATGCCGTCCTGCTGGGCCCCGACGGCACCGTCGCGGAAGGCCCCGGCTTCAACATCTTCGCCCTGATCGACGGCAAGATGGTCTGCCCCGACCATGGCGCGCTGGAAGGCGTGACCCGGCAGTCGGTGCTGGACCTCTGCGCGGAGATCGGCGTGCCGACGGAGGTCCGGCCGCTGCATCCCGACGAACTGCTGGAGGCGGACGAGGTGCTGACCTGCACCACCGCCGGCGGCGTGATGCCGGTCTCCCGGGTCAACGAGCGGATCTACCACAACGACCGCCCCGGCCCGGTCAGCGCGAAGCTGCGCGAACTCTACTGGAAGAAGCACAAGGAAGGCTGGCACGCCACGCCGGTCGACTACGGCGACAATTAGGGGCGGTTCCCCCTCCAGTCGCGCCTCAACCGGTGTCGTCGTCCTCGGGCCCGACCCGAGGATCTTGGCAGGACGGCACGGCCGCATATATGGGGCGCTCCGCCGCCCGGTCCTCGGGTCAAGCCCTATGGGATTTCACACATCTTCTCGCCGCGGCTCCCCGCTGCCGTCGTCCTCGGGCTCGACCCGAGGATCGTGGCAGGACGGTGATGCTGCGCAGCGCCCCTGTCTCGTCGCGCCCCTCGGGTCAAGCCCGAGGGCGACGGCACCTGGAGTGGAAAGCGGCGCCGATTTGGCCCGCTGGCGAGATGTGTGAGTCCCGTAGGGTCAAACCCGAGGAGGACGGCAGACTGTTTCGACTGCTTGGCCCGCCTCAACGACCCTGCCAGGTCGCCGTGTCCACCACCTCGCCATAGGCGAAGCCCAGGGCCGCCATGATCGCGGCATGGACCTGGGCAGCCGGCACCTTGGCGGCGCCGAATTCCACATCGGGGCAGGCGCAGGCGTCGTGGATCGTCGTGGTGCCGTAGCCCAGATCGGCGGCGGCACGAACGGTCGCATCGACGCACATCTGGCTCATCGCACCGACGACCACCACGTCCTCGATCCCCTTCTCCTGCAGCAGGTCGTGCAGGCCGGTTTCCCGGAAGGAATTCGGGAAGTTCTTGGTGATCACGGCCTCGCCAGGTGCGGGCGCCACCAGATCGTTGATCTCCGCGCCGGTGCTGCCGGGCTCGAAGATCGGTCCGCCCGGCCGTTCGTGGCGGATGTTCACGATCAGATCCCCCTTGTCGCGGGCCGTGGCGATCACCTTCGCAGCGTTGGCTGCCGCCCCCTCGATGCCGACGAGCGGCAGCTTGCCGGCGGGGAAATACTCGTTCTGAAGATCGACGACGAGGATCGCGCGCTTGCTCATGTCCGGATGTCCTGTCTGGTGATGGGTCGTGAAGGGCGACTCTCGCCGGAACCGGCTTGCGCCGCCATTGGCGTGACCGACATTATGCGAGGCGATACCGACACCCCTATGCCAAAGGAAGAGCCAGGGATGCAGATCGGGCTGGTACGCCATCCGGGCGCGCAGCTGTCGGCCGTCCTTGGCCTGGCCGACCTGTTCGGCATCGCCAACGACGTCGCCCGGCGACGGTCCGAGGCACCGCAGCTGCTGGACGTCTGCGAATGCCCCTGCGGGCCGGATGCCGCACCGGATGGCGGCGAATGCGACGTCCTGATCCTGCCGCCCGCGCTGGGGACACCGATGGCCCCGACGGCGGCGCGCCCCCTGGCCGCCTGGCTGCTGGCCTGCCACGGCCGCGGCAGCATCCTCGCCTCGGTCTGCGCCGGCACCTTCGTCCTGGCGGAAACCGGACTGCTGGACGGCCGGGCGGCAACCACCCACTGGGCCTATGCGGAGCTGTTCCGGGACCGCTTCCCGGCGGTCGCGCTGGACACCGACCGGCTGATCATCGACGACGGCGACATCCTCACCGCCGGCGGGCTGATGTCCTGGACCGACCTGGGCCTGAAGCTGGTGGACCGGCTGCTCGGCCCGTCGGTGATGCTGGAGACCGCGCAGATCCTGCTGCTGGACCCGCCCGGCCGGGAACAGCGCTTCTACAGCACCTTCTCGCCGCGGCTGAACCATGGCGATGCCGCCATCCTTTCGGTGCAGCACTGGCTGCAGGCGACCGGCGGCCGGGAGGCGGGGTTGTCCGACCTGGCACAGCGGGCCGGGCTGGAAGAACGGACCTTCCTGCGCCGCTTCCAGAAGGCGACGGGCCTGACCTCCACGGACTATGCCCAGCGCCTGCGCGTCGGCCGCGCCCGCGAGCTGCTGCAGTTCGGGTCCCGGCCGGTGGAAAGCATCGCGTGGGAGGTGGGCTATCGAGACCCGGCCGCCTTCCGGAAGGTGTTCCAGCGCATCGTCGGCCTGACGCCGGGCGAGTATCGCCAGCGCTTCCGCGCGTGACCGTCAGCGCGCGTTTGCGGAACGACTACTTTTCAGCGAACTTAACGACAGGATGGACAGCGATTCTGAAGCAGGAGCCCCGCGGACCGGGCCGTTCGGCACGGAGATCGAGAAATCTCCGGACGGACTTCCCGACTGTTTCCTGATCACCTTCGTCGGCGAGATCGTCGTTTCGGCTTTTCCGATGCTCTTCGACCGGCTGCGGACCGAGATATCCGGGTCGGAACTGAACATCATCTCCGACTATGGCGCGGCGACCCTGTTCGCCAACCATATCGATCTGCTGGCGGCCTATCGCCACTTTCACGAGAACGGCATCCGCCTGTTCCGCTCCGTCGTGATCGATGCCGACCGCGGCCGGCCGCTGTTCCAGAGCTATGCCACCGCGGTCGCACAGAGCGTCGGGCTGCAGGCCGATTTCCGGCATGTCCGCTCCCGGGCCGAGGCGATCGAGACCATGCGTTCGATGCTGGCCGCGCCGGCCTCCGCACCGCAGCAGGTGCCCGGAAAAAGGCCGCCCGGCGCAGCGCTCGACCAGAGGGAACTGGCCCAGAGGCTGGGCCGGCGGATGGATGCGATCTCGACCTCGTCGGACGTGGAATTCGAGCCCGGCGCCATCCCGAACAGCTTCATGATCCATATGAACCGAAGCTCCACGGCGGCGGAGATCCACCGCATCTTTGTCGCCCTGCGTCCCCATATCGCCAGCGACACCCTGAGCATCGTCTGCGACGAGCGGGCCGCGGCACCGGAGGTGCCGACGCAGGCGATCGGCGGGCTCTACGAGGAACTGCGGGCGATGGGGATCCGGCGCTACAACCTGGTCGTGGTGAGCGACCTCCCCCAGCGGCATGAGATCCTCCAGAGTTCGCAGGAGGTTGCCCGCAACAAGGGAATCGATGCGCGGTTCGCGCTGGAGCATTTCGCGGACCGTGCCGTCGCGCGCCTGCGCCATCTGACCGTCGACGGGGAACCGTCCCAGACCTGACGCCTCTTCTGCCAGCTCCCCGTGCCACCCCCCTTTGCCGGACCTGGGCCCGGAAACCGTCAGCGCCAGCCCGGCTTCCGCTTTTCCAGGAAGGCGGCGATCCCCTCGCGGAAGTTGGGATGGCCGGCCAGCGCCTCGGCCTGCGCCTTCTCCACCGCCAGGCCGTCGGCGAAGGCCATCGCCCCGCCGTCGATCAGGCAGCGGCGGATCGCGGCAAGGGCATTCGCCGGCTTGGAAGCGAGGCCAGTCGCATAGGCCTGCACCCTGTCCACCAGCGTCTCCGGCGCCACCAGTTCGTCGACCAGGCCGATCGCCAGGGCCTGTTCGGCATCGATCAGGGTACCGTCGTAGAGGATCCGGAAGGCCGCGCCGCGCCCGACCAGGCGCACCAGCCCCTGGGTGCCGCCGACGGGCGGGATGAAGGCGATATTGACCTCCGGCTGGCCGAACCTGGCATCGCTGGCCGCAAAGCGCAGGTCGGCATGCAGCACCATCTCCAGCCCGCCGCCGACCGCGGTGCCGTTGATCGCGGCGAGCACCGGCTTGTCCGCCGCGCGCACTGCCAGCGCCAGGCGCTGCGCCATGGCGATCCAGCGACGCACGCCGTCATCGTCGGTATCGCGGAAGGTCTGGATGTCCGCCCCGGCGCTGAAATAGCGCTCCAGGGCGCTGGCGATCACGACGACACGCACCTCCGGCCGCCCCACCAGGTCGACGAAGCCGTCATGCATCTCGCCCATCATCGCCCAGTCGACGGCATTCACCGGCGTCCGGTTGAAGCGCAGCCACCCGACGCCCTGGCGGACCTCCAGGTCGATCGATCGATAGGCCATCGGCTTCCTCCCATTGCCGTTGCGCGATGACTTGATCTGCCTCAAGGCCGGTCGCCGCAAGGGCTGTCATCCTGCCGTCATCGGGAATCCAGCAGGAGCAAGCCGTGATGCGCACCGACCTTGCGGCCCGCTATGGCGACGAGCGGCTGCCGCGCTATACCAGCTATCCGACCGCGCCGCATTTCAGCGCCGCGATCGGCTACCGCGACTATGCCGAATGGCTGGAGGAACTGGAGGAGGGGCTGACAGGCTCGCTCTACTTCCACGTGCCGTTCTGCCGGGCGATGTGCTGGTATTGCGGCTGCAACACCACGGTGGCCCGACGCGACGGGCCGGTGCTGGACTTCCTGTACCAGCTGCGCGGCGAGGTCGCGCTGATTGCCGACCGCCTGCCCCGCCGGCTCGCGGTACAGCATGTGCATTTCGGCGGCGGCACGCCGACGATCCTGCCCGCGGACGAGTTCAAGTGGTTCGTCGATCTGCTGCGCACCCGTTTCGATCTGGCGGACAAGGCCGAGATCGCCATTGAGATCGATCCCCGCAGCCTTTCAAAGGAGATGGCGGGCGTGCTGGGCGCTGCTGGCGTCACGCGCGCCAGCCTGGGCGTGCAATGCTTCGATCCTGCGGTCCAGGCCGCGATCAACCGGCGGCAGAGCGTGGCGCAGACCGTCATCGCGGCTGATCGGCTGTGGGCCGCCGGCGTGACCGCGCTCAATGTCGACCTGCTCTACGGGCTGCCGCAACAGACCGTTGCCGCCTGCGTCGAGACGGTCCGTGCCTGCCTGCCGCTGCAACCCAGCCGTTTCTCCGTCTTCGGCTATGCCCATGTGCCGGGCTTCAAGAAACACCAGCAGAAGATCCGGAGCGCGGACCTGCCCGACGGCCCGGTCCGCCATGCCCAGGCCGAGGCGATCGCCGCGGTGCTGCAGGAGGCCGGGTATCGCCGCATCGGCATGGATCATTTCGCCCTGCCCGCCGACCCGATGGCGCGCGCCCACGAGGCCGGCCTGCTGCGGCGCAACTTCCAGGGCTATACCACCGACGATGCCGACGCCCTGCTGGGCTTCGGGCCCTCGGCGATCGGCCGCCTGCCGCAGGGCTATGTGCAGAACGACCCGGTCCGCGGCCGCTATGCCCGGCGCATCGGCGCCGGCCTGCCGGCCACCGCCCGCGGCATCCGGATCAGCCGCGAGGATCGCTGCCGCGCGGTGGTGATCGAGCGGCTGATGTGCGATTTCGAGGTCGACCTGGGTCAGGTCTGCCGGGCCCATGGCACCCGGGCCGACACCCTGCTGCGCGCGGCCGACCGCCTGCCCGCCCTGCAGGCCGACGGCGTGGTGCGTCTGCAGGGCGACCGCATCAGCATCCCGCCGGAGGCCCGTTTCCTGGTGCGCAATGTCGCCGCGGCCTTCGACAGCCACCTGGCCGCCGCCGCCGGCCGCCACAGCCGGGCGGTGTGAGCCGTATCAGCCTGACGCCGCCGGCCGGCACCAGGTCTCCCGCACCGTCAGGACCAGCAGGAAGGCCGCCACGGCGCTGACGGGGAAGGCGATGAAGGCCTCCCGGAACATGGCTGCCGTGAACACCGGCGCGCCTACCCCCGCCGGCACCTGGAGATCCAGCAGGAAGCCGATCAGCGGCTGCATCAGGGCGCCCGACCCCACCGTCGCCATGTTCACCACCCCGTTGCAGGCGCCGGCATAGTCCGGGGTCAGCTGCTCCGTCGCCAGGGCGTAGCACAGCACCGACACGCCGCAGGCGAAGCCGGCGACCGCGATCAGCACCGCGGCCAGAAGGTGCGACATGCCCGGCAGCAGGAGCAGCCCCAGGGCGGCCGCGAAGACGATGGTGGCGGTATAGAGCGGCAGCTTGCGCCGGCCGATCCGGTCGGAGATGGCGCCCCCCACCAGACCGCCGGCGGCGACACCGAGCAGCATCAGCGAGGCGGTGCCCGCCGCCGCGCTGCGGCTGAGGCCGTATTCGGCCTCCAGATAGGGCACGCCCCAGAGCCCGGCGAAGGCCAGCATCGGCCCCGCCATCGCGCCGGCCACCGCAGCGGACAGCCAGACCTGGCCGCTGCGCGCGACATGCAGCAGGGCCGGGCCCAGCGGCACGGTCTGCCGGCCGCGCCCGGTGCTGGCGGCATCCGCCGGCCGGTCGCGCACCACCAGCCAGACCAGGGCGGCGATCAGCACGGCGGCGACGCCCGCGCCCAGCAGCGCCTCCCGCCAGGTGATGAACTGCAGCAGATAGGCCAGCGGCGCCTGGCCGCCCATGCCGCCGGCCATGCCGAACAGCATCAGCCCGCCGGAGAGGGAGGCGAAATAGTTCGCCGGGAACCAGACGGTGACCAGCTTCAGGGTGGAGACGAAGGCGACGGAGCAGCCGATGCCGACCAGGGCGCGGCCCAGATAGGCCTCCTCCACCGCTTCCGCCATGCCCAGCAGGACGGAGCCGCCGGCGGCGATCACCAGCGCCACCGTCAGGATCAGCCGCGCGCCCAGCCGGTCGGTCAGAACGCCGATCGGGATCTGCAGCGCCGCATAGGTGTAGAAGTAGATCGCCGACAGGTTGCCCAGCAGCGCGCCGCCGACCGCGAAGGCGGTCATCAGGTCCTCGACGATGACCGACGGCAGGACCCGCTGGAAGAAGGCATAGGCGAAGGCGCTGGTGCACAGGAAATAGGTCGCCCAGGCGCGCAGCGGAATCGGCGGCCGGGGACTTCCCTCCGCCGCGTCCGAAGGCCGTCCTGCGGGCGCGCCGCCGGTGGTCACGCCGCCGCCGCGCCGGGATCGGCCGGGTCGGCGCGCCGCGCCACCTCTTCGGTCCAGATGCCCTGCAGTGCCCGGCCCAGGACGCGGGCGGCATGGGCCGGATCGGCCATCCGTGCGGTACGGGCACGCTCCGCCCGGGCCGCCCGCTGCCCGGCGGCGGCGCGGGCCTGGCCGGCCATCGCCACCGCAATGTCGACGAACTGCTCCGGGGTTTCCGCCACCCAGTCGACCCGCCCCAGCGCGGTCAGCACAGCGGCGGCCATGCGGCCGGAATAGCGCGTCCCCCGCAGGCTCACCATCGGCACGCCCTGCGCCGCCGCCTGCCAGGTCGTGAAGTTCGCGGTGAAGGGCTGCGTGTCCAGCACGACATCGACATCGTTGATCGCTAGCGGCAGGGTGTTGGGCTCCAGCGCCCGCAGTTCCACCCGGTCCGGCCCGATCCCGGCATCGCGGAACAGGCGGGCGACATGCTGCGCCTGGTCGCCGGACATCGTCTCCATCGCATAGAGGAAGCGGCTGCCCGGCACGCCCCGCATCGCCGCCGCCCAGAGCGACAGGGTCGCGCCGTTCAGCTTGAACGGCGAGGCCACGGTGCCGAAGGTGATCGGCGCATCTGCCGCGGGATGGCCCGGCGGCGGCGGCTTCTGCAGGTGGTTGCAGGGCAGCACCGGCTCCGACATGCGCCAGACCCGGACCTCCTCGGCCCGTTCCGCGCCCACCGGCATCGTCACCCAATCGGCCAGCAGCCAGTCGATCAGCGCGCCGCTGGCCGGGTAGAGCCGGTTGCTCCAGCCGACAGAGACGGGCGCCGGCCGGTGCAGCGCGATGCCGTTGCGCTGCCCCCAGCCCTGGCCGCCCAGGTCGACCAGGATGTCGACCCCGTCAGCCCGGATCCGCTCCGCCGCGGCGCGGTCGTCCAGGCCGGACAGGTCGCGGTACAGGTCGAAGCGCGGCATGCTCTGCAGCTGCGGGACGGGCTTGCGCGCCGCGCCATAGCCGATCACCCGGAAGCCGGCCCGGTCGAGCAGGCCGACCGGCAGGTAGTCGATCGGCGCCCCGAAATAGGCGCAGAGGAAGCCGATTGTCAGGCGCTCCCGCACCGCCGGTGCCGGCGGTGGCGGCAACAGGTCCCCAGCCCGGCTGCGCAGCACGGTCGCCCAGTCGCGCGACAGCTGCAGCAGCGCCGCATTGTCCATCGCCGGGTCGAAGGGCGCCACATAGGCCTGCATCTCCAGGGCGGGAAAGCGGATTTCGGCCACCGGACCGGCCGCCACCAGGTCCCGCAGCACCCGGTTGCAGGTCACGAAATCCTTCAGGTTGAAGCAGGCGCGGGCGAGATTCAGCCGCGACCAATGGTCCTGCGGATCGGCCTGTACCGCATCGCGGAAGGCCACGATCGCCTCCACCCAGCGGCCCGCCTGGAAGGCCGCGACGCCTGCCTCGCTCATGCCTTCCCCCTGCTAGATGCCGTTCTGCGGCGCCGGCGCTGCCGGCGCGTCGGTGGGTACGCAGCGCAGTTCGATGCTGGTCCGGGGCTGCTGCATCCCGGGCGCCATGCCGCTGCGGTGAATGGTATAGCCGTCGAACACCAGCACGTCGCCGACCTGCAGCTGCGGCCGCCAGAGCGGCCGGCCGCCGGCGGCCCGCGCCACCGCCGCGTCGTCCAGGGCGACGGCGCTGTCATGGGCGACGCCGGGACCGCGGTCGACATAGGGCTGGAAGACCGGGGAATCGCCCAGATAGTCGCCGATGCTGGCGCCGGCCAGCCGGTCCAGCCGTACCGGCAGGATGTCCAGCCCCGGCCGGCTGCCGTCGCAGGGCTGCAGCGGCACCCAGATCGTCGCCATCCGCCCGGTATAGGGCTTCAGGAACTGCAGGTCCTGATGGAAGGAGGAACTGGCCTCCGGCCGGGCGGGATAGATCCGCCGCACGATGTTGTTGCGGAAGCCGAATCCGCCGCCCCCCAGGAAGGCGGTGACCGCTGGCAGGATGCCCGGATGCAGCGCCTTGAGGATCTCCATCTCCGGATCGACCGCCGCCAGGTTGAGGGCGCCGTGAAAGAGGAACTCGCCCGCGCCGCGGGCCTGCAGTTCCGCCTTCGACAGCCCTTCCAGCATGGCGAAGACCTGCTGTGCGCGGGCCAGGATCGCCTGCAGGCCGGCCGGCTCGGCCGCCCCGCGCAACAGCACGATCCCCAGCCGTTCGAGATCGCCTTCGCGCACGGTCCCGCCGCCCGCCGACGGGGCGGACGGCGCCGCGCCCTCCGAGACCGCATTGCCGCTCACGCCTTCGCCTCCCCCGCGGCGGGATCAAGTCCCGGCGGCGGCACCGAGAGGCGGAGTTCCACGCTGATCCGGGCATGCGCCATGTCCGGCCGCAGGGCGCTGCGATGCACCGTCAGCCCGTCGAAGACCAGGACGTCGCCGCACGCCAGATGCGGCTCCCACAGCTCCACCCCGGGCGCCAGCGCGGCGACCGCTTCCTCGTCCAGGGCGATCGGCAGGTCGAAGGCCTCGCCCGGCCCGCCCTCGGCATAGTCGGTGAAGGCCGGGTCGTCCTTCTGGCGCTGCGTGCGGCTGGGTCCGGCCAATGCGCTCAGCCGCCGCGGCAAAACCTGCAGGCCCGGCCGGCTGCCGTCCAGCGGGTCCAGCGGGATCCAGACCGTCGCCATCGGCAGGTCGTGCGGCCACAGGAACTGCAGGTCCTGGTGGAAGGAGGCACGGGTCTCCGTCCGCTGCGGCTGCATGCGGCGGACGATGCAGTTCCGCAGCGCCGCCTTCTCGCTGCCCAGCAGGGCGGTGACCAGCGGCACCAGGCCCGGATGCAGGGCGTTGAGGATGTCGAAGCCGGCATCGATGCGGCGATAGGGCAGCGCGCCGTGAAAGCGGTAGTCGCCGGAGTCCAGCGCGGCAAGCTGGCTTTCCGTCAGGCTGTCGAATAGGTCGAACATCGCCACGGCCCGTTCCCGCAGCAGCAGCAGGCGGGCAGGATCGGCGACGCCATGCAGCGCCACCACCCCGTCGCGGCCGTAATCGCCGCTGACCGGGATCGGCCGCTGGAAGGGATGGGCGGGCGCTGCCGCCTGTTCGGGCGCCTGGGCCGGCACGGAATGCACTCCTCCCCCGAAGACATGGGCCCGCAGGCGATCCCGGCTGTGGCGGACCCGTTCCTGGCGACATACAGTCACCGGCACCCGGCAGGCAAGCGGCCGGCGCCCCGCCGGACGAAATGCCGCCGCAGACCAGCAATGCAGAAAGGGAGGAGCATCCGAGATGCCGCAGCCGTTCAGCCAGATCCTCTACGAGGTGGAGGATCGCATCGCCACCATCACCCTGAACCGGCCGGAGAAGCTGAACGCCTTCACCGAGACCATGCTGCAGGAGCTGATCGCGGCGTTCGACGCGGCGGATGCGGACGACGACGTCCGGGTGGTGATCGTGACCGGCGCCGGCCGTGCCTTCTGCGCCGGCGCCGACCTGTCCGCCGGCGGCAAGACCTTCGACATGGACGCGCGCGAGGACCGGGAAAGCCCGCAGGGCCAGCACTGGCGCGACGGCGGCGGCAAGGTCAGCTTGCGGATCTTCGAGAGCCGCAAGCCGGTGATCGCCGCGGTGAACGGCCCGGCGGTCGGGGTCGGCGTCACCATGCAGCTGCCGATGGACATCCGGCTCGCCTCCACCGAGGCGCGCTTCGGCTTCGTCTTCACCCGCCGCGGCGTGGTGCCGGAGGCCTGCTCCAGCTGGTTCCTGCCGCGGGTCGTCGGCATCTCCCGCGCCCTGGAATGGGTCTATTCCGGCAAGGTCTTTCCCGCGCAGGAGGCGCTGGAGGGCGGCCTGGTGCGCGAACTCTGCGCCCCCGACGCGCTGCTGCCCCGGGCGCGCGAGATCGCCGCCGAGATCGCGGAGAACACCGCGCCGGTCTCCGTCGCCCTGTCGCGGCAGATGCTGTGGCGGATGCTGGGCGCCGACCATCCGATGGAGGCGCACAAGATCGATTCCCGCGGCATCTTCCAGCGCGGCCGCTCCGCCGACGCCTATGAAGGCGTGCAGTCCTTCCTGGAGAAGCGCAAGCCGGAATTCACCATGAGCGCGGCCAACGACATGCCCGACTTCTTCCCCTGGTGGAAAGAACGCGAGTTCGAATAACGACCGCGCGCCGGGACGGGCCGATTCCGATGTCAGCCCACCCGGCGCCCTCGAGACCGTTCAGTCGGGGGTGAAGGTGTTCAGCCCCTCCGCCGAGCTGGCCCGCCCTGGCGCCCTCAGATAGTCGCGTTCCACCATGTCGGCGAGCAGCGCCGGGTCCTCCGGCGTGTTGGCGATGAAGCGGCGGCCGTCGGGCAGGCGGGCATAGAGGATGGCGAAGGACGGGCCCTTGCGGTCGTGGACGACGGCATAGGTCTCGATCTCCGCCGGCCCTTCGGGGGCCTCCGCGATCGCGGGGCCCGTCACCGCGTCCACCTCCGCCTGGTAACTCTTCGGATCTATCGGCGCGAAGGGCTTTTGCGGCGGCTCGGTGGAATAGATCCCGGCGGAATGCTTGGTGATGTAGTTGCCGTTGGCGGTGACCAGGCCCTTCGCGCCCGGCATCTGGCGGACCCGGTTCATCATCTCCGCGATCGAATGGGTGACGTAGTTGTTCCCCGGCCCGCCGAAATAGGGCAGGCCGCCGGTCACCGTCAGGCCGCGCGGGTCGTCGGGGTCGATGCCCATCTCCGCGCAGGCGATCTCCACCGCCGAGGGGAAGCAGGAATAGAGGTCCAGTGCCGCCATGTCGGCCATCTCCGTCCCCGCCATCGCCATCGCCTCCCGCGCCACCACGCCCATTGCGGGCGAGCGGTGAAACGCCCTGCGGTCGCTGAGATACCAGCTGTCATAGGCGTCCGCGCAGCCATGCAGGTAGACCCGGCGGTCCTGCGGCACCTCGAGCCGGTCGGCGACCGCCACAGAGGTCAGGATCAGCGCCGCCGACTGGTCGATGAAGGCATTGGCGTTCATCAGCCGGGTATAGGGCGAGACGATATAGGGATTGCCCGGTCCCGGCGTGGCGATGGTCGCGGCGTCGAAGCCATCGCGGCGGTCGGCCAGCGGGTTCGCCGCGGCGACGGCGGCGAAGCGGGCGAACAGTCGGCCCATCGCCGCCTGGTGGGTTTCCAGGTCCTCGGCCCGGGCGCCGCGGATCGCGGTCTCGATCAGCGGATAGGCGTAGATTGCGCCCGCCATGCGGTGGCGGTCCTCGACCTCGTTCCAGCCGCGGGTGGAGACGCCCCACATCTCCGGTTCGCCGCCCGGATTCTCGCTCCAGTCCAGCTGCAGGCCGGCCCGCTGCGCCGCCTTCTGGGTGGCCAGCGCCTCGCCGCCGGCGATCAGCGCGGCGCCCAGCTCGCCGCGGGTCACCATCTCCGACAGCCGGTTCAGGCACCATTGCGGCATGTTGCCCCCGGGCCAGGTGTAGATCTGCCGCCTCGCCGTATCGGCGCCCAGCCGCGCCGCCAGCGATTTCGGCGGGTTGGCATAGGAGCCGAAGGGGCAGGCGAAACGCCAGCTGGTATCGGCGAAGGAGCGGATCACCACGATGGTGTCCAGCGCCTGCAGCATCGCCGCGCCGGCGCCGGTATCGGCGGCGGCGGCACGCGCCGCCTCCGCGATCAGGTCGATCGGCGCCGAAGCCGTCGCCGGATCCGGATCGTGGCGGCTGACCTGGCCGCAGCCGACCAGCACCGGGATGCGCGCGGTGTCCATTCCTCTTTCCCCTCCCCTCGTCCTGTTCCCGTTGCCGGCTTCAGCGGCCGCCGCCGCCATAGAATCCCTTGCGATACGGCTTGCGCAGGGCCTTCTCCACCTGCTCCAGCCGGTCCTGGCCGTAGAACATGTCGCCGTCCACGAAATAGGTCGGCGCGCCGAACACGCCACGCTCCACCGCCTCGTCGGTATTGGCACGATATTTGGCCAGCACGGCATCGGTCCCGGCCGCGGCCAGCAGCGCCGCCGGGTCCAGGCCGGCGCCGCGGATCAGCGGTTCCAGGTTGCCGGGCTCGGTCAGGTCGACATCGTCGCGCCAATGCGCCTGCAGCATGGCATGGGCCAGGGCATCGACATTCCGGCCCGCCTGCAGCGCCGCGATCAGCACCGCATTGGGCAGGGTCTGGTCCTTGCGATGGCCGGCCGGGAGGGTGGCGGTGACCGGGGCGTTGCGTTCCTCCGACCAGCGCTCGATCTCGCGGCCGAAGAAATAACCGCGGCGCACCGGGCCGCGCTCCGCCATCGGCACCGCGCCGATCCGCACCATCAGCTGGTCCAGGTCCATCGGGCGGTGATGGATCCTCCGCCCGGCCGCCTGCGCGATCTCCAGGAAGCGGGCCGAACCCAGATAGGCGAAGGCGGAATGCGCGCTGTAGAAATACTCGATCTCGGCCAAGGGTCCGCCTCCCGTCAGTTCGCTTCGGCCGCCGCGTGCACCGGCCCGCCGAACGTCCGTCCCGGATAGGGCGCCTGCAGCGCCTTCTCCACCATCTCCAGCCGGTCCTGGCCGTAGAACATGTCGCCGTCCACGATGTAGGTGGGCGAGCCGAAGACCGACCTTGCCACCGCCTCTTCGATATTGGCGTCGTAGGCCGCCCGCACCGCCGCGGAGCGCGCCGCCTGCAGCAGCGGCGCCGGCGCCAGGCCGAGGGCGGCGAGCAGCGGTGCCAGGGCGTCCGGGTCCGTGATGTCGGTATCGTCGCGCCAATGCGCCTGCAGGATCGACTGCGACAGCGCGTCGACCGGGCCGCCTTCTGCCTGTACCGCGATCAGCAGGCCGTTCGGCAGAGCCATGTCGGCGTCATGGCCGGCCGGCACATGGCCACAGACCGGCGCATCCCGTTCCTGCGCCCAGCGGGCGATCTCGCGGCCGAAGAAATAGCGCATATGGCCGGGGCTGCGCCCGGCGAAGGGAGCCCCGCCGATACCGCGCAGCAGGCGGTTCAGGTCGATCGGCCGGTGCCGGACGGTACGGCCGGCCGCCGCGGCGATCCGGTGGAACCGGGCGGCGCCGATATAGGCGAAGACCGAATGCGCGCTGTAGAAATACTCGATCCCGGCCATCGACCGCGGCCTACTCGGCCGCCCGGGCCGCCGGCCGGCGCAGGCCGGCCAGGCGGGCGTCGATGATCGCCTCCGCCTCCGCCACGATCCGGTGCACCAGGTCCGCGCAGCTGGGCACGTCGTGGATCAGGCCGGTGATCTGGCCGGCGGACCAGATGCCGAAGTCGATATCGCCTTCCTCATAGACCTTCCGGCCGCGTTCCCCGGACACCAGGTGCATCAGGTCGTCGATGGTCACCTTCTCGCCGGCATCGAGCTTCGCATCCTCGATGCCGCGGATCTCCTCCGCCACCTTGTTGCGGTAGATCCGCGCGGTGTTGCGCAGGGGGCGGAAGATCAGCGAGGTGTCGCGCTCGCCGCCAGCCACCAGGGCGTCCTTGACGTTGCGGTGGATCGGCGCCTCTTCGGTCGCCATGAAGCGGGTGCCCATGTTGATGCCGTCGGCGCCCAGGGCCAGGGCTGCGACCAGACCGCGCGCATCGCCGAAGCCGCCGGAGGCGATCATCGGAATCGTCAGCTTGTCGGCCGCCGCCGGGATCAGGATCAGGCCGGGCACGTCGTCCTCGCCGGGATGGCCGGCGCATTCGAAGCCGTCGATGGAGACTGCGTCGCAGCCGATCGCCTCCGCCTTCATGGCATGACGGACGGAGGTGCATTTGTGCAGCACCTTCACCCCGTTCGCCTTGAACATCGGCAGGTAGGGTTCCGGGTTGCGGCCCGCCGTCTCGACGATTTTCACCCCCGAATCCACGATCGCTGCGGCATATTCGTCATAGGGGACCGGCTTCAGGGTCGGCAGGATCGTCAGGTTCACCCCGAACGGCCTGTCGGTCATCTCCCGGCAGCGCGCGATCTCCTTGGCCAGCGCTTCCGGCGTCGGCTGGGTCAGGCCGGTCAGGATGCCCAGCGCCCCGGCATTGGAGACCGCAGAGGCCAGTTCCGCCCGCCCGACCCACTGCATGCCACCCTGGACGATGGGATGCTCGATCCCCAGCAGTTCCGTGATCCGTGTCGCCAGCATCGCGCTCTCCCCTCCGCGTCGTCCGCCATCGGCCGGGACGCAGCTAACCGCCGCGGCGCCGGCGGGGCAAGCCCCCCGCTGTCCGACCCGGAGCGGATGGCGGCCCGCGGCGCTTGCCTTTGCAGTCGGCGGCGCTAACTGCTAAACGCCCCGGCGCCGCTGCGCTGCATCGCTTCCGGCAGCCGCGCGGCGGGGTTGCGACACCGTGGACATTTGCCACGGGGGCTCGCTTTCGGTAATTTCGTCCGGCTGTGCCCGCGGGTTTGAGCGGAAACAGGGCCAACATCTGGGGGCCAGGGACCGGGGGTTGCCGGCCGCGGCGCGGGTCTACGCGTCTGCGCCGGCGTAGGGGCGTACCGGCACAGACCGCGCGCGCCCGGCAAAACCGGCCGCTCCAACCGAAATCGGTGCCGGACTGGACCCTGTCGGTGATGGACGGGCCCGTCGGCGACGGACGGGAGCGGCAGGACGGCAAAGAACGACATGCCCGACACGACCGCCGACGCTGCGGATGGACGTGTCGCGGCAACCTGACATTGCGGCTGATGTGGAACGCCATGAACGAGAGATCCATGACGACGACACACCCGCTGCCCGAAATCGAGTTCGACGGAATCGAGCGCGTTGGGGCGGCTGAGGCGAACCAGGACACCCTCCGGCAGGACCGGGCGGCGGACACCGGGCGCAATGGCAGCGGCAGGAAAACCGGCACGGCCGTGCCGGCCGGCGCCTACGGCTTGCCGCCGGCTCAGGGGCTCTACGACCCCACGCTCGAGCGCGACAATTGCGGCATCGGCTTCGTCTGCCACATCAAGAATGCCAAGAGCCACGACATCGTCGTCGAAGGGCTGGAGATCCTGAAGAACCTGACCCATCGCGGCGCGGTGGGCGCGGATCCGGATGCCGGCGACGGCTCCGGCATCCTGCTGCAGATCCCCGATGCCCTGCTGCGCGATGCCTGTGCCGAGCTGCACATCGACCTGCCGCCGGTGGGGGAATATGGCGTCGGCATGCTGTTCCTGCCGCGCCATGCGGTGGCCCGGGTGGAATGCGAGCGGCTGATCGAGCGCAAGATCGCCGAGGAGGGCCAGCGCTGCCTGGGCTGGCGCGACGTGCCGACCCGGCCGGAGATCGTGGGCGAGAGCGTGAAGCCGACGGTGCCGGTGATCCGGCAGGTGTTCGTCGGCCGCGGCGCGAACTGCGCCGACCAGGACGCCTTCGAGCGCAAGCTTTTCGTGATCCGCAAGCAGGTCGCCAACGCGATCCGCGACATCGGCGGCGATACCGAGGGCTATTACGTCCCCTCCTTCTCGTCGCGGACGATCATCTACAAGGGGCTGGTGCTGGCCGACCAGGTGGGGCCGTTCTACCCCGACCTGGAAGACGAGCGCTGCGTCAGCGCCCTGGCGCTGGTGCACCAGCGCTTCTCCACCAACACCTTCCCGACCTGGAACCTGGCGCAGCCGTTCCGGATGATCTGCCACAACGGCGAGATCAACACCGTGCGCGGCAACGTCAACTGGATGGCCGCACGCGCGCAGGCGATGACGTCGGAGATCCTGGGCGACGACCTGCCGAAGCTCTGGCCGCTGATCGGCCCCGGCCAGTCCGACTCCGCCTGCTTCGACAATGCGCTGGAGCTGCTGGTCGCCGGCGGCTATTCGCTGGCCCATGCGATGATGCTGATGATCCCGGAGGCCTGGGCGGGCAACCCGCTGATGGATCCGGAGCGGCGCGCCTTCTACGAGCATCACGCGGCGCTGATGGAGCCCTGGGACGGGCCGGCGGCGATCGCCTTCTCCGACGGCCGCCAGATCGGCGCCACCCTGGATCGCAACGGCCTGCGGCCGGCGCGCTACCTGGTCACCGACGACGACAAGGTGATCCTGGCCTCCGAGATGGGCGTGCTGCCGATCCCGGAGGAGCGGATCGTGCAGAAGTGGCGCCTGCAGCCCGGGCGCATGCTGCTGATCGACCTGGAAGAAGGCCGCATCATCGACGATGCGGAGGTCAAGCGCGAGCTGGCGCAGGCGCATCCCTACCAGGAATGGCTGGACCGCACGCAGATCGTGCTGGAGGACCTGCCGCCGGCCCTGCCGCCGATGGCGCCCAACCATGCCACCCTGCTCGACCGGCAGCAGGTGTTCGGCTACACGCAGGAAGACCTGAAGTTCATCCTGGGCCCGATGGCGATGGACGGGCAGGAGCCGATCGGCTCGATGGGCAACGACATCCCGATCTCCGCCCTGTCGGACCGGCCGAAGCTGCTCTACTCCTATTTCAAGCAGTGCTTCGCCCAGGTCACCAACCCCGCGATCGACCCGATCCGTGAGGAGTTGGTGATGTCGCTGGTCTCCCTGATCGGGCCGCGGCCGAACCTGCTCGACCTTAAGGAATGGGACAGCCTGAAGCGGCTGGAGGTGCGGCAGCCGATCCTCACCAACGAGGATCTGGAGAAGATCCGCTATATCAGCGACATCTCCGACAACCAGTTCCGCGCCGTCACCCTGGACATCACCTATCCCGCCGCCCGGGCGGAGACGGCGATGGCGAAGGCGATCCGCCGCCTCTGCACCGCCGCCGAGGAGGCGGTGAAGGCCGGCGACAACATCATCATCCTGTCGGACCGCACGGTGGATGCCGACCGGGTGCCGCTGCCGGCGCTGCTGGCGACGGCCGCGGTGCACCATCACCTGATCCGCACCGGCCAGCGCACCCAGGTCGGCCTGGTGGTGGAGACCGGCGAGGCGCGCGAGGTGCATCACTTCTGCGTCCTGGCCGGCTATGGCGCGGAGGCGGTGAACCCCTACCTGGCGTTCCAGACGATCTCCGACATGCTGCACCAGGGCGAGCTGAAGGACGGGCTGAACGAGGCCCAGGCCCATGCCAACTACGTCAAGGCGGTGGGCAAGGGGATCCTGAAGGTGATGTCCAAGATGGGCATCTCCACCTACCAGTCCTATTGCGGCGCGCAGATCTTCGACGCCGTCGGCCTGGCGTCGGGCTTCGTGCAGAAGTACTTCACCGGCACCCATACCCGGATCGAGGGAGTGGGCATCAAGGAGGTGGCGGAGGAAAGCGTCACCCGCCACCGGCTGGCCTATTCCGAGGCGCCGATCTACCGCACCATGCTGGATGCCGGCGGCGAATATGCCCAGCGCATCCGCGGCGAGGCGCATGCCTGGACCTACGAGACGGTCGGCGCGCTGCAGCACGCGGTGCGCGGCAACAGCCAGGAGCAGTACGACGCCTTCGCGGCGATGATCAACGAGCGGGCGGAGAAGCTGCTGACCCCGCGCGGCCTGTTCGAGATCCGCGGCCGGCGCGAGCCGGTGCCGCTGGACGAGGTCGAGCCCGCGGCGGAGATCGTGAAGCGGTTCTCCACCGGCGCGATGTCCTTCGGCTCGATCAGCCGCGAGGCGCATACCACCCTGGCGATCGCGATGAACCGGATCGGCGGCAAGTCGAACACCGGCGAGGGCGGCGAGGAGCCGGAGCGCTTCAAGCCGATGCCCAACGGCGATTCCATGCGGTCGGCGATCAAGCAGGTCGCCTCCGGCCGGTTCGGCGTCACGACGGAATACCTGGTCAATTCCGACATGATGCAGATCAAGATCGCGCAGGGCGCCAAGCCCGGCGAGGGCGGTCAGCTGCCCGGCCACAAGGTCGACAAGGTGATCGCCAAGGTGCGGCACTCGACCCCCGGCGTCGGTCTGATCTCGCCGCCGCCGCACCACGACATCTATTCGATCGAGGACCTGGCGCAGCTGATCTTCGACCTGAAGAACGTGAACCCGGACGCCGATGTCAGCGTGAAGCTGGTGTCGGAGGTCGGCGTGGGCACGGTCGCGGCCGGCGTCTCCAAGGCGCGGGCGGACCATGTCACCATCGCCGGCTTCGAGGGCGGCACCGGCGCCAGCCCGCTGACCTCGATCAAGCATGCCGGCTCGCCGTGGGAGATCGGCCTGGCGGAGACGCACCAGACCCTGGTGCTGAACCGCCTGCGCGGCCGCATCGCGGTGCAGGTCGATGGCGGCCTGCGCACCGGCCGCGACGTCGTGGTCGGCGCGCTGCTGGGCGCCGACGAGTTCGGCTTCGCCACCGCGCCGCTGATCGCCGCCGGCTGCATCATGATGCGCAAGTGCCACCTGAACACCTGCCCGGTCGGCATCGCTACCCAGGACCCGGAGCTGCGGAAGAAGTTCACCGGCCAGCCCGAGCATGTCGTGAACTACTTCTTCTTCGTCGCGGAAGAGGTGCGCAAGTACATGGCGGAGCTGGGCTTCCGGCGCTTCGACGAGATGATCGGCCGCTCCGACTGCCTGGACAAGAAGCGGGCATTGAGCCTGTGGAAGGCGCAGGGCCTGGACTTCTCGAAGATCTTCCACCGTCCGGAGGACCGGCCCGGCGTCGCCACCCACAACAGCGAGCGCCAGGAGCACCATATTTACGACATCCTGGACCGCGACCTGATCGCCCAGGCGAAGCCGGCGCTGGAGGACGGCACCCCGGTGACGATCGAGCGCGGTATCACCAATGTCGACCGCACCGCGGGCGCGATGCTGTCGGGCGAGGTGGCGAAGCGCTACGGCCATGCCGGCCTGCCCGACCATAGTATCCACGTGAAGCTGACCGGCACCGCCGGGCAGAGCTTCGGTGCCTGGGTCGCCAAGGGCGTGACCCTGGAGCTGGCCGGCGATGCCAACGACTATGTCGGCAAGGGCCTGTCCGGCGGCATCCTGGCGATCTATCCGATGGCGCAGAGCCGGATCGTGCCGGAAGAGGCGATCGTGGTCGGCAATACCGTGCTGTACGGGGCGATCTCCGGCGAATGCTATTTCCGGGGCGTCGCCGGCGAACGGTTCGCCGTGCGCAATTCCGGCGCCGCGGCGGTGATCGAGGGTGTCGGCGACCATGGCTGCGAGTACATGACCGGCGGCACCGTGGTGGTGATCGGACCGACCGGCGCGAACTTCGCGGCCGGCATGTCCGGCGGCGTCGCCTATGTGCTGGACACCGACGGCAGCTTCGCCATGCGCTGCAACCAGGCGATGGTCGACCTGGAGGATGTGGACCCCGGCTCCACCTGGCTGGGCAAGGCCAGCCGCGGGCCGCAGGACCTGGCACCGGCGATGGTCGACATGCTGGGCCAGGACGCGGCGCGGATCCGGCGGCTGCTGGAGAACCATCTGCACTATACCGGCAGCCGGCGGGCGCGGATGATCCTGGACGAATTCGACACCTACCTGCCGAAATTCGTGAAGGTGATGCCGAAGGACTATCGCCGGGCGCTGCGCGAACTGCAGGCCGAGGCGGCCGAGCCGGTGGTCGCCGCCGGCGAGTAGGCCGCAGCGGCAGACCCCGACCCCAGTCAGACCAGAATGTAGAAGAGGCTGCTTCCGATGGGCAAGCCAACGGGTTTCATGGAGATCGAGCGGCAGGACCGCACCTACCTGCCGGTGGAGAAGCGGACCAAGAACTTCCGCGAATTCGTCGTACCGCTTCCCGACGAGAAGGTGGCGGAGCAGGGCGCGCGCTGCATGGATTGCGGCGTGCCCTACTGTCATACCGGCTGTCCGGTGAACAACATCATCCCGGACTGGAACGACCTGGTGTATCGCGGCCGCTGGCGGGAGGCGGCGGACGTGCTGCATTCCACCAACAACTTCCCGGAGGTGACGGGCCGGATCTGCCCGGCGCCCTGCGAGGCGGCCTGCACCCTGAACATCACCGACACCCCGGTGACCATCAAGACGATCGAATGCTCGATCGCCGACAAGGCCTGGGAACATGGCTGGGTGGCACCCGAAGTGCCCGCCCACAAGACCGGCAAGCGGGTGGCGGTGGTGGGTTCCGGACCGGCAGGCCTGGCGGCCGCGCAGCAGCTGGCGCGGGCCGGCCACGATGTCACGGTGTACGAGAAGAACGCCAAGATCGGCGGCCTGCTGCGCTACGGCATCCCCGACTTCAAGATGGAGAAGCATCTGATCGACCGCCGGATCGCGCAGATGCAGACCGAGGGCGTGCGCTTCAAGCCGCGGGTGGAAGTCGGCCGCAACCTGGCCGTCCAGACCCTGCTGGACAGCTATGACGCGGTGGTGCTGGCCGGCGGCTCGGAAAAGCCGCGCGACCTGCCGGTCCCGGGCCGGGAATTGGACGGCGTGCATTTCGCCATGGACTTCCTGACCCAGCAGAACCGCCGGGTCGGGCGCGAGCCGCTTGGCGACGTGAAGGAACTCAGCGCCGCCGGCAAGCCCGTCGTGGTGATCGGCGGCGGCGATACCGGGTCGGACTGCATCGGCACCTCGTTCCGCCAGGGCGCGACCTCGGTCACGCAGCTGGAGATCATGCCGATGCCGCCGCAGCGCGAGAACAAGGGCATGACCTGGCCGAACTGGCCGATGAAGATGCGCACCTCGTCATCGCAGGCGGAAGGCGCGCAGCGCGACTTCGCGGTGAAGACCGTCGCGCTGGAGGGCGAGGGTGGCAAGGTCAAGCGCCTGAAGGGCATCCGCCTGGACGACGACATGAAAGAGATCCCGGGCAGCGAGTTCACCCTGGACGCGGAACTGGTGCTGCTGGCGATGGGTTTCGTGCATCCGGTGGCGGAGGGCATGATCGAGGATCTGGGCGTCGACCTGGATGCCCGCGGCAATGTCCGTGCCGACACCGAGGGCTATGCGACGTCGATGCCGAAGGTGTTCGCGGCCGGCGACATGCGACGCGGCCAGTCGCTGGTGGTCTGGGCGATCCGCGAAGGCCGGCAATGCGCCCATGCGGTCGACAAGTTCCTGATGGGCGAGACCCTGCTGCCGCGCTGACGGGTCCCGCCAGCCGGCCGGGCTGCCCGGCCGGCGGGAGGCAACCGATGAAGCTGCACATGTCTGTCCTGCTGGTGACCGCCGCGCTCGCCGCGCCGGCGGCGGCAGCCGATGCCCCCTGGTTCCTGCCCTACGCGCAGATCTGTTCCACCGCCAATCACCAGCAGGCCAGGGTCGCGGTCGACTGTCGGCCCGACGGCGCACAGCCGCAGGTGCAGGCGCCAAACCAGCAGCCTGCGAACCCCGGCACCTGCCAGACCGACGTGGTCTTTCCCGGCTACAACCTGCGCTTCCGCTGGCCGGTCGCCGGCGACAAGTCGCACTGCCTCTGCCTGGACGAGAGCGGCAAGACCCCGCAATGGGTCAGCTATCTGCAGATGTCCGCGAGAGCCGGCCCCGACGGCTGGCTCGACCGCGACGCGCTGGACCTGGGCGCCGCCGGAAAGTGCTTCACCAACGGCGCCGTGGCCGGGTCGAAGCGGTAGGTTCCGATACGATCACCGTCGCCCTCGGGCTCGACCATACGGCATTCACACGTCTTCTCGACGTGCCTTTCCCGGCGCCGTCGCCCTCGGCCCCCGAGCCGAGGGCCGTGACGGGACAAAGACGCTGCGCGACTTCGCGGCCCTGCCACGATCCGCGGGTCAAGCCCGAGGACGACGGCTACGTCGCTGTGCGGCGCCCTCAGTCCGCGTCGGCCAGACCCGCATCCGACAGCGCCCCGCCCGTCCCCAGCGGCGCGTCGAGGCCGGCCAGGCGCAGCAGGTGCCAGGCCATGACCTGGTTGCTGGCCAGGACCGGCTTGCCCAGCATCCGCTCCGCCTCCGCCAGCACCTCCACCGCGCGCAGGTTGGTGCAGGCGGCGAACACCGCCTGGGAGTCGCGGCCGCCGATGGCGAGCAGGGCGTCGAGGATCGAATCCGGGCTGATGCGGGCGACGAGCCGCTCCTCCTTCTGCTCGAAACAGCCGAAGGCGCTGACCGCGATACCGGCCGCTTCCAGCGCATCGCGCAGGGCCTGGGACACGACCGGTTCGTAGGGGCTGACCAGCCCCAGCCGGGTGACACCCAGCGCCCGGCAGGCGGCCTTCACCGCCGTCAGCGGGTTGGTCACCGGCACGCCGGGATGCGCGGCGGCGACCAGCTCCGACACCCGCCCCTCCCCCATCACCGTGGCGGCGGAGGTGCAGGCATAGCCGATCGCGTCCAGCCCGGCATGGGCGGGCAGCAGCGCAGCGGCCCGGGTCAGATCGGCGGCCATGCGCGGCAGGGTCTCCACCGTCACCTCCGGCGCGGAGGGGATCCGGCTGTGATAGAGGCGCAGGCCCGGATCCGGCAGCAGGCGGCGCAGGTCCGCCTCCAGGGTCTCGTCGACCTGGAGGATCACGAAGCCGAAGGCGGCGTCGCGCTCGGCGCCCTCGTCCAGCTCGTAGTCCAGGCGCACCAGCCCCTCCCGCCCCTCAGTCGATGACCGGCAGTTCCGCCGGCGCGCGGCGGGTCAGCCAGCGCGTCCCAGCCGCCTCGATCACCAGGTTCTCCTCATGCACCATCATCCGGCCGGGAGCCAGGTCCAGGCTGGGCTCCAGGGTGATCACCATGCCGGGCTGCAGCACCGTCTCGTCGTCCGCGGTGTGGGACGGCCATTCGGTGAGCTGCATCCCCAGGCCATGGCCCATGCGGCCGACATCGCCGTCCGCCCTGCCCAGCACCGCCTGCATCGCCGCGAACAGGTCGGCGCAGGTGTTGCCGGGCCGAGCGGCCGCGAAACCGGCCTCGGTCGCCGCGTGCAGCAGGCGATAGCCGTCGCGCGCCGCATCGTCGGCGGGTCCCAACGCGTAGTTACGGTCGAAGTCGCAGAAATAGCCGTCGAAGGTGGCGCCGGTGTCCAGCACCAGGACGTCGCCGGGGGCGAGCGGCCGGCCCTGCGGCGGCGAGATGATGTCGCCATAGCCGCCCGGACCCGCGCCGCCGACCAGGTAGGGCACGTCGTCGGCGCCGGCCTCCAGGCAGGCGATGCGGAAGCGGCGGAAGACCTCGATATCGCTCATGCCCGGCCGCAGCCAGGCGGGCATCCCCTCGAACACTTCGGAGACCAGGTCGCAGACATGGGCGATCTTCGCGATTTCCGCCGGCGACTTCACCATCCGCAGCTGCCGCAGGATCGGCGTGGCATCCCGCAGGACCGCACCCGGCAGTCCCGCCAGCAGCCGGTTCCAGTCGGTCAGCGGCAGGCGCAGATGGCTCTCCGGCCCCTGGCTGACGCCCAGCATCGGCGTTGTCCCGGCAAGGTCGCGGACCGTATCGGCCAGCAGCGAGATCCCCTCGTCCTGCGGCCGGGGCGAAGGCCATGTGCGGATATCGGTGACCCAGGTCGCCGCCATCGCGACGGCGCCGATCCGCGGGACCACCGCGACGGGCCTGCCGTCTGCCGGCAGCAGCAGGAACCAGGGGCGGGTCGGGCTCTGCCAGAACGGGGTCAGGAAGCCGGAGAAGTAGCGGACCTCCGGCTCGGTGGTCAGCAGGATCAGGTCCAGCCCCGCCGCCGCCATCAGGGCCTGGGCACGGGTGCAGCGGGCGGCGCATTCGCCGGCCGGCAGGCCCCTGTCGGGCGCCGATCCGGTCATGCCCGCCTGGATCATGCGCCGTCCGGCGCGCCTTCGCCGGGCGGCGGATGACCGACCATGCTGGCATAGATCTGCGGGTCGGTGGCGCCCTCGCTGCCGAAGACCAGGACCCGGCTGCCGGTGGTCAGGCCGACCGCGCGCCGCAGATCCGGATCCGCGGCGACACCCAGCAGGCCGATCAGGCCGGACACCGCGGACTCACCCGCGGTGATCGTGCCGCCGCCTGCGGCACCGGAGGCCAGCAGCCGCATGATCGGGGCCACGTCGTCCTCGCCGATCGTCAGGTAGTCGGTGGCACCGCGGTCGAGGATGGTCCAGGCGATCGGCGAGATCTCGCCGCAGGACAATCCCGCCATCACCGTTTCCTCCTGCAGCGACACCGCCGTCGGCCGGCCGGCACGCGCGGTCGCCATCAGGCAGGCGGCGCGGGCCGGTTCCACGATCACGAAGCGCGGGCGCGCCGCACCCAGGCGCTGCCACATCTGCGCGCAGACGGCAGCGGCCAGGCCGCCGACCCCGGCCTGGACGAAGACATGGGTGGGCAGGGCGGCGCTGCCTGCGGCGCCATGACCGCCGACCTGATCGAGCACCTCCGCCGCCATCACACTGTAGCCGGCCATCACCTGCCGCGGCAGGTCGCCATAGCCGTCATAGGAGGTGTCGGAGACGACGAACAGGCCCTCCGCCGCCGCCTCCGCCGCGCAGAGCCGGACCGAGGCATCGTAGTCCCCGTCGATCCGCCGGACCTCCGCGCCCAGCGCCTCCAGCGCGGCCTGCCGGCCGGCGCTGACCCCGGCATGGATGTAGACCCGGCAGCGGCAGCCGGCGAGGCGGGCGCCCCAGGCCACGGAGCGGCCGTGATTGCCGTCGGTGGCGGTGGCCACCGTCAGCCCGGCCAGCAGCGCCGCATGGTCGCCGGCACGGATCTCCGCCAGCGGCGGCTGCTGCCCCGTCGCCGCCGCGACCCGTTCCGCGGCCAGGCAGAGCACGGCATAGGCGCCGCCCAGCGCCTTGAAACTGCCCAGGCCGAGGCGGCCGCTTTCGTCCTTGTAGAGAAGCTGCGCGATGCCGAGCTGGCCCGCCAGGACGTCGAGGCTCCGCAACCGGGTGGGGGCGTATCCCGGCCAGGCGGCAATCTCGGCCGCCGCGGTGCCGAGCATGGCCGGCGGCAGGACCGCATCCAGCTCCTGCGGCCAGGGACCGGTTTCCGCCGGCCGCTGGTGATGCTCCAGGACAATCATCGCGACAGCAGTCTACTCCGACAGGACGCGAGGGCGAGGGCCGAATCGGCCGGCCGCTTCGCTTTCATTTTTGACATGATTTCCGTTCATGTACCGGTCGACGATTTGTCGCGTGAAGACGGCCTGCACCGCTCCCATCTCCTGCAGATCGAAAGCGCGATGCCGCCACCTGCCTCATGACAGGGGTTCATCGCAGGAACTGGAGGCCAAGATGTTCGACCGCACCGATATCGCCTCGCTGGAACTGAGCCTCATTCATTCCGGCCCGATCCCCTCCCTGCATCTGCCGGCGGTGGAGGCGCAGGTGAACTTCCTGAAGCCGCAGCCAGGCAGGCCGCAGATCCATGTCGAACCGATCGGCAGCTTCAGCCGCGACGATGGCGGTGTCCGCTATGCCGTCGAACTGGAGCCCCGCACTGTCGAGATCCTGGACATCCGCCCGATCGCGGAGCAGCTGACCCTGGCGGAGAACGGCTTCACCCTGGTGCGCAGCAGCAGCGCGGTCGCCGACTTCACCGACGAGGCGGAGGTTCGCGCGCGGTTCTACCCGGAGGTGGAGGCCCTGCTGAAGGCGCGCACCGGCGCCAGCGAAGTGGTGATCTTCGACCACACCGTGCGGATCGAGGGCGGCGGCGCGACCGGCGCCCGCGTTCCGGTGCGCCGCGCCCATGGCGACTACACGCCCAGGTCCGGGCCGCAGCGGGTGCGCGACCTGCTGCCGGCCGACCGCGCCGCGGACTGGCTGCGCGGCCGCTTCGGCATCGTGAACCTGTGGCGGCCGTTCGGCGGGCCGGTGGAGATGGCGCCGCTGGCCATCGTCGACGGCGGCTCCCTGGATCCCGCCGACCTGGTGCCGACCGACCTGGTCTATCGCGACCGGGTGGGCGAGGTCTTCAGCCTGACCTGGTCGCCGGGGCAGCGCTGGCTCTACGTGCCGGACATGACCCCGGAAGAGGCGCTGCTGATCAAGACCTACGATTCCGACCCGGACGCGCCGGTCCGCTACGTGCCCCACACCGCCTTCGACGACCCGGACACGCGGCCCGGCGCCGCCCCGCGGCGCAGCATCGAGGTGCGGGCGCTGGTGCGGCTCGACGAAGGATCGAGCTTCTGATCCCTTGCTGCGGGACCGCCATCAGCCGGCGGCGATCCCCGCCCGCGCCAGAATCGCGTGCAACAGGACATCGCAGCCGGCCGCGAGATGCCCCGGATCGGCGGCCTCCGCCTCGTTGTGGCTGACGCCGCGCTT
>NZ_JBHRTR010000029.1:100108-139323 GCF_042646425.1 Marinibaculum pumilum
TGTACATCGCGTCATGGCCGGCGCCGGACAGCATCTCCCGCGCCGGCAGGCCGAGGGCCGCAGCGGCATCGCGGACGGCAGCGATGCAGTCCGCGTCGAAGCGGATCTCCGGCACCTGCACCACGTCCCGCAGGTCGAGTTCCAGGCCGGCGGCGGCGGCGATCTCCGGCAGCCGGCGATGCAGCTCGCCATGCATCCGCAGCAGGGCCGCCGGGTCGGGATGGCGCAGGTCGATGCTGAATTCCACCCGGCCCGGCACGGTGTTGCGGGAATTCGGCACCACCCGGATCTCGCCCACCGTGCCGACGGCCTGCGGCGCATGTTCGGCGACCAGCGCCTCCACCGCCGCGATCAGGTGCGCCATGCCGAACACCGCGTCGCGTCGCATCGCCATCGGGGTGGTGCCGGCATGGGAATCCTGCCCGGTCAGCACCGCATCGTACCAGCGCTGGCCCTGCGCACCGGTGACGATGCCGATGGTGCGGCCCTCCGCCTCCAGCACCGGCCCCTGCTCGATATGCGCTTCGAAAAAGGCGGCGAACGGCCGGCCACCGCAGGGCGCCTCTCCCGCATAGCCGATCCGCGCCAGCTCCGCGCCCAGGCTGCGCCCCTCGAGGTCGGTGATCGCCAGCGCTTCCTCCAGGTCGTACTTGCCGCCGAACACGCCGCTGGCGACCATCGAGCGTGGGAAACGGGTACCCTCCTCGTTGGTCCAGACGGAGACCTCGATCGGTGCCTCCGTCTCGATGCCGCGGTCGTTCAGGCAGCGCACCACCTCCAGCCCGGCCAGCACGCCATAGACGCCGTCGAAGCGGCCGCCATGCGGCTGGGTGTCCAGATGGCTGCCGGTGACCACCGGCGGCAGGCTGTTGTCGCGGCCGGGGCGGCGGGCGAAGATATTGCCCATCCGGTCCACCGTGACCGTGCAGCCCGCCGCCTTCGCCCAGCGCACGAACAGGTCGCGGCCGGCCTTGTCCTCGTCGGTCAGGGCCAGGCGCCGGCAGCCGCCGCCGGGCAACGCGCCGATCTCCGCCATCGCCATCAGGCTGGCCCAGAGCCGGTCGCCGTCGACTTGCAGGTTCTGCATGCTGTCCCCTTCCGCTGCCGCCGGACGGCCCGGCATCCCGGCCGGCAGCACGAAATAAGTCAATTGACTTAAACGCCGGCGCGTGGCAATCCGGTCGGATGTCATCGGATGCGCGCGAGAAAATCAAGAATGCCGCCCAGTCTCTGTTCGCGGAGCGCGGGCTGGAAGGGGTGACCGTCCGCCAGATCGTCGCCGCCGCCGGGCAGAAGAACATGGCCGCCCTGCACTATTATTTCGGCACCAAGGAAGACCTGGTGCGGGAGCTGATCGTCGACGCGGCCCGCCTGATGGACGGCCGCCGCAACGATCTGCTGGACGCGGCCGAGGCGGCCGGCGGGCCGCATGCCCTGCGCGAGGTGATCGCGATCATCGTCGACAGCATCGTGGTGGCGCCGGACCATGTGCGGGCGCGCACCTATATGCGCTTCGTGGCCCAGATCGTGGCGACCCGGCGCGACCTGTTCGACGGTGCCATCGGCCAGCGCTGGAACACCGGCTACCAGCGCTGCCTGGACCATATCCGGCGGCTGGCCCCGGACCTGCCGCGGGCGGTGCTAAACCAGCGCCTGCTGTTCCTCGGCATCTATCTTTTCAACGTGCTGGCCGCCCGCGAGGGTGCGGCCGCGCACGGCCCCGACCCGCATCCCTACTGGCAGTCGCCGCAGCTGCTGGAAGGCCTGATCGACAGCGCCTGCGGCCTGGTGGAGGCGCCGGTCGGCGCCGGCGCGGCCGCCGGCAAGGCCGGCAGCCAGAGCCAGCCGCTGCCGGCGTTCCTGTAGGCGGGCTGCCGGCCGGGATCCGGCCAGGCCCGCTACCGCCCTCCTGCCGGCCGGCCCGGCGCAGGGTCGGCGCTGCGCAGCAGTTCCCGTGCCGTCAGGCCGAACTTGCGCCGGAACATGGCGCTGAAATGGGCGGAACTGTTGAAGCCATGGGCGAAGGCGATCGAGGTGATCGACCGGCCGTCGCGCTTGGCGATCTCGTCATGGCAGCGCTGCAGCCGCCGGTGCCAGATCCATTCCGATGCCGACATCTCGCACTGCTCGAACAGCATGTGCAGGGTGCGCAGGGACATGCTGTTCGCCTGGGCGATCCCCTCCAGGGTCATGTCCGGGTCGTCGAGATGCGCCTCGATCCACTGCTGCACGCCGCGCAGGCGCAGGTTGCGCGTGACACCTTCCGTGACCGGCACCTCGCCGTCCGCCGCCTGCAGGGTCAGGGCCAGGATGTCCAGGAGCTGGTCGCCCAGCCCGTCGCGCGCATCCGGCCCCAGGACATCGCCCTCTCCCGCCAGCATCGCGCAGAACTCCACCGCGATCCGGCCCATGCCATGGGTGGTGTTGATCGTTGCCGCCAGCGGTACCCGGTCCCTGGGAAAGCGCGCCGCGAAGTCGTCCCGCGGCACCTCAAGATAGTAGGCCCGTACATCGCCGCGGCACTGCAGCTCGTACTGTTCGGTTGCGCAGAAGATGGCGCCGCGGGCCGGGTTCGACATGAACTCCCCGCCCTTCTGCAGCACGTTCAGGCTGCCGTGGTGCAGGAACTGCAGGTAGTAGCAGTCCTTGTCGAGCTGCGAGATGTGGCGCCGGTTGCGCCGGATGCGCTGCTCGGACAGGAAGATGTCCGTCAGCGCAACCTTCCCGAAGCGGGTCTCGCGGATGAAGCCCTTGTACTGGTCCGGGCGCGTCGCGGCGACATCGACATTGACGTAGACGTCGCAGATGGCCTCCCGCCAGGCCTTGTACCGTGCGCCGGGATCGAGGGCGCCCGTATCGAAAACCAGCTCCATGTCTACCTCCCCCGGCGCCGGCAGACGGGGCTGTGTCGCCTGTGTCCAGGTGACCCCCCGTTTCTCGCCCGACGGCTCCCGCCAAGGCGCCACCCCTAGCAAAGCCCGCATGACGGGATTCTTCAACCTCGCCCCGCAGCGCTGCGCGCTCAGACAAGGAATCTGCACCGCCGCGAAAGTATCGACAGCGGCCCCCTCCTAGCCTCCCCGCAACAAAGAGGTGGTCGTCGACCGCCGGGAACGACATGCGGGGAAGGGCGCGGGAAGGACCATGGCCATCATCGGGCGGATGACCCAGGAGCGCATCGTCCTGGCGCTCGCGGTGCTGCTTTGCATCCTGTTCGCGATCGCGCTGCCGGGCTTCCTGACCGCCGACAACCTCCTCAACCTGCTGCGCAGCGTCTCGATTCTCGGCATCCTCGGCGTGGCGATGGGGCTGGTGGTGATCGGGCGGGGCATCGACCTGTCGCTCGTCGCCTTGATGGCGGTCTCCGTCGCCTGGGTGCTGCAGCTGGCCGGCGACGGCATGCCACTCCTGCTCGCCGTCGCGATCGGGCTGGGCTTCAGCCTGGCGGGCGGCATGATCACCGGCCTGCTGGTCGCCTTCGTCGAGATCCCGGCGATCTTCGCGACCCTCGCCATGGGCACCCTGGCCTATGGCTTCGGCCGCTACTTCCTGCTCGACCTCGACGTGGTCTACCTGCCGGAGCGGATCGACGACATGGTCTGGCTGGGCCAGGGCAGCCTGGCCGGCATCCCGGTGCCGATCCTGCTGTTCGCGGGCGTTGCTTTCGCCGGCTACCTGTTCCTGCGCTTTTCCCGCACCGGCCGCTACCTGCGCGCGGTCGGCGACAACCTGGCGGCCGCGCGCATCGCCGGCGTGCCGGCGCGCCCGACCATCGTGGCCCAGTACATGCTGTCCGCGCTGATCGGCTTCGTGGCCGGCATCGTCACCGCGGCGTCCGTCGCCAGCATGAACACCCGGATCGCCAACTCCACCTACGTCTACGACATCATCCTTGTCGTCGTCCTGGGCGGCATCGGACTTTCAGGCGGCCGGGGCAGCATCCGCAACGTCATCGTCGGCACGCTCCTGATCGGGATCCTGCTGAACGGCATGACGATCATGAACATCCAGTACACCGCCCAGAACATCATCAAGAGCGTGATCCTGCTCAGCGCGATCGTGATCGACACGATCCTCAACCCCCGCGACGAACAGACCGCGCAACAGGGGGATATCTGATGGCAGCCAACGGGAGGACTATCATGGCACGCCTGAACGGAACGGCCCTTGCCGCGACACTGGCCCTTGCCGCTTCTGCCTGGGGCTTCGGCGCAAGCCAGGCTCCGGCACAGGCGCAGGGCATCGACGACCCCGCCCGCGCGCCCATCTACGAGGCGCTGCAAGGCAAGAAGGTCGCCTTCGTGCCGGTCGCCATGGGCTTCGACCTCACCGAAGGCTGGGCTGCCGGGATCAAGGAGATCCTGGAACCGTACGGCATCACCGTCGAGATCCGCGATCCGAACTGGAGCACCGATGCCGGCGCGCAGGCCATCACCTCGCTGATCTCGGAAAAGCCGGACGCGATCGTCGTCCACAATCCGGATGTCCAGTCCTATGCCCGTCTGCTGAAAAAGGCGGAGGATGCCGGCATCTATGTCGTCCAGGTCAACATGCGCTCCAGCTATTCCACCGACGCCTTCGTCGGCGCCGACTATGTCGGCATGGGCGAGAAGATGGCGAACAAGCTGATCGAGAAATGCGGCCCCGAAAACGGCGGCAACGGCAAGGTGGCGATCGTCCAGGGCGTGCTGACCGCGGCGGCCAGCGCCTATCAGATGAAGGGCATCGACAATGTCTTCGCCGAGCATCCGGAGATGAAGGTGGTCTCCAACCAGGCCGCCGACTGGGACGGCACCAAGGCGAAGAACATCACCGCCACCGTGCTGCAGCAGCATCCCGACCTCTGCGGCATCGTCGGCTTCTGGGACGTGATGGACCTGGGCACCGGCGCCGCCATCCGGGAGGCGGGCAAGGACGTCTACCTGATCACCTCCGGCGGCGGCAACCAGTCGGCGTGCGACGGGCTTGAGAAGGGCACCTATTCCGAGGTCGTCAGCTACGACGTGCCCGGTCAGGCGCGCGACATCTCGATGATGATCATGCAGCTGCTTCAGAACGGGCCTGAGGCGGGCGCTATGAAGACGACCCTGTTCTCGCCTCTGACCTTCCTCACCAAGGACACGATGACCCCCGGCTCCTGCTGGACACTGGAGCAGTAGGGGCGACGCACCCCGGCCGCACCGGCCGCGGGATTCCGCCTGCGGCCGGTGCGGCCCCCGTCGTCCTTTCCCGGAGAGTCCTCCCCGATGAACGTGTCAGAGACCGTCACCCGCTGGCGCTACCGGATCGTGCCGGACCAGGTGCTGGGCGAACTGCTTGCCAAGCGCTGGATCGACAATGCCATTCCGGTCCTGATCCTGCTGCTTGTGATCGCCACCTTCGGCGCGGCGATCCCGGACTTCTTCGGCGGCGCGAGCCTGGGCAATCTCTCCCGGCAATGGGGCGAGTTCGGACTGCTGGTCCTGGCGCTGATGGTCGTGATGGTGGGCGGCGGCATCGACCTCAGCGTCGGCTCGACCTTCGCCCTGGGCAATATCGTCGCCCTGGCGCTGCTGAACGTGGCCGGCCTGCCCCTGCCGGTGGTGGTGGTCGGCACCCTGCTCTGCGGCGCGGCAGTCGGCCTCGTGAACGGGCTGCTGATCGGCTATCTGCGGCTGCGCGCCTTCCTCACGACCCTGGTCACCCTGATCATCGTGCGCGCCATCGTCGACCTGCTGCTGCTGACCTACTCGGTGCAGATCGCCGCCGTCTTTCCGGATTCCGACACCTGGTTCTATCTGGGCGAAGGCACGGTGCTGGGCATCCCGTTCAGCGTGATCGTCGCCGGCACGATCGCCCTGCTGCTTCACCTCATGCTCAGCCGCACCCGGATCGGCTGGCATGTCATGGCCACCGGAGGGTCGCGCCGCTCGGCCTACAATGTCGGCATCCCGGTCCGCCGCACCGTCTGCCTGACCTACGTCGTGTCCGGCATCTTCAGCGCCCTGGCGGGCCTGCTCTATGCCTCGCGCCTGGGCGGGGCCGGCGCCGATACCGGCATCGGGCTGGAGATCGCCGCGCTCACCGCCGCCGTGCTCGGCGGCAACAGCCTGGGCGGCGGCCGCGGCTCGGCGGCGAAGGCGGTGATCGGCTCGGTGATCGTCATGCTGATGGTCAACTCCCTGGTCCGCCTGGGCGTCACCAGCGGCGCCAATTCGCTGCTGCTGGGCACCGTCCTGCTGCTGGCCGTGGCGATCGACGTCCGCTGGCTGAAGAACCGGCACAAGCTGCTGACCGAGGTCTATGTCTCCCCCACCTATGCGGCCCTGCCGCCGGCACCGGGGACGGACCCCGGTTCGCCCTACGCCCTCAACGACCGCCTCCGGCCGGTGGAGGCGATCGGCCTGGACCGGATCGACGGGCCGGAGGACGTGATCCTCGACGAAGACGACAATCTCTATGCCGGCAACCGCACCGGCGACATCGTCCGCTTCCTGGCGCCCGACTATACCCGGCAGGAGGTCTTTGCCCATGTCGGCGGGCGGCCGCTCGGCATGGCCTTCGCAGCCGACGGCGCGCTGATCTGCTGCATCGGCGGCATGGGCCTCTATGCCGTGCATCCCGACCGGAAGATCGAGAAGCTGACCGACGAGACCGACCGCTCGCTGTTCTCGGTGATCGACGATTCCCGCCTGCGGCTCGCCGACGACCTGGATATCGCGCCCGACGGCCGGATCTTCTTCAGCGAGGCGACGATCCGCTACGAGATGCACGAATGGCCGGTCGACAGCCTGGAGTCCCGCGGCAACGGCCGGATCATCTGCTTCGATCCGGCCACCCGGACGACCCGCACGGTGCTGAAGAACCTGGTCTTCCCCAATGGCATCTGCATGACCCATGACGGGGTGTCGTTCCTGTTCGCGGAAACCTGGGCCGGACGGATCAGCCGGTACTGGTTCGACGGTCCGAAGAAGGGCCGGACCGAAGCGGTGATTCCCGACCTGCCGGGCTATCCCGACAACATCAACCGCGCCTCCGACGGCAGCTACTGGCTGGCGCTGGTGGGCATGCGCACGCCGTCCATGGACCTCGCGCTTCGCATGCCCGGCTTCCGCCGGCGCATGGCCCGCCGCATCGCGCCGGACGAATGGCTCTATCCAAACATCAACAGCGGCTGCGTCATCCGCTTCGACGAGAACGGCAGGGTCCTGGAGGTGCTGTGGGACCTGGGCGGCGAGAGCCATCCGATGATCACCTCGATGCGGGAGCATAAGGGCCATCTCTATATCGGCGGCATCCTGAACAACCGGATCGGCCGGCTGAAGATCGAAGGCGCGGATCCGGACTGGACCGGGCCGCAATCCTACTGGAGCGCCGCATGATCGGCCCGCTCATCCGACGTTGGGACAGCCTGCTGGGCCGCGGCGAGGCGGCGGTCACCGTGCCGCCGCTGGACGGGGCGCTGCGCCCGAACCGGGCGCTGGACGAGGCCGGCGCACGGCTGCCGCTGGCCGATGTCGACGACCTGGCGGTGGCGGATGGCCGGCTCCACGCCTCGGCGGGGGCCGCGCTGCACGCGCTCGGCCCGGGCGGCGCCTGGACGCTGTGCGAGACCTTCGGCGCCGCGATCACCGCGCTCGCCGCCCTCGACGATGGCGGCCTGGCCATCGCGCTGGCCGGCGGCGAGGTACTGATCGACCGGCCGGGCCGCGATCGCCGGCAGGTCCGGTTCGGTCGCGGCGCCGGCGAAGTCACCGCCATGACCGCGACGGGCACGAGCCTCTATGTCGCGATCGGCTCCACCCGTCACGGCCGCGACGGTTGGCAGCGCGATCTGCTGGCGCTGGGGCGCAGCGGCGAGATCCACCGCATCGACCTCGCCAGCGGCGAAGCGGCCCTGCTGGCCGACGGGCTCGCCTATCCGGCGGGGCTGGCGGCCTCCGGCACGGACCTCGTCTTCGCGGAGGCCTGGCGCCATCGCCTGGTCCGGATCGATCCCGCGGCACCGGCATGCCGGACCGTCCTCTACCACGACCTGCCGGGCTATCCGGGGCGGATCGCGGCGGCCGGCGACGGCTACTGGCTGTCGGTCTTCGCGCCGCGCAGCCAGCTCGTCGAATTCGTCCTGCGCGAGCCCGCCTACCGCAGCCGCATGGTCGCGGAGGTGCCGGAACCCTATTGGGTGGTGCCGAAGCTGCGTTCCGGACGCAGCTTCTACGAGCCGCTGCAGGGCGGCGGCGTCAAGCATCTGGGCATCCTGAAGCCCTGGGCGCCGACCATGTCCTACGGCCTCTGCGTCCGGCTGGACACGGCCTTCCAGCCGCGCGCCAGCCTGCACAGCCGCGCCGACGGCGGCAGCCACGGCGTGACAGCGACCTCGGTCCATGACGGGGCGCTCTTCGTGGCGGCGCAGGGCGACGGCGTGGTGCTGCGCCTTGCCGGCGACACAAGGGCAGCCGCCTGATGGAACCGATCCTCGAACTCCGCAACGGCACCAAGGAATATCGCGGCGTCGCCGCCGTCCGCGACGTCAGCTTCAGCCTGCGCAAGGGCGAGGTGCATGCCCTGCTGGGCGAGAACGGCGCGGGCAAGTCGACCCTGACCAAGATGCTGGCCGGGGTGGTCGCCCCGACCCGCGGCGAGATCCGCATCCAGGGGCAGCCTGTCGAACTGGCGACCCCGGCCGAGGCCCTCGGCAAGGGCATCGCCATGGTTTACCAGGAGACCAGCCTGGTCCCCTCGCTGA
This sequence comes from Marinibaculum pumilum, assembly GCF_042646425.1. Taxonomy (NCBI): domain Bacteria; kingdom Pseudomonadati; phylum Pseudomonadota; class Alphaproteobacteria; order Rhodospirillales; family Rhodospirillaceae; genus Marinibaculum; species Marinibaculum pumilum. The sequence goes on from NZ_JBHRTR010000029.1 coordinate 108,834, forward strand.
CGGTGGCGCAGAACCTCTATCTCGCCGACCGCGCCTTCTTCCACCGCCTGCGCGGGATCTACATCGCCGGGCAGCAGTTCCTGCAGTCGCTGAATTTCGATGTCGACCCGACCGCCCTGGTCTCCAGCCTCGGCGCCGGCCAGAAGCAGATGGTCGAGATCGCGCGGGCGGTCCATCACAATGCCAGTGTCATCATCTTCGACGAGCCGACCGCGACCCTGACCCCGGAGGAGAAGCACCAGTTCTTCTCCCTGGTCGACCGGCTGAAGGCGCGCGGCGTTTCGATCATCTTCATCTCCCACGCGCTGGAGGAGGCGCTGCGGATCGCCGACCGCATCACCGTGCTGCGCGATGGCGAGCATGTGGTGACCGACGACGCTTCCGCCTTCGACCGCGAGAGCATCGTGCGCGCGATGGTGGGCCGCTCCCTCAGCGGCCAGCTCTACGGCGCCCGCGGCGACCGGACGGTCCGCGAGCCGGGCGAGAAGGTGCTGAGCGTCCAGAACCTCTCCATGGGCAAGGCAGTGAAGAACACCTCCTTCTCGGTCTTCGCCGGCCAGATCACCGGGGTCTTCGGCCTGATCGGCTCCGGCCGGACCGAGGCGGCGAAGGTGGTGGCCGGCGTGATGAAGCGCGACACCTTCCACGGCGGCCAGGTCCGGCTCGCCGGGCGGCCGGTCCGCTACCGGGTGCCGCGGGCGGCGGTGCGCGACGGCATCGTCTACGTCACCGAGGACCGCAAGCTCGAAGGCTTCTTCGAGACGATGTCGATCGGCGAGAACATCTACCTCTCCGCCATCGCCGGCGGACAGGCGCGGTCGCGCATCGTCAGCCTGACCGAAATGAAGCAGATCGCCGACCACTGGATCGGCGCGCTCAATGTCCGCGCGATCAACGGCGATGCGCGGGTGATCGAGCTGTCGGGCGGCAACCAGCAGAAGGTGGTGGTCGCCAAGGCCCTGGTGCAGCGGCCGCGGCTGGTGATCTTCGACGAACCGACCCGCGGCGTCGATGTCGGCGCGATCGCGGAGATCCACCAGCTGATCAACCGCCTGGCCGATGACGGCATCGCCGTGATGGTGATCTCGTCCTACCTGCCGGAGGTGCTGCAGATCTCCGATCGCATCCTGGTCTGCCGCCAGGGCCGGATCGTCGAGGAATTCGACGGCGCCGGCGCCAGCGAGGACACCATCATGTACGCGGCGGTGCATTGATGGACGGGCCGCTGAAGACCACGGCGCCTGTCCGCCCGGTGCGCACGATCGCCGATATCGAGGCGATCGAGGTCCGGCCCTATAACGAGCTGGTGACCGCCCACAGCCTGTACGACCTGCTGCTGGCGACGGCGGCGCAATGCGGCGCAGCACCCGCGCTGACCGTCCTGCGCTCGGAAGACCCGGCGGATGTCGGCACGGCCCTCAGCCATCGCACCCTGCTGGCGGAGGTGACCCGCGGCGCCAACATGTTCAACGCCGTCTTCGACGAACTGGGGGTGGCGCAGGGCCGGCGGGTGGCGGCCTTCCTCTGCCCCACCGTGCCGGAACTGCCAACCCTGCTGCTGGGCGCCCAGGTGGCCGGCATCGCCAGCACCCTGAACCACCTTCTGAACCGGGACGCGGTGTTCGACCTGCTGAACGCACAGGCGGCGGTGCTGCTGGTGATCCCCGCGCCGGCGCTCGACAGGGAATGCTGGGAGAAGGCGCAAGGGGCCCTCGACCGGGTGCCGACCCTGCGCCGGGTGATCGTGATCGGCGAGGCGCCGCCGGCTCCGGGCTTTGCGGCGCTGGCAAGCTGCATGGCCGGGCGTGAAGCGGACACGCTGGAGTTCGACCTCGACGCGGGCCGCGACACCGTCTGCGCGATGTTCCACACCGGCGGCACCACCGGCCGCCCGAAAGTCGTGCGCCTGACCCACGGCAACCAGATCCATGCCGCCTTCGGCTTCGGCCAGGTGTTCGGCTACGGCACCGGCGACACGGTCGTCAACGGCTTTCCCTTCTTCCATGTCGGCGGAACGATGACGGTCGGCCTGTCGGTCCTCGCCGCTGGCGGGCACGTCCTGGTGCCCTCGCCCCATGCGCTGCGCCGGCCGGCGGTGATCGACCGCTACTGGGAGATCGTCCGCCATCACGGCGCGACGGTGGTCAGCGGGGTCCCAACCTCGATTGCCGCCATCACCGGCTCCTGGCCCGACAGCGACCCGCCCACCGGTGTGCGCATGGCCGTCACCGGCGGCGCGCTCCTGCCCAGGGCCGTCGGCGAACGCTTCGAGGCGGTCACCGGCATCCGCCTGTTCGAGACCTACGGCATGACCGAAACGGCCGCGGCCATCGCCTTCAATCCCGGCCGGGGCGAACCGCTGGCGGGCAGCGTCGGCTTCCGCGCGCCCTATTCCGAGACCCGCATCCTGTGCCTGGACAGCGAGGCGCAGGAGACGTGCGGGGCGGAGGAAAGCGGCCTCGTGCAGGTGCGCGGGCCACAGGTCTTTCCCGGCTATCTGGATCCCGCGCACGACGCCGGAACGCTTGGCCCCGATGGCTGGCTCTCGACAGGCGATCTCGGCTACCTGACCGCGGAGCAGCGGCTCGTCCTGACCGGCCGGGCGAAGGACCTGATCCTGCGCGGCGGGCACAATATCGACCCGGCGGCGATCGAGGAGGTCGCCGACCGCTTCGACGGAATCAAGGCCAGCGCCGCGGTCGGCATGCCGGACCAGCATGCCGGCGAGGTGCCGGCGCTGTTCGTCGTCCCGGCCGATGGGGTGCAGGTCGACCTCGACGCGCTGCGCCGGCACCTGGAGGCGCAGATCCATGAGCGCCCGGCCCTGCCGAAAAGCATCCTGGTCATCGACGCCCTTCCGGTCACCGCGGTCGGCAAGGTCTTCAAGCCCGCCCTGCGCGAACGCGCGATCGCGGAGAAGGTCCGGCTGGAGGGAAGCCGCCTCTGCGGGCCGCAGGCGCGGGTCGCGGTGCAATTCGCCCAGGACGATCGCAAGCGGGTGCTGGTCGCGGTGACCGTCGGGGGCGCCGACGGGCCGGCGCGGGCCGCGCTGGCGGAAGCGCTGGCGCCGCTGCCCCAGATCTACACGGTCGCGGCGGAGGAGGCCTGAATGTCGCTCGGCTCGATGATCGGTGCCGCAAGGCCGGATGCCGGCGGCGGGCGGCGCAACCTGCTGGAGCGGGTCGTGATGGTGGTGACGGTGGTCGTCGCCCTCGTCTTCGCGGCGACGATCGACGGCTTCGCGACCCTCGGCAACCTGTCGGTAATCCTGTCGAACTCCGCGGCCCTGGTGATCCTGAGCTGCGGCATGGCGCTGGTGATCATCTCCCGCGGGCTGGACCTCTCGCTGATCGCCGGCATGGTGGCCGGCGCCACCTGCTTCAGCATCCTGATCGATGCCGGCTATGGCGGCCCGGAATCCCTGCTGCTTGCCGTCTGCGCGATGGCGGCCGTGGGCATCGTCAACGCCTGGCTGATCGCCTATGTGGAGATCCCGGCGATGCTGGCGACCCTGGCCTCGGCGATGTTCATCACCGGGCTGGTGCGCTTCGCGATCCTGGGCGGCGAGTTCATGATCCTGCTGCCGAAGGCGCACCCGACGGTGGTGCTGCTGACGGGAGAGATCCTGCCCGGCCTGCCGGCCCCCCTGGTGCTGATGGCGGGCGCGCTGGCCGCGACCGCCATCCTGCTGCGCTACACGGCCGCCGGCCGGACGGTCTACGCGATGGGCGACAATTTCCAGGCGGCGCGGCTGAGCGGCCTGCCGGTGCGCCGGACGACGATCGCCGTCTATGTCTTCGCCGCCCTGATGGCCCTGTTCGCAGGCCTGGTCACCGCATCGGCCAGCGGCTCGGTCGACTTCCGCACCGTGACCAATGGCGGCCTGCTGTTCGAGGTGATCCTGGTCGTGGTGCTCGGCGGCATCCCCTTGCGCGGCGGGCGCGGCGGGATCCGCAACATCATCGTCGGCGTCGCGCTGATTGCGATCCTGCGCAACGGCATGACCCTGCTGAACTTCACCGCGCAGATGCAGGACATGCTGAAGGGCATCGTCCTGATCATCGCGATCGTCCTCGACAACTACCTGAACCCCAGAGACACGGAAACGGACACCAGCGGTGATCTGTGAACCGAGCGAGCCCGAAGCAGAGGAGGAAGTCATGATGCAGTCAGTTGGAAGAACGGTCCGGCGCGCGGCGGCGGCCGCGATCGTCGGCGGGTGCGTCGCCCTGGCGGCGTCCGTACCCCACGGCCCGGCCCAGGCAGAAACCGACCTGTCGGGCAAGAAGGTGGTCTTCGTGCCGATCGCGATGGGCATCTCGCTGACCGAAGGCTGGGTCCGCCGGATGCAGGAGCATGCGGCGATCTACGGCTACGATCTCGACGTCCGCGACGCCGGCTTCAACACCGGGGCGATGTCGGAGCTGCTGGCCAAGGCGATCAGCGAGAAGCCCGACGTGCTGGTGGTCCACAATCCGACGGTCCAGCTTCTCGCCCGGCAGATCCGCCAGGCGGAATCGGAGGGGATCAGGGTGCTGCAGATCAACCTGCAGTCCAACCAGCCCTCCAGCGCCTTCGTCGGCGCCAACTGGAACCGCATCGGCCGCGAGGTGGCGGAAGACATCGTGAAGGAATGCGGCAAGGGCAGCGGCAAGTCCGGCAAGGTCGCGATCGTCCCGGGCCAGCTGACGGCGGCCGACAGCGTCATCATGAACGAGGCCTCCTTCAAGGTCTTCGAGGCGCATCCGGAGATCGAGGTCGTGTCCAACCAGGCCTCCGACTGGGAACCGGAAAAGGCCCGCCAGATCACCGCCACCGTGCTGCAGCAGCATCCCGACCTGTGCGCGATCTTCGGCCATTGGGACGTCCACACCATGGGCGCCGGCAATGCGGTGAAGGATGCGGGCAAGGCGGACGAGGTGCTGGTCTATGCCACCGGCGGCGGCGAGAAGATGGCCTGCGACGCGATCGCGGACGGCGTCCTGGACCGGGTCTGGAGCTACGACGCGGACGGCCAGGGGCGCGACGCCGGTTCCATGATCGACATCCTGCTGCAGGGCGGCGCGGGCAAGGACGGCGCGATGCTGGAACTGGAATCGCCGCTGAAGATCATCAAGGCGGGCCCCGACTTCGATCCCGGCAAGTGCTGGACCCTGTGATCCCCATCCCCAACCGCCAGCCTTCAACGGCGGCAATCTGACGGTCGGGCGGCGCGGCGTTCCGCCACGGGAATGCCGCGCCGCACCGCCGCGCATGGAAGAGGTTCATGACGGTCCGGTTCGATTTCGCCAGCCTGCCGCGGCACCGCGTGCCGCTGATCGTGCTCTCGCCCCGGCGCATCCTGTCGGACGTGCTGTCGCGCGGCTGGGTGGAAAGCGCGATCCCGTTCCTGGCCTTCCTCTGCGTGATCACCGGCGTGCTGGCCACCGCGGAGGGCTATTTCGGCGCGACGAACCTGCGCAACCTGGCGCAATATGCGGTCGATGGCGGGCTGGTCGTGCTGGCGCTGCTGATCGTCGTCGCGGTCGGCGGCATCGACCTCTCGGTCGGTTCCAACTTCGCCATGTCCGCCTTCGTGGCGCTCTACGGCTTCCACATCCTGGGCCTGCCGGTGTCGCTGGTCCTGGCCGGCAGCCTGGCGGCCGGCGCCCTTGTCGGCGTGGTTAACGGCACCCTTGCCGGGCTGATCGGCTGCGGCGCGCTGCTGACCACCCTGGCCACGATGATCTCGGTGCGCGGCCTGTTCACCCTGGCCTCCCAGGCGGAGCTGGTGGAGATCTCGACCAGCGCCCGGATCGACCCCGTCTGGGACTGGATCGGCTTCGAGAAGCTGCTGACCATGCCTGTCGGCTTCTGGGTGCTGCTGGCGGTCGCAACCTGCATCTTCTTCATGTTCCGGCAGTCGCGCTTCGGCTGGCACGTGCTGGCCGTCGGCGGCAACCGCAAGGCCGCGCGCCACGGCGGCATCCAGGTGAAGCTCACCGTCTTCCTGGCCTATGTGCTGGGCGGGCTGATCGTCGGACTGGCCGGCTTCGTCTTCGCCGCGCGGCAGAACAGCATCAGTGCCGATACCGGCATCGGCATGGAATTCTTCGTACTGACCGCGCTGGTGGTCGGGCTGGGCGGCTTCGTGCCGGGCCGCGGGGCCGTGGTCCCGGTGCTGATCGGCTTCGTGACGATCTACATCCTCAACAACGCGATGATCAATGCGGGTTTTCGGGGCGATTTCGTCCTGCTCTGCATGGGCGCGATCATCGTCCTGATCCTCGGCATCGACGTGAAGTTCCGGAAGAACCGGCACCGGCTGCTGGCCTCGACCTACCTGGACCCGGTGCGGGTAACCACCGCCCCGGTGAAGGGCATGGACGGCCTGATGCCGGGCCAGATCCCCGCCAGGCTGGCGGAGGCGGAGATCCTGGCCGCCGGCAAGCTCGACGGGCCGGAGGATGTCATCCTCGACGCGGATGGCAGGCTCTACTGCAGCAATCGGGACGGGCGCATCCTGCGTCTCGATCCCCCCCACTACCGCGACGTGCATGTCCACGCGAAGATCGGCGGGCGGCCGCTCGGCCTTGCCTTCGACCGGGAGGGGCGGCTGCTGACCTGCGTCGCCGGCATGGGCCTGCTGCGCGTCGATCTCGACGGCGCGGTCGAGCTGCTGGGCGACCAGACCGGCCGCAGCCTGTTCAGCATCCAGGACGACACCACGATCCGCATGGCCGACGACCTGGATGTCGCCGCCGACGGGACGGTCTATTTCACCGACGCGACCCGGCGCTACGACATGGAGAACTGGGGCCTGGACCTGCTGGAGGGGCGGCCGAACGGGCGGCTGCTGCGCTTCGATCCGCGGTCTGGCCGCATCCGCACCGTCTGCGATCACCTGGTCTTTCCCAACGGCGTCTGCGTCACCCATGACGGGAAGTACCTGCTGGTCGCCAGCACCTGGACCTGCGCGATCCTGATCTTCGACCTCGCGGACATGAAGGCCGGGCCCCGGGTCTTCCTCGACGGCCTGCCGGGCTATCCCGACAATATCAACCGCGCCTCCGACGGCGGCTACTGGATCGCGCTGGCCGGCATGCGCAACCCGGTGATGGACCGCGCGATGCGCCATCCCGGCATGCGGCGGCGGATGGCGAAGCGCGTGCCGCCGACCAACTGGCTGTTCGGCAACCTGAATATCGGCGGCGTCCTGAAGGTCGATGCCGAAGGGCGGATCGTCGACGCGCTCTGGGACGAACCCGACGGACCGCTCTACATGATCACCTCGATGCGCGAGCATCGGGGCTGGCTCTATCTGGGCGGGGTGACGAACGACAGGATCGGCCGCTATCGCCTGCCCGGCGCGGATCCGGACTGGACCGGCCCTGCCAGCTATTGGGGGAGGAGCTAGGCCATGCTCTGGCACCGGAAAGTGGCGCGGCGGGCACCCGGCATGACCCTGGAAGGGGTGCTGGGCGCCAACGACCGCCTGGACCGGGCCGCCGGGCGCAAGGTGCCGCGCCCCGGGGCGCTGTGCATCGCGGCCGACGGGCGCCTGCTGCTCTCCAGCGGCACCGGGATCCTGGCCCTGGCAGCCTGGGATGCCGAGCCCGAAGGCTGGGCCAGCTTCGATGCGCCCGTCACCGCCCTCGCCGCCTCGCCCGGCGGGGGGATCGCGGTCGGGCTTGCCGGCGGCGGGCTCTCGGTGCGCGCCCCGGACGGATCGCCGGCGGACGGCTGGCGGCCGCCGGACGGCCTCGCCTCCATCACCGACTGCCTGTTCCTGTCCGAGGACGAGGTCGCGCTCGTCGATTGCGGCTACGGGCCGGCGGACGACATCCTCTCCCTTGCGCCATGGGACGAGCGCGCGGCCGGCAAGGTCGTGGCGCTTCGACGCGACGGCGCGCCCCGCCTGCTGGCGGACCGATTGCACTGCCCGATGGGGCTCTGCCGTGCCGCGGACGGGCCCCTGATCGCCACGGAGCTGGAGCGTGCGCGGCTGGTCGAGGTCGACGGCGGCGCCGTGCGGCGGGCGGGCTTTCCCGGCTATCTGGGCCGTATCCGGCCGGGCCCGGAGGGCTACCTTCTCGCCTGCCTCGCCCGGCGCGACCCGCTGATCGAGTTCCTGAAGACGGAGACGGCCTTCGTCGCGGACATGAAGGCGGCGATCGACCCGCACCACTGGATCTCGCCGCGGGTCGATCCGGCCTTCAGCCACGACTTCCCGATCGAGCTCGGCGCCACCCGCCTGTTCGGCGAGGTGAAGCCCTGGGCGCCCTCCTTCTCCTACGGCCTGGTGATCGAGCTGGACGCGGAGATGATGCCGATCGCCTCCGCCCATTCCCGCGCCAACGGGCACCGCCATGCGATCACCGACATCCTGTCCTGGCGCGGCGACCTGATCGCGGTCAGCGCCGGCAGCGGCGAGGTCCTGAACCTCGGCCCCGGGGGCGCGGCGGCATGACCGGCGGGCCGATCATCCGCCTGGAAAAGGCGACCAAGACCTATGGCGGCATCGCGGCCCTGGCCGAGGCCGATTTCGACCTCCGCCCGGGCGAGATCCACGCGCTGGTCGGGGAGAACGGGGCCGGCAAGTCGACCCTGTGCAAGCTGATCGCCGGGGTGATCCAGCCGTCCGAAGGGATCCTGAAGGTGGACGGCGAGGCGGTGACCCTGGCCAACCCGAAGGATGCGACCCGCCGCGGCATCTCGATGGTCTACCAGGAGACCAGTCTGGTGCCGCAGCTGACCGTCGCCCAGAACATGGTGCTGGGCCGGGAGCGGGCCTTCAACTCGGTCCGCAGGGTGCGCAGCGCGGCGCGCCAGGTGCTGCAGCGGCTGAACTTCAAGGTCGATCCCTCGGCTTTGGCCGGCTCGCTCTCCACCGCGAAGCGCCAGATGGTGGAGATCGCGCGCGCGGTCCTGAACGACGCGCGGGTGATCATCCTGGACGAACCCACCGCGGCCCTGACGCCGGAGGAGACCGACCATCTGTTCGACCTGATGCGGTCGCTGCGCGCGAACGGCGTCGCGATGATCTTCATCTCGCACGCCCTGGAAGAGGCCCTCAACCACGCGGACCGGATCTCCGTCCTGCGCAACGGCCACCTTATGGTCACCGGGCCGGCAGCCGATTTCGACCGGGCGCGGCTGATCCATCACATGATCGGCGAGGATCTGGTCGAAACGGCGGCACCGGCGAAGACACGGCGCAGGCCTGCCGCCGCCCTGCCCGTCCTGCAGGTGGAGAACCTGCGCATGGGCAGCATGGTCAACAACATGTCCTTCTCCGTCTTCCCGGGCGAAATCACCGGTCTGGCCGGCCTGATCGGCTCCGGCCGCAGCGAGGTGGCGAAGGTCATCCTGGGCCATACCAAGCGAAATTTCGGCGGCGGGCGGATCTGGCTCGACGGGCGGGAGGTGCGCTACGCCCTGCCATCTGAGGCGGTCCGCGACGGCATTGCCTATGTCAGCGAGGACCGGAAGCTCGACGGCTTCTTCGAGACGATGAGCGTGCACGACAATATCGGCCTCGGCTGGCTGGCGAAGTTCGGCCGCGGCCGGGTCTTCGCACCGCTGCGGCGGATGCGCGAACGCGCGACGACCTGGGAGGAACGGCTGTCGATCCGCCGCATCGGCGCCGACCAGTCGGTGCTCTACCTGTCCGGCGGCAACCAGCAGAAGGTGGTGATCGCCAAGTCGCTGGTGCAGGAGCCGCGCCTGGTGATCTTCGACGAGCCCACCCGCGGGGTCGATGTCGGCGCCATCGCCGAGATCCGCCAGATCGTGCGCGACTTCGCCGCCAGCGGCGCCGGCGTGATCCTGATCTCGTCCTATCTGCCGGAGATCCTGGACCTGTCCGACCGCATCCTGGTGGCGAAGAGCGGCACCATCGTCGCCGACTTCCCGCGCAGCGAGGCGACGGCGGCGAGGATCCTGCATGCCGCCATCCATTGATGCGCCGCACCCGTTTTCGGGTCTGGACCGGCGTCTGCTGTTCCTGGGGATCTACCTGTTCAACGTGCTGACCGCGCGCGAGGGCACCGCCGCGCAGGCCCCAGAGCCGGATCCCTATTGGCAGTCGCCGCAGCTGCTGGAGGGCCAGATCGACAGAGCCTGCGGCCTGGTGGAGGCGCCGGTCGGCGCCGGCGCGCCTCTCGACAAGGCGGGTGCCCGGAGCCAGCCGCTGCCGGCGTTCCTGTAGGCCGACTGCCCAGATCTTGCCCCTGTGGTGCGTGCGTGCGGCATCGGCACAAATGCCTCTCGTCACCGACAACGTCACCGAGTAGCGGCCCCACTTCTTACTTCCGATGTGGAAAATCCATGTCAGCATCAATCATTGATCATTGGCGCATCGCAGATGGATACTTGACTCCGATTTAATGAATGTTAGGCTTAAAAAATTCGATCGAACATAGATGCACACCGGGAGGCCGTTATGTGGACTCAGGGTTTGCGTTTTCTTTTCGGCCTTACCATTTCGCTTCTTTCTATTGTAATTGCCTCTCAGGTCCTGGCGGATCGACCCGTGTATAAATCACAGGGCGATGCCGATCTTTGCCGATGCTTCGAGAAGGGCGTGGACGACAGGGCGTCCGGCGCCCGCTACCGCACACCCTCCGGCTGCAAGAAGCACAGGTTCGCCGGCGACGAAGCGCCCTATCACGACGGCTACTATGAAGGCCGCTCGGAGGCCGACGAATGGTGCGGGAACGGCAGCAGACGCGGCGCCGGCAATAGCGGCGGCAGCGCTACCCCGAGGCAGAGCGGCCTCATCCAGACCGTAGGCGAGCTGGGCAAGTGGCAGACGCGCCACTACTACCGGGGAAGGGTGGGCCAGTCTTGCCGAGCCGGGTACATCCCCCACCAGGGCTATTGCTGGCAGACCTGCCCGCAGGGCTACAAGCCGTGGCGCATAAGCCGGGGGGACATCTGCGCACGATGTCCATTCGATGCTTCGGAAGTCCATCTCAGCGGCGATGGCGTCCTTACCTGCTTCAGATAGCGTGCCGGCACTGCTTCGGTGCCTGACCGGCACATATGTGCTTGCGCTCTGTCTGGCGGGCCTGCCAGTCGGGCTGCAAGCCGAGCAGCCGACGGCCGTACGGATGCCCATGGCGGACTTGCTGTCGATTTGCGCCGGGAGTCCTGCGAACTGCGCACAGTTCGTCGACGGAGTTCTCGAAGCGGCGCGTGTCATCCAGGCGAACGAAGACCGCGGAGCCGAGGGGCGTCTGACGGTGCTGTGCCGTCCGCTGGTGCGGCATTCCGCGTCGGATCTCGTCGCCCGTATCCGGAGCAGGATCGAGGAGCTGCCGGGGGAGGCGGACAAACCCGCCGCCCTCCTGATCATTCAGGCAGCAAACGACGCAGCGCCCTGCTGACCAGCCGGATCGCGGCCGCTGGCAGCGCCTGACCGGCCCGCTCCTGGACCGCGGCAAACCCGTCGATCCGGCTGCCAGGAGCGGGCGCGCTCTCACGCCTTTCGCACGCGCCCGTAGATCATGGCCGCCAATGCCACCAGCACGCTCCAGGCTGCAACCGCGCCCCAGAAGACGGGCTGGTCCAGTCCGATACTGCAACGGGAACCCTGTCGGCAATCCGGCGGGGGTGGCAGATCGAACACCAGGCCGATCCACACCCCGCCCGTCGCCTCGCCGTCGATCAGCACGGTCAACGGCGGAAAGATTCCGATGATCAGGAGACCTGCGACATGGATCGCAGCCCAGAAGCGCCATCGGATCGCTCTTCTCATCTGCGCCCCCCAGCCATGCGTCCCCGGTCAGGCTTCGCCCGTCCACGAGCGGACCCGGTGCCGGTCCCTCACCGGGCAGCGCCCGGGCCATGGAAGCATCCGGCATGTCATTGGCCTGTCCCGAAGAGTCCGGGAATTGCGTAGGCAACGACCATCGGGACCGGGAAGCCGCTTCCTGTTGCGCGGGGCAGCCGCGCGTCGATCGCCAGGTAGACACGCTGTGCCGCAGCATCGACCGCCATGCCCTGGATCTTGCTGTAGCGTGGATCCAATTCCGGGAAGTCGAGCGGCGCGCGCGCGAGGATCTGCCTTGCAGGCGCCATCAGGACCAGTTCAGCTCGCAACGGCAGCACCGGATCCAGTGCCATCAACCGTCCCGCCTCCTGTCCGCCGATCGCGCTCAGGCTTTGTGGGCCCTCCGGCGGGGCGACCCATTCCTCCTCGACCGTGCCATTCGGGTCGACCATGAAGCTCCAGCCCCGCGCGGCATTCTCGGACCGATGGCGAAACCCCCCGGTGCTTCCGAACACAGCGGTTCGCCCGTCCCCCGCCAGAAAAACGGCCGACCCGGCATCGGCATCGGGCCCGCCGTAAAGGCGCTGCCAGAGGAGTGCGCCATCCAGCGACAGGCGGGCGAGCCACAGGTCCGCCAGTGCCGCCGGCGGGGAATCCCGGCCGGTCACCGCAACCCCGGCCTCGTCGACGGCGATGGCCTGCGGATAGTTCCAGCCTGAGCCCTCGAAGAGGTGCTCCCACAAGACGCGGCCGTCGCCAGCCAGTCGTAACACCCACGGGCGGATTCGATCCGCTTCCTGCCAATATCCCAGGACCACGAAGCCTCCGGCGCCGTCCCCGGCAACATCCACGAAGCGTCCATTGCCGACGCGCTCCTGACCTGCAGCTGCAGGGAAGTGCATCCCAGGCCGAAGATGCAACTGCCAGAGCAATGCACCCTGCGGGTCCAGGCGGAGCAGCCATGCGGCCCGCGGGACCGGGGAGTTGGAGGAATCCTTGCGCTGCAGAAGCGGATCCTCGCCCACGGCTATGGCACCGCCCTCCCCGTCAGCGGCCACGCCAAACAGCTTCGCCGACACCGCACCGCGTTTGTGACCGCCGGAGAACCGCCAGGCAATGTGACCGTCGGCATTGAGCGCGGCGACGAACGCAGGTTTTTCGTCGGAGAAAGCGTTGCCCGCGGCGAGGACGAGGCCGCCGCCGGTCGCGATGCCCTGCACGCCCCCGTGGCCGGTCACCAGATCCAGGGCCCGCCATTCGCATGGCAGCGCGCAATGGCTCTCGAGAACCCGCCGATCCGCAGCGCCGGTATCGCCTGCCGCGGCAGGATGCAGGGCCAGACAGAACAAGGTCATGGGCCCCAGCAGCAGGTGCACCCCGTACCGCCGTGCGAGAGCGAAGATCATGACCCGACCGGGGGCTGGTACTGCGACGGAGCGAGACCGCCGGAGGCGGCCGGCCGGCGATCCGCATTCGCCAGGCCCGCCTGCAACGCGCGACGACAGGGCACGGCACGCAGGTTGATGGCGCATCGACCTGCCCGCGGCCTTGCGTCAGTCATTACAGGCGGCTCCTCATCAGTCTCCCAACGCGACGCCGGCGTTCAGCGTGTCGACCAGGAAGGCCGAGAGCGTCAGAAACAGGAAGAACAGTACGAGCGTGACCCAGGCGACTGCCCGTTGGCCCAGACCGCCTATCAACAACCACCACACCATCGGTACAAGCAGACCGGTCAGCAGGACCAGCGCCCCTTCGGATTCCGTCCACCGCGCAACCGCCAGGAATACCAGGGACGCAGGCAGGCCGACGATGGCCGAGCGGACCAGGACCTGCCCGACCCCGGCTCGTGTCGGGGACCGGGTCGTCCCCTCCGCGTGGGGCATCCCGATCACCTGAGCAAGGCGCGGATTGCGGAGCCGGAACAGGAGAGTGCGCCCGGCAAAGGCCAGCACAAGAATCGGCAAGGCCAGAAAGACGATCGCAAAGCCGAAGCCGAGGAGATAGAGCATCAGAATGTCGGGCGCGTCCGTCCATCCGGCTCCCGCGAACAAAGTGCCCGGGTGCAACAGCAGATCGCTCATGAATGCGGCCGGACCGCCCGGCGACGCGGCAAGGGCCAGCAGGGCACTGCCGACGAGAAGGCTGCCGAGCGTGGCGCCGCGGCTGCCCACATCGCGCGCCGCCGCCTGGCAGCGCGGACACCAGTAGTGCAGCGAACCGCCCATTCGAAACAGCGACCAGCCATCCTGTCCGGCGATCCGCACAAGGCTTGCGTCGCCGCAAGAGGCGCATCTGCGCTCCGCCTGGAGCATGGCTTCCGCCTTTGGCACTCAGCAACCGGGCAGCTGTCCGCCTCGGGACGCCGGCAATACCGTCACCCGCAGATCCCAGGCGGTACCGCGCAATCCTTGGAGCAGCAGTCGGAATCCTTTTCGCAGCTGACGCCGCCCGCATAGCAGATCGGCACAAGACTTTCCGGCACCGGGCTTATCGGCAGGTCAGCCGCCCCGCCCGACAAATGCTGAACGCCTTTCGGGCTTTCGAAAGCAATGCTCGCGGCAGCCTCTTCCGCACCTGTATCGGCCTGCACGGCCGACAATCCGGTCAAGATCCCAAAGACAACAGCCGCCAACAGCGAGATGTGCCGATCGATCATGACGAATCCTCCCTGTTCGTTCGAGCGCCTTTCGCGGCGTCGTTGCTGACGTGGCTCCTTCCACTTCCACAATGCGCGCCGCAGGTCCCATCCTGCCTGCAGGTCGGTTGGCTGCGCTCCAAGCCAACCCGGGGATCGCTATCCGCAGGACGAAGCATCCTGGCAGCACCTGGAGAAATCCGTGTTGACCCGGGACTCGAACCACTTGCTATAGTAACCGGAACACTGTCGAGCCCATTCATCTACCAATCGGCCCGGTCCTGTCGCACAACCGGTCCTGTAACCGTTCCCACGATAGTACGCGTCGCGGTCCATCGTATGCGTTCCTGAATCTTCAGCTTGATTGACGGCGAAATTGTTCTTCGCATGCCAGCATCGGCTCTGCTGAGCAGTTGCCGTCCCGGTCGCCAGCATGCCGCCAACGATTAAGACTACCCCAAGGGCAATACGTGACTTCACGATCCCGCCTCCCGATCCACAGTTCGAGCAACGGCCGGCGCAGCCATTCCGGATTATTGTGAACCAGCATTGCTATTTGTCCAGTTTATTATGACTTGCTTTCCCACGCCCCGGATCTGCAGATCATATTGCCCGGCAGTATTTGCCACTGCCAGTGATGCATTGGCCGACCGGCGTCGGCAGGCCGGACAGCACTCAGCCGGGACGTCCATCATCGTGGGGTCAGGTTCGCTTTCGGCAACCCGGCATCTGCTGCGGCCATCCGTCCGATCCATGCGCAAATGAATGCCGTCTCCCCGGTTTCGGGTCTGCTGCGCCTGGCTGCGTTCAAGAAGCCAGGCGCCTGCCGCCAGGCATAAGCCGCGCGACTAAAGCAATTGACTTATACGCCTGCGCCGTGGCGGAATGTCGCCATGCAGGCCGTCACCGGACGGCCCAGCCCCAACAAGCCCGACGGGAGGAACGCATGCGCTTCGGCGTCTTCTACGAACTGCAGCTGCCCAAGCCATGGAACGAGGGCGACGAGCATCGCCTGTTCCAGGAGGCGCTGGACCAGATCGCCCTCGCCGACCGGGTCGGCATCGACCATGCCTGGGCGGTGGAGCATCACTTCCTGGACGAATATTCGCATTGCTCCGCGCCGGAGGTGTTCCTCGCTGCGGCCGCGGCGCGGACGCAGAAGATCCGCCTGGGCCACGGCATCCGGCAGGTGATCCCGAACTACAACCATCCCGCCCGCACCGCGGAGGGGATCGCCGCGCTGGACCTGGTGTCCAACGGCCGGGTCGATTTTGGCATCGGCGAGGGCGCGACCCGGCTGGAGCTGCACGGCTTCGGCATCCCGGCGAAGCAGAAGCGCGCGATGTCGCTGGAGGCCGCCGAGCAGATCGCCAACATGATGGTGATGGACCCCTATCCCGGCTATCAGGGCGAGAGCTTCTCGATGCCCTGCCGCAACGTGCTGCCGAAGCCGCTGCAGAAGCCGCACCCGCCGATGTGGATGGCCTGCACCAACCGCGACACGATCCGGGTGGCGGCCAGCCTGGGCCTGGGCGCGCTCGCCTTCTCCTTCGTCGACCCGGACGAGGCGAAGACCTGGTCGAAGATCTATTACGACACCATCAAGTCGGAGGACTGCGTGCCGCTGGGCCACCGGGTGAACCCGAACATCGCCATGGTCTCCGCCTTCAGCCTGCATCACGACCGGACGGAGGCGATCCGCCGCGGCCAGGAGAATTTCGAGTTCTTCGGCTTCGCGCTGCGCGCGCTGGTGACCCGCGACAATGTCCCCGGCCGCACCGACCTATGGGGCGATTTCCAGCGCGAGCGCGGCGACCGCACCGGCCAGGTCCTGCATTCCGCCGAGCTGGGCAACCGGGAAGCCGGACAGTCGCCGGGGGTCGGCACGCCGGCCGACATGATCGGCCATATCCGCGAGTTCCAGGAGGCCGGCGTCGACCAGGTGATCCTGATGCAGCAGGCCGGCCGCAACCCGCACACGGAGATCTGCGAGAGCATCGAGCTGTTCGGCGAAGAGGTCCTGCCGACATTCACCGCGGGCCGCGACCGCCGCGAGGCGGAGAAGGCGGAGGAACTGGCCCCCTATGTCGCGGCGGCGATGAAGCGGAAGAAGGTGATGACGCCGCTGGCCGACGACGAGATCCCGGTGGTCAGGGCCTCGGTGCAGAAGGTGGAGTTCAACCGCGGCAAGACCGACGCGGCCTGACCCGATCGCCCACACTGTCAGGGCCGGGCCGGTAGCCCGGCCCGCGGCACTGGTGCAGGATGCGGCATGCCGCTGATCCTGCACCACTACGATGCCTCTCCGTTCTCCGAGAAGGTCCGGCTCGTCCTGGGCCTGAAGGGGCTCGCCTGGCATTCCGTCGTGGTGCCGGAGGTAATGCCGAAGCCGGACTATGTGCCGCTGACCGGCGGCTATCGCCGGGTCCCGGCGCTGCAGATCGGTGCCCATATCCATTGCGACACCGCCCGCATCCTGGCGGAGCTGGAGGCGCGCCATCCGGCGCCCGCCCTCTATCCCAGCGGCCGGCCCGCGAACGAGATCATCGCCCGCTGGGCGGAGAGCCAGCTGTTCTGGGCCGCGGCCCATTATGTCACCGGCCTGAACGCCGACCTGCTGCCGCAGCGCTTCCATGTCGACCGGGCGTCGATGCGCGGCCGCGAGGCACCGCCGCCGGATGCGGTGCGCAAGGCCGGCATGCGGGCCCTGGCGCAGCTGCGCCCCGCCATCCACTGGATCCAGGGCCTGCTGCATGACGGCAGGCGCCACCTGCTGGGGCCGGTGCCGGAGCTGGCGGATTTCGCGGTCTATCACGGCTTCTGGATGCTGGGGCAGTTCCCGCGCAACGCCCTGGACGACCTGGTGCCCGGCGGCCCGATCCGCAGCTGGATGGACCGCATGGCGGCGATCGGCCATGGCAGCCGCAGCGAGATGACCGCTGCCGAGGCACAGGCCATGGCCGCGCATTGCATGCCGGAGGTGCTGGACCCGGGCCTGCCGATGGACGGCCTGGCCGCGGGCGACATGGCCAGCATCCGTCCCGAGGATCGCGGCAGCCCGGCGGTGACGGGCCGGATCCTGCGCCTGACCGCGGACGAGGTGGCGCTGGCCCGCACCGACCCTGTCATGGACGACCTGGTCGTCCACTTCCCGCGCCTGGGCTATCTGCTGCGGGCCGCCGCGACCGGCTGAACGGCTGTCCGGCGCGGGATCCTATTCCCGTGCCGGCAGGGTCCGGATCCAGGCCACCAGCGCATCCAGGTCGGCATTGGTCATGCGGGCATAATAGCCATAGCCCATCGGCGGCATCATGCGGCTGCCATCGGGCCGCATGCCTGTCGTGATGGCGGCCTTCAATTCGGCATCGCTGTAGTCGGCCACCGGCCCGGCCGGGGTGATGTTGGACGAGACGCTCGTGCCCCAGGGGCCATGGAACTCGCGCCCGCCGGCGCCCAGCCGCCCCTGGAAGTCGGGATGCCCCCCGGCTGCCATCGGCGTATGGCATTCCACGCAATGGCCCAGCGGCCCGGCCAGATAGGCGCCATAGGCCAGGACATCGTCCCGGGGCACCTCCGCCACCGTCTCAACCGGCGGGCCGTAGGCTGGCGGCAGAGGGATTGCGTAGCTCGACTTCGGTACCGCATTGGCCAGCGCCGGAACGGTGCGCAGATAGGCGATAATCGCGGCAAGGTCCGTATCGGAAATGCCGCGATAGAGCGGACTCGGCATCGGCGGACCGATCAGGCTGCCGTCGGGACGCAGCCCGTCGCGGATCGCGGTGGCGATCTCGGCGTCGCTCCAGGCACCGATGCCGGTGTCCCGGTCCTGCGTGATGTTCGGGACATGGACTTTGCCCAGCACGGGCTCGTCCATCGCCATGCCGCCGGCGAGGAACCGCGTCATGTCCGGGCCGCCCGGGCCCTGGGGCGTGTGGCAATTGCCGCAGCCCATGATGCCGTTGACCAGATAATCGCCCCGGGCCACCGGATCTTCGGCCGCAGCCGCACAGGTGACGCTCAGAATCATCGCTGCCGCGGCGGCGGCCGCGAGCCGGAAGGGTGTGTCCAATCGCTTCTCCGCAATGCGTTCCATACGCACTGCAGAAGGTGCCACCAAGCGAAGCGGCGGCCAACCGGATTCCTGACCTGTCGCTGACGTCAGGCGGCCTTTTCCAGCCCGCACCATTCGGCGACGAACAGCGCGATGGAGCCGGTCACCCGCTTCAGCGAGGACAGGCTGACCCGCTCGTTGAAGGCGTGGATGTTCTCCGAATAGGGGCCGTAGACCAGGCAGGGGCAGTCGTCGTAGAGCACGAACACCCGGGCATCCAGGTAGCCTGGCGTGACGAAGCTCTCCAGGCTGGCGCCATAGGCGGAGGCATGGGCCCGGCCCAGCACCGCCTCCGCCGCACTGCCTTCCTCCAGCACGTAACCTTCCGCGAAGAAGCCGTTATATTCGACCTTCGGCGGGTTGTTGGCGAGGAAGGCATGGCCGCGCGCGGCCTGTGCCACGCAGGCATCGATCTCCCGCGCCGCGTCGCGCGGGTCGACGCCGGGATAGATCGCGATGCGGCAATCGACGCTGCACCAGGACGGCACCGACGAGGCCCAGTCGCCGCCGGCGATCTTGCCCGGGTTGAAGTTGATTGGGTGGTCCAGCCCCTCGAAATGCCGGAAGTCGGCCTTGCGGCCGTTCCATTCGGCCTCCAGCTCGCGCAGGGCGGCGATCACGACATAGGCCGCCTCGATCGCATTGGCGCCCACCCCGGCCTCGCGCACATGGACCGGTTCGCCGCGGACATGGATGCGGAACCAGATCACGCCGGTATTGGCGCGCACCAGCTTGTCGTCCTCCGGCTCCGGGATCAGCGCCGCATCCGCGCGATAGCCCCGCATCAGGCAGGCCAGCGCGCCGTTGCCGGTGCATTCCTCCTCCGTCACCGACTGCAGGTAGACGGTGGCGGCCGGCGCGTAGCCGAGGTCCCGCAGGCAATCCAGCGCGAAGATATTGGCGGCCAGGCCGGCCTTCATGTCCGCGGCGCCGCGGCCGTAGAGCCAGTCATCCTCCACATGCGGCTCGAACGGCGGGCGGTCCCACATGTCGAACGGACCCGTGGGCACGACATCGACATGGCCGTTGAGGATCAGGGACCGCCCCGCCTCGTCCTTCGGCCGGTGGGTGCCGACCACGTTGATGGCATTGTCGTAGGACACCGTCACCGGCGAGAAGCCGGGATGATGGCGGATCGCATCCTCCTCGATCGCCCAGCGGTCCATGGCATAGCCGCGGCCCGCCATCGCCTGGAACAGGAAGTCCTGCGCCGTATGTTCCTGCCCCCGCAGCGAGGGATGGCGCACCAGGTCGCAGGTGAAACGGAGCTGCCGCTCGAAGCCGGCCTCCACCGCCTGCAGGATCTCCGCTGCCAGTCCCGGGTCG
Organism: Marinibaculum pumilum; assembly: GCF_042646425.1. Classification (NCBI taxonomy): domain Bacteria; kingdom Pseudomonadati; phylum Pseudomonadota; class Alphaproteobacteria; order Rhodospirillales; family Rhodospirillaceae; genus Marinibaculum; species Marinibaculum pumilum. The sequence continues at coordinate 128,661 of NZ_JBHRTR010000029.1, forward strand.
AGCCTGCTGCCGGTCTCATCCTTCGTCATCTGCTCCGCCTTCCTCCCGTTCATGCCTGCTGCCACCTGCCGCCGGTCAGGCGCCGCCGCCGGGCGGCAGGTCGGAGTTGAACATGTCCCAGTGCAGCAGCCAGCGGCCGTCCTGCTTCTTCCACAGCACCATGTACTTGCCTCGGTCCAGCTCGGTGCCGTCGATATCGGCCATGCTGTAGCCGCCATGCTCCACCGCACCGGCGCCGCCATCGGACTGCACCTCGACCCGCCAGGTATCCAGCCGGGCGATGCCTTCCGCCTTCAGCGCGGCCATCGCGTCGACGACCGCCTGGCGCCCGGTCATGGCCGGTGAACCGGGCACCATGAAGACGCAATCCTCGGTGTAGAGCGGGCCGATCGCCATCATGTCGCCGCCGTTGAAATATTCAGGAATCAGGCGCGCCACCTGATCGATTTCCGCCTTTATGACCTCAGACGGCTGCATGCCGACACCTCTCCGATCCGTTGCCCGCCGATTCCCCGCGGCAAAGAATGCGGCGACCCGTACCGCCCTGACAACCGCCGTGTCGCGGCAACCGCTTATTGCCCGCGGCGGCTTCGCAATCGCATACTGACAGCATCGCCAGCATCTCGCAGACGCCGGCTCCCGAGCGACGGGCTGCCCGTGACGGACTCTCCGGTCCGCAGGATCCGCGCCGGCCGGGCAGGCCTGCCCGGCCGTTCGGTGAGGCGGGCGCCGGATTGTCCCATCCGATCGCGCATCCGCATTGGCGACGGCAGGCGCCGCGGATCGTGCTGCCGAACGGAACGCCCAGGCGATGCGCATATCGATCGATGCCGGACTGTCGCGCTGGAGCAGCGAGTTCCTCGACCGGGAGGTGGAGGCCGCCTTCCGGGAATGGAATCACCCGGCAGCCCTCAGCCTCGCCCGCACCGTCGGCTATGTCATCGTGGTGGCCGCCCTGCCCTACCTCTATGCCACTTTCCTGCGCTTCGGGGACGCGCCTACCTTCCACCTGCTGCTTGTTGCCCGGCTGGCCATCGTGGCGCTGGGCTGCCTGCTCCTGTTCCTGGTCCACCGCCGGGTCGGCGCCGGCCGCCTGGACCTGGTCATCGCCGTCGTGATCGTGGCGGTGCAGGTCCAGTCCATTCTGCTGGCGGCGCTCTCGGTCCCCGCGATCAACCTGCTGGACGTGCAGGTCATCCTGGTCCTGGTCTGCATCTATGCCTTCATGCCGACCCGCTTCGTCTTCAAGCTGGTCGCCTGCCTGGCAATGACCCTGGCCTTCCTGGCCCTGGTGATCGCCGCGTTCGACATCGACCCGCCGGAGCGGTTCGGACTGATCGCCTGGCTGATCGGCGCCAACATCATCGGCATCTATACCTGCCGCTACTGGGACCGGCTGCGCCGCAGCGAATATACCACCCAGGAAAGACTGCGGCTGGCCAACGAGGCGCTGGCCGCCAGCAACAGGGACCTGGCCAGGGCCAGGGCGGATGCGGAGCGGGAAAGCCAGACGAAGTCGCAGTTCCTGGCCAATGTCAGCCACGAACTGCGCACGCCGCTGAACGCCATCATCGGCTTTTCCGAGATCATGAAGGCTGGAATCTACGGCCCGCTGGGAGATCGCCGCTATGACGGCTATCTGGACGATATCCACGGCAGCGGCACCTACCTGCTGAACCTGATCAACGACCTGCTCGACCTGGCCAAAGTGGAAGCCGGCAAGCTGGAGCTGCACGAATCCGAAGTCGACATCGCCGCCACGATCGGCGATGCGACCCGCATGCTGGCGGAGGATGCGCGACGCCGCGGCGTGGCGATCGCCACCCGGATCGCCGGCGACCTGCCGCCGCTGATGGCCGATGCGCGGGCCTGCCGGCAGATCCTGCTGAATCTGCTGTCGAATGCGGTGAAGTTCTCGCCGTCGGGGAGGGAGGTCACCGTCGCCGCCCGCGTGGAGCCGACAGGCGACCTGCTGCTCGCCGTCAGCGATGCCGGGCCGGGTATCGCGCCCGAAGACCTGGCCAAGGTGGTCGAGCCGTTCGGCCAGGCCGCGATGACCACGGTCGATGCGAAACGCGGCACCGGCCTGGGCCTGCCGCTGGCGATCTCGCTGGCGAAGGCGCATGGCGGCAGCCTGGAGCTGCGCTCGACGCCGGGCGGCGGCACGACGGTGGACGTACGGTTCCCGGCCGGGCGCCTCCTGCCGCCGGGCACGGCGGCAACGGCGACCGATCGGTCGTGAGACGGTTCAGGCGGACAGCCCGCCGTCGACGGCCAGTTCGGCACCGGTGACATAGGAGGCGGCATCCGACGACAGGAACAGCACCGCCTGCGCCACCTCCGCCGGCGTCCCGGCCCGGCCGACCGGCGCCAGGTGCGCGGCCAGGTCATGCGGGTCGCGGTGCGGCGCATTGCCCTGCGGGATCTTGGTCCAGATCGGCGTGTCGATGATCCCCGGATGCACGGAATTCACCCGCACGCCGTTGCGCTGGCCGGCACATTCCAGCGCCAGCGACTTCGCGAAATAGCGCACGCCGGCCTTTGTGGCGGAATAGCCGGCCAGCGCCGGCGCACCCTGCAGGCCCGCGACGGAGGAGATCACCGTCAGCGCGCCGCCGCCGCCTTCCGCCATCAGCGGCACGGCATGCCTGGCGGTCAGGAAGACGCCGTCCAGGTTGACCGCGTTCTGCCGCTGCCAGTCGGCCAGCGCCATCGAGGTGACATAGCCGCCGATGCCGATACCGGCATTCGCGACCGCCACGTCCAGCCGCCCCCACTGCGCCCGGATCTCCGCCATCAGCGGCGGCCAGCTTTCCTCGTCGGCGACGTCCTGGCGGTGAAAGCGCACCCGCCCGTCGGCCCCACCGAGTTCCGCTGCCAGCGCTGCCCCGGCTGCCGCATCCAGGTCGGTCACCATCACCGCCGCCCCGGCCGCCGCCAGGGCGCGCACGCAGGCGGCGCCGATGCCGGAAGCGCCTCCCGTCACCAGCGCGGTCTTTTCGTCCAGCCGCATCGTTCCCACCTCCCCAATCACAGCCCGCCGTTATACCCTGGCAGCGAAGCCGATCCAGCAGGGACAGCAACCGCCGCCGGGCGCCAAGGAGCTTTGCCGATGACCGCGACCTTCCCCGATGTCAGCCATCTGCGCGGCAATTTCGCACCGCTTCTGCTGGAGGCGGATGCCCATGACCTGGTGATCGAGGGGGAGGTGCCGGCCGGGCTGTCCGGCAGCCTCTACCGCAACGGCCCGAACCCGCAATACCCGCCGCGCGGGCAGAGCCACTGGTTCGGCGGCGAGGGCATGGTGCATGCCTTCCACATCCGCGACGGCCGCGTCTCCTACCGCAACCGCTGGGTGATGACCGACAAGATCCGCCTGGAGCGCGAGGCCGGGCGGGCCCTGTTCGGCATCTTCAACAACCCGATGGACACCGACCCTTCGGTGCAGGACAAGGACCCGAGCCTGGCGAACACCCATATCGTCTGGCATGCCGGCAAGCTGCTGGCGCTGGAGGAAGGGCATGCCCCGGTCACCATGGCCCCGCGCAGCCTGGAGACGGAAGGCCCCTGGGATTTCGGCGGCGTGCTGAAGGCCAATTTCACCGCCCATCCGAAGGTCGACCCGGAAACCGGCGAGATGCTGGCCTTCGCCTACATGGCGGCGGGGCCGGCCAGCCCGGACATGGCCTACTACGTCATCGACCGCGACGGGAAGCTGGTCCGCCAGGACATCTTCCAGGCGCCCTACAGCGCGATGGTGCACGACTTCCTGGCCACCGACCGGCATGTCCTGTTCCCGGTCTTTCCGCTGACCGCCAGCCTGGAGCGGGCGATGCAGGGCCGGCCGTTCTTCGCCTGGGAGCCGGAGAAGGGCAGCCATATCGGCATCATGGCGCGCAATGCCGGTGTCGACAGCATCCGCTGGTTTCAGGCACCGGCCTGCTATGTCTTCCATCCCCTGAATGCCTGGAGCGAAGGGGACAGGGTGATCGCCGACGTCATGAAGTATGACGTCGCGCCGCTGTTCCCGGCGCCGGACGGGACGCCGGCATCGGGCCGCGACAATCCCACCCGACTGGTGCGCTGGACCTTCGACCTGGCCGGCAATTCCGACAGCTTCAAGGAAGAGGCGCTGGACGACCAGTATGCGGAGTTTCCGCGGCTGGACGAGCGGCGCGCCGGGCTGTCGTACCGCTATGGCTTCGCCGCAGGGCGCAGTGCGATCACTGGCCCGGATGGCGACAACAGCTTCGACACCCTGCTGCGCTACGACCTGACGGGCGGGTCGAAGGACAGCTTCGTGATGCCGGAGGACCAGAAGCTCTCGGAGCCGGTCTTCGTGCCGCGCGACGCCGACGCCGGCGAGGGCGAGGGATGGCTGCTCGCCACCGCCTACCGCCCGCGGGAGAACCGCTCCGACCTGGTGATCTTCGACGCCCAGGCGGTCGGCGACGGGCCGGTCGCCCGCGCCCATCTTCCGGTGCGGGTGCCCTATGGCTTCCACGGCTGCTGGCGGCCGGACGAATGAGGTCCGGCCGACCGCCGCTCACCCGATGACGGGCAGCCCCAAGGCCACCGCATAGACGGCACAGGCCAGCAGCACCAGCCAGGTCATCGCCGCGGCGACCCCGCGACCGATGCGATGCGCCCGGACCGCTCCGCTCGCACGCAGCGACACGGCATGCAGGAGCCGCATCGCCAGCAGGATCAGCCCCGCGGCATGCAGGAACCAGGCGGCACCACCCGCCATCTCGATCATCAGCATCAGCAGCAGGATGAACGGGACATATTCGATGAAGTTGCCGAACACCCGGATCCGGGTCGCCAGCTCCGGATCGCCGCCGTCGCCCCAGGCGATCCCGGTCGCGAAGCGGCGCATCGGCACCCGGATCGACAGCACCGCCATCACCAGACCGAACAGCCCCCCGTAAAGCAGAGCAAGCATGGTTTCCCCCGATTCCGACCCCAGAATATGTTATTCATCATATAACATTTTATATGTTATTGATCATATTCCGGCCTGTCGAATCGTGGCGACGGGCCGCAGGGGACGGGGATGCCGGCGAACAGCAAGCAGAAGGCACGAACCCGCGCGCGGATCGTGGATGCCGCGGCGCGGCAGTTCCGCAGGCACGGCTATGCCGGCGCGGGGATCGACACGATCATGGCCGATGCCGGCCTGACCCGTGGCGGCTTCTACGCCCATTTCGCGTCGAAGGCGGAGCTGTTCACCGAGGTGGTGGCAAGCCGCCACGACCTGATCGACCGGCTTCGGAAGCGGGACGCCGACGACCCGTCGCACCTGCAGGCTGCGGCAGCGGAGATCCTGCAGGCCTATCTGTCGCCGGCGAACCTGCCGGCGGTGGCGCCCAATTGCGGCTTCGCGACCCTGGCCGCCGATGCGGCCCGTGCCGCCGCGCCGACCCGCCACGCCTTCTCCGCCCAGATCGACGCCTTCTGGCAGGAACTGTTCCGCGGCCGACAGACGCCGCCCGACGCCCGGGAGACGGAGACCGCCCTGCGTGTGCTGGCGCTCGCGGTCGGCGCTCTGACCCTGGCCAGCGCCTCCGACAACCGCCCGCTGGCGGAGGCCCTGCTGACGGCCGCACAGGGTCAGGTGGGTGTCTGGATGGCGGAGCTGGCGGGACGGCCCTGAACTGCGGACCGCGCCGGCAGCGCCCTCGACCAAACGAACGACGGCCGGTGATCGCCCTGGACCCTGCTGCCGACACGGGCCAAGCTCGGGTCCGAGGGGGAGATGTCGAACGGCGGGAGCGGCGGAATGACCGAGGGCGATAGCGGCGGCACAGGCGGTTCATCCGGCTTCTGGTCCCGGCGGCGCTTCCTGGCCGGCAGTGCCGCCGGTGGCATCCTTCTGGCTGCCACCCCACTCGCCCTGCGCGCCGCCACCTTCCAGGCGCGGGAAAGCATGCCCGCAGCGCCCGGCTGGGCTGCGGAGAAGGGTGTCGGCCAGCCGCGCTATCGGATCGACGGCTTCGCCAAGGTCACCGGCGCAAAGCTCTATGCCCGCGATTTCCGCGCCGCCGACATGCCCGGCTGGCCGCAGGCGACCGGCCGTGCCCTGCTGCTGTTCGCGCCCGACGCCAGCCGCACCTTCACCGGCATCGACCTCTCCCTTCTCGGCAAGGATCTGCAGCCAGACCGGGTGGTGACGGCCGAGGACCTGGTGCAGGCCGGGATCGCGGCGACCGGATTTTTTGCCTGCGACCTGTTCTGCCCGAAGGGCAAGACACCCGCCTATCTGGGCCAGCCGGTGGCGATGCTGATCTGGCATGACATCGCGCGCTTCGCGCCGGCCCGGCAGACCTTGCGCGGCGCCGACGGGGTGGTGACCTTCGGCGCCAAGACCGGGCCTGTCGACGGCGCGCCGTACGGCGCCAACCGCTTCACCCGGGTCGGCGGCGACAGCCCGCGCGGCCCCGACGTCTATTCCCCGGTGAAGGACGGCTGGGTACAGCCGGTGCGCTACCAGAAGGCGCAGATGCCGGTCTGGGCACCGGAGCAGCAGGACGGCGATGCCGCCGACCGGGCGAGCTTCTACGGCGAGGCGATGCGCAAGGACCTGGCCGACGGCAAGGCCGGCCGGGTTTTCGAACTGGATTTCCAGACCCAGAGCATCGACCAGGTCTTCATGGAGCCGGAATGCGGCCTGGCCTGGCACGACCGTGCCAACCGCCGCCTGGCGGCCGTGTTCGACGTGCAGTCGCCGGAGGTCACCCTGCAGTCGATCGGCGCGATGCTCGCCAAGGCGAAGGCCCCATACGACATCGGCATGGTGGACGGTCATTTCGCCTATATCGGCGGCGGCTTCGGCGGCAAGGACCATACCATCGTGCCGCTCTATGTCGCGCTGGCGGGCCTGTTCGGCGAGGGCCGGCCGGTGCGGCTGGCGCTGGACCGGTTCGAGCAGTTCCAGTTCGGCCTGAAGCGGCACAGCTTCCGGGTGAAGAGCCGCCTGGGCGTCGATCCGGGCAGCGGCGACTTCCTGGTGCAGGCCACCGACCTGGTCTCCGACGGCGGCGGACTGGCCAACTTCTCCGCCTCCGTCGCCGATGTCGCGGCCACCGCCGCCACCTCGATCTACTATCTGCCGCGCAGCGACATCACCACCACGGCGCAGCATTCCCGTGCCGTCACCGCCGGCTCGATGCGGGGCTACGGCACCCTGCAGTCTATGGCCGCGATGGAAGTGCTGGTCGACCAGGTCGCGACGGGTTTGAAGATCGACCCGATCGACCTGCGCCGCCGCAACGCCCTGCGCACCGGACAGCTGAACCTGACCGGCAATACCGCCGCCGGCGCCCTGCGCACGGTGGAGGTCCTGGACCGGCTGGCGCAGGCGAAGCTCTGGACCGGGCGTGCAGATGCCAAGACGGCCTATGAGGGTCAGCACAGCGCGACATCCTTCGGCACCGGCATCGCCTGCGTGATGAAGGATTTCGGCGCCGGCGGCGACGGCGCACTGGCCGCCGTCAGCCTCGACCGCCAGGGCCGCATCACCGTGGCCGGCAACACGATCGAGATGGGCACCGGCATCTCCACCGCGATGGCGGTGCGGGTGGCCGAGCATCTGGGCCGCAGCGCCGACGTCTCGCGCACCGACGACCCGTCGCTCTGGGAGCCGCTGAAACTCACCACCTCCGGGTCGCCCTGGACGATCAGCCAGGCGGCGCAGGATGCCGCCGCGGCCAACCCGCGCTGGGTGCCGCTGGTCTCCAGCCCGGCCAGTGCCTCCATCGGCGCGCATGTGAACACCCATGCCGCGGCCCAGGCGGCGCTGGCGGTGCTGCGCTTCGGCCTCTGGCCCGCGGCGCTGGCGATCTGGAGCGAAGGCCCGCTGGGCGGCCAGGCGGCGGGCGAATACATTACCTTCGACGAACTGCGCTGGGTCGACGGCGCCCTGGCCGGCGCGGGGATGGAGCCGCTGCCGCTGCCGCGGCTTGCCGCAAAGGCGCATGAGATGGGCCTGGTGACCGGCGCCATGGTGCATGCCTTCAGCCGCTGGAGCTGGGCGGTCGCCGAATTCCCGATGAAACACACCGATGGCGGAGGGGAAAGCTGGCAGGCGCCGATCGACGCGCTGGCGGTGCAGCGCGGCAGCGTCGACTGGCAGCTGCTGGACCGCACGAAGGTCGAGTTCCCGCCGGCCAGCTACGAGAAGATCGGCGTCAACTACTATGCCACCTGCGGCACCATCGTCGCCCTGTCGGTGGACCGCACCAACGGCGCGGTGACCCTGCACGGCATCCACCAGGTGCTGGAATGCGGCCGACCGATCGTGCCGGACCTGGTCAGCGGCATCGCCCAGGGCGGCATCGCCATGGGAGTCGGCCAGGCGCTGCACGAATTCTTGCCGCTGTACGAGGACGGGCCCGGCAATGGCAGCTGGAACCTGAACCGCTACCGGGTGCCGATGGCCGCCGACCTGCCGGTCTGGAACACCGTGCTGGAGGTGCTGCCGCCGCTCAGCGACACCGACCCGCCGAAGGGCATGGCGGAGGTGGTGATGATCCCGGTGATCCCGGCGATCCTGAACGCCCTGCACGATGCGGTGGGCAAGCGCTTCACGAAGCTGCCGGTGACTGCCGACGACATCATGGAGGCGCTGCAGCCATGACCACGACGAAGCTTGAGATGATTGTCAACGGCAGACAAGTCGGCCCCCACGAGGTGCCGGAGGGGCTGGCCATGGTCGACTATCTGAACGACTGGCTGGGCCTGACCGGCACCAAGTTCGGCTGCGGCATCGGCATCTGCCATGCCTGCGTCGTCATCGTCGACGAGCCCGGCGGCGGCAGCCGGACCGAGCGCACCTGCATCAACGGCGCCGCCGGTTTTGCCGGCATGAAGGTGCGCACGGTGGAGGGCCATGCGGACGGCGGCACCCTGTCGGCGGTGCAGCAGGCCTTCGTCGACCATTTCGCCTTCCAGTGCGGCTATTGCACCCCCGGCTTCGTCAACGAGGCGACCCGGCTGGTGGAGGAACTGGCAAGCGCACCGGTGGCGAAGAGCGCGGTCGAGGCGAAGCTGGCGGAGGCGCTGGGGGAGCATATCTGCCGCTGCTCCGGCTATATCCGCTACTACGAGGCGATGCGCGCGTTGATCCTCGCCGATCCCCGCCTGACGAAGGCGGGCTGAGCGATGGCGCGGCTCCTCGGTGTCCTGGTCGGCCTCGGCATCATCGGCATCACCGCCTATGGCCTGTTCGCCTGGCTCTGGGGCGTGCCCTCGGTCGCGGACCGGCCGACCCTGACCGATCCCAAGGCGATCGCGGAGGGGAAGTACCTGGCGGCCGCCGGCGACTGCGTCTCCTGCCACACGGTGGAAGATGGCGGCCAGCGCTTCGCCGGCGGTCGGCCCTTCGACACGCCGTTCGGCCGGCTCTATTCCACCAACATCACGCCGGATGCGACGACCGGCATCGGCGGCATGACCTCGGCAGAGTTCTACCAGCTGATCGCCTATGGCGCGGATTCGGTGTGGGACCCGCTCTACCCGGCGATGCCCTATACCTCGTTCCACAATATCGACCGCGACCAGTCGGACCGGCTGCACGCCTATTTCATGAGCCTGGAGCCGGTGGCGCAGCCGGCGACACCGAACGCGCTGACCTTCCCGTTCAGCATCCGGCCGCTGATGTTCGGCTGGAACCTGCTGTTCGCCAGCCGTGCGCCCTTCGAGGCGCGGCCGGACAAGGACGATGCCTGGAACCGCGGCGCCTTCCTGGTCCAGGGGCCGGGCCATTGCGGCGAATGCCACACCCCGCGCAACCTGCTGGGCGCGATGGAAGGCGGCGAGGCGGCGCTGTCGGGCGCGGTGATCGGCGGCATGGAGGCGCCCGACCTGCGCCCCCAGGCGCTGGCCGCGCGCGGCTGGACCCGCGCCGACCTGGCGACCTATTTCGAGACCGGCGCCAGCCCGCAGGGCTCCGCCTTCGGCGAGATGTTCCTGGCGGTGAAGAACTCGCTGCGGCTGCTGAGCCACGACGACCGGGTCGCCATCGCCAGCTACCTGATGGACACGACAGCCGATGCGCCGACGAAGGGGCAGAAGGCGGTGGCGGCGATGGGCGATGCGGCGCATCCGAACAAGGAAGGACAATCTCTCTACCTCACCCATTGCGGGCTCTGCCACGGGCCGCAGGGCCAGGGCATGGCCAACACCATGCCGGCGCTGAAGGGCAATGCCACCCTGGCGCAGCCCGATGGCCGCAACCTGGTGCAGGTGATCGCCGACGGCGTAAAGCCGGAGGCGATGAGCCAGACGGCGGGCTACGGCCCTATGCCCGGCTATCGCGACCGGCTGGACACGCAGCAGATCACCGACCTGGCGAACTACCTGCGCGCCGACTTCGCCCCCGGCGGTGCGGCGCTGCCGCCGCTGACGGCGGACCAGGTGCAGCAGATCCTGCAGCCGTAGCGCCTTTCGGCCAAAGGTGAAGGCTGTACCACCACGACGACCGTCTTCCCCGACTTGATCGGGGATCCATTCCGCAAGCGGTGCGGCACCGCACGGCCGGCGGAATGGATTCCATGGTCAAGCCCACTGGTGTCCGGTTAAGAATTCTGGACGTGGTGCATGGCATTGATTCTACTGAGTTCCAAGCGTTTGGCGGCGTTTGGGACACAGCGGAAGGTCAATG
>NZ_JBHRTR010000030.1:0-2478 GCF_042646425.1 Marinibaculum pumilum
CATCGACCGTGTCGGCGCCAGCGTCGCCCGCCAGAACGTCATCACCGGTACCGCCGGCGATCAGGTCGGCATCGTCACCGCCGGAGATGGTGTCGGCGTCATCGCCACCGTCGATCGTGTCGGCACCCGCATCGCCCGCCAGCACGTCATCGCCGGCACCGCCAGAGATGCTGTCGGCCCCCTCGCCGCCCGAAACCGTATCGGCGTCTTCGCCGGCCAGGACCGTGTCGTCCCCGGCGCCACCCAGGATGGAGTCGCTGCCCGCGCCACCGCTCAGGCGGTCTGCGCCCTCCCCACCGTCGAGCGTATCGGCGCCCGCACCGCCGTCGAGGGTGTCCGCGCCGTCACCGCCCAACAGGGCGTCATCGCCATCCTCGCCGCGGAGCAGATCGTCGCCGGTCCCGCCGTCAAGCGTGTCATTGCCGGAACCGCCGAGCAGCCGGTCGGCTCCGTCGCCGCCGGACAGGCTGTCATCGTCGTCCTTGCCGTCGAGCGTGTCGTCGCCCGCGCCGCCGGCGATGGTGTCATTGCCGGCATCGCCACGGAGCAGATCGGCGCCATCGCCGCCGTCCAGCTGGTCATTGCCGTCACCGCCCAGCACGGTGTCGTCGCCGGCGCCGCCGGACAGCAGGTCATCGCCGGCATCGCCCCGAACCAGATCCGCGTCGTCGCCACCATCGATGCTGTCGGCACCGTCGCCGCCATCCAGACGGTCGCCGCCGGCGCCACCCTGGATGGTGTCGTTCCCGGCACCGCCCTCGACCGTATCGGCATCCGCCCCGGCGTCGATGCTGTCGGCCCCATCGCCGCCGAGCAGGCTGTCGATGCCAGCGTCACCGGTGATGGTGTCGTCGCCGGCGCCGCCGAGGACGGTATCGCCGCCTTCGCCGCCGGCGAGCAGGTCATTGCCTTCATCGCCTTCGACCCGATCGTCTCCGACGCCGCCAGCCAGACTGTCGGCGCCCGTGCCGCCATAGATGCTGTCTTCGCCGGCACCGCCGTCGATCGTGTCGTCACCATCCTCGCCACGAAGCGTGTCGCCGCCCGAACCGCCAGAGATGAAATCGGCACCGGCACCGCCAGCGACCCGGTCATTGCCGTCTCCGGCTTCGATCGTATCGTCGCCAGCGCCGCCGGCCAGGCTGTCGGCACCCTCGCCACCGTCGATGGCGTCCGCGCCGGCGCCGCCGTCGACCGTATCGTCGCCGGCATCGCCCGCCAGGACGTCGTCACCGGCACCGCCGGCGATCAGATCCGCATCGTCGCCGCCAGCGACCGTGTCGGCATCATCGCCGCCGTCGATCGTATCGGCACCAGCGCCACCAAGGATGCTGTCGCTGCCAGCGCCGCCGGCCAGGCTGTCCGCACCTGCGCCACCGTCGATGGCGTCCGCGCCGGCGCCGCCGTCGACCGTATCGTCGCCGGCATCGCCCGACAGGACGTCGTCACCGGCATCGCCGGCGATCAGGTCTGCGTCGTCGCCACCGGAAACGGTGTCGGCGTCATCGCCGCCGTCGATCGTATCGGCACCAGCGCCACCAAGGATGCTGTCGCTGCCAGCGCCGCCGGCCAGGCTGTCCTCACCTGCGCCACCGTCGATGGCGTCCGCGCCTTCGCCGCCGTCGACCGTATCGTCGCCAGCATCGCCCGCCAGGACGTCATCGCCGTCGCCGCCGGCCACCAGGTCCGCGTCGTCACCGCCCGCGACGGTGTCATCGCCATCGCCGCCATCGATCGTGTCGGCGCCTTCGCCGCCATCGATGCTGTCATCACCCGCGTCGCCGGCCAGCAGATCGTCGCCGGCACCGCCCGCGATGACGTCCGCGTCATCGCCGCCCGAGACGGTATCGTCGCCGGTACCACCGTCGATGGTGTCGTCGCCGGTGCCGCCCAGCAGGCTGTCCTGGCCGGCATCGCCGCTGATGCTGTCGTCGCCGCCATCGCCGTAGACGGTGTCGTGGCCCGCACCGCCGGCGATCGTGTCGTCGCCGCCCGGCGCCGGCATCTCCACCGGCAGGCCGGTGAAGCTGATCTGCTCGATCAGGTAGTCGGAGCTGTCGCTGCCGCCCGTCGCACCCTGGCCCGGATAGGGGTCGGCCTTGAACACCAGCTTGTCGAAGCCGCCATCGCCCGCCAGGTCGATGCTGAAGTCCAGCTCATGCCCGCTCAGCGCCTGGAAGGCGCCATCGCCCACCAGGACCCCGGCACGATAGGCGTACCAGTGGCCGGTCTCGCCGCCCGCGCCCTCGTTCCGGAACAGCCGCCGGACGGAGACGTCGGAGCTGCCCACCAGCTGGTCGAAGTCGACGATGATCGCGTCGGATTCGCCGGAACCGGTGTTGCGGCCGATCTGCACCGCCGGGCCGACGGTGCCGCCCTTCACGCCGAAGCCACCATCGCTGTAGGAGATGTCGCCCGCCGAGGGGGTCATCGGCTGGCCGCTGGCGTCCAGCTTCTGCGCCGTGACGGTGAAGCCGC
>NZ_JBHRTR010000030.1:2626-3329 GCF_042646425.1 Marinibaculum pumilum
CCGTCGTCGCCCGACAGGCTGTCGTCGCCGCCCTCGCCGAGCACGGTGTCCGCGCCGCTGCCGGCCGCGACCATGTCGTGATCGTCGCCGGCATGGATCAGGTCGTCGCCGGACCCGCCATCGACCGTGTCGGCGCCTTCGCCGCCATCAATCGTGTCAGCGCCCGCGTCACCCGCCAGAACGTCATCGCCGGCGCCCCCGGCGATCAGGTCTGCGTCGTCGCCACCGGAAACGGTGTCGGCGTCATCGCCACCGGCGATCGTGTCAGCGCCTGCGCCACCGATGATGGAGTCGTTGCCTGCGCCACCGGCCAAGCTGTCGGCACCTTCGCCGCCATCGATCGTGTCGTCGCCGGACTCGCCCGCCAGCACGTCGTCACCGGCGCCGCCTGCAATCAGGTCTGCATCGTCGCCACCGGAGACGGTGTCGGCATCGTCGCCGCCATCGATGCTGTCAGCGCCCGCACCGCCAAGGATCGAGTCGCTGCCCGCGCCGCCAGCCAGGCTGTCTGCGCCCTCGCCACCGTCGATGCTGTCGGCGCCCTCGCCGCCATCGACCGTGTCGTCGCCGGCGTCACCCGCCAGAACGTCGTCGCCCGCGCCGCCTGCAATCAGGTCCGCGTCGTCGCCACCGGAGACGGTGTCGGCGTCCTCGCCGCCGTCGATCGTGTCGGCGCCGGCGCCACCGAGGATGGCGTCTGCCC
>NZ_JBHRTR010000031.1:0-222920 GCF_042646425.1 Marinibaculum pumilum
AGATGGGAATGCCCAGACTCGCATGACCTCAATCCCTCGAACCGCCCGGTGCGGACCCGCATGCCGGGTGGTGTGGCAGGGGTGCGATCCGCAAGGATCGCCCCCCTATGCCGATGCAGGAAGCGGGCAGGCGGGTCAGCGCCGGGGCAGGGCGATCACCTGGCCTGTCTGCCCGTTGTCGTCCCTGGATGCCGACCGGCCCGACAGGATCCGCCATCGCGGCAGCCAGAGGGTCACCGTCGTGCCGATGCCGACGGCGCTTTGCAGGGTCAGCCGGCCGCCATGCTGCTCGATCAGGGCATTGGCCAGCGGCAGGCCCAGGCCGGTGCCCGGATGCTGGCGGCGATAGGCGGATTCGACCTGTCCGAAAGGCGCCAGAATGACGTCGAAATCCTTCTCTGCGATGCCGATGCCGGTGTCGCGGACGCTGATGCCGAAATCCCGACCGGGATCGTCCAGGACAGACAGGACGACGGTGCCGCCCTTCGGTGTGAACTTCAGGGCATTCGTCAACAGGTTGAGCAGCGCCTGCTTGAACTTCCGCTCGTCGACCCGCAGCCGCAGGGATGGCGTCTCGATCTCCGTCACCAGGTTCAGGCCGGCGCGTTCCGCCCGGTCGCCCAGCAATGTGCGGGTGCGGGCGAACAGGTCGGCCAGGCTGATTTCCGCCTCCTCCAGATCGCTGTGGCCAGCCTCGATCTTCGACAGGTCGAGGATGTCGTCGATGATCGACAGCAGGTGGCTGCCGGAGGAATGGATGTCGCCGGCATAGTCGGCGTAGCGGCGCGCGGCGCCTGAACCGAACATCTGCTCCCGGATCACCTCGGCGAAGCCCAGGATGGCATTGAGCGGCGTGCGCAGCTCGTGGCTCATATTGGCCAGGAATTCCGACTTCGCCCTGTTGGCGATCTCCGCCCGCTCCTTCTCGAGGCGGAGGGAGCGACTGTCCATGATCTGGCCGGTCACATCCGTGCCGACGCCGCGAAAGCCCTGGAAGGTGCCGTCGGCGTCGAAACAGGGCTTGCCCGCCAGGGCCCAGAAGCCCGGCTCGCCGCCCGGGCGGGCGAGGCGGATCTGCAGGCCGCGGAACGGTCGCCGTTCGCGAAACGCCGCCAGTCGCTCGTCGGAAGGGCCCTCGGCGACATGGTCCTCCATGAAGCGGATGCCGGAACGGTCGAGGATATCCGACGGCCCGTACTCCGTGGTCTCGAAGAAGCGCTCGGACAGGAAGCGGATATTGTGGCCGGCATCCGTCTCCCAGTACCAGTCGGATGCGACATCGGCATAGTCGCGGAAGCGGCGTTCGCTGCGCGCCAGTCGGCGGTCCGCGGCGAGCTGCCGGCGGAGCAGCCGCGTGGCGAAGGCCATGCCGACCGCCCATAGGATGAAGGTCGTGCCGCCCAGGCCGAAGACCACCAGGTTCTTGGCGGCCCGCGCGGCCTCCCCCATGCGGGTGGAGAAATTGTCCTCCAGCCGGGTAAGCCGGTGGTCGATCTCGTCGATCCGGGTGAGGGTCGCCATCCGCGCGCCGTGGCCGGCGCCGCTCTGGACCAGGGCATGCAGGTCCTGTCCCGCGGAAAGCAGCTCCGCCACCAGGGCATCGCCGGTTCGCCAGTCCGCCACCGCTGCCGCGAACGGTCCCCACCAGTCGAACAGCCGGAACAGGGTGATCAGCCCCCAATGGTCGTCCGGGTGGTTCTGGCCCCGCAACAGCCCGTCGCGCAGCACCGCGATATCGGGGACCGCCGCCTCCAGCTGCAGGCGTGCGTCCCGGTCGCCGCGCGGCACGTCGATCGCCTGCAGGAAGGCCCGATAGTCGGCGGCGCTGCCGCTCTCCGCATAGCGGTGGAGGTTCAGGACGGCGATCTTCTGTGCCTTGGAATAGCGCCCTTCGCCGGTGGCATAGGCGCGGGTGGCATTGACCACCTCGATCCCGGCCCAGCTTGCCGCGATGGAGACCAGCAGCAGGGCGACGAAGGTCGTGCCGATGAAGATGAAGCTGCGCTTGTGCCGGCGGACGATGTCGTCGGGACTGTCATTGAAGGGGGGCAGCGCGCCGCCCCCGGCGCCGATATAGGGGGCGGACCCGGCATGGAGGGCAGCCCTGGATGGCATATGCTGTCGTCCGCCAGCCATCGTCCCGCTTCGTCCCCCGCCGGGCCGGGGCGAAACGCCCCGGCAGTGAGGCCGCCTGTCGCGCGACCGGCAGGCGGCATGCATCGCTGCAGGCAGAGGACCGTCGCGGCCGCCTGCTGGCGCTCGATCGCTTCGGTGTTCCAGACGGCCGCGAACCGGCTGCCGGGGCGGCAGGCGCAAAAGGCCGCGGACCGCACAAGACGCTCCCGCGATCCGGCGGTTTCCCCCATACATGTCCAGGCATGCCGGCACCGGATCACCGCACGCCAATGTAGGCGATATCAATCCGCAATACATTTCGATTTTATCCCAAAATCGAGATATTTGCGCGGTTTCGCGCCTTTCGGACGATGGCTCGATATCGTTGGCAGTGCTAGCGGTAGGTGATGGAACATGCACCTCTGCATCCGACCCTGGCGGACGCGCCGTCGGAGGCGATCCGCGAACTGCTCGACCTCGTCGCAGCGGCAATGTTCATCGTCGATATCGATCCCGACGGTACGTTCCGGTTCGGCGGGCTGAATCGCACGCACGAGGATCTCACCGGCATGCGCAGCGCCGATGTCATCGGCCGGAAGCCGGAGGAATGCCTGCCGTCGGATGTGGCGGCGGCGGTCACCGAGCGCTATCGCCAGTGCATCGCGGCCGACGCCGCAATCGACTATCGCGAATGCATCGAGCATCCGGCCGGCCTGCGGTGGTGGCGCACCACCCTGATGCCGATGCGGGATCCGGCCAGCGGGCGTATCATCCGGCTTGTCGGTTCCGCCCTCGACATCACCACCGAGGTCGCGGCGCAGCAGCAGATGGAGGAACAGGCACGCCTCTACCAGGAGACCTTCGACCGGACCCCGGTGATGAAGCTGACGCTGGGCCCGGACCGACTGATCAAGCGGGTGTCGGACTACATGCTGCGGCGCCTGGGTTATGGTCGCGACGAGATGCTGGGTCACCTGTCCGGCGAGTTCATGACCGAAGAATCCGCCGCGCGCGGCCGCAACCAGGTGGTGCCGCAGACCCTGCGCGACGGCGCGGTGCATGACGTCCCCTATACCCTTCTGACGAAGGCGGGGGCGGAGGTCGACGTCCTGATCTCGGTGATCGCGATCCGGGACGGCGCGGGCGAGGTGATCGAGTTCAACCTGGTCGCGCT
The DNA here is from genome assembly GCF_042646425.1 of Marinibaculum pumilum. Classification (NCBI taxonomy): domain Bacteria; kingdom Pseudomonadati; phylum Pseudomonadota; class Alphaproteobacteria; order Rhodospirillales; family Rhodospirillaceae; genus Marinibaculum; species Marinibaculum pumilum. Next base: position 3,290 of record NZ_JBHRTR010000031.1, read on the forward strand.
CGAAATCACGGAGCTGAACCGCGCGAACATGGCGCTGGCCGCCACCGTGGCGCGGCTGGACGATGCCCAGCGCCTGAACCAGGAGATTTACGACAGCACGCCCGCAATGCTCTACACCGTGGCCCCGGATCGCACGATCGTCCGGGTCTCCGATCATTGGCTGAAGGTCATGGGCTATGATCGGGAGGCGGTCATCGGGCGGACCTCGATGGACTTCATGGACCTGCCCTCGGCCCGCTATGCCCGCGAGGAGGTGATCCCGCGTTTCCGGCGCGAGGGGCAGATCACGAACATCCCCTACACCTTCCTGAAGGCGGACGGCACGCCGATGGAAGTGCTCCTCTCCTCCACCATGGTCTACGACGATGACGGCCGGGAACGGCGCGCCAACACCGTCATGGTGGATGTCACCGAGCGCAACCGGGCCTTCCGGGACCTGGACCGGGCGCATCGGGAAATCGTTGCCCAGGAAGAGCTGGAGCGCGAGCGCTATGACCGGACCCCGGCCATGCTCTACACCCTGGGTCCCGATTTCCGGATCATCGGCGTCTCGGACTACTGGCTCAAGGCGACGGGCTATCGGCGGGACCAGGTGATCGGGCGCCTGCCCTTCGACTTCATGACCGAGCGCGCCATGGTGCGTGCGCGCGAGGAGGTCATCCCGACGATGCTGGAGCGGGATCGCGTCGACGAGATTCCGCTGGAGCTCTTTCGCGCCGACGGTTCGGTGATGGAGGTCCTTCTGTCCTCCGTTGGGGAGCGGGGCGAAGAGGGCGGTTTCGAGCGCATCTTCTCCGTCATGCGCGACGTCACCGAGCGCAACCGGGCCCATCGCGACCTGGAGGCGGCCTATCGCGAGCTCGAGGAGAAGAACCAGGAGCTGGAGCATTTCGCGCATATCGCCTCCCACGACCTGCGGGAACCGCTGCGCAAGGTGCGCGCCTTCGCGGATCGGCTGCGGCGCAAGGCCGCCGCGGATCTCGGTGCCGAAAACCTGATCTACCTGGAGCGGATCGAATCCGCAGTCGACCGGATGCGCGACCTGATCCAGGACCTGATGGCCCTGTCGGTCGCCGGGTCGCGGGAAGTCCTGTTCGACCATGTCGACATGAGCACGCTCGTTCACCATGTCGCGGCGGATCTGGATCACGCGATCCAGGCCGTCGGCGGCACCGTGACGATCGAGGGCGATTTCTGCGCCGTTGCGGGCGATGCCTCGCAACTCGAACAGCTCTTCGCAAACCTTGTCGGCAATGCGCTGAAATACCGTGCCGCGGACCGGCCCGTGGAGGTAAGGATTGCTGCCCGGCAGGACGACCGGAACCTGTACCTCAGCGTGTCGGACAACGGCATCGGCTTCGAAAGCGACTATGCGGAGCGCATCTTCAAGCCCTTCGTCCGCCTTCATGGCCATGGCGCCTTTGAAGGCACCGGCATGGGGCTCGCGATTTGCCAAAAGATCGTTTCCCGCCACAATGGCAGCATTTCGGCCGACGGACGCCCCGGAGAGGGCGCCAGATTCCGCATCACCCTGCCGCGGGAGCGGCCGGCAGCCATCGGCCTGAGAGGGCCCGGAGCGTGAAGGGGCCGGGGATGCCCGTCTCGGTTGCGGAGGAGAAGACAGGCCCGATGGCCACGATCCTGATGGCCGACGATGACGAGGATGACCGCCTCCTCGCCTGCGAGGCGATGGGCGAGGCCGGGCTGAGCCACGACCTGCGCTTCGTTGCCGATGGCCAGGAGCTCGTTGACTACCTGACAAGAGGCGGCGCCTATGCGCCACCCGCTGCCGCGCCGCGACCGGCGATCGTCCTGCTGGACGTCAACATGCCGCGCATGAACGGCTGGGAAGCGCTGGTGTCGATCCGACGGCATCCGGAGCTGAAGGGCCTGCCCGTCGTCATGATGACGACGGCCTGGACCGATCGCGATGTCCGGCGCTGCTACGAACTTGGTGCCAATTCCTTCATCCAGAAACCGGGCTCGTTCGGCGAGCTCGTCAGGATCCTTGAGAATGTCGATCGCTACTGGTTCGGAACGGTCAGCCTCCCGGGCGCTTAACGAGGCCGCGGCCGTCGATGTCGTCCGGGTCGGCCTGATCGACGAGGACGGCTACGATGCCGAACTCTACCAGGACTATCTGGACGAGGTGTCGCCGGGCCGCTACCGGGTGCACTGGTACGGCGACGAGGTGCAGGGCGGAGAGGCGCTGCGCGGCAACGCCGCCGACATCTTCCTGGTCGACCATCGGCTGGGCGGGCATAGCGGCCTGGACATCGTGGACAAGGCCCGGCTGACCGGCCTCGACCGGCCGATCGTCGTGCTCACCGGCCAGGGCAGCCGCGCCATCGACCTGGAGAGCATGCGGCTGGGCGCCGCCGACTTCCTTGACAAGAACACCCTGTCGCCGGCGCTGCTGGAACGCTCCCTGCGCTACAGCCTGAAGCAGTGGCGGGTGGTGCGGCAGCTGGAGCGCACCAACGAGGAGCTGGAGACGGCGCGTCAGCAGGTGGAACTGCTGGCCAATACCGACTACCTGACCGGGCTCGCCAACCGCCGCCATTTCATCGAGCTGTGCGAGCGGATGCGCCAGCGGGCGCGCTTCGGCGGTACGGTGAACTGTTTCCTGCTGATCGACCTCGATCATTTCAAGCGGATCAACGACACCTTCGGCCATTCCGCCGGCGATTATGCGCTGCAGGCCTTCGGCCAGCTGATGCGGCGGGTGCTGCGCCCCAACGACATCATGGGCCGCATCGGCGGCGAGGAATTCGCCGCCCTGCTGCCCAATTGCGACCTGGACGGGGGCCGCGCGGTCGGCGAGCGGCTGCGCCAGGCGACGGAGGAGGAGGCGATCCGCCACCTGGACACCGAACTGGCCCTGACCGTCTCCGGCGGGGTCGCCGCGGTCGATACCGAACCGGGGGCGATCGACCGGGCCATGTCGCTGGCGGATTCGGCGCTCTATGCCGCCAAGCAGGCCGGCCGCAACCGGGTCTTCATCGCCGACTGACCATGACGCGGACAGCCATCTCGCCCCGGCGCCTCGCCACCTTGCGGGCGGGCGGCTAGACTTCGCCCGCCGCGGCCGGTGCCGCTGCCGCGCCGCCGGACGGGTCGCTGCCGATACGCTCTGGCGGCCGGCCGCCGCCGGCAGCCAGAGGGGGAACAAGAATGTCCGAAACGGCCTTCCGCTCCGCAACCGACCTTGCCGGCGCCATCCGCCGCAAGGAGATCGGCGCGCTTGAACTGCTCGACCACTACATCGCCCGGGTGGATCGCCACGACCCGGCGCTGAACGCCGTCGTCGTTCGGGATTTCGACCGGGCGCGGGAGCGGGCGGAGGCCGCCGATGCGGCGCTGGCCCGCGGCGAGGACTGGGGCCCGCTGCACGGCCTGCCGATGACGGTGAAGGAGAGCTACAACGTCGCCGGCCTGCCGACCACCTGGGGCGTGCCGGAGATGAAGAGCAATGCCGCACGCGCCAACGCGCTGGCGGTCGACCGCCTGCTGGATGCCGGCGCGGTGATCTTCGGCAAGACCAACGTGCCCTACCTCCTGTCGGACCTGCAGAGCTACAACGCGATCTACGGCACCACCAACAATCCCTGGGACCTGACCCGCGGCCCCGGCGGCTCTTCCGGCGGCGGCGCCGCGGCTCTGGCGGCGGGCCTGACCGGGCTGGAGATGGGCAGCGATATCGGCGGCTCGATCCGCAACCCGGCGCATTTCTGCGGCGTCTACGGCCACAAGCCGACCTGGGGGATCCTGTCGCCGCGGGGCCATGCCCTGGTCGACGTGCTGAACCCGACCGACATCTCCGTCATCGGGCCGCTGGCGCGCAGCGCGGAAGACCTGCAGCTCGCCGTCTCGCTCACCGTCGCGCGCGACCCGCTGGACGCGCCCGGGCTGAAGGTCGACCTGAAGCCGCCGCGCGCCCGCGCCCTGAAGGAGATGAGGGTCGCGGTCTGGCGCACCGACCCGATCATGCCGGTCGGCCGCGCCGTGGCGGAACGGCTGGAGCATGTGGTGCAGGCGGTCCGCGGCGCCGGCGCGGAGGTCACGGAGATCGAGCGTCCGCCTTTCGACGTGGACGAGGCCTGGGAGATCTACCAGTTCCTGCTGTTCGCCGTTCTCGCCGCCCGGCAGCCGCCGGAGCGCCATGCCGCCATGGTGCGGGAGGCCGAGGCCCTGGCCGCCGACGACATATCAGACCGGGCGATCATGCTGCGCGGCTCCACCTGCCGCTTCCGCGACTGGGCGGCCTATAACGAGCGGCGCGCCCGGCTGCGGGCGCATTGGGCGGAATTCTTCCGCGACGTCGACATCCTGCTCGCGCCGATCTGCGTGGTTCCCGCCTTCCCGCATCAGCAGCAGGGGGAACCGGCGGAACGCAAGTTGGATGTTGACGGCAATGCGGCCTCCTACTGGCGGCACATCTTCTGGGCCGGGATCACCGGCGTCTCCTTGCTGCCGTCGACCGTCTTCCCGGCCGGCCTGACGGGAGAGGGCTTGCCGGTCGGCATCCAGGCGGTCGGGCCGGAATATGGCGACCTGACCTGCATGGAATTCGCCCGCCTGGTCGGCCAGGTGATCGGCGGCTTCCAGCCCCCGCCGGGCTACGAGTAGGGAGCGCGGGCCGGCCGGGCAACGATCCCTCTTCGCAAGGGCGGGCGGCGGTGGCTAGACTGCCGCCGCCGCGGCGCTTCCGGCGCTGCCGAACGGGGGAACGAACATGTCCGACCTGGCTTTCCGCGCCGCGACCGACCTGGCGGCGGCGATCCGGCGCAAGGAGATCGGCGCCGTCGAACTGCTGGAGCACTACCTCGCCCGGGTGGAGAAGCATGACGGCGCCCTGAACGCCGTCGTGGTGCGCGACTTCGACCGGGCGCGTGCGCGGGCGAAGGAAGCCGACGCGGCACTCGCCCGCGGCGAACTCTGGGGGCCGCTGCACGGCCTGCCGATGACGGTGAAGGAGGCCTTCAACATCGCCGGCCTGCCGACCACCTGGGGCGTGCCGGAGATGAAGGGCAATGAAGCGGCCGGCAATGCCTATGCCGTCGACCGGCTGCTGGAGGCCGGCGCGGTGATCTTCGGCAAGACCAATGTGCCGCTGCTGCTGTCGGACCTGCAGAGCTACAACGCGATCTACGGCACGACGAACAATCCCTGGGACCCGTCCCGCGCGCCGGGCGGTTCCTCCGGCGGTTCGGCGGCGGCGCTGGCCGCCGGCATGACGGCCCTGGAGCTGGGCAGCGATATCGGCGGCTCGATCCGCAACCCGGCGCATTTTTGCGGCATCTACGGCCACAAGCCGACCTGGAACGCGCTGCCGCAGAACGGGCATGAGCTGTTCCCCCTGATGAACCCGGTCGATATCGGCGTGATCGGGCCGCTGGCACGCCATCCCGACGACCTGGCCCTGGCGCTGGACCTGCTGTCGGGACCCAACCCGCTGGATGCGGCCGGCCTGAAGGTCGACCTGCCCGCGCCGCGGACAAAATCCCTGCCCGAGATGAAGGTGGCGGTCTGGCGCGACGATCCGAAGATGCCGGTCGGCCGCGACGTGGCTGCCCGGATCGAGCATGTCGTCCAGGCGCTGCGCCAGGCCGGCACCGAGGTGCGGGAGATCGAACGCCCGCCCTTCGACGTCGAGGAGGCCTGGGACACCTACCGTTTCCTGCTGTTCGCGGCGCTGAACGCGCTGCAGCCCGACGAGCCCTATAACGGCATGGTCCAGGCCGCCGCCGGCCTGGACCCGTCCGACAGCTCCGAGATGGCGGGGATCCTGCGCGGCTCCACCTGCCGCTTCCGCGACTGGGCGGCCCACAACGAGAAGCGCGCGCGCTTCCGCGCCCACTGGGCGGAATTCTTCCGCGATGTCGACATCCTTCTGGCGCCGATCTGCCCGACCCCGGCCTTCCCCCACCAGCAGGAGGGAGAGATGGTCACCCGCAGCATGGAGGTCGACGGGCAGAGCCGTTCCTACTGGATGCAGGTGTTCTGGGCCGGCATCTTCGGCATGGCCTACCTGCCGGCGACTGTCTTCCCGGCCGGCCTGTCCGCAGGCGGCCTGCCGGTCGGGCTGCAGGCGGTCGGCCCGGAATATGGCGACCGCATGTGCATCGAGTTCGCCCGCGCGATCGGCCAGGTGGTGGGCGGTTTCCGCCCGCCGCCAGGCTACTAGCGGCGGACGGGCCCGACGCTTTCGTCGGGACGGGGTCAGGCCGCGCGGATTCCAGAGAGGAAGGTCGAGACCCTGGACTGCAGGGCTTCCGAGTGGGTCGACATGGTGGTCGAGGAGTCCAGGACCGCGCGGGCGGCCTCGCCGGCTTCAAGGGCGGCGCCGAGGACGCGGCTGATACTGTCGGAGACGCCCTGCGTGCCGGTGGCGGCTTCGGTGACGTTGCGACTGATTTCCTCGGTGCTGGCCGACTGCTGTTCCATCGCGGCGGCGATCGAGGCCGCGATGCCGTGCATCTGCATGATCGTGGCGCCTATCGACTTGATCGCCTCGACCACGCGGCCGGAAACCGCCTGAACCGCCGCGATCTGATGGCCGATATCGTCGGTGGCGCGGGCCGTCTGGTCCGCCAGCCCCTTCACCTCGGAGGCGACGACGGCGAAGCCCTTGCCGGCCTCGCCCGCCCGCGCCGCCTCGATCGTCGCGTTCAGTGCCAGCAGGTTGGTCTGCGCGGCGATGTCCTGGATCAGCTGCACGATGGTGGTGATCCGTGCCGTTGCCTCGGACATCTCGCCGACGATGGAGTCGGTGGCGGTGACCTCGCCCGCCGCCTGGTCGGCGATGGCATTGGACTGGGCCACCTGGCGGGCGATTTCGCGGATGCTGGCAGCCATCTCCTCACTGGCTGCCGCGACGGTCTGGACATTGGCGCTGGTCTGCTCCGCGGCGCTGGAGGCGGTAGTCGCCTCGAGGTTGGCGGTCTGCGCTATCTTGCTCATCTGGCCTGCGGTCTGGTTCAGATGCCCCGCGGCGGTTCCCAGCGCGTCGAGCGCTGCCGATGCGTTGCTGTCGAAGTCGGCGATCAGGGCATCGATCGCGGCTGCGCGTCGCGCCTTCTCGGCCTGCTCGGCGGACTGCGCCGCGACCAGGCGGCGGTTCTCCACCAAGCCGTCCTTGAAGACCTGGACGGCGCGGGCGATCGCGCCGATCTCGTTGGCGCGCTCGGCTCCACTGATCGGCACTTCGAGGTCGCCTTCCGCGAGCCGGCCCATCGCCGCCGTCACCGCGCTGAGCGGCCGCGAGATGCCGATCAGAACCGTGTGCAGCGAAAAGGCCATCGCCGCCAGGCCGGACAAAATCAACACGGCCATGATGATCTGGGATTGGGTGACCGCCTCCCGGTTTTCCGCATACCGGGCGGCTGCGACTTCCAGCTGGATCTCGATGAGGCCAGAGATCGCCTCGCTCAGCGGGTCGATCCCGGGATACAGTTCGCGCGAGACAAAACCCTCCAGCGACGCCATGTCCTGTGCCTGGAAGATGCCCCGGAGGCGTTCCACCAGAATGTCGGCCGTGCGCATCCGATCCGCCACCTCGGTGGCGAGGCTGGCCTCCTGCGGCACCATGCGGGTGCCGGCATAGGCCGACCAGGCGGAACCGATCCCGGCCTGCGCTTCGCCGAGGGATTGAAGTCCGCGCTGCCAGTCGATGCTGCCGGAGCGGACCTTGTGCGCGGTGTCGACGATGTTGACCGCATAATGATCCGCGACGAGCTTCAGGTCCCGCAGCGGCACGACCCGGTCCTGGTATATCTGCGCCAGCCGGCTGTCGGCTGCGTCCAGTGCGAACCAGCCGCTGCCGGCAATGCCCAGCAAGACCACTCCAAGAATGCCGAGTGCCGTCATCAGTTTCGCGCGGATCGTCTTCATCGTCTCTTCCTGGTTGAGTTCGGACTGGCCTCCTCCTTCCGCGCATCGCGCAACGCGAACCACGGGCACAGCACAGGGGGGCGACAGCGAAAGGGGGCCGACCCCGGTGAATATGATCGCTAAGGGTTATCGGTTCGTTGCCATTTGACAAAAATTGTAATTATGTCAAGGCCAATTGTTGCCTGTGGGCAGCAGTCGCCCGCCCCGGCGAAGCCGACGTTCTGCTCCCCTACTCGTCACCGGGGTGCAGAGGAACGGGCCGGCTCGTCACGGAAAGGACCCCGCCGTGTCACAGACGCGCCGCAGTCGTGGGGCATTCCGGACCCCGTGGTCGCAATGGACCGAAACCGGAGGCCCGAGCAATGTTCCGTCCATCGCCGTCGCCAGTTGCGCGCTCCCGCAGCCCCGCCTGGCTGCGCCGGCTCGCCCCCGGCATCCTGTTGGTCGTGGCGACGGCGCTCCCCGCCGCCGCCGAGGAACAGGCCGATCTGCGGGGGGAACTCGCGATCATGAATTCCACGCCTGGCAATGCGCTATTGGAGATGCGCTGCCATTCCGACAGCAATCGCAGGATCGCGGGGATCTCGGTGCCCGCGCGCGGTAGCAAGCAGACCAATTTCAGCGGATCCTGCGATGCTTACTACGCCTATGGCGAGGCTTCTGGCGCCGGGGATTCATTCACCTATACCTGCCGGGCATCGGTCGCGACCAAGCGCCGCGCTCATGCAGTGATGATTGTTCGTCCCAACATGCCCTGCGAGATCACGCAGTATTGAGAACCGCAGGGCCGGCTGCAGCCTGAACGCCCCCACCGCGGCGCCGGTGCCCTGGGCGCCCACGCTGGCCTTTCGCAGAACGCCTTGCTGGCCGTCCATGTTGGCAGGGCCGGACCGAAACACGATAGAGTCGGGAGCGCTTTGTCGGTCGGCAAGGAGGGATAGGCCGGCACATTTAGGGCGGTGTCAGCTGGGCTGGGGGATCACGGTGGAGCTTGTACAGGCGGCGCATGGGCAATGCAGGCGGGCGGCAGGGCTGTCCCGGCCGTCCATCCCCGACCGGTGGTTTGCCTCCCTGCCCCCCGGCGGCAAGCCATGGCGCCACGGCCGGTACGACCCGGGGTATGCCGGCTACGGACGGGCCCGCCACCGGATCCGGGACTGATGGTGTCGGGGCAGAGGAAGATGCCGCTCTCTCTCCGCCTCCCGCTGCAACTCGCGGTCTTTGGTACCGCCTATTTCCTCGGCGCGATGGCCTATGTCGCGCTGTACTGGCGCACCGGCGACCTGCCGCCTGTCTGGCCGCCGGCCGGCCTCTACCTCGCCGCCCTGCTGCTGGTGCGTCCGGTGCGCTGGCCCTGGTGGATCGCCGCGGCGGCACCGGCCGGCCTGGCGGCCTTCCTGATCGGCGGCTACGGCCTGTCGACCGCCATCGGCATGTTCGCGGCCGATACCGTGGCGGCCGCCACCGGCGCCTGGCTGGCGCAGCAGGCCTGCGGCCGCCCGTTCCGCCTGGCGGGGCTGCGCGACTTCGCCGTGCTGATCGGCGCGGGTGCGATCCTGGCGCCGATGCCGAGTGCGCTGATCGGTGCACTGGTGCTCGCCATCGGCGAAGGGCTGCCGTTCCAGGTCACCGTCGTGAACTGGTGGTCGGGCGATTTCACGGCCGTCGTGCTTGTCAGCCCGCTGATCCTCCTCTGGGTATCCGGCGAAAAGGTCTGGCCGCGACATTGGCGGCCCGCCGCAATGGGCGCAGCCCGCACCGCCGAACTCCTGGCATTGATCCTGGCGACCCTTGCCGTGCCGGCGGCGATCCTGACCTGGCTGGACTGGTCGTTCAGCTTCCTTGCCATGCCGGTGCTGCTGTGGGCGGCGATCCGGTTCGGTCCGCTCGAGGCGGCCCTGTGCAACCTGCTGCTTGCCGCTGTGGCCATCACGCAGACGATGAGTGGCCTTGGCGTCGGTTCGGCGGACTCCGGCGCGGTGGCGGAGCGGCTGCACTACCTCCAGGCTTTCCTCTCCTTCATGGCGATCGGCGCCTCGCTCACCGTTGCCCTGGCGCTGCGCGACTGGCGGGAGGCCGACCGCGCCCGTGCGTTGGGAGAGGCCCGCTGGACCGCGATGCTCGATCATGCGCCGGTGGCGATCGCCGTACTGGATACCGATGGCCGGGTGATCTCCACCAACAGGCGCTATGTGGAGTGGTACCGCCCCGACGGAGGGGAAGTGACCGGGACGAGAGCTGCCGACTATTTCCCGGCCGAGGTGGCCGAGCGGATCGCCCGGAACCTGCGCCGTGTCGTGCACGACCGGCAGCCTTTCGCCAGCGAGCATGACCTGCCGCAGACCGAGGGCGGACCGCGCCGGATCGAGGTGCTGCGCTTTCCGATGACCGACGACGCGGGGCGGGTGGTGGCGATCGGGGTCTTCGTCACCGATGTCACCGCGACCCGGCGCGCACAGGAACAGCTTGTCCAGGCCCAGAAGATGGAGGCGGTCGGCCAGCTCACCGGCGGCGTCGCACATGACTTCAACAACCTGCTGGCGGTGATCATCGGCAATCTGGAACTGGTGCAGGAGCAGCTGCCGCCGGACAGCGCCATGGCCCGCCATGTGGTTGCCGCGTTCCGGGCGGCGGAGCGCGGCGAGGCCCTGACCCGCAGCCTTCTGGCCTTTTCGCGGCGCCAGGCCCTGCGGCCGCAGTTGGTCGACCTGAACGAGGTGGTGCGCGGCATGCTGCCATTGCTGAGCCGCACTCTGGGCAGCCAGGTGCAGATCGAGATGGTGACCGCCGCCGGTCTGTGGCGGAGCGAGGTCGATCCGGCGCAGGTGGAGAGCGCACTGCTGAACCTGGCGATCAACGCGCGCGACGCCATGCCTGGCGGCGGCAGGCTGACCATCGAGACCGCGAATGTCCGTCTCGACCAGGGTTATGCGGGCAGCCTGGCGGAGGCCGTGGCGCCGGGCCAGTACGCGATGATCGCCGTCTCCGATACGGGCGAGGGGATGCCCGAGGAGGTGCGCGCCCGCGTCTTCGAGCCCTTCTTCACCACCAAGGAGGCCGGCCGCGGCACCGGTCTGGGCATGTCGATGGTGCAGGGCTTCGTACGGCAGTCGGGCGGCCATGTCGCGATCTACAGCGAGCCCGGTCATGGCACCACGGTGAAGGTCTATCTGCCGCGCAGCCATCGGCAGGAACCGGCGCCCGGCCGTGTGGCGGAGGATCCGGCGACGTCAGTGGACGACGGGTCTTCGACGGCCCGCAGGCATGTGCTGGTGGTCGAGGACGATCCCGACGTGCGTCAGCTGGCGATCGAAATCCTGGAGGCGGAGGGGCACCGGGTCATTGCCGCAGGCGATGGTGCCGCCGCGCTTGCCCTGGCCGCCGTCGAGGCGCGGATCGATCTGCTGCTGAGCGACGTCATCCTGGAGGGCGGCATGAGCGGGCCCGACGTTGCCGCTGCGCTGCAGGCGGAGCGGCCGGACCTGAAGGTGCTCTACATGTCCGGCTATACCGCGAACGGTGTCGTGCATCACGGCCGCCTCGATCCCGGAGTCGAACTGCTCGAGAAGCCGTTCCGGCGCGACCAGCTGCGCCGTTTCGTCCGCGACGCGCTCGCCGGTGACGCGGCGGCGGGTCAGGATTCCGCGGCACCGGGGTGAACCGCTTCGGTGCCGCCGCGGCGGGCCGCCGCCGTGACCGCCAGCACCATCAGCAGCAGGGCCAGTGTACTGGCGCCGGCCCGCAGGTGGTTCCAGAACAGCCAGGGTGTGGAGAAGTCGCGCCAGACCTGCGTCGGGTCGCCGAGGGCGGTGGCATCGACGACCGCCAGCGCCTGGTTCATCGGGACGTGGATCGCCACCGTCGTCGCGAAGGCGGCGAGCCAGGCGATCACCGCGCCGAACGACAGCAGCCCCGCCGCCTGCAATCTCCACGGCCGGAAGGTCAGGCAGGCGAGCGCGGCCGCTGGCAGGGCCCCGAAGAAGGACAGCGCGAAGAGCGGGTTGCGGACCGCGCGGTTGATGCCCTGCATCGCCTCGATCGCGGCGACCGGAGGGGCATCGTCCAGCCCCCAGAGCACGCTGCAGGAATAGGCATAGAAGAAGCCGGCCGCGAGGGCGAACAGGACGATGGACAGCAGCTGCAGGAGCCGGGCGAGGGCCGACATCTCGGGTCTCTCCGAAAAGGGCGGGCGGCAGGGATGCGCCCGCCCGCCGGCGCTGTCAATGCACCCGCGCATGCGCGGAGAGGCAGCCGGGCCGGGCATCAAATCGTCCCGATGCCGTCATCGCCGGGCCATTTTTCGCGACGAAGGTCCGCACCGCTCGGGACGGCGGCAGCGCGGCAGCCCCGGAAGGAGCCAAGGCAGAAGCAGACTGCCGGACCAGAGCCGCCATACCGGCGGCCTCGGAACAGGAGGTGCAAAGATGCGCAACGAGAACCACCCCGCGACCCCATCGGCAGGAGCCGGCATCGACCGTCGCACGCTGCTGGCGGGCAGCTTCGCGCTGGGCGCCGCCCTGTTCCTGGGCGGCACGGAGGGCGCACAGGCAGCCCAGCTGGACGCGCTGACCGGCGGGACCGTCGACCTGCCTGCCTTCCTGGCCCTGTCGCAGCGCCTGACCGGTCATGACGATCTGGACGAGGATCACGGCGCGGCCCTGCTGGAGGCCCTTCGCGGGGCCGGCCATGGCGGCGCCCTTGCAAATCTCCACACCGCAGTACGCGCGGCGGGCGCCGCGCCGGAGGCGGTGGCCGCCGCCGCGGCAGGCGAGGCGGTCGCAGCCCGCGCCCTGCTGCGCGGCTGGTATGTCGGCCTGGTGGCGATGCCCGGCGGGCAGGAGCGGCTGGTCGGCTACGACACCGCCCTGATGGCGGCGGTGACGGCCGACTTCATTCCGTTGCGTTCGTTCTGCGGCGGCGCGCCGCATTTCTGGGCCGCGCCGCCGGAACTCGACGACCTGCCGCTCTGACCGCAGCCGAACCCATCCCTGCAGGGGAGACGAGATCATGACCGACATGGCAACCGATATCCTGGTCGTCGGCTCCGGCGTTGCCGGCAGCCTGATCGCCTGGCGCCTGGCGAAGGCGGGGCGGAAGGTGACGATCCTGGAGGCGGGCCCGCGCCTGGACCGCTACGACCTGCTGGAGCGCTACCAGGCCGCGCCCGACAAGGACGACTACATGGCGCCCTATCCCGGCACCGCCCATGCGCCGGAGGCGGGCGGCAGCTCAGACTACATCATCGAGAAGGGACCCGACCCCTACGGCACCCAGTATATCCGCGGCGTGGGCGGCACCACCTGGCACTGGGCGGCGGCGACATGGCGCCTGCTGCCGTCGGACTTCCGCCTGCGCTCCACCCACGGTGTCGGCCGGGACTGGGCGATCTCCTACGACGAGCTGGAGCCCTGGTACCAGCGCGCGGAACTGGCGATGGGCGTGGCCGGTCCCGATCCGAAGGCCGAGGATCTGGGCTCGCCGCGCTCGGCGCCCTTTCCGCAGAAGGCCCTGCCGCTGAGCTACATGGACCGGCAGTTCGCCGACCGGCTGAACGGCAACGGCTTCCGCGTGGTGACCGAGCCGGTGGCCCGCAACAACGACATCTTCGACGACCGCCCGCCCTGCTGCGGCAACAACAACTGCATGCCGATCTGTCCGATCGGCGCGCAATACGCCGCCGAGGTGCATGTCGACAAGGCCGAGGCGGTGGGCGCGCAGCTGGTGGCGGACGCCGTGGTGCACGAAGTGCTGACCGATGCCGACGGCCACCGGGTCACCGGCGTGCGCTACAAGGCGCCGGACGGCAGCAGCCACAAAGTCACCGCGAACGTCGTGGTGCTGGCCGCGCATGGCATCGAGACGCCGAAGCTGATGCTGCTCTCCGCCTCCGAGCGGCTGCCGCAGGGGCTGGCGAACCGGTCGGGCATGGTCGGGCGCAACCTGATGGACCATCCGGCGATCGCCGTCTCCTTCCTGTGGGACCGGCCGGTCTTTCCCGGCCGCGGCCCGCAGGAGATGACCTCGGTCGTCAACTTCCGGGACGGCGATTTCCGCGCCCGTCATGCAGCAAAGAAGATCCACCTGGGGAACGTTGCCGACTATCAGGGGGTTACCGAGGCGCTGATCGCCGACGGCCGCATGGGGCCGGATCTCGACCGCGAGATCCGGGACCGGGTCGCCCGGAAGGTCAGCATCTCCTGTTTCCACGAACAGCTGCCCGACCCGGCGAACCGGATCCTGCCCAGCGCCGCGCACCGCGACGCGATCGGCATCCCGCGGCCGGAGATCCACTACAGGATAGAGGATTATGTCCGTGAAAGCGCCCGCCATACCCGCGATACCTACGACCGCATCGCCCGCCTCCTCGGCGGCACCGAGATCCGGCACCGCGACGGCTTTACCGGCAGTTCGCATATTATGGGGACCTGCATCATGGGGGCGGACCCGCGCGACTCCGTGGTCGATGCCGACTGCCGGAGCCACGATCATCCGAACCTGTTCGTCGCCGGTTCGGCGGTCTTTCCCTCATCGGCCTGCGTCAACCCGACCCTGACGATCGGCGCGCTGGCCCTGCTCAGCGCCGACACGATCGCCCGGGAGCAGGGCTGAGCCGGTGGCGGGCCGGCGGCAGCTGCGGTTTCCGGTGATGCGGTCCGCACGTATCATGGCGTCAGGAGGGCGCCATGCGGACCTGTCCGATCGCGATACCTGTCCTGGCTTTGCTGCTGGCCGCCGCCACGGCGGGCCAGGCCCTGGCCTGCGGCCCGCGCGCGGAGGTGCTGTTCACGGAAGGCGCGCCGGACAGCTTCGAGATCGTCAACCGCAGCCCGCCGGGCTGGGAGATCGAGAGCCTGCAGATCGACCTGCGCGGGGCGGTCGGCGGCCTCTATTTCGATCCGACCGAAGGCGGTGCCGGGACCAGCATGCCGGACCCGTTGCGGCCGCTCGGGAGTCCCGACGGGGGCACGGTGCGGCTCGTCGGCGCCAGCCCGGTCGCCGATGGCGATACCGCATTGCTGCTGGCGTTCGAAGGCTTCGCCGCCGGCGCCCGCTACATCCTGACCATCGACCTGGACAATCTGGGCGGCGGCTATGCGAATGCGGTGATCGAGCCGGGAGAGTTCGCGGGCGCGAGCCTTTTCGCCCGCTTCGCTGCCGGCCCGCACCGGGCGGAGGGCGAGGGGCTGTTCGACGGCGCCGGCCGGGCGGAGACCCTGGACAACAGCGCCTGCTCCTGAGCCGGCCCCGGACTGGCCAGCCGGCGGCGGGCATGCTGCAATCCCGCTGCAACCGAAGGGAGGAAGAGCCATGACCGAACGTGTCTGGAAGGTCTATCTGTCGGGCGAGATCCATTCCGACTGGCGGGAGCGGATCGCCGACGGCGTCGCCGCCGCGGGCCTGCCGGTGCATCTCGACGCGCCGGTCACCGAACATGCGGATTCCGACGATTGCGGGGTGGCGATCTTCGGCGCGGAGCCGGACAAGTTCTGGCACGACCGCAAGGGCGCGCAGCTCAATGCCATCCGCACCCGCCGGCTGATCGAGGATGCCGACCTGGTCGTCGTGCGCTTCGGCGAGAAGTACAAGCAGTGGAACGCCGCCTTCGATGCCGGCTTTGCCGCGGCGCTGGGCAAGCCGCTGGTGATCCTGCACCCGCCGGAGCACGACCATGCCCTGAAGGAGGTCGATGCCGCCGCCAATGCCGTGGCCCGCGATCCCGATCAGGTGGTGCAGGCCCTGGCCTACGTGATTCGCGGCGAGATGCCGGGCCGTACCGCCGGCCGCCTCGCCGCCGTGCCGAACTGAGGGACGAAAGATGGCCGAGAGCCTTGCCACCGGCGCCCCCGCATCTGCGAGGACATCGTCGGCGCTGCCGCATGCCTATACGGCGGCGCTGGCCCTGCTGTCGCTGGCGGCGATCGCCGCCGGCAGCTTCTGGCCGCTGATCGTGCTGGGCTGGCTCTTCCTCGGCCATGTCGCGTTGGAGGTAGTGCTGGGCAACCGCTTTCCGGCCCGCGACCCGGCACCGGTCGCGGAACACTGGACCTTCACGGCGGTGCTGCTCGCGGTCCTGCCGCTGCAGGTGGCGATCCTGGGCTTCGGCCTCTGGCGCCTGACCCTGTCGGCGGCGCCGGCAACCGTGCTGGAGTGGATCGGCATCGTGGCGCTGATGGGCTCCACGGCCGGCAGCTTCGGCATCACAGCCGCGCATGAACTGGTGCACCGGCGGGAGGGCTGGCAGCGCGCGGTCGGGATCGCGCTGCTGCTGATCGCGCATATCCCGCATTTCCGCATCGAGCATGTGCACAACCACCATCCCAATGTCGGCACGCCGAAGGACCCGGCCACCGCGCGGGAGGGGGAAAGCGTCTATGCCTTCTTCCCCCGCAGCATCGTCGGCCAGTACCGCTCCGCCTGGCGGATAGAGGCCGACCGCATGCGCCGCCGCGGCCGCAATGCCTACGGTGCCGGCAACCGCATGCTGCACTATCTGGCGCTGCAGGCCGTGCTGGATATCGGCGTGCTGCTGGTCTTCGGCTGGGCCGGCCTGGCGGTGCTGCTGGCACAGGCGCTGATCGCGGTCTGGCTGCTGGAGACGGTGAACTATGTCGAGCATTATGGCCTCCGCCGGAAGCCGCTCGACCCGGAAGGCCGGCGCTACGAGAAGCTTTCGGCCGCGCATTCCTGGAATGCCGGGCAGTCGGCGACCAATGTCGTGCTGTTCAACCTCGGCCTGCATTCCGCCCATCACATGGAGGCGGCACGGCCCTATCCCGCGCTCTACAACAGCGCCGACCTGCCGCAGCTGCCGACCGGCTATTCCGGCTCTGTGATGCTGGCGATGAACCCGCCGCTCTGGTTCCGCATCATGGCGCCGCGACTGGCGGCGGCGCGACTTGATGGTTGATGGAGTCCGAACTCCGCGTGTCCTGCGCCGCAGATAGCGCTTGGATGCGGCTGCGCAGGAAACCGGAGGGAGCCATGTCCGACGCCGATCTGTTCAGGCAGCTGCACCAGGGACCGGAAGTTCTGGTCCTCCCCAACGCATGGGATGCCGGCACCGCCCGGCTGTTCGCCGATGCCGGCGCGCGTGCGATCGCCACCACCAGTTCCGGCATCGCCTGGTCGCTGGGCTGCCGCGACGGCGACCGGGTGCCGCTTGATCTCTATCTGCAGGTGCTGCGGAACATCCGGCGGGTGGTCGATCTGCCGGTCAGCGCCGATATCGAGGGCGGCTATGCCGACGATCCGGCTCTTGTGCGGGACAAGGTCGCGCGCTTCCTGGATGCCGGCGTGGTGGGCATCAACCTGGAGGACGGCACCGCGGATCCCGACCTGGCCTGTGCCAAGATCGAGGCGGCCCGGCAGGCGGCAACGGCGGCAGGCATCGCCCTGTTCATCAATGCCCGGACCGACATCTGGCTGCGCGGACTCGCCGCCGGCCGCGAAGTCGAGGAGGCCCTCGACCGGGCCAGGCGCTACAGGTCGGCGGGATGCGACGGCCTGTTCGTACCCGGGCGCACGGACGCTGCCGGGATCGCGGCCGTCGCCGGCGGCACTGAGCTGCCGGTGAACGTGATGGCGCGGCCCGGCCTGCCGCCGCTGGCAACCCTGGCGGAACTCGGGGTGCGCCGTCTCAGTGCCGGCGGCGCCATTGTCCAGGCGGCGTGGGGGCATGCCCGCCATCTGGCGGCGGCCATGCTGCGCGGCGACAGCGAACATCTGTTCGACGGGGCGCTGGCCTATCCCGCCACCAATGCGCTGTTTCCAGTGCAGGGCGCGGAAAGCTGAGCTGTCGCGCGCTGGTGTCGGTCAACCCAGCATGACGGCGGTGCCGGCCGCCGCCAGGGCCTTGGCCAGCGCCGACGGTGGCGCCGTGTCGGTGACCAGGGCCGCGAAGCGGGCAGGCGGGGCGATCCGCAGCACCGCGTCGCGGCCGAACTTTGCCGCATCGGCGACCAGCACCGCCTTGCGGGCATGGGCCAGGGCCGCCTGCTTCACCGCCACCTTCTGAGGGTCGAAGTCGGTGGGCGCGCCGTCGGGCGCGAAGCCGGAGCAGCCGATTACGGCGATGTCGACCGCCATCGCGGCCAGCATCGCCGTGGCTGCGGCGCCGACCAGGGAACCGTCGGCGCCCCGCACCTGTCCGCCGGTCAGGTAGGTCTCCGTGCGCTGCGCCGCCGCCAGGATCGTCGCCGCGCCCATGGAGTTGGTGTAGATGGCGGTCAGCCGCCGCGGCAGCAGCGCCGCGGCCACGGCTTCCGCGGTGGTGCCGACATCCAGGTAGACCGAGGCGCCGTCCGGGACCAGCGCCGCCGCCGCCGCGCCGATCCGTGCCTTCGCCGCCACCGCGATGCCGCGCTTCTGGCGGTAGCTGAGGCGCACGCCGTCCTCCGGCAGGCCGGCGCCGCCGTGGAAGCGCTGCAGCAGCCCGGCCTCGTCCAGGCGGATCACGTCGCGGCGCACCGTCTGGGCGGAGACGCCATAGGCCTCCGCCAGTGCCTCGATCGTCGCATAGCCGCTGCCGCGCACCGTCTCCAGGATCGCGAGCTGCCGCGGGTTCAGATCCGCCTCGATATCCTCAGTTCCGCCCATGACAATCCCGGATGGCTGTGTAAGATAATTTACATCGCTGGCGCTGCCGGGCAATCCTTCCATGGCGGGGTCGTGGATGCGACCCCGTCCGCCTGTCTGCCGCCGGCTTTTCGCCAACCGAACCCGTTCGAGTGACGCATGCTGAGCCTCTGCCCGGACCGCGACCTGCTGTTGCGCACCGGTCCCGAAACCTGCCTGCCCTTCGACCCCTGGCGGCTGACCTGGCGCGACGCGGCGGTCCTGCCGGGTGCGGCGGCGCCGATCGCGCCCGCGGCGGCGATGGGCTGGCTGTTCGCGCGTTCCGACGCGCGCCGGGTGCCGGTCGCGGTGATCGGGCCGAAGGCGGCGACCGACCGCCACCGCGCGGTGGCGGAGGAGCTGGGGGCGGCGATCGGGCGCCTGCGGCTGCCGCTGATCACCGGCGGGAGGGGCGGGGTGATGGAGGCGGCGAGTCGCGGCTGCCTGGCCGCCGGCGGCCAGCCGATCGGCATCCTGCCGGACGATGAATGGCAGACCGCCAACGATTTCGTGGCGATCCCCCTGGCGACCGGCCTGGGACCGGCCCGGAATGCGGTGATCGCGCGCGCCGCCTTCGCCCTGGTGGCGATCGGCGGCGAGTACGGCACCCTGTCGGAGATGGCCTTCGGTCTGCATTTCGGGCGCCTGGTCGTGGCGCTGGAGAATGCGCCGGAGGTCGCCGGCGCCCGGCGCTGCGACAGTGTCGAGGAGGCCCTGGATGCGGTCGCCCGGCGCCTGTTCGCGCTGGACGGTTCGGCCGGGACGCCCGGGACGGGAGCTTGACCAAAGCCGGGTGCAGCCCGGAGAGGTATGTCATAAAACGATCACGAGAGTCTGATATGGAGGTTTTCGAAACTTCCAACGGCCTCCGTCAGGGTGGAAACATCGCATGACCCTGCGTCTGGTCACCGGCGCCTACCTTCTGTATCTCGCCGCCCCGATCCTGCTGCTGGTGGTGGGATCGTTCGGCGCGAGCTGGAGCAACACCCTGCTGCCCAGCGGCTTCACCACCGACTGGTATGCCCAGCTGGCCGCCGACCCGAGCTTCGTCCGCGCCTTCGAGACCAGCCTGCTGGTGGTCGCCGCGACCTGCCTGGTGAATGCCCTGGTGGGCGTGCCGCTGGCCTATGTCATCCACGGTGCAGCCCGCGCCGGGGTGCGCTTCGCGGCGCGCCTGGTCTCCCTGATGCCGATCGCGGTGCCGGAACTGGTCCTGGCCTTCGGCTTCATCCTGGTTTTCTCCAGCGACACCCTGCCGTTCCTGGGCAGCACCTGGCTGCTGGTGATGGGCCATGTCGTGCTGACCCTGCCCTACCTGCTGAACGTGCTGCTGGCCGACATGACCGCGCTGCGACTGGACGAGATGGAGCGGGCGGCGGCGACCCTGGGTGCCGGCTTCTGGCAGCGCTTCCGCGACATCGTCCTGCCGGGGCTGCGGCACAGCCTGCTGGCCGGGCTGATCACCGTCGCCGCGATCTCGATCGGCGAGTTCCAGCTGTCGAACCTGGTCGCCGGCTTCCTGAACCGGCCCTATCCGGTGGTCCTGCTGCAGGCCTTCTATGGCGCCACCGGCTTCGCCTGCGCGGCCACCGTGGTGCTGCTGGGCCTGGCGATGCTGGCGGCGGTGGCCGGCGCGCTGACCGCCCGCGCCAGCCGGGCGGGGGCCTGACAGTGGGGATCGATTTCCGCCAGGTCGGCTTCCGCTATGCCGCCGGGCAGGATGGTCAGGCCGCCGGGGTCGCCGATATCGACCTCGCGGTGGACGATGGCGAACTGCTGGCACTGATCGGGCCGTCCGGCTCCGGCAAGAGCACCCTGCTGAAGCTGCTCGCGGGCTTCTTCGACCCCCATGCCGGGCAGATCCTGGTTGACGGGCAGGACGTTGCCGGACTGGCGCCGGAGCGCCGCCGGCTGGGCATGGTGTTCCAGAACTACGCCCTTTTCCCGCATATGAGCGTGGCGCAGAACACCGCCTATCCGCTGAAGGTGCGCGGCATCGGCCGCGCCGAACGCCTGGCCGCCGCCGACGCCATGCTGGCCCGGGTCGGTCTGGCGGGCATGGGCGGGCGGGCGCCGGCCAGCCTGTCCGGCGGGCAGCAGCAGCGGGTGGCGCTGGCCCGCGCCCTGGTGTTCGAGCCGCGGGCGCTCTTGCTGGACGAGCCGCTGTCGGCACTGGACGCCGGCCTGCGGGTGGCGATGCGCGACGAGATCCGGCGGGTCCAGCGCGAGGCGGGGATCGCCACCATCCACGTCACCCACGACCAGGAGGAGGCGCTGTCGATCGCCGACCGGGTCGCGGTGCTGCGCGACGGCCGGCTGGAGCAGGTCGGCCCGCCGCAGGCGATCTACGACCGGCCCTGCAGCCGCTTCGTCGCCGGCTTCGTCGGCCAGGCCAATTTCATTGACGGCGTGCTGCGCGACGGTGGCGTGGTGGAGACGCCGCTGGGCGCCCTGCGCCATGCCGGCATCGCCGCACCCGGCCTGGTCTTGGCCGACGGCGCCGCTGTCACCGTGCTTGTCCGCCCGGAACGGGTGGAGCCGGCCGCCACCGGGGCCACGGGCCATCCGAACCTGCTGCCCGGGACACTGGGCGAGGACCGTTTCCTCGGCGCCGTGCGCCGCTACGACTTCCGGGTCGCCGGCGGGTTGCTGCGGGTCGAGAGCCGCCATCGCGACACGCCGGACGCGGTCGCGATCCCGCCGGAGGCGATCCGGCTGCTTCCGCCCGCCGCGGAAGCGTCCACCGAGGGGAGACCACCGACATGAACCGTCTGCTTGCCCTGGCGGCCGCCGCGCTGATCTCAGCGCCGCTTGCCGCCCCAGTTTCCGCCGCCAGCCTGGAGGGCCCGGAGCTCTATCCGGGCGAACAGGCGCTCTACGACGCCGCGGCCGAGGAAGGCCTCGTCGTCTCCTTCGACACCGGCCCGACCTGGGCGAACTGGGGCAGCCAGTTCAAGCGCTTCAAGCAGCGTTATCCGGAGGTGGAGATCGTCTATAACGACCTGGGTTCCGGCGCGACCGTGGTGGCGCTGGACAAGTCGCGCAACCGGCCGCAGGCGGACACCGCCTATTACTTTGCCGGCTCCGCCCTGGACGCCACCGACAAGGGGCTGACCGCCGCCTTCCAGCCGGTCAATTTCGACAAGCTGCCGGAGCCGTTCCGCCACCCGGAGGGCAAGTGGTTCACCATCCACAGCCTGAACGTCGCCTTCCTGGTGAACACCAAGCTGGTGAAGGACGTGCCGCAGAGCTTCGCCGACCTGCTGAAGCCCGACTACAAGAACAGCATCGTCTACCTGGACCCGCGCTCCACCGGCCAGGGCCAGGTGGTGACCTTCGCCGCCGCCTTCGCCAATGGCGGCGACATGGACAAGGTCGCGCCGGGCATCGACTATCTGGAGAAGCTGCACAAGTCGGGCAACGTCCTGCGGGTCGTCGGCACCACACCCTATGCGCAGTTCGTCAAGGGCGAGATCCCGATCTGGATCGGCTACGAGAATGACGGGCTGAAGGCGAAGTATACAGACGGCATGGGCGACGATGTCGCCGTGGTGATCCCGCAGGAGGCCTCTGCCGCCGCGCCCTATGCGATCAGCCTGGTGGAAGGCGGGCCGAACCCGAATGCCGGCAAGCTGTGGCTGAACTACATCATGACCGATACCGGGCAGACCACCTTTGCCGAGGGCTTCGTACGGCCATCGGTGCCGGGTATCGCCCTGCCGGCGGAGGTGCAGGAGAAGCTGCCGAACGCGCCGCAGATCCAGCCGCTGGACGTCGCCAAGGCGAAGGCCGCGAAGCCGGAGATCGACGCCGCCTGGGCGAAGCAGGTGCTGGGCCAATAGCGATCCGGCCAGGTCGAAGGGGGAGGGCGTGGCCATGGCTGCTCCGGGGATGACACCCGCCGGAATCCGGCTGGGCATGGCCCTGCCGGGCATCGTCATCGCCCTCCTGTTCTTCGCCCTGCCGCTGTCGACCGTCGCCGTGGAGGCGGCGGCCGATGGCGGCAGTGCCTTCGGCCGGCTGTTCGCCGACCCGGTTTTCTGGCGCGGCCTGCGCGGCACCCTGGTGCTGGGAATCACCGCGCCGCTCGCCTCCCTGATCGTCGGCACCGCGGTGGCGATGCATCTGGCGCGGCTGGCGCCGGCGCGGCGCACCGCCATGCTGTTCGTGATCTCGCTGCCGCTGACCTTCTCCGGGCTGATCGTGGCCTATGGCTTCATTCTGGTGTTCGGCCGGGCGGGCTTCGTCACCCTGTCGCTGGCGGAACTGGGCGCCGACCCGGCCGTGGTCGGCGGCTTCATCTATTCGCCGCTGGGCCTGGGCACGGCCTATGCTTATTACCTGATCCCGCGGGTGGTGCTGGTGGTGCTGCCGGCACTGCTGAACTTCGACCAGGGCCAGCTGGCCGCCGCCCGGACCCTGGGGGCGGGGCGCCTGCGGGCGCTGGCCGACATCCTGCTGCCACAGATCCTGCCCAGCCTGGTCGCCGCCTTCGGCCTGACCGCGGCGGTGGCGATCGGCGCCTACGGCACCGCGCTGGCCCTGGTCGGCACGCAGGTGAACATCCTGCCGCTGGTGCTGTATTCGCGGATCTCGGAGACCGGCTCCGACTTCCCCGCCGCCGCCGCCCTGTCGGTCGTGCTGATGGGAATCTGCTGTGCCGTCATCGCGCTGGCGGAGGTGGCGACCCTGCGCCGGACGCCGCTCTCCGCCCGCCGGGGGGCGTGACTGCCACGCGGCCGCGTTATCCGCTAGACTGCGGCGGCTGCGCGGCGGAGTGGATTGAATGCGGCGGACTATCGCTATCCTGACAATTGCAGTGTCTGTGCTGGCCGGCACCCTGTCCGACGGAACGCGGGCTCTGGCCCAGGACGGGGCCGTACCGGGGGTCACCGACAGCCGGATCCTGTTCGGCCAGTCCGCCGCGTTCGAAGGGCCCGCCGCGGCGCTGGGGCGCGACATGCGCACCGGCATCCTGGCCGCCTTCCGGGAGGCGAACGATGCCGGCGGCGTGCTGGGCCGGCAGCTGGAGCTGGTCTCGCTGGACGACGGCTACGAGCCCGCCCAGGCGATCGCCAATACCCGCCGCCTGATCGAGCAGGACCGGGTCTTCGCCCTGATCGGCGAGGTCGGCACGCCCACCTCCCGCGCCGTGCAGCCGCTCGCCACCGAGGCCGGCGTGCCGTTCATCGCGCCGTTCACCGGCGCCGGCTTCCTGCGGGCGCCGGAGCTGTCCAACGTGGTCAATATCCGTGCCTCCTACGCCCAGGAGACGGAGGCCTGGATCCACCACCTGACCAACGACCTGGGACTGAACCGGATCGCCATCCTGTACCAGGACGACAGCTTCGGCCGCGCCGGGCTGGAAGGGGTGCAGGCGGCGCTGGAGCGGCGCGGCATGGCGCTGGTCGCCGAAGGCGTCTACATGCGCAACACCACGGCGGTGAAGCGGGCGCTGCTGACGATCCGCAAGGCGCAGCCCCAGGCGGTGGTGATCGTCGGCGCCTATGCGCCGGCCGCCACCTTCATCACGGTCGCGCAGCGGATCGACTTCCGCCCGCTGTTCGTCAACATCTCCTTCGTCGGCAGCAAGGCGCTGGCGGAAAGCCTGGGTCGGGCCGGCGAGGGGGTGGTCGTCACCCAGGTCGTGCCGCTGCCGACCGATGCCGGCCTGCCATTGGTGGCGGCCTACCAGGCCGCGCTGCAGCGCCAGGATCCGAAAGCGGAGCCCGGCTTCGTCTCCCTGGAGGGGTATATCGCGGCACGACTGACCATCGCGGTGCTGCAGCGGATGGGCGAGCCCGTCACCCGGGAGCGTTTCCTGGAGGCGGTGACCGCCAGCGAGGCGATCGACCTGGACGGGCTGGAACTGCGCTTCGGCCCGCGCGACAACCAGGGCCTGGACCGGGTCTTCCTGACCGTCCTGCAACGCGACGGCAGCTATCGCGCGGTGGACCGGCTGTCGCGCAGCACCCTGCCGGCGGCGGCCCTGCCGCGCCCGGCCGACGCCACGCAGTGAAGGGCAGGGAACGGGGGGCGGTGGCCGGCACCGCGTCCGCCCCGGTCCGCTTCGGCATCAAGGCGCGCCTGTTCCTGGCGGTCGGCCTGCTGGTCCTGCTGACCCTGCTGGCCAGCCTGGTGGCCTGGATCGTCTTCCGCGACATCGAGGCGGCGGTCGGCCGGGTGACGGCGCAGAGCCTGCCGGCGATGGTCACCGCCCTGTCGCTGGAGGAGATGAGTTCCGAGGTCGCTGCCGCGGCGCCGGCGCTCGCCGCCTCCGCCACCGCCGCGGAACTGGCGCGGCGCGAGGCGCGGATGGACCGCAGGCTGGCCGACATGGCCGGGCTGGTGGAACAGCTACGCTCCGCCGAACTGGTGCCGGAGGCGACGGCGCATCTGACCGGCCACCAGGCCCAGGTCGGGGCGACCCTGGAGGACCTGACCGCATCGACAGGGGCCGCGCTGCGCGACGGCGACCGGCGGGAAGTGCTGGTTGCCCGCCTGGCGGACCGGCACCAGAAGTTCGCGGAGACCCTGGAGCCGCTGATCGACGATGCCGTGTTCGACATGGTGATCAGCGGCGAGCGCGAGGCGAGCCAGGGGCGGCGCGCGATCTCCCGCCTGGTGGAGGGCGGCGTCGGCCGGATCGACGCCCTTCTGACCATCGAATCGCAGACCAACCTGGCGGCCGGCCTGATGGGCCAGGCAGCCTTCGTCGAGGATCCTGCGCGACTGCCGCCCCTGGAGGAACGCTTCACTGCCGCGGCGGATACCATCCGGCGCCGGCTGCAGGACTTGGCGCCGCGCGGCGGCATTGCCGGCGGCGAACTCGGTGCGCTGCAGGAGGCGGTGGAGGCGATGCTCGCCTATGGCGACCCGGCCGGCGGCATCTTCGCCCAGCGCGCGGCCGTCGCCGGCGGCGGTGGCACGGGAGAGGAGGTGGCGGTCCTGGGCCAGGAGGCCGCGGCGATGCGGCAGGCGCACGAGGCGCTGCTGCTGCAGCTGGCGCCGATGGTCGACGACGCCTCCTTCAACCTGGTGACCGAGACGGCCGAGGTCTCCCGCACCAGCGGCGAGATCGTCACTGGCCTGATCGACATCGGCACCAGCCTGCTGCACACCCTGCTGACCATCCGGGCGGAGGGCAACCTGGTCTGGGGCCTGTTGTCGGATGCCGCCAACGTGCCGGATCCCAGCATGCTGGGGCCGCTGACGGAGCGCTTCACGGCCGCCGAGGCCACGATCGCCCGGATGCTGGCGGAGCTGCCGCCGACCCTGCATCCGGAGCCGATCAAGGCGGCGGCGTCGGGCCTGCTGGACTTTGGCCGCGGCGAGGACAGCCTGTTCACGACGCGCCGCGACGAGCTGCACCACCAGGCGCAGGCGGCCGCCGCGCTGGAGGACAGCCGCCGTCTGGCGGACGCGATCGGCACGGAGGTCGCCGCATTGGTCCGGGCCGCCCGGGCCCAGAGCGAGGCGGCGGCGAGCGGCACCTCCGCCGCGATCAGTGCCGGCCAGCTGGCGATGTTGCTCTTCACCGCGATCAGCCTGGTCGCGGCGGCGATCCTGCTCGGCCTCTATGTGGTGCCGCAGATCCTGCATCCGCTGGAACGGATCACCGCCTCGATGTCGGCCCTGGCCGGCGGCGACACGGCGGTGGACATTCCCGGCCGCGACCGCCGCGACGAGCTGGGCCGGATGGCGCAGGCGCTGGGCGTGTTCCGCGACACGGCGATCGAGATGCAGCAGAGCAACCTGCGTGAGATCCGCGAGACCCGGTCGCGCCTGCAGGACGCGATCGAGAGCATCTCGGAGGGCTTCTCCCTCTACGATTCCGACGACCGGCTGGTGGTCGCCAACACCAAGTACCAGCAGCTGATGCATCCCGGGCTGGCCGGCGAGGTGGTGCCCGGCATGACCTTCGAGCAGATCATCCGCCGCTCCGCGGAGCGCGGCTATGTGCAGGATGCCAAGGGCCGGGTCGACGAATGGGTGGCGGAGCGGGTCGCCAAGCACCGCAATCCGGGACCGGCCCATATCCACCGTCGCGGCGAGCTGTGGGTGCTGGTGTCGGAGCGCAAGACCGAGGATGGCGGCACGGTGGCGCTCTATTCCGACATCACCGAGCTGAAGCAGCGCGAGCAGGAGCTGGCCAGCAAGACCCAGGCGCTGGAGCAGCTCTCCAGCCAGCTTGCGAAGTATCTGTCGCCGCAGGTCTACGAGAGCATCTTCACCGGCCGGCAGGAGGTGAAGATCGCCAGCCAGCGCAAGAAGCTGACGGTGTTCTTCTCCGACATCGCCGGCTTCACCGAGACCGCCGACCGGATGGAATCGGAGGACCTGACCCAGGTCCTGAACCAGTACCTGACCGAGATGTCGAAGATCGCGCTCGCCCACGGCGCCACCATCGACAAGTATGTCGGCGACGCGATCGTCATCTTCTTCGGCGACCCGACCTCGAAGGGTGTGCGCGAGGACGCGCTGGCCTGCCTGCGGATGGCGGTGGAGATGCGGCAGCGGATGCGCCAGCTGCAGAAGATCTGGCGCGATGCCGGCATCGAGAAGCCGATGCAGACCCGGATGGGCATCAATACCGGCTATTGCACCGTCGGCAATTTCGGCAGCGAAGACCGGATGGACTACACCATCATCGGCGGCGGCGTGAACCTGGCCGCGCGGCTGGAAACGGCGGCGCCGCCGGGCGAGATCCTGGTCTCCTACGAGACCCATGCCCTGGTGAAGGACGAGATCGCCTGCGAGGAGCATGGCAAGATCACGGTGAAGGGGATCGCCGAGCCGGTCACCACCTACCGCGTGCTGGACGCGGAGGAGGCTGCGGCCCAGGCGCAGCGCCGGATCCGTGCCGAGGCGGCGCATCTGAAGCTGGAGGCCGATCCCGACCTGATGTCGCCGACGGAGCGGGCGGAGGCGCAGGCCATGCTGCGCCAGGCGCTGGAGCGGCTGTCCGGCTGAACCTGCGTCAGTTTGCGGCCGTTACAACCTCCGGTCTGTCGTCCTACCAAGGGGCATGCGCGGGCGGCCGATCCGCCGTGGCACCGGCACGGAGAGGGCGATGGCCGACCTCACCTTTCGCACCGAGGGGCTGACGAAGGTCTATGGCGAGGGGCCGGCGGCGGTGCATGCGCTGCGCGGCGTCGACCTGGAGATCCCGCACGGCGAACTGGTGGTGCTGCTGGGCCCGTCGGGCAGCGGCAAGTCGACCCTGCTGAACATCCTGGGCGGGCTCGACCGGCCCAGCGGCGGCCATGCCTGGTTCCGCGACACGGAGCTGTCCGCCCTCGACGATGACGGGCTGACCCGCTACCGGCGCGACCATGTCGGCTTCGTCTTCCAGTTCTACAACCTGATGCCCAGCCTGACGGCGCTGGAGAATGTCGAGCTGGTGACCGAGATCGCGCCCGACCCGCTGCCGGCGCGGGAGGCGTTGTTCCTGGTCGGGCTGGGCGAGCGGGTGGGGCATTTCCCGGCCGAGCTGTCCGGTGGCGAGCAGCAGCGGGTCGCCATCGCCCGCGCGATCGCCAAGCGCCCCACCGTCCTGTTCTGCGACGAGCCGACCGGCGCGCTGGATTCCCGGACCGGCACCGCGGTGCTGCAGGTCCTGCAGGACCTTAACAGCCGCATGGACACCACGGTCCTGATCGTCACCCATGCCGCCGCCACCGCGCGGCTGGCCGACCGGGTGATCCATTTCGCCGATGGCCGCATCCGCGAGGTGGTGCGGAATGCGGAACCGGTCGCCGCGACCGAGATCGCCTGGTAGCGCCGGCCATGCGACCGACCTTCACCGCCCTGGACCGGAAGCTCGTCCGCGACCTGTGGCGGATCCGCGGCCAGGCGCTGGCCATCGCCCTGGTGATCGGCTCCGGCATCGCGCTCTACGTGATGTCGGCCGGCATGCTGGCGGCCCTGTCCGATACCCGCGCCGCCTATTACGAGCAGTACCGCTTCGCCGACATCTTCGCGCCGACGGTGCGCGCGCCGCGCCGCACCCTGGCGCAGATCGCCGACCTGCCGGGGGTGACCGCGGTCGCCGGTCGTGTGGCGGCGCAGGTCCTGGTCGACCTGCCGGAGGAGGCGGCGCCGGTCTCCGGCCGGGCGGTGTCGCTGCCGGCGGGCGGCAATGGGGCCGGTGCGGCGAACCGGATCCACCTGGTCTCCGGCCGCCTGCCCGAAGCCGGCGCCGCCGATGAGGCGTTGCTGCTGGCCCCCTTCGCGGAGGCGCGCGGGCTGGGCCCCGGCGACCGGCTGCAGGTGACGATGAACGGGCGCCGGCGGGCGCTGGCGATCACCGGCACTGCGCTGTCGCCGGAGCATGTCTATTCGATCCCGCCGGGGGAACTGACCCCCGACGACCGCCGCTTCGCCGTGGTCTGGCTGGACGGCGACAGCCTGGCCGCGGCGTTCGACCTGGACGGCGCCTATAACGAGGCCCTGGTGACCCTGTCGCCCGGCGCCTCGGCACCGGCCACGATCGCCGGCATCGACCGGATCCTGGCGCCCTATGGCGGCACCGGCGCCTATCCGCGCAGCGACCATGTCTCCGACCGCTTCCTGACCGAGGACCTGAAGCAGCTGCACATGATGGGGCGGGTTCTGCCGCCGATCTTCCTGGCGGTGGCGGCCTTCCTGCTGAACATCGTGGTGTCCCGCCTGATCGAGTCCGAGCGCCAGGAGATCGGCCTGATGAAGGCCTTCGGCTATGGCGACCGCCAGGTGGCCGGGCATTATGCCCGCTTCGTCGCCGCGATCGTCCTGGCCGGCGGGCTGTTCGGCTGCGCCACCGGCAACTGGCTGGGGGCGGAGATCGCCCGCGTCTACCAGCAGTTCTACCACTTCCCCTACCTGATCTTCCGGCCGCCGCCGGCGGCGATGGCGGTCGCGGTCGCCGCCGCCCTGGCGGCCGCGGCGCTGGGGGTCGTCCTGGCGGTGCGCCGCGCGGTGCGGCTGACCCCGGCGGAGGCGATGCGGCCGCCGGCGCCGCAGGTCTATGCCCGTGCCGCGGGCGGCCTGCGCCGGCTGGAAGGTCTGCTCGACCAGCCCAGTCGCATGGTGCTGCGGCGCCTGGCGCGACAGCCGCTGCGCGCCGGCCTGACCTGCTTCGGCATCGCCGCGGCGATGGCGCTCACCGTCACCATGAACTTCAACCGCGACGCGGTGGCGGCGATGATCGACATCAGCTTCCACGTCGCGGAGCGGGCGGATGTCACCGTCACCTTCCGGGAGCCGCGCGGCCCGGACGCGGCGCTGGCGCTGCGGCAGATGGACGGCGTGATGGCGGCGGAGCCGGTGCGCGAGGTCGCCGTGCGGCTGGTGGGCGGCCGTTCCAGCCGGCTGGGGAGCATCACCGGGCTGGGGCCGCAGCCCCGCCTGAGCCGGGCCCTGACCGCCGACCTGGCGCCGGTGGCGATGCCGGAGCGCGGCATCGTCCTGTCGCGGGCGCTGGCGGAGCTGCTGGGCCTCTCCGCCGGCGAACAGGTGCTGGTCGAGGTGCGGGAGGGACGCCGGCCCACCCTCTCCGTCCCGATTGCCGGTATCGCCGACACCCTGATCGGCACCGGCGCCTATATGGACCTGGAGCGGCTGAACCGCCTGGCGGGGGAGGGGCCGCGGATCTCCGCCGTGCATCTGAGCGTCGACCCGGCGCAGATCGAGGCCCTGGCGGCAGGGCTGAAGGAGATGCCGCAGGTCGCCGGCGTCAGCATCCGGGCCGACGCGAAGGCGGCCTTCCGGCGCATGGTGGACGAGGGCTCCGGCGTGTTCCGCTGGACGATGACCCTGTTCGCCGCCCTGATCGCCATCGGCGTGGTCTACAACGCGGCACGGATCGCGCTGGCGGAACGGGCGCGGGACCTCGCCTCGTTGCGGGTGCTCGGCCTGACCAGGGGGGAGGCCGGCTACATCCTGCTGGGGGAGCTGGCGGTGCTGACCCTGCTGGCCCTGCCGCTGGGCGCCGTGCTGGGCTATGGCCTGTCGCTGTTCATCGCCGATGCCTTCTCCACCGACCTGTACCGGATCCCGGTGGTGATCGCGCCGGACGGCTATGGCAATGCGGCGCTGGTGGTGCTGGGGGCGGCCCTCGTCTCCGGCTGGCTGGTGCAGCGGGACGTGGCGCGGCTGGACCTTGTGGCCGTTCTGAAGACGCGGGAGTAGCGCATGACCGGGCGCGACGGTGCCGAAGAGACGAAGACGAAGGCTGTGCCGATGCGGCGGCGCCTGCTCACCAGGGGGCGCCTGACCCTGCTGCTGGCGCTGCTGCTCGCGGCGGCCCTGGTCAATGCCTTCTGGCCGCGGCCGGTCCTGGTGGACCTGGGCGAGGTGCGCCGCACCGCCCTGCAGGTGAATGTGGAGGAGGAGGCGAAGACCCGGGTGCGGGAGGCTTATGTCGTCTCCGCGCCCGTCACGGGCCGCCTGCTGCGGATCGAGGCGGAGCCCGGCGACCGGGTGGAGGGGCAGGCGACGCAGCTGGCGCGGCTGCTGCCGGGCGAGCCGGCCTTCCTGGACCTGCGGGCGGAAAGCCAGGCCCGCGCCGACATGGAAAGCGCGGAGGCGGCGCTGGCCCTCGCCAAGGCGGAGGAGGAGCGCGCCCGCGCCGAGCTGACCTTCGCCGGCACCGAGCTGGACCGGGCCCGCAAGCTGCTGGAGCGCGGCGTGATCTCGCAGGCCCATCTCGACCGGCTCGCCCTGGCGCATGCCTCCGCCCAGGCCGCCCTGCAGACGGCGCGCGCCGCGGTGCGGGTCCGCCAGGCGGAGATGGCGAATGTCGAGGCCCGCCTGCTGGGGCCCCGCGGCAACGGTTCGGGCGGCAACGGTTCGGGGGGCAACGGTTCGGGCGGCAACGGGCCGGACGGCGGCCTCGCAACGGGTCAGGCGCTGGCGGAGGCCGGTCCCCACACGGTCACCATCCGCGCACCGGTCGGCGGCGTCGTGCTGCAGGTACTCCAGGAAAGCGAGGCGATGGTGCTGGCCGGCACGCCGATCCTGGTGATCGGCGACCCGCTGTCCGACCTGGAGGTAGTCGCGGAGCTGCTGTCCACCGACGCGGTCCGGGTCGCCGAGGGCGATCCGGTGATGATCGACGCCTGGGGCGGTGGTGCGCCGCTGCACGGCGAGGTGGTGCGGGTGGAACCCTACGGCTTCACCAAGGTCTCTGCCCTGGGGGTGGAAGAGCAGCGCGTGAACGCGGTGATCCGCATCATCGACCCGCCGCAGGAGCGCCCTGGGCTGGGCCATGGCTTCCGGGTCACGGTCCGCATCGTGGTCTGGGAAGCCGCCGACCTGCTGACGGTGCCGTCCAGCGCCCTGTTCCGCAACGGCGCCGAATGGGCGGTCTTCGTGGCGGAGGACGGCCGCGCCCGCATGCGCCCAGTGGCGATCGGCCACAACAACGGCATCCGCGCGGAAGTTCTGGACGGGCTGTCGGCCGGCGACGATGTGGTCCTCTATCCCTCCGACCGGATTGCCGACGGCATGCGGGTGGCGCAGCGCCAGGTCACGGCGCCGGGCGACTGAGCGGAAGCGGTCCGCGCCGCCCCGGGGGCGGTGGTCAGGCGGCGCGCATCTGCCCCAGGAAGCCGTCGACCAGCTGGGTCATGCGTTCGGACTGCCGGGACAGGTCACGGGCCACGTCCAGCATGCGACCGCCGGCCTCGCCGGTTTCCGTCGCGTTCCGCGACAGCTGCCCCATGCCGGCGGTCACCTGTGCGCTGGAGCCCGCGGCCTCCTGCACACTGCGACTGATCTCCTGCGTGGCGGCTCCCTGCTGCTCGACAGCGGCGGCGA
Source organism: Marinibaculum pumilum (assembly GCF_042646425.1). Classification (NCBI taxonomy): domain Bacteria; kingdom Pseudomonadati; phylum Pseudomonadota; class Alphaproteobacteria; order Rhodospirillales; family Rhodospirillaceae; genus Marinibaculum; species Marinibaculum pumilum. The sequence continues at coordinate 35,597 of NZ_JBHRTR010000031.1, forward strand.
TGCTGGTGGCATGGTCGCTGATCGTGCCGATGGTGCGGCCGATGCCCTGGATCACGCCGACCGCGTTACCGGTCGCCGCCTGGATGGCGGCGATCTGCCCGGTGATCTCCTCCGTCGCCTTCGCGCTGCGGTTCGCGAGGTTCTTCACCTCGGCGGCCACGACAGCGAAGCCGCGGCCGGCCACTCCCGCCCGGGCGGCCTCGATGGTCGCGTTCAGGGCCAGCAGGTTGGTCTGCTCCGCCATTTCCTGGATCAGGGTGACCACCTCGCCGACCTTCTGTGCGGCGCGGGACAGGCCTTCGATCGTGTCGCGGGTATGCTCGGCCTCGGTGACGGCGTCGCGCGCGATGCGGCTCGAATCCGAGACCCGGCGGCCGATCTCGCCGGTGGAGGCGGCGAGTTCCTCCGCAGCGGCGGCGGCGGTCTGGATGCTGCCGGCGGAGACCTCGCTTTCCCGCGCCACCTCGCCGGTCTGGCGGTCGGATTCCTGCGCCACCGACGCCAGGCTCTCGGCCGTCGTCATCGTCGTGCCGACGGCACCCGTGACCGCGCCCAGGACCGTCTCGATCTCGCTCTCGAATGCGCGAATCGTGGCCTCGATGGCGCTCTGGCGCTGCTCGCGCTGCGCCTGTTCGCGCTCCTTTTCCGCCTGTCGTTCGGCCTGGGCGACCCGCTCCTCGCGCAGGCTCGCCTGCATCCGCCCGAGCGCCCGCAGCAGGGCGCCGGCTTCGTCCCGGCGACCCGATTCAAGGGTCCCTTCCAGATCGCCGCCGGCGACCCGCTCGGCCGCGGCGACGGCAGTGCGGATCGGCCGCACGATGCCGCGTGCCAGCAGGGCCGCCGCCGTCAGACCGGCAACCACGATCAAGCCCAGCAAGGCCAGCGTGATCTGCAGGTCGGCGGCTACGATCTCCTCGGCCTCGCTGCGGAATGTATAGCCATGCACCGCCACCTCCTCGACCAGGGCGGTGAGATCGCTGGCGATCTGTGCGTCCTGACGCTGCACGACGGTCAGGGTCGGCAGGCTGGTGATCGGTGCACCGTCGACTGTGCGGCCGGTCAGGATCATGTCGCCCTTCGCCTTCCAGTCGGCTGCCAGGGCCTGGATCGAGTCCGCCTGGGACACCGCCAACGGGTCGCCGGCGAGACGCTCGCGAACCACGTCCAGATTGCCCTGGAAGGCCTCGTAGGCGGCATCGATCGCGGCCCGGTCCACTTCCGAACCGAAGCTCTGGGAGAGGCTGATCGCCTGGCTCATGTGGCGCGCCGCCGCCGCGAAATCGGTCTGTGCGGCACGGGCATGACTGATGCCCATCAGCGGGCCGTCATACATGCCGGTGACCAGCTCGCCGACCGAGGTCACCGCCCGAAGCGCATAGAGCCCCTGTCCGGTGGCGAGCAGAACGAGAAGAAGAAAGCCGGCAACAAGCTTCATGCGGATCGACATGGAACGCTCCGGGGCAGGAGGCCGCAGGGGACCGGTCGGACGGTCGGCAGCCTATTCGGTGACTTCGATCACCATCTTCATCTTCGGGTGGATCGCGCAGCGCACATCGACCCGGCCCGCCTTCTCGAAGGCGATGGCCTGACTGTCGCCCGGCTTCTGCAGTCCCAGGTTGAACTTGTTGCCGCCGGATGCGGACATCACGTTGTGGGCGACCCTGTCGTCGTTGAGGAAGACGATCTCCTCGCCCACCCGGACGGTGACCTTCTCCTGGTCGAAGGTGCTGCCCTTCTGCCGGACTGTGATGTCGGCAGCGAGGGCGATGCCGGCAGACAGGCTGCCGGCCAGGGCCAGGACGAGGGTGAAGCGGGACATCGGTTGGCTCCTCTGTTGCGGATTGCGGGGCGGCTCGGAGGGGTCAGCGCGGCAGGACAGGCAGCACGACAGGCGCGAGGTCGCCGGTCAGGGTGCCCAGGAAGGCCATCAGGTCGTCGCGTTCGGCCGCAGTCAGCCGCAGCGGCTGCATCTCCGGCGACAGGCTGGGGCGCTGGATGCCGCCTGACTCGTAGTGCGTCACGACCTCGTCCAGGGTCAGCAGCGAGCCGTCGTGCATGAAGGGCGCACGCCGTGCCAGGTCGCGCAGTCCCGGGGTCTTGAAGGCATGCTGCATGGTCGGAATGTCGGGCAGGAACTTGCCCCGGCCGGGATCCTCGTCCGCCAGCCCGATATCGTGGAAGCTGTCGTCGCTGAAGTTCCAGCCGCTGTGGCACAGGTTGCAGCGGGCCTTGGTATTGAAGACGACGAAGCCGCGTTTGGCGCTGTCGGGGATCGCCTCCTCGTCGCCGTCGATCCAGTCGTCGAAAGGTGCCCGGCTGGCGATGACGGTCCGCTCGTATGTGGCGATCGCCTGTACGATCGTGTCCGGTGTGATGCCTTGGCCGGGAAAGGCCTCGCCGAAGCGCGCCCGGTAGCCCTGGATCGCTTCCAGTTCGTCGACCAGCTGATCGAGGTCCTGGTTCATCTCCTTCTCGGCGGTGATCGGGCCGAGCGCCTGTTCCTCGAGGGTCCCGGCCCGACCGTCCCAGAAGAATATGCTGCCCCAGGCCCCGTTCAGGATCGTCGGCGTGCGCCGCGGCAGCTCCGCCATTTCGTGGCCGACACCCTTCGGCAGGCCGTCCTGCCAGCCATAGCCCGGGTTGTGGCAGGAGGAACAGGCCAGCATGTTCGAGCCGGAAAGCCGGGTGTCGAAGTACAGCAGTTTGCCCAGCGCGACCTTCTGCGGGCTGTAGGGGTTCTCTTCCGGGAACGGGATATGGTCGGGACGCTGGTAGGCATCCTTCATTTCCTGCGGCACCGTGACGTCTTCGGCGATGGCCGGGTGGACGGTTACGGCGGCAAAGAATGCGGCTGCGGCCAGGGCGAAGATCGTGGCCTTGGTCGGTCCCATGGACTCCCCCCTCGGATTGCTGCTCGCGCCGGGGCGGCGCGGACCAGCCGGTTGGTTGAACAGGGAGAAAGTCGCCGCTGCGGATGAAAAAAAAGTAAAGTCGCGGCTAGTCAAAATGGCTAGGAATATTTGGCAGAAACACATAATCACCGGCTGCAGGTCCGGTGGGACTTGCCGCTGGTTTGCGTCAGTTCCGCCTGTGGCCTTTGGACCTGGGCCGCGATGCGCTGTCGCAACCTTTCTGTCGCGGTGCGACCCTGCCGAGGGGGCGCGGTGGGGGCGCTATGCGCCGCGCGCGGGCCGTGCCCGGTTGCTTCGCCGGCTGAACTTCATTGCCGGATGGGCCAGGCTGTCGCGGTCGCCGGTCCAGGCATAGGCCAGCAGCACAGGCTCCCGTCCGGCCGTGGTGATGGTGTGGGTATGGCCGGGCAGGTTGAGCACCATGGATCCCGGCGCATAGACGCCGGTGTCGTTCTCGCTCCAATGGCCGGAGAGGGAGAGATAGCTCTCCGTGATGCCCTCGTGGCAATGCGCCGGATAGGTGGCGCGCGGGGCGAACAGGACCAGGCCCAGGACCAGGTCCGGCCAGACCACCGGACCGGACGGCCCCAGCAGCTCGGCATAGGCGTATTTCGTCACGATATGGCGGGGCATGCGCTCATAGCCGTATTCCCAGGCGAGGCTCGACTTCACGTTGTCGATCGCCTTGATCATCGACCGCATCACCCCGTCCAGGCCGTTGTCCAGGGCCCGTTCCAGATGGGCCTGCACCGGTTTCGTCTTGGGTTCCGGTGATTCGACGGCCGGGTCGGCCGCCAGCGCCTTGGCCAGCCGGTCGCGCACGGTGCGCATATGCGTGCGGATGGTCGGGCTGCCGCCGGCGGAGCCATTGCGATAGGCGTAGTCGAATTCCTGCATGGCGTAGTACCAGTCGGCCTCGACCGACAGCTTCTGCGTCATGGCGGTGGCTCCCGGCAATCCGTCGCAATCCTCCCGGACCGGGGCAACGCATCGCGCGGCACAGGGGTTCCGGTTCGGCCCGTCAGCGCTCCGCGGCGACGGCCTTGATCTCGACCTTCAGGTCGGGATGGGCGAGGGCGGAGACGCCGATCATTGTCCAGGCGGGGTAGGGCGGCTTCATGTAGCGCTCCTTCACCGCGATGAAGCCGGGCAGATGTGCGGGCAGGTCCACGTGGTAGCTGACCAGTTCGACGATGTCGTCATAGTCGAGCCCGGCCTGCTGCAGGATCAACCCGATGCGCCGGAACGCCAGGTCCGCCTGTTCGGCCAGGTCGGCCGGCATGCTGCCGTCCGGCGCGCGGCCCACCTGGCCGGAGACATAGACGAAGCCGCGTGCCCGCACCGCGGGCGAGAACTGGAACGACTCGAAACTCTTTGTGCTGCCGAAGGCCGGGTCGTCGGCCGGCAGGTCGATGGCATCCCTGGGCATTGCCTGACCTCCTCCTACTCCGATGGTGTCTGGGCATCCTGCCGTGCCGCGGCGGCACCGGCGGGCAGGCGGAAGGCGACCAGCGCATCGCCCAGCGGCTTGCGCAGCAGCGACGAGCCGCCGGCGGCCAGCACCACGTACTGCATGCCGTCGGTCTTCGAGACGAAGGTCATCGGCGTCGCCACGCCGTCGAAGGGCAGGTCGTGCTGCCACAGGGTCTGGCCGGTCCAGGCGTTGATGGCGCGGATACGGGCATCCATGCTGGCGCCGATGAAGATCAGCCCGCTGGCGGTGACCAGCGGCCCGCCGAGGTTCGGGCTGCCCCATTCCGCCGGCCCCAGCATGCCGGCAACCAGCGGCACCCGGCCGAACGGCACCTGCCAGCGGCGTTCTCCGGTATCCAGGTCGACGGCGGTCAGGGTGCCCCAGGGCGGCGGGTTGCAGGGCACGCCCAGCGGCGACATCAGGACGCCGCGGCGCATGCCATAGGGCGCCCCCTTCTGCCGCGCCCGCTCGCCGCCGCCCAGCGGCCCGGCCACCGTCTCGTCCAGTTCCGCCGTCGGGATCAGCCGTACCCACTGCACCAGGTTCATGACATTGCCGATCACCAGCCGGCGCACCGGGTCGATGGCGACCCCGCCCCAGTTGCTGCCGCCGCCGAAGAACGGCCGCTGTACCGAACCGCGGACACTCGGCGGCGTGTAGAGGCCGTCCGCGCGCAGCTCCCGCACGGTGTCGGCGCACCAGTCGCGATCCAGCGGCGTGAGGCCCCAGGCGTCGTCGGCGGTGAAGCCCTGGTCGGCGATCGGCTTCGGCAGGGACGGCACCGGCTGGGTCGCGGCGCTGCTCTCGCCCGGTACGTCGCTCTGCGGCACCGCGCGCTCATGCACCGGGAACAGGGGCGCCCCGGTCAGCCGGTCCAGCACCCAGAGCTGCCCCATCTTCGTCGCCTGCACCAGCGCCGGGACGGTGCGGCCGTCGCGATAGACCTCCGTCAGTGCGGGCTGCGCCGGCATGTCGTTGTCGAACAGGTCGTGATGGATGATCTGCCGTGCCCAGAGCCTGGTGCCGGTGGCGGCGTCCAGCGCCACCACCGCGTTCACCGCGTCGAGCCGGTCGCCCGGGCGGAAGCCGCCCCAATAGTCCGGGCTGGGGCTGGTGGTCGGCACATAGAGGATGCCGCGGCCGGTATCCAGCGACATCGGCGCCCAGGCATTGGCGGCGCCTGTCTCTGCCACCAGGTCGGCCGGCACCGGGTCCCAGGTCCAGCGCAGCGCGCCGGTGCGGACGTCATAGGCGCGCACCACCCCGTCGGGCATGTCGGTGCGCTGGTTGTCGCCGATCGCGGTGCCGACGATGGCCAGGTCCTGGAAGATCACCGGCGGCGAGGTGATGTTCAGCACCCCTTCGCCGAAGATATCCGCATCGTTGATGTCCAGGCTGCCGCCATCGCCGAAATCGGTGCAGGGCGCGCCGGAGCGCGCGTCCAGCGCCAGCAGGCGGCCGTCCAGCACGGGCGCGATGATCCGCTGTTCGCAGGTGCCGCCGCCGCCATCGGCTGCCGCCCAGTAGCTGACGCCGCGGCAGATCAGGGAATGCTGCTGGTCATAGTCGCGCGCCAGCGGCGGATCCGGCTCGAAGCTCCACAGCTCGGCGCCGGTCTCCGGCACCAGCGCCACCACCCGGTTGTAGGGGGTGCAGATGTAGAGGGTGCCGTCGGCCAGGATCGGGTTCGCCTCGAACGTGGTGGCGCGATTGCCGTCGCCGCCGTTGGAGAAGTCGCCTGTGCGGTAGACCCAGGCCTGCTCCAGCTGGCCGACATTGGCGGCATCGATCTGGTCGGCGGGCGAATACTGGCCGCCGCCGGCAGCGCCGCCATAGGATGGCCAGCCGGCATCGTCCTGGGCGATGGCAAGGCCGGACAGCAGCAGCGCGACGGCCGCGAGAGTGCCAGGCAGGAGGCGGTTCATTTCGCGCTCCTCCGGCGTGCCTGCAGCCAGGCGATCAGGAATCCCAGCGCCGCCAGAAAGGCCGTGCCGGCGGCGAGGATCGCGGCCATGACCGGTTCGTTGAGGGCGATATCGGCGAAGATGCCATAGACCATCATGATCACGACGGCCGCGGCGAACATCCCCCAGGCCAGCAGCAGAAGGGCGATGATCAACAGCATGGACGGCGGGGCATCGGTCCCCCAGAAGCAAAAGGAACAATTGGCGCGACGCTAGCCGATGTATCGTAGCGGGCCAAGGCAGGCTGAGATGAGATCTGCGCGCAATGGCGTCACATGTGGCAGTATCCGCGCCGGCGCGTGCGGCTGGGCCATGAAGGGGGAGACGAGGATGCAGGCAAGGACAGAGCAGGCGCAGGCCGGTCGCCGACCCCGGCCGGGTGCGATCAGCGCCGCCGCGGCACTGGCATTCGGCCTTTGCGCCACGCTGGCCCTGGTTGCCGGCGCCGGCCCCGCATCGGCGGCGGAGGGCGATGGCGGGGCGCCGGCCGCCATGGCGCAGCTCGATACCTTCAACAAGGCGATGCGCGGCAGCTATGCGGCTGCCCGCACCGTGCTGGCCGATGCCTCACGGCCGGTTATCCTGGTGGGTGGCGATACGGTGGTCCTGATGACCGCGGACGGTCGCGACAGGCGTATCTATACGCCGCCGCTCTATCACAGCCTGAAGGCGGCCAGCCACGTTGTGCTGGGCCTCACGGGCGCCATGGCCCCGGCCCTGGACGGCGTCTCGTCCGGGACGGGCTGGCAGGACGCCCTGCGCCGGATCGATGCCGAAATCGCCGCGCTGCAGCCGCATCTCGACCAGCTCGGCCTGTCGACCGAACAGGCGGACCGCCAGAAGAAGATCATGGCCCGGGTGCGCACCTATATCGCCGGCGCATTGCCGCAGGCGGCACCGGATCGTGCGGCCTTCACAGCGCTGATGGCGGAGATCAAGCCGCTCTGGCTGGCCGATGTCGCCGATGCCGCGCGGGCGCAGCTCACGACCCTGGACGGCATCGTCGACGAATGGCGGGCCGCGATGGACCCGGCGGACTGGGACAGGCTGCATGTGGTGATCACCGGCGTGCGTGCCGCGCGCGCAGGCAACCTGCAGGTACAGTATTTCCTGCGCGTGCTGAAGGAGCGGTCGCCCGGCGACCGTGTGATCTATACGGAGAACCTCTTCGCACCGGAAGCCGCCATGGGCCTGTACGCCGCCACGATCGCGGACCGCGCCCTGAGCGATCTGGTGTTCGGCGACACCTTCCGGATGGAGCACGACCTGCTGGGCTATGCCGCCGGCACGATCCTGGACGACATCCTGAGCGGCGCCGCCCCCCGCTGATCGCCGCCGACCGGGGCGGAAGGGGGGCATCTGTCGGACTTCGCCGTTTCGCGGGACGGGCTACACTCCAGCGGATCCGCGGGGGGGGGGCCGAGCGGCGTGGGCAGGAAGCTGAGGGGCAGGAATGATCAGGCATGATTGGCGGGTTCGCGCGCTTGCGGCGGCGGCCGCCCTTCTGCTCGCGGCGCCAGTCGCGGTGGCAGACGCGGACAAGGGACAGTCCGTAGAGATTTCGGCCGGGGACGGCGGGCGTGTCAGGCCCGCCGCGGCGGCCGATTCCGGTCAGGGGCGCTACGGCCAGGGACCCGCGGCGGCACAGGTCGCGCAGTTCAACACCGTCATGCGGGGCATCTATGGCAAGGCACGTAAACAGCTCCTGGCGGCAACGCGACCGGTGATCGTGGTCGCGATCGGCGGCGAGGTCACCCTGTTGAACGCCGACGGCAACCAGGAGACACGGACCTCCGTGCCGCCCGTCTTCCACACCCTGAAGTCCGTCGGCCATGTGGTGCTGGGGCTGGTCGGGGCGGTCGTGCCCGCCCTGCAGGGGCTGCCGGACGGCACCGGCTGGAAGCAGGACCTGAAGGACGTCGCCGCCGCCATCGACGCTCTGGAGCCGCAGCTCGACGGGCTCGGCCAGACCGCGGAGCAGGCGGCGCGCCAGCGACAGATGCTGGCCGCGGCGAAGGACTATATCGCCACGGCACTGCAGGAGCCGCAGCCCGATCGCGCCGCGTTCACCGGCCTGATGGACCGGATCAGGCCGCTCTGGCTGGCGGACGCCGCCGATGCCGGGCGGATGCAGATGGTGGAGCTGAACCGGATCGTACAGGGCTGGCGGGCCGCCATGCCGCCGGAGGATTGGGCACGGCTCCGCGTCGTGGTGCTGGGGCCGCGCGCGCCGCGCGCGAACAATGCGCAGACCCGCTATTTCGCCCGCCTGCTGGGAGAGAGGGCGCCCGGAGAGCGGGTGATCTATGCCGAGAACCTGTTCGAACCCGCGCAGGGCATGAGCCTGCTCGGCGGCGTGGTGATGGACCGCGCCCTCTCCAGCCTGGTGTTCGGCAATGCCTACCGGATGGAGGAGGATCTGATGGGCTTCGCCGCCGGCGGCGAGATCGACCTGCTGCTCTCGGCCGCGACGGCGGAGTAGGCCGCCCCGGCCCGCCACCTGCGCCGGGCGCACAGGTGGCGGGATCCGGTCGGCCCTGCTCAGGCCGCGCCCAGATAGATCCGGTTGTGGGTGGGGCTGATCACCACCTCGTTGATGCAGACATGGGCGGGCAGGCGGGCCAGGAACAGGCAGAGCTCGCCGGTATCCTCCGCCTGCACCATCTTCGCCTTGTCCTCGTCGCTGACCGGCACCGGGCGGTTGTCGAGGATCGGCGTGGCGACCTCGCCGGGCAGCATCGCGGTGGCGCGGATGCCGTTGCCGCATTCCTCCTGGTTCAGGCTCTCTGACATCGCGCAGACGCCGTGCTTGGCGGCGTTGTAGGCGGGGCCCGTCAGCTTCGTCACCCAGCGGCCCGCCCAGGACGAGACGTTGATGATCAGCCCGTCCTTCTGGCGCCGCATCATCGGCAGGACGGCGGCACAGCAATAGTAGGTGCCGTCCAGGTCGATCCGCACGACCTGGTCCCAGCCTTCGCGGCTGACATCCTTCCAGCTGCGCTTCAGGATGTTGATGCCGGCGGAGTTCACCAGGATGTCGAGCCGGCCGAACTTCTCCTCGATGCGGGCGGCGACGGCCTCCACCGCATCGCCGTCGGCGACGTCGAGCGGCTCCAGAACGATCTCGCCGCCCTTGTCGCCGGCCGCGCGGATCGCGGCGGCGACCTCTTCCAGCTTCTCCCTGCGGCGGCCCGACAGCACCACGTGCATGCCCGCCGCCGCATAGGCCAGTGCCGCGGCGGCACCGATGCCGGTGCCGGCGCCGGTGATCCAGGCCACCTTGTCCTTCAGGTCTCTCATCCTGCGGTTCCTCCCCCGTCATGGTCGCGGCCCCCCTGAAGCCTGATAGGGGCGCGCTGCAGAATACCGGAGGAGGCTTACCCGCTACCGGCCCGCCCTGTCCATGCGGTCCGGCCCGGGCCATCGGCCGCTCCGAGGGGTCAGGAGGCCGAGGACCCGCTGCTGGCCGCGTTCTCGCCGCTCTGCTGCATCAGCCGCTCGATCGCGGCCTGCAGTTCCGGCAGCCGCACCGGCTTGTACAGCAGGTCGTCCAGGCCGGCGTCCAGATAGCCCTGCCGGTGCTCCGGTGTTGCATCCGCAGTCAGGCCGAGGATCGGGATCCGTTGCAGCGGGCCGGGGACGATCCGCACCGCCCGCGCGACCTCGGTGCCGGTCAGGCCCGGCATCTGGATGTCCAGCAGCAGCAGATCGGGCACGGGCGGTTCGGACGGCAGCCGGGCATCGCGGTCCGGATCCTGCGCCTGGACGCCGTTGCGGCCGCGCTCCGCGGCGCGCACGGCGGCGAGCGCTGCGGTGCCGTCTGCGACGAGGTGCGGGCGATGCCCGATCCGCTCCAGCAGGGCGCCCAGCAGCATGCGATTGGTGTCGCTGTCCTCGGCGACCAGGATGTCATAGCCGGACGTCGTCGCCTGCAGGGCGCCGGCGGCTGCCGCGACCGGTCCGAGGCGCCGGCCGGGCGCCCTCGCGCTCACCGGCATCGGTGACATGCGGCCCGGGGCATGCAGGCGCTCCACCGGCACGGTCAGCCGGAAGCTGGCGCCGGCGCCGGGCATGCCGAAGGCTTCAAGCCGGCCGCCCATGCCGGCGATCAGCCGGGCGCAGATCGCCAGGCCGCCGGTGCCACGCTGCACGGCATTTCCCGGCGGCGCCGCGGCGCCGCCGCCCGCGCTTTCCGGCGCCACCGCCAGAAGCGGGTTCTCCGCCGGATCGAAGCCATGACCGGTGTCGCGGACGGTCACCATCAGGTTCAGTCCATAGCGGGCAGTCAGGCAGCGCGCGGCGATGGTGACGCCGCCGGCATCGGTGGCGCGGACCGCATTGCCGACCAGGTTGATCAGCACCTGCCGCAACGCGCCGACATCGACCGACAGGTGCGACGGCAGTTCCGGATCCAGGTCGCGCCGAAGCCAGATCCCCTTCGACGCCGCCTGGGCGCTGAACAGGGTGAAGACCTCTTCCACCAGGGTCGCCGGCGCCATCGGCTGCGGCCGGTCGCGGCGCTCGCCGGCCTCCAGCCGGGACAGGTTGAGCAGGTCGTTCAGGATCCCGGACAGCGCTTCGGTCGACAGCCGCAGCGCGGCAAGCCAGTCGCGCTGCTGGCGCTCCAGGCTGGAGCCTTCGAGCAGGGCGATGCTGCCCATCATGCCGGCGATCGGCGTGCGCAGCTCGTGGCTGACGGTGCCGAGGAACCGCGAGCGCGCCCGCAGCCCCGCTTCCGCCGCGGCCTGCGCCTCGGCATAGCGCGCCTCCATCCGGTCGTTGACATGCAGCACGTTGGCGACGATCAGCAGCACCCCGGCCGTGGCGAGGCCGGCACGGTAGTAGTGCATCAGGTCCTGCAGGTCGGCCGGCAGGCGGGAGGGCGGGACATGGCCGGTCGCCTTCAGCCAGAACATGGCGGCCAGGGCGGCCAGAAGCGCCAGGGCCACGCGCAGGCCGGCGCGCATGCTGATGGTGAAGCAGGCAAGCCCGATACCGACCGGAACGACCTGCATGAAGTCCCAGATCCTGCCGCCGCCGAACCACCAGGCAACGAACCCCTGGACGAAGAAGGTGGCGACCAGCACGCCCGACAGGGCGGTCAGCGGCAGGCCGCGGCGCAGCAGGAAGGGCAGGGCGCTGTTGATACTGCCCACCAGCATCAGCAGGATCAGGCCGATATAGGGTGGCTTTGCGATGCCAAGGCCGATTCCCGCACCCAGCCCCCAGGCCATCGCACCCAGGCCGAGCAGCGGGCCGATCACGATCAGGATGCGCGCACGGATCTGGCTGTGCCGGTCCGCGGGGAAGCCGTCCGGCAGGAAACGGTCGGGCAGGGTGTCGAGCCACGACCAGGCGCCACGGCGGGCCCGGCCACTGCCGGTTGCCGGCCGGTAGGCCCGGCCTCCCGCCGGCGGGACCGGCAGGCCGCCTGGATCGGCACGCCCGGCATTGGACGGGCCGGCATCGGGCGGCAGGTCTGCGGTTGGTGGCAAGGTCATGATCCCAGTTATTCCAACGCGTGCGGAAAAGCCATTCGACAAAAGTCTAGGCTGTCATTCCCGGCGGGGCGGTCCCTGCCCGCAACCGGCCCGACTCTTGCTGGTAACAACCGGACTGTTCGTTTCTGGGACGCGGGGGCGCAATGGGTTATTCGCAGACAGCGCTGCCGGGAGGAGAGGGGCCCGAACGCGCGGCGGGTGAGGGTGCCGGTGCCGGCGGCAGCCCCTGGGATTCGCCAGGGGTGCATGTCGCCGTTACCCGGCGTGACCTTCCGACCGACCTGATCGGCCAGCGGCTGTTTGCCGTCTGGCATCGCCTGCGCGACCGCAACGGCGGCATGCCGCCGTGGATCGATGTCGCCGCGCTGGACGTGGCGGATGCCGTCCCGGGCGCGATTCTGGCGCTTCCCGACGGCGGGCGATCGGACCGTTTCCGGGCATCTTTCGTCGGCGCCGAGGTGCGGCGGATCTGGGGCGACGACTTTACCGGCCGGGTGATGCACAGCCGCGTCTTCCCGGAAATGTCGGACGCGGTCACCTGCGGCATGGCCAAGGCGCTGCAGGAGGGGCGGCCGGTGGCGGCGGAATACCGGGTGCAGATCGCCTTTCGCATCTCCTACCTGCATGTCGCCTTCCTGCCCTTCATGGGACCGCGGGACCCGGGATCCCGAAACCAGAGCGCCCGCTACCAGGGACCGCGCGTTCTGGTGCACCTCAACTTCTCGAACATCACCGTCCGCGATGCCCGCGACTGGCGGACGACCCTGGAGACACAGTCCCGGATCCAGCGTCTCCTCGACAGCCAGGAGCCAGGCTGAGCCCGTCGCCGCCCCGGTAGCGATCGAGAGCCCCGCTCGGGAGGGCGGATCGCCGCCATCTTCGTCACGTCATCTTGAAGCGCCGCGGCGCCGCTGCGACCGCTTGCGGCCTTGCCTCGCGGCGGCGCTTGGCGGACCCTCCGCAGCATCATGAGACAGGACAAGCTCTTCGCGCGGCCAACCCCGCGCGCTCCAGCGCCGCGCATTTCGGGCGGGCGCCGGCTGCTGGGCGCGGTGGCGGCGCTGTGCGCCGTCCTGCTGGCGGCGCTGCCGTCGCCGGCCGCGACCGACGGGCAGCCGCCCGGCAAGGTCGCCGCCAGTCTGATCGCGGAGCCGGCAGCGATCGCCGCCGGTGAACCATTCTGGGTCAGTCTGCGCCAGGATATTGCCCCGGAATGGCACACATACTGGCGCAATCCCGGGGATTCCGGACAGGCGACCTATATCGACTGGACCCTGCCGCCGGGCTTCCGCGCGGAACCGATCGCCTGGCCGGTGCCGGAGCGGGTGCCCTACGGCCCGCTGATGAACTTCGGCTATGAGGGCCGCGTCGACCTGCTTGTGCGGATCCACCCGCCCGAGGACCTGCCGCCCGGCCGTCCGGTCACCCTGCAGGCCGAGGCGGAGTGGCTGGTCTGCGCCGATGTCTGCATTCCGGAATATGGCAGCTTCGACCTGACCCTCCCCGTGGCCGCAGAGCCGGCCCCGCCGACGGCGGCGCGCCAGGCAGCGTTCCATGCCGCCAGGGCGGCCCTGCCGAGCCCGTCGCCCTGGCCGGTCGGGGCCGCACTCGACAATGGCCAGCTGCGCCTTGCCTTCGCAGCACCGCAACTGGCGGCGGCGCTGCGTGCGGGTGGCGACACGGCGATCGCCGACGGCGTGTTCAGTTTCTTTCCCGACAGCGACGGTGTGATCGTCAACGCGGCGCCGCAGGTGGCGATGCTGGACGGCGACACCGTCGTCCTGCGGACCGAGGCGGCCGCCAATGCCGGCAATGGTGCAGGCGCGGCCCTGTCGGGCCTGCTGGTCGCCCATATGCCGCCGCAGGACGGCGCCGCCGGGAAGCCGGTCGTGCAGGGCTTCACTTTCGAGACCGCCTTGCAGGCCGGTCCCGGCAATGCCGCGGTCCCGGCGGGTGCCGGCGGCGATGGCGGCGCCGGACGCCCCGGCGCGCCGGCGGCCCCTGCCCAGGGCGGCCTGCTGCCGGATGCCCTGGCAGGTGTCGGCCTTCTGGAGGCGTTGCTGCTGGCGCTGGCCGGCGGCATCATCCTGAACCTGATGCCCTGCGTCTTCCCGGTGATCGCGATGAAGGCCCTCGGCCTGGCGCAGAAGGGAGGCGCGGCGCGATCCGCGATCCGGATGCACGGCCTGGCCTATGCCGCCGGGGTTCTGGTCACCTTCGCGGCGATCGGCGGGGCGCTGCTGCTGGTCAAGGCCGGCGGCGCGGCGGTCGGCTGGGGCTTTCAGCTGCAATCGCCGGTCTTCGTCGCGTTGATGGCCTACCTGATGCTGGCGGTCGGCCTGAACCTCTCGGGCCTGTTCACGGTGGGGGAGGGGCTGATGGGCCTGGGCCAGGGGCGTCTTTCCGGCTCCGGCGGCGGCCCGGGCCATGCCGGTGCCTTCCTCACCGGCGTGCTGGCCAGCGCGGTGGCGGCGCCCTGCACCGCTCCCTTCATGGCCACCGCGATCGGCTTCGCGCTGACACGGTCGCCGCCCGTGGCCCTGGCGGTCCTGCTGGCGGTCGGCCTGGGCATGGCACTGCCCTATCTGCTGCTGACCTGGGTGCCCGGCGCGCTGCGCTTCCTGCCGCGGCCCGGGGCCTGGATGGAGCGGCTGCGCCAGGTCCTGGCCTTCCCGATGTATGCCGCGGCGGCCTGGCTGGTCTGGGTGCTGAGCCAGCAGGCCGGGCCGACCGGGGTGATCGTGGTCCTGGGCGGCGCCGTGCTGCTGGCCTTCGGCTTCTGGCTCTGGCAGCTCGCCAAGTCGGCAGGGCAGGCCGGCGGCCGCCGCCCTGCCTGGCGCCTTGCCGGCGGCGGTGCGGCCGTGCTGGCGCTGGCCGGCGCGGTGGCGCTGACCTTCTCCCTGCGGCCGCCCGACCTCGCCCTGCAGGCCGATGCCGCTGCGGCGGGCGAGGCGCGCACCGGCAGCGGGCCGGCATGGGAACGCTATTCGCCGGCCCGGCTGCAGGCCTTGCAGGCGGACGGCCGGCCGGTCTTCGTCAACTTCACCGCGGCCTGGTGCATCACCTGCAAGGTGAACGAGCAGGTGGCGCTCTCCAGCGCGTCGATGCGGGAGCTTTTCGAAGCGGGCAACGTCGCCTACCTGAAAGGGGACTGGACCAACCAGGATCCGGAGATCACCCGCATGCTGGAGCGTTTCGGGCGCAGCGGCGTCCCGCTCTATGTCCTTTTCGCGCCCGACGGCAGCATCGAGGTGCTGCCCCAGATCCTCACCGAGGCCGGCGTCGCGGCCGCCCTGCGGCGCCTTCCGGGCGGTGCGGCGGCGGACCGGGCCGGCCTGGACCGGCCCGCAATCGATCCCGACAGCCGTCTTCCTTCCGACCGACCGGACCATGCCGCAGGAGCAGACCATGCTTAAGCTGACCCGTCGTTTCGTCCTGACCGCCGTGGCGGGCTTCGCCGCCCTGTCGCTGGCCGATCTTGGCGCCGCCGAGGCCGCGCCCGAGGTGGGCAAGCCCGCGCCGACATTCACCGGCACCAACCTGGAGGGCCAGGAGATCGCGCTGGCCGACCTGAAGGGCAAGACCGTGGTCCTGGAATGGACCAACCACCAGTGCCCCTATGTCGAAAAGCACTACGGCACCGGCAACATGCAGGCGCTGCAGAAGGCGGCCACCGGCAAGGGGGTCACCTGGATCAGCATCGTCTCGTCGGCGCCCGGCCTGCAGGGCCATGTCAGCGCCGCCGAGGCCAGGGCGCTGACCGCCGAACGGGATGCCGCCCCCAGCGAGGTGGTGCTGGACCCGGACGGCACCATCGGCAGGCTCTATGGGGCCCGGACCACGCCGCACATGTTCGTCATCAATCCCGACGGCACCCTGGTCTATGCCGGCGGCATCGACGACAAGCCGACCGCGCGCTGGTCGTCGGTCGAGAATGCCAACAACTATGTGCGGATGGCGCTGGCGGACCTGGAGGCCGGGCGCTCCGTCGGTACGCCGACGGCGCGGCCCTACGGCTGCAGCGTGAAATACACCCACTGAGCGGCAGCCAGATGGGGCGGCGGCCAGATGGGGCGGCGGCACGGTCACGACCGGCGGCAGGCGCTGCGCCTCGGCGCCGGGGCCCTGCTGGGCGCCGGTGCGGGCGCCGTCATGCGCCCGGGCGCGGGCGGGGCCGTTGCGATCGCCGCGGACAGCGCGGTGGCCGTGACGGAGCGTGCGCGCGCGTTTCTCGCCCTGCTGCCGGACGGCCAGGCCCGGAAGGCGTTGCTGCCGTTTGACGATGACGGCAGGCGCGACTGGCACTACACGCCGCGGCGCCGGCCCGGCGTCACCCTGGAGGAGATGCCGGCCACCGCCCGCACCGCGCTCTGGGACCTGCTGGGCACGGTGCTGAGCGCGACCGGCCTGGAGCGCACCCGCGACGTCATCCGCACCGAGGCGGCGCTGGCGGCGATCACCGGCAATGTCTCCTTCCGCAATCCGGAGAACTATGCCCTGGTGGTCTTCGGCGCGCCGCAGCAGCGCATGCCCTGGGGCTGGCGGTTCGAAGGGCATCACCTGTCCCTCAATGTCACCCTGGTCCCCGGCGATCGGACAACCGGCGATCCGCCGGCGATCGCGGTCACGCCGGCCTTCTTCGGCGCCAATCCGGCCACCGTGCCGGCGGGGCACAGCCATGCCGGGCTGCGTGCCCTGGGGGCGGAGCAGGACATCGCCTGGGATCTGGCCGGCAGCCTGACCGCGGCGCAGCGCGACATGGTGCTGCTGCAGCCGCGGACCTTCGGCGACATCCTCACCGGGCCGGGGCGGGAGGACAGCCTGAAGGCGCCTGCCGGCCTCGCCTTCGACCGCCTGTCGGAGACGCAGCAGGGCCTCATGCTGGCCCTGGTCGACAGCTACCTGGCTGCGATGCGGCCGGAGATCGCGGCGGCGCAGCGGGCGGCGATGCGCGATGCTGGCCTGGCGCGGCTGCATTTCGCCTGGGCCGGGGCATTGCAGCCCGGCCGGCCGCATTACTTCAGGCTGCACGGACCGACAGCGGTCATCGAGTTCGACAACAGCCAGAACGATGCCAACCATGTGCATTCGGTCTGGCACCGGCCGGGCCATGATTTCGGCGGCGACCTGCTGGCCGGCCATTATGCCGGGGACCGGCACTAGCGGACGGCGGCATGCATGAGGCGGCCGCGCAACGAGCTCGGCCATGCAGGCAATGCAGACCTACCGTTCCGGCGCTGTTCAGCGCCGTGCCGCCGGGATAGAAGAGCGGCAATGCCGGCCGGCGCGGATGCCGGCCGTCCGCCATCCGGCCGGCCGTCCTGCGGCGGTCCGGCCCTGCGGTGCCTGAAGCGGAACGCCACCATGCCTTCACCTTTCGCCCTGCTGCCGGCGGCGGCAACGGCGTCCCTTACGGTCCGGCCGTCATGAAGACCGGCGGCTTTCACGGCGGCGCGGCCGGTGCTGCGGAGGCCGACCTGCAGGCATCGGACATGCCGGCGGCCGGCCCGACGGACCGGCGGCAGGACCGGGTGGTGCTGGGGATCGCGCTGGTGGTGCTGGCGGCGATGACCTTTCCGCTGCTGAACGCGTCGGTGAAGTTCCTCACCGCCTTCTATCCGCTGCTGATGATCATCTGCATCCGCTACTTCACGCACATGGTCTATACCAGCATCGCCTTCTTCCCGCGCTACGGCTGGCGGCTGTTCTGGCCCTCCCGTCCGGTCCTGCAACTGGCCCGGTCGCTGCTGCTGCTGGGCGCGACCGCCTGCTTCTTCAACGCCGTCACCACCCTGCCGCTCACCACCGCCTCGACCATCGCCTTCACCGGGCCGCTGCTGATCACCGCCCTGTCGGTGCCGCTGCTGGGGGAAAAGGTCGGCATCCAGCGCTGGAGCGCGGTGGCGGTGGGTTTCCTGGGCGCGGTGATCGTGGTGCAGCCCTGGGCCGGCGGGCCACAGGGCGATGCCGGCGGGCCGGCCTCCTACCTGGCGGCGCTGTCGGCCTTCGGCAGCGCGCTCTGCTATGCCTTCTACCAGATCGCCGGGCGCAAGCTGGCCGCCCACGACCCGCCGGAGACCTCGATCTGCGTGACCGCCGTGGTGGCGGTCATCGTCACCGGCATCGTCGGCATCTTCCAGATCGACTGGGTGCCGATGGTGGAGTGGTGGCATGTCCTGGTCTTCGCCGCGACCGGGCTGTTCGGCGGCTTCGGGCATTATTTCGTCACCCGGGCGCTGGTCTACGCCCCGGCATCGGTGCTGTCGCCGTTCGACTATGCGCAGCTGCTGGGGGCGACCCTGCTGGGCTATTTCATCTTCGGCAACTTCCCGGACATCTACACCTGGATCGGCGCGGCGATCATCGTTGCCAGCGGCATGTTCATCACCTGGCGGGAATACCGCCTGTCGATCGCCCGCCGCCAGGCCGCGGCGCTGGCGCTCTGACACGGCCGGCGGACCGGACATGCACGCGGCACTGTCGCTGCGCCGGCGCCTGCGCTAAGACCATGGCCATGGATATCGGTCACGGCTTTCTGCAACTGGACGAGGTGAAGCTGCATTACGCGCGCAGCGGCGACGCGGGGCAGCCGCTGATGCTGTGCGTGCACGGCTTCCCGGAATACTGGCACATGTGGCAGCCGCTGCTGGAGGAGTTCGGCCGCGACCATCTGGTCGTGGCGCCGGACATGCGCGGCTACAACCTCTCCGACAAGCCGGCGGATGTCGCCGCCTATGCGCCGAAGAAGCTGGTCGGCGATATCGACGGGCTGCGCCGCGGCTTCGGCGCGGAGCGCTTCACCCTGGTGGCGCATGACTGGGGCGGGGCGGTCGCCTGGGCCTATGCCATCGCCCATCCGGAGCGGCTGGACAGGCTGGTGATCATCAACGCCACCCATCCGGCGACCTTCCTGCGCGACCTGCTGCGGCACCGGCCGCAGACCGAGGCCAGCCAGTACATGCGCCTGTTCCGGTCGCCGGAGGCGGAGGCGAAGCTGTCGGCCGACAATTATGCCTGGATGTGGGACTTCACCTTCCGCCGTCATCACGAGGCCGGGCAGATGAGCGATGCCGACCGCGACGCCTACCTCGCCGCCTGGTCGCAGCCCGGCGCCCTGACCGGCGGGCTGAACTGGTATCGCGCCACCCGCATGCCGGTGCCGAAGCCGGAAGAGGCCGATCCCGCCGCAGCCCTGCCGCCGATGCCTGACACGACGGTCCGGGTGCCCACCCTGGTGATCTGGGGGGAACAGGATCATGCCCTGCTGCCGCACCTGCTGGAGGGGCTGGAGGAGTATGTTCCCGACCTCACCGTCCATCGCCTGCCGCAGGCGAGCCACTGGGTGATGCAGGAGGAGCCGGACCAGGTGCGCCGGATCATCCGCGACTATATCGCGGCGCAGCCGTGAAGCGACCGCCGGTCCCGCAGGGATGAGCGCGCCGGACGGCCCGCCCGTCGGCGCGATCGGGCCGGTCGCGCCGGCCAGCCGGCTGCAGGACCGCTTCGCCGTCGGCATCGGCTTCATGCTGCTGGGCGTGCTGAGCTTCCCGCTGATGAACGCCTCGGTGAAATATCTGACCGGCTTCTACCCGGTCCTGATGATCGTCTGCCTGCGCTATGTCAGCCACTTCCTGTTCACCGCCGCGGCCTTCACGCCGCGCTACGGCTGGCGGCTGTACGTGCCGTCGCGGCCGGGGATGCAGCTCGCGCGCTCGCTGCTGCTGCTGACCTCGACCGGCTGCTATTTCTTCGCGCTGACCGCGCTGCCGCTGACCACGGCGGTTACCATCGGCTTCACCACCCCGCTGATCGTCACCGCCCTGTCGATGCCGCTGCTGGGGGAAAAGGTCGGCATCTACCGCTGGTCGGCGGTGGTGCTGGGCTTCACCGGTGCGGTGATCATCGTGCAGCCCTGGGGCGCGGGCCCGCAGGCCGATGCCGGCGCGGTCTCCCCCTACCTGGCGGCGGGGTCCTCGTTCTGCAGCGCCACCGCCTATTCGCTGTACCAGATCCTCAGCCGCAAGCTCGCCGCGCACGACCCGCCGGAAACCTCGATCGTCTTCACCGCGACGGTGGCGGTGGTGATCACCGGCATCGCCGCCCTGTTCGTCGTCGACTGGGCGCCGATCCAGGCCTGGTGGCACATCCTGCTGTTCGCGGCGACCGGCTTCATCGGCGGCTTCGCCCACTATTTCGTCACCCGCGCCTTCGTCTATGCGCCGGCCGCCCTGCTGTCGCCGTTCGGCTATGGACAGCTGCTGACCGCGACCGCGCTGGGCTATGTCATCTTCGGCGATTTCCCGGACGCCTGGACCTGGCTGGGCGCGGCGATCGTCACCGCCTCCGGCCTGTTCATCACCTGGCGGGAATATCTCGCCGCCAGGGCGCGGAACCAGCTGTGAGCCTGCCGAAGAGCCGCGCCGGCGATGTCCGCCTGGCGGTCGACCCGGCCGCGATGGCGGCCGATGCCGGGCTGGTCTTCATCGGCCGCATCCGCACGCCCTGGACCGACCTCGATGCCTGCCCGAAGAACCTGCGCGAGGCGCGGCAGCGGATGGGGCAGGGCGGCACGGCCTGGGCAGAAGTCGATCCGCCGTTCCGGCCGGGCCTGGCGGGCCTCGAAGGCCAGCGCCACCTGATCCTGCTCTACTGGATGGGGCAGGCGTCCCGCGACCTGATCGTGCAGGCGCCGGCTCACCGGCCGGCGCCCGTCGGCACCTTCGCGCTGCGCAGCCCGGCGCGGCCGAACCCGGTCGCCCTGGCCGTCGTGTCCCTCCTGGGCCTGGAGCCCGGCGCCGGCCGGCTCCATATCGACGCCATCGACTGCCTGGACGGCACGCCGCTTCTGGACATCAAGCCCTGGCTGCCCGGCGTCGACCTGCCGCCGGGCGGAACGGCACCGGGTCAGCCGGCGTAGACCGCCCGCTCGTAGTCCTCGTAGGCGTGCATGAAGCCCGGCTCGGCGAAGGGCAGGGACTGGGTCATGATCACCGCCGCCAGGTCCTTCGCCGGGTCGATCCAATAGTGGGTGTTGCAGACGCCCGCCCAGGCCAGCGAGCCGGCGGAGCGCATGCCGGGGGCATCCTCCTCCAGTCGCAGGAAGGCGAAGGCGTGGGTCTTCTTCAGGCCGGGGAACAGGTCGACATCGGCGGTGACCGGCGGTGCCGCCGTCTTCATGACGCCGACGGTCAGGTCGCCGATCTGGTTGGCGCACATGGTGGAGACGCTTTCCGGCGTGAGGATCCGCGCACCGTCCAACTCGCCGCCGCGCAGGATCATGCGGCAGAACCGCAGATAGTCCGGCGCCGTCGAATAGAGGGCATGGCCCATGCCGTAGAATTCCGGCTGCGGCGGCGGCGCCAGCTCGAAGGGCGCGAACTGCCCGTCCTCGCCGCGCGCTTTCAGCTCGGCGAGCCGGGCGGCCATGCCGCCCTCGCATTCGAACCCGCTGGAGGCCATGCCCAGCGGCTGCAGGATCTCCTCAGTGACAAATGCATCGATGCGGCGGCCGTCAACCGCCTCCACCGCCTGGCCCAGCCAGTCGATGCCGATGCCGTAGTCCCAGCGGCTGCCCGGATCGAAGGCCAGCGGATAGTTCAGTGATGCCTTCATGCCGGAGACGATGGTCGGATGGCCGGTCTTCTCCATCCAGCGGGGCACGTCCGGGTTCCAGAACTCGTAGCAGAAGCCGGAGGTATGGGTCGCCAGGTGGCGGATCGTGCATTCGGTGCGCGGCGCGCGCAGCACCGGCTCATCGCCGTTCCAGCCGTCCAGCACCTTGATGTCCCGGAAGGCGGGGAGGATCTCCGCCACCGGCGTGTCCATCGAGAGCTTGTTCCGCTCGATCATGATCATCGCCGCGACGGAGCCGACGGCCTTGGTCATGGAAAAGATGCGGAATACCGTGTCCTCGGCCGCGGGGCGGCGGGGCGCGGCCTCGCCGGCGGCGCCGGAGAAGGTGGTGCCGGCGGCATTGCCGGTCATCGCGACAAGGAACGGCGCATCGCCGCGCGCCACGCAGCGTTCCAGCACCGACTGCAGTTCGGTCATGATGGTTCCTCCCCTTCGCACGGCCATCACTGCCGGCCGCTTGGGCCCCATCCTAGCCGGCTTCTGCAGCGATGGCACAACCGGAACGACAGGTCTGACCCGCACGCGCATCTGACTGGACGTGCACGCCGCAGCCATTTGCCATAGAGTGGTATCCGCTGCGCCAGTCGGGCGGCGTGCCGCCGGACAACGGAGAGGGTCTGACATGCAGATGGAAAGATTGAGGACCCGCGACGTCTTCGTGACCGAGGCGCTGGCGCGCCGGGAACCCAGCGATCCCGATTTCGTTCTCGACAACCTGGCCCTGCAGGACCTGGCTGCCCGCATGGTGGCGGACCCGGAAGCTGTCCTTTCGCACCTGGTGGACCTGGCCCTGGAGGCTACCGGCAGTGTGTCGGGCGGCATCAGCGTGTTCGAATCCGAACCGGCGCCCGGCCTCTTCCGCTGGCATAACCTGCGCGGCGAACTGGAGCGGTTCAGCGGATGCACCACGCCGCGCCACTACAGCCCTTGTGGCGTTTGCCTGGATGAAAGCCGGCCGGTGCTGGTCGAAAAGCCCGAGCGGGCCTATTCCTGGCTGGTCGAGGCCGGCGTCGGGCTGCCGGAGTGCCTTCTTGTGCCGCTGTTCGTGGGCGGAACGGAGCCGCTGGGCACATTGTGGGTGGTGTCGGAGGAGGTCGGCCATTTCGACCGGGGGCACACCAAGATCCTCAGCGATCTTGCCAGTTTCACCGGCATGGCGCTTCACATGCGCTGGTCGAGGGAACGGCTGGAGGCGGCGCTGGAAGAGCAGCGGTTGCTGATGCAGGAACTGTCGCATCGCGTGAAGAACAGCCTGCAGGTGGTCGGCGGGATATTGCGTCTCGATGCCAGGAACGCCGGCGCGGAGGCGGGCGAGCTGCTGCTGCGGGCGGCCGGGCGCGTGCAGTCGATTGCGACGATCCATGATCTGGCCTGCCGGTCGGACAGTTGCCAGAGCATCGAGCTTTCCGACTATTTCACCGCCCTGGCCGAGGCCCTGGAGGAATCCACTGCCGCGCAGGAAAGGGCGGTCCGGGTGAAGGTCCGGATGCCGCGGCTGATGCTGCCCTCCGACACGGCCATCGTTCTCGCCCTCATCGTGAACGAGACAGTGACCAACGCAGTCAAGCATGCGTTCGAGGGTCGGGACGGCGGCACCGTGCGGATTCTTGGGGAAGCGGCCGGCGGACGGTTGAAGCTGACGATCGCCGACAATGGCCGTGGCAAGGGAACAGCGGCACCGTCAGGTGGCCTGGGGTCGGGCCTCATCCAGCGGTTGGCGCTGCAGCTCGGTGCCGAGTTGAGCGAAGCGGACGGGCCGGAAGGGCATGCCGTGGTCCTGGATATGCCGGTTGCGGATCTGACATCGCTCGCTTGACCGGCATGCAGGGTCGGGCAGCCCGGCAGCTTCAATCCTCCAGCGGGATCACCCGCGGCCGGGCGCCGCCGACGGCGAGCGCCAGCTTGCCGGCCTTCAGCGCCAGCGCATCCTCGCCGAAGATCTCGCGGCGCCAGCCTGCCAGGGCGGCGACCTCCGCCGCGTCGTCGGCGGCGATCGCCTCCAGGTCGTCGGAGGTGGCGATCAGGCGCTGCGCCACGTCGTGCTCTTCCGCCTTCACGCGCAGCAGGACCCGCAGCAGTTCCACGATCGAGGCCGGCGGCTTCGCCTTGCGGGGCTGCCGGTCCTGCATCGGCCATTCGGATTTCGGCGTGTCGATGCCGCGCTTGATCGCGGCCATCAGCGCCTTGCCCATCGGGCCCTGGGCGAAGCCCCTGGGCATGCCGCGGATCCGCGACAGGCCGGCCTCGTCGGTCGGCGGGTGGCCGGCGATGTCCAGCAGCGCCTCGTCGCGCAGCAGCCGGTTGCGCGGGATGTCGCGCTCCTGCGCGGCGCGCTCCCGCCAGGCGGCGACCTCGCGCAGCACCGCCAGCGCGCGGGGCTTGGCGCCGCGGGTCTTCACCCGCAGCCAGGCATCCTCCGGCTGCATCGCATAGGTGCGCGGGTCGGTCAGGCGCCCCATCTCCTCCGCCAGCCAGGGGGTGCGGCCGTTCTCTTCCAGCTGCGCCTTCAGCGCCAGAAAGACCTGCCGCAGATGGGTGACGTCGCTCAGCGCATAGTGGATCTGCCGGTCGGTCAGCGGCCGTCGCGACCAGTCGGTGAAACGCGAGGACTTGTCGATCTCCGCCCCCGCCAGCTGAGCGACCAGCTTGTCGTAGGCGACCTGGTCGCCGAAGCCGCAGACCATGGCCGCGACCTGGCTGTCGAAAATCGGCGCCGGCAGCCGGCCGGACCGCTTGTAGAAGATCTCCAGGTCCTGCCGGGCGGCATGCAGCACCTTCACCATGCTGTCGTCGTGCAGCAGCTCGTCCAGCGGCGCCAGGTCGATGCCTTCCGCCAGCGGGTCGATCACGGCGCCGCTGCCCTCCGGCGCCTTGCCATCGTCATCGACCGGTCCGGCGACCTGCACCAGGCAGAGCTGCGGCCAGTAGGTGGACTCCCGCATGAACTCGGTGTCCAGGGTGATGTAGTCGGCGCCCTTCAGGCCCTCGCAGAAGGCGGCGAGCGTATCGGTGTCTGTGATCAATGGCATGCCGGCTCTTTAGCATGGGGCCGCGGATATTGCATGGGGGAGGGCGCGGGGCGGGCTGCTTGACTTCCGCCGGTCAAGGCTGGCATGTCAGCCGCGCTTTTCCCCCCACGATTGCCGGAGCCCCGGGCCCCAGCGGCCGGGCGATTGTCATGACCGAAACCAGCACCATGCACCCCTTCCGCTCCCATACCTGCGGCGCGCTGCGCAGCTCGGATGTCGGCACCTCCGTCCGCATCTCCGGCTGGGTGCATCGCAAGCGCGACCACGGCAACCTGCTGTTCGTCGACCTGCGGGACCATTACGGCATCACCCAGTGCGTGATCGAATCCGAGGCGGAGATCTTCCGCCAGCTGGAGACGATCCGGTCGGAGAGCGTGCTGCGCATCGACGGGCGGGTGGTGGCGCGCGAGCCGGAAACCGTGAACCCCAACCTGCCGACCGGCGAGGTGGAGATCCGGATCGAGGATATGGAGGTGCTGTCGGCGGCCGCCGAGCTGCCGATGCCGGTGTTCGGCGAGCATGACTATCCGGAAGATATCCGGCTGCGCTACCGCTTCCTGGATCTGCGGCGGGAGCAGCTGCACCGCAACATCGTGATGCGGTCGAAGATCATCTCCTCGTTGCGGAGGCGGATGGTCGACCAGGGCTTCGTGGAGTTCCAGACGCCGATCCTGACCGCCTCCAGCCCGGAAGGCGCGCGCGACTTCCTGGTGCCCAGCCGGATGCATCCGGGCAAGTTCTACGCCCTGCCGCAGGCGCCGCAGCAGTTCAAGCAGCTGATCATGGTGGCGGGCTTCGACCGCTACTTCCAGATCGCGCCCTGCTTCCGCGACGAGGATGCCCGCGCCGACCGCAGTCCGGGCGAGTTCTACCAGCTCGACATCGAGATGAGCTTCGTGGAGCAGGAGGACGTGTTCCGGGCCGTGGAGCCGGTGCTGCGCGGCGTGTTCGAGGAATTCGGACCGGCGGAGGGCCGCGAGGTCGCCCCGGGGCCGTTCCCCCGCATTCCCTTTGCCGAGGCGATGCTGAAATACGGCTCCGACAAGCCGGACCTGCGCAACCCGATCGAGATCGCCGACGTGACCGAGGCGTTCCGCGGTTCCGGCTTCGGCATCTTCGCCAAGGCGATCGAGGCCGGCTCGGTGGTGCGCGCGATCCCGGCGCCGGGCGCGGCGGCGAGCCATGCCCGCAGCTTCTTCGACAAGATGAACGATTGGGCGCGCCAGGAAGGCTGGCCGGGCCTGGGCTATATCCAGATGGTCGATGGCGGCGGCAAGGGGCCGATCGCGAAGAACCTGGACGATGCCCGGATCGCGCAGATCCGCGAGGCGGCGGGCCTGAAGGACGGCGACGGCGTGTTCTTCGCCTGCGACAAGCCGCTGAAGGCGGCGAAGCTGGCCGGCCTGGCCCGCACCCGGGTGGGCGAGGATCTGGACCTGATCGAGCAGGGCATCTACCGCTTCTGCTGGATCGTCGACTTTCCGATGTACGAATATGACGAGATCGAGAAGCAGGTGGTGTTCAGCCACAACCCCTTCTCGATGCCGCAGGGCGGCCTGGAGGCGCTGCAGAGCAAGGATCCGCTCGACATCCTGGCCTACCAGTACGACATCGTCTGCAATGGCGTGGAACTGTCCTCCGGCGCGATCCGGAACCACCGCCCCGACATCATGCTGGAGGCGTTCCGCATCGCCGGCTACGGCGCGGAGGAGGTCGAGGCCCGCTTCGGCGGCATGCTCAACGCCTTCCGCTACGGCGCCCCGCCGCATGGCGGCATCGCGCCCGGCGTCGACCGCATCGTCATGCTGATCCTGGACCAGCCGAACATCCGCGAAGTGATCCTGTTCCCGATGAACCAGCAGGCGCAGGACCTGATGATGCAGGCCCCCAGCGAGGTGCATGCCAAGCAGCTGCGCGAGCTGCACATCCGCACCGTGATGCCGGAAGCGAAGAAGCCCGGCTGACCTTCTGGCGAAACGCCCGGCCCAAAAAAGGCACGGCGGGGCCTGCCGGTCGCAGGCCCCGCCTTGTTTTCCGGCTCATATAGTGTATATGCACGATATGAGCGATGAAAAACGAACGGCCGGGAGCGGGGAGAATGCTGGCGATGTCGCACGGGAGGCGGCCGATGCCTGCTTCTGCCTGCGTGCGCGGCAGGCCGCCCGCCTGGTGACGCGGCGCTATGACGACGCCCTGCGGCCGGTCGGCCTGCGGATCACCCAGTTCACCATGCTGGCGGCGGTGACCGCAGCCGGGGGCAGTCTGTCCTTCAGCGCCCTGGCGGAGCGGCTGGGTATGGATCGCACCACCTTCAGCCGAAACGTGGCCCCGCTGCGGCGCCGCGGTCTGGTGGTGCTCCGCGACGACCTGCCGGGACGCGCCCGCAGCGTCGCCCTGACGGCGGAGGGCGCGGCGCTGTTCGCCCGGGCAGCGCCACTCTGGCGCCAGGCGCAGACCGAGCTGCGCGACCTCCTTGGCGATACCGACTGGCAGGCGCTGGGGCAGGGACTCGCCCGTGCAGGGGCCCGCATGTCAGAGGCGATGGATCCGGCCTGACCGAAGCCGGCCTGCCGGCTGTCCCCCTCTGTCTGTGCGCTATGACGTGTATATACACTTCATGAAGGAGGATGTCCGGATGAGACATGAGCGCGACTTGATGAAGCCGCTGGCGCCCCTGCCTGCCGGCCGTCCGGGCGATGAGTGGGCCATGGCGGCCGGGATCGGCGCACCGCTGCGGCGCCTCGAGGATGAGCGGCTGCTGCGCGGCAGGGGCAGCTTCACGGCCGACCTTGCCGCCGGCAGCGGCGCGCTCGCCATGGCGGTGGTGCGGTCGCCGCATGCCCATGCGGCGATCGAAGGCATCGACCCGGCGGCGGCCCTTCGCCTGCCCGGCATGGTCGGCGTGCTGACCGCAGCGGATCTCGACCGGCAGGGGATTGCCGACCTGCCCTGCGACTGGGTCCCGCCTGGCATGACCGCCGCCCCCCTGCACCCGGTGCTGGCGCGCGACCGGGTGCTCTATGCCGGGCAGCCGGTGGCGGCGGTGTTTGCCCGCTCTGCCGCCGCCGCGCTGGACGGCGCGGAAGCAATGGCGGTGCGCTACCGACCCTATCCCGTGCTGGCCGACCAGGAGGCGGCGCTGGCACCCGGTGCCGCGGCGCTGCACAGGGAGGCGCCGGGCAACCTGGCCTACCGTTTCTGGCGGGAGGGCGGCCGGCCCGCTGCGGCGATCGCTGCCGCGCCGGTGCAATTGCGCCGGCGCTATCGCAACAATCGCCTGGCGCCCGCGCCGATGGAGGGGCGGGCGGTGTTGTCGACCTACGATCCGGCGGCGCGGCGCCTGACCCATGTCACGGGCAGTCAGCTGCCGCATGTCCACGCCCGTGCCCTGGCAGACTGCCTCGGCCTGCCGATGCATCGGCTGGACCTCCGCGCGCCGGATGTCGGCGGCGGCTTCGGTGCCAAGCTCTGCTTCTATCCGGAGGATGTGCTGGCTGCCGTCGCAGCGATGCGCTTCGGCACGGCGATCCGCTGGGAGGAAAGTCGCAGCGAAGGCTTCCTCGCCACCACCCATGGCCGCGACCATCTGCAGGAGGTGGTGCTGGCCGCCGACCGCGACGGCCGCATCCGCGGCCTGCAGGCGCGGCTGACCGCGGACCTTGGCGCCTATGCGATCGGCATGGGGCCCGGGGTGCCGGCGATCAATGCCGGCCTCTCCGTCAGCGGCCCCTATCGCATCGACGACCTGTCGGTGGAGGTGGTCGGCGTCTACAGCAACCGGACGCCGACCGGACCCTATCGCGGCGCCGGCCATCCGGAGGCGACCTACCTGATCGAACGAGCGGTCGACGATCTGGCCGCGGAGCTCGGTCTCGATCCGGTCGAACTGCGGCGGCGCAACATGTTCCCGCCCCGGGCACTGCCGCGGCGTCTGCCGATCGGATTCGCCCTGGATGGCGGCGATTTCGCCGCCACAATGGACAGGGTCCTGGCGATGGGGCGGGACGCCGGCCTGGCGGCGCGCCGTGCCGCGGCCCCGGTCGGTCATGCCCGCGGCATCGGCCTGGCGGTCTATTCGGAACTGAGCGGTGCCGCGCCGTCGATGGGGAAGGGCGCCGTCGGCTTCCGCCGCGCCGGGCATGAGAGCGCCCGGCTGGTGATGCATCCGGACGGGCGGGTCACCCTGTTCTCGGGCACCCACAGCCAGGGCCAGGGACATGCCACCGCGCTGGCGCAGATCGCGGCTCAGGTGCTGCAGGTGCCGGAAGCCGACATCGCCGTGGTCCAGGGGGAGGCAGGGCGGATCCCGTTCGGCACCGGAACCTACAATTCGCGCAGCATGGCGGTCGGCGGAGCGGCGGTGCATCGCGCCGCGCGGCTGGTGCTGGCACGGGCCCGGCGGATCGCCGCAGGGCGTCTGGGCTGCCGGCCGCGCGACCTGGCATACCGGGACGGCCGCTTCATTGCTCCGTCGGGGCCGGCCGCCGTCCTGCGGCGCGGCGCGGCGGCACTGGGCCGGCGGGTCAAAGGGCAGGTGTTCCGCCGGCTGACCGGATTGGCCCTGCCGCCGGCCACCATGCCAGGGCCGGGCGCGGAGATTGCGATGGCAGAGGTGGCGCGGCTGGCGCATCTGGGGCACGACCTGCCGCTCGGCATGGCGCCGGGACTCGAAGCGGTGGCGAGCTTCGATCCGCGTGGCATGCCGGCGGCGAACGGCGCCCATCTGGCCCTGGTCGACGTGGACCTGGAGAGCGGGCAGGTGCGGCTGCTGGAGCATCTGGCCGCGGAGGATTGCGGCACCGTGATCAACCCGCTGCTGGCTGCCGGCCAGGTGCATGGCGGCATCGCGCAGGGCGCCGGGCAGGCGCTGATGGAGGCGATGGTCCATGATCCGGAGGGGCAGCCCTTGAGCGGGTCGTTCGGCGATTATGCAGTGCCGCGTGCCGCGGACCTGCCGGCCTTCGGGACCGGCCATGTCGTGACGCCCAGCCGGCTGAACCCGCTGGGGGCGCGCGGCATCGGCGAGGGCGGCGCGATCGGCGCCCCGCCGGCGATCGTCAACGCCGTGCTGGATGCGTTGCGGGCGCATGGCGTGACGGCGCTGGACATGCCGCTGTCCCCCGAACGCATCTGGCGCGCGCTGCAGGCCGCAGCGGACGGGGAGGCCGGCGCCGACGGCGAGTGATCCATGGCCTCCGGCGGTGCCTCCCGCGTAGAATGAGGGATCTCAACCCCGTTCGTTTCAGGGAGGACATCATGGGGGCGTTGGATCCGGGCGCGAAGCTTGTGCTGGACCTGGTGGAGAAGGCGCAGGCCGAGGGCGCGAAGCCGATCGACCAGCAGACGCCGGCGGAGGCACGGCAGACCTACGAGAACCAGCGCGGCCCCCTGACCCCGGAGCCGCCGGAGGTCGCCGCGGTCCGGGACTTCACCGTGCCCGGTCCGCGGGGCGAGATTCCGGTGCGGCTGTACCGGCCGGCCGGCAGCAGCGACGGCACCGCGTTGCCGGTGATCGTCTTCTACCATGGCGGCGGCTGGGTGATCGGCAGCCTCAACACCCATGACGTGGTCTGCCGCGGCCTGGCCAACCATTCCGGCTGCGCCGTGCTGTCGGTCGACTACAGGATGGGGCCGGAGGATCCCTTCCCGGCAGCGGGCGAGGACAGCTATGCGGTGCTGGAATGGCTCACCGTGGCGGGGGAGGGCCAGGGCCTGGATTCCACCCGGATCGGCGTTGCCGGCGACAGTGCCGGCGGCAATCTCTCCGCCGTGATGACCCTGATGGTGCGGGAGAAGAACGGCCCGCCGATCGCCTGGCAGGGTCTGATCTATCCGGCCACCGACATGCGCGGCGGCTACGAGTCGCGCAAGGCGTTCGGCGAGGGCTATCTGCTGACCCAGGCGGCGATGGACTATTTCGAGGGGCACTACCTGCAGGGGCCCGGACCGCGGACCGACTGGCGCGCCTCTCCCATCCTGGCAGACGACCTAGCCGGCCTGCCGCCGGCCACCATCGTCACCGCCGGCTTCGACCCGTTGCGCGACGAGGGCAGGGCCTATGCCGACCGGCTGCGCGATGCCGGCGTGCCGGTCACTTACAAGTGCTTCGACGGCCAGATCCACGGCTTCTTCACCATGGGCCGGGTGATCCCGGAGGCGGAAGCGGGGATCCGGCTTATCGCGGAAGGAGCCCGGGCCGTCCTGAAGCCGTGACAGCGGCCGGGCCCAGGCAGCCCCGCGGGGTGGCTCGATGACCACGGTCACCGTCACCGGCACGGCGGGCGCCGATGCCCTGGCCCTCACCGCCGGTCAGACGCAGGTCGTCTTCGACTGGCAGGGCGGGGCGGACAGCATCAGCTTCTCCTCCGGGGCCACCGATCTGCTGCACCTGGGGACGCCGACAGCCAATACCGTGATCGGCGGGGCGGGCGCCGACCTGGTCGCATTCACTGCCAATGCCACGGCCATGCTGGCGGCGCTGGAAAGCGTGATCGGCACCGCTTCCGCCGAGGCGATAACCCTGTCGGGCGACACCACCCTAATGGTGGCGTCGCTGGACAGCCTGATCGGCTCGGCCTCGGTCGAACGGATCACGGTCAGCGGCGATGCCAGCATCCTGGTTGGCGCCATCGACAGCATCACCGGCGCGGTGACATCAGACAACCTGACCGTCGCCCTGTCCGGCGCCGGCAGCACGACCATGGCCTGGATCGACCTGGTCATCGGCTCCGCCTCGGCGGAGCAGGTGACCCTGTCCGCCGCGACCTCGGTCACCGCGTCCGCGCTGGAGACGGTGCTCGGCTCTGCCTCGGCAGAGCGGCTGACCCTCAGCGGTGCCGCGACGACCATGGTGGCGGCGCTGGAGACCCTGCTGGGATCCGCCTCGGCCGAGCAGGTCACCCTGTCGGGCGCCGCGACCGCCACGGTGGCCTTGCTGGACACCCTGCTGGGCAGCGCCTCGGCCGAGGTCGTGACCGTCAGCGCCGGCGGCGCTCTGCGGGCGCAGGCGATCGACACCCTGGTCGGCAGCGCGTCCGCCGATGCCGTGACCCTGGGCGACGACCAGTCCGGCGGCCTGGTCAACCTGCTGACCGGCGCGGACAGCCTGGCGCTGAACAGCGCCTCCCTGGCGGGCTTCGACATCTCCGCCTTCAATGTGGAGACCCTGGTGGGCAGCGCCACCGGCGACCGGGTCACCCTGGGCGGCGCGGCGGGCGCGACGACCACCGTGGCCCTGGTCGAGACCCTGATCGGCAGCGGTACCGCCGATCTGGTGACCCTGAGCGCCGCCGCCACGATGACCGCGGCCAACATGGAGTCCCTGGTCGGCTCCGCCTCTGCCGAGCAGGTCACCCTCAGTGCGGCGCAGACGCTGGGGGTGGGCGGCATCGACACCCTGGTCGGCAGCGCCTCCCTGGAATGGGTGACGATGGCGTCCGGTGGCGGCACCCTGCGGGCATCCGCCCTGGACACCCTGGTCGGCACGGCCGGCGCGGCGGAGCATGTCACCCTGGGCGCCGCCCAGACCGCCGGCATCGTCAACCTGCTGGGCGGCAATGACCGGCTGCAGCTGGCCGATGCCGACACCACCCTCAGTGCCTACAACGTGGAGACGGTGACCGGCGGCACCGGCAGCGACTATGTCACCCTGGGCGGCGCGGTGGGCCAGACCGGCACCGCGTCAGCGCTGGAGACGCTGGTCGGCACGGCGAACGCCGATATCGTCACGGTCGGCAGTGCGCAGACCACGGGCCTGTTCAACCTGCTGGGCGGGGCCGATATCCTGAACCTGTCGGACGGCGTCAACATCGTCACCGCCTACAATGCGGAGACCGTCACCGGCGGCGCCAGTATCGACACCGTCAGCCTGGGCGGCGCCGGCAATACGACGGTTCAGGTCTCCGCGGTGGAAACCCTGATCGGGGTGGACGGGGCAGGGCGCTGGGTGGCCCTGTCGGGCGCCGCCACGGCGACCGCGTCCGCCATCGACACCCTGGTGGGCACCAGCGCCGACGACAGGCTGACCCTGGGCGCCGCCGCGACCGGCAGCATCGTCAACGCGCTTTCGGGCAGCGACAGCCTGACCCTGGCCGACGGCAGCAACGCGATTTCCGCCTACAATGTCGAGACGGTGACCGGCGGCAGCGGCGCGGACAATGTGATGCTGGGCGGCAATGCGGCGCAGACCGTCAGCGCCTCGGGCGTGGAGACCCTGGCCGGCTCCGCCCATGACGACACCCTCACCGTCACCGCGGGCAGCACCCGGGTGGTGGGCAATGCCGGCGCCGACACGGTCTCGCTGCAGAACGGCGCGGGCACGGAGGCGGTCGGCTATGCCGCCCAGACCGATGGCAGCGCCTTCGGCACCGCCAGCGGGGCGGACACCATCCTGAACTTCCAGTCCGGCACCGACAGCCTCACCGTGCCGTCGGGCAGCATCCTGGAAAGCGCGGTAGATGCCAGCGGCAACGGCAGCCTGTCCCTGGTGACCCGCGGCCAGGGCGCGGTGGTGCTGGGCAGCGACGAGATGGTCTATCTCAGCGCGACGGCGTCGACCGGCAGCCTCGCCTCCAGCAGCCTGACCGGCTTCCTGTCGGCGCTCGGAACCGTCAGCGGCACGGGCCGTGCGCTGGTGCTCGCCAATGACGGGGTCAATTCCGGCCTCTACTACCTGAACGACTTCGGCGGCGGCGGCATCGAGGCCGCCAATGTCCGCATGCTCGGCCTGTTCCAGAGCACCGTCCTGCAGAGCAGCGATGTCAGCCTGCCGTGAGGCCTTCCCGACCCTGAGCAGTGCCCGACCCGGAGATGCACCCGGCCCCGGGGATCTGCCCGCTCCGCCGGCACGACCGCTTGGCTTGGCATGCCGCATGACGCAATAGTTGCGCCCTGCAATCGGCAGGCATGACGGGGCGGCAATGACGACGGTTACCATTACCGATACCAGCGACGGCGACCTGATCGCGCTGACGGCGACGCAGACCCAGGCGATCTTCGACTACCAGGGCGGCGCCGACATCATCACCTTCCGCAATGTGCCGACGGAGATGCTGCACCTGGGCATGCCGACCGCGAACACGGTGGTCGGCGGCGCCTGCGCCGACACCCTGCTGCTGTCCAATGCCGCCGCCGTCACGGTCGGCCTGGTCGAGACGGTGATCGGCAGCTCCGCCAGCGACACGGTTTCGTTCTACCTGCCGGTCACCCATGCGGTGGTGAACCTGATGGGCAACGGCGACACCCTGCTCCTGACCGGCAGCGACAACAGCCTGACCGTCTACAACGTAGAGCGGATCTTCGGCGGGACAGGGGCCGATTCCGTCACCCTGGGAAGTTCGGAGGGCGGCGCGACGACGACGGTCGCCGGCATCGAGACGCTGCTCGGCAGCAGCGCCGCGGAGCATGTCACCCTCAGCGGGGCGCAGACCCTGACTGTCGCGGCCATCGACAGCCTGGTGGGCGGCATCGCCGGCGAGCGGATCGACCTCAGTGGCGATGGCGCCGTAACGGTGGCGGGCATCGACACGGTGGTGGGCGCGGCTTCCGCTACCCAGGCCCTGTCGCTTTCCGGTGGCGGCCGGGTGACGGTTGCCGCCGTCGACACGGTTCTGGGCTCGTCGGCGGGCGACCGGGTCGACCTGTCCGGCGGCGGCCTCGTCACCGTGGCGGGGCTGGAGACCGTGACCGGCACCGGCAGCGGCGTGCAGGTCGCCCTGTCCGGTGCGGGCAGCGTGACGGTGGCCGGGCTCGACAGCCTGGCCGGCAGTGGCGGCGGCGACTTCGTCACGGTCAGCGGCGCACCGACGATGACGGTCTCCGGCATCGAGACCCTGGTCGGCGGGAGTACCGGGCAGCACGATGCATCCGCATTCGAGCGGATCATGGTCAGCGGCGATGCGAGCATGACGGTCGCCCATATCGAGAGCCTGTTCGGCGCCGTCTCCGACAGCGTGACCGTGACCCTGTCGGCCGCCAGCACGCTGACCGTATCGGGCGTGGAGTCCGTGCTCGGTTCCGCCTCCACCGATCGCCTGATCATCACCGGCGCGGGCAACACGACGGCGGCGGGGATCGACATCCTCACCGGCGCCGGCACCGTCGACCAGGTCGCCCTGTCCGGCGACAACACCATGTCGGTCGCCAATGTCGAGACCTTGATCGGCTCGACCGCGACCGACCATGTGACGGTCAGCGGCGACGTGACGATGACGGTCAGCCAGATCGATTCCATTGTGGGCAGCTTCCGCTACGAATGGATCAACGCCACCGGTCCCGGCACCATGATCGCCCGCGACATCGACACCCTGGTCGCCGGCGGCGATCAGGCGGAGAACGTGACCCTGGCGGTCGCCCAGAACGGAGCGATCATCAACCTGCTGGCCGGCGCCGACCGGCTGCAGCTGGCAGACGGCAGCAACGCGGTCAGCGCCTTCAACATCGAGACGGTGACCGGCGGGACCGGCGCGGACGCCGTCAGCCTGGGCGGCGCCGGCGGCAATACCGTCCAGGTCGCCGCAGTGGAGACGCTCAGCGGCAATGCCGACCTGCAGTCCGTCACCCTCGGCGCCGCCGGAACCGTGACGGTCTCCGGGGTGGAGACGGTGACCGGCGCGGGGGGCGGGGACTGGGTGGCGCTCAGCGGCGGCGGCAGCCTGACGGCCAGTTCGGTGGCGACCCTGGTCGGCACCGCGGCCGCGGCCGACGCGGTCACCCTGGCCGCCGCGCAGAGCGGCAACATCGTGAACCTGCTCGGCGGCGGCGACAGCCTGGCCCTCGCCGCCGGTGGCAACAGCCTCAGCGCCTACAACGTGGCAAGCCTGAACGGCGGCGCCGGGGCGGACTGGGTCTGGATCGGCGGGGCGTCCGGGCAGAGCCTGACCGCGGCGGCAACGGAAACCCTGGTGGCGGGCGCGCAGGGCGATGCCGTGACCCTGGCGGCGGCCCAGACCGGCGCCATCGTGAACCTTCTGGGCGGCAGCGACAGCCTCGCCCTGGCGGATGGCGGCAACAGCCTCAGCGCCTTCAACGTGGAGAGCATCGCCGGCGGCGGCGCCGCCGATGCGGTATCGCTGGGTGGTGCCGGCGCGACGACCGCCACGGTGCAGGCTGTCGAGACCCTGCTCGGCATCGGCGGTGCCGGGCGCTGGGTGACCATCTCCGGCCCCTCGACGGTGACCGCCGGCGGCATCGACACCCTGGTGGGCAGCGGCGGCGACGACAGCTTCGAGATGGCTGCCGCTGCCAGCGGCGTCATCGTCAACGGCCTGGACGGTGCCGACAGCCTGACCCTGTCCAGCGGCTCCAACCTGCTCACCGTCTACAACATCGAAACCCTCTACGCCGGCGCCGGATCCGATAGAATCCAGCTGGCGGGCGCGACCGGCCAGACCGTGGCGCTGGAGGCCGTGGAGACCACCATCGGGACTGCGGCGGCGGACCAAGTGACGGTGCTGCACGGCCTGGCGCTCATCGAAGGTGCCGGCGGCGCCGACACCTTGGTCCTGACGGGCAATGGCGGCTTCGCCATTGCGGCCTATGGCGCGCAGTCCGATGGCGGCGGTTTCGGCAGCCCCACCGGCCATGACATGGTCACCGGCTTCGACACCGGTACCGTCTACAACGGCACCTACTATGCCGATGGCGACCGGCTGTGGGTCACTGCGGGCAGCAGCCTGGAGGCCGATCTCGACGCTGACGGCAACGGCACCCTGTCGATGACCAGCCGCGGGCAGGGCGCCGTCAACCTCAGCGCCGACGAAATGGTCTACCTGACCCAGGCCGTCGCCTCGGGGGGGCTGGAGAGCGCGGGCTTTGCCGACCTGCTGTCCGCCCTGGGCAGCATTGCCGGCACCGGAACCGCGCTGGTCCTTGCCAATGACGGCACCAGTTCCGGCCTCTACTACCTCGACGATTTCGGGACCGGCAGCGTCAGTGCCGGCAATATCCGGATGCTGGCGCTGTTCCAGAACGCCGTGCTGCAGGCCGCCGACATCTGGCCGGGCTGACCGGCCGTCGGCCCGCAAGCGGCTGCGCATTGCGGACGGGGCCCGGTCGCGGGCAGGCTGTCGGGTGACAGGCGGCATCCGAAGAAGATGCCGGCCGGTGATGCCTGAGGGAGGGCCCGATGTCCGTACAGCAGCTTGAGAATACCGAAGCCGTGAACCCGCGCACCATGGAGGAGGCGCGGGCCCTGGTGAAGCATGTGGAATCCCTGTTCATGCCCTGGAACGTGGAGGCGCTGGTCGCCGGCTTCACGCCGGACTGCGTGATCCGCTTCGGCGACCTGCCGGAATTCGGCGGCCACGACGCGCTGCGCCGCTTCTTCACCGCGCGCAGCGAACGCCAGCGCAACTACCGCCTGACCAAGACCCTGCGCGGCCTGATGGGCGATACCATCTGCAACAGCTGGGAAGGGGCGTGGGAGGATGCCGCCAGCGGCCAGGCGATGACCGGCTTCGGCTGCGAGATCTGGCAGATGCGGGGCGGCAGGATCGCGGTCTGGGAGGGGGCGTTCAACGCCGGGCCGGTCGGCGGTCAGGGCAGCATGCAGTCGCTTCTGACCTGATTTTCCGGCAGCCTGCTGCCGCTCAACGTGATGGAGGGGAAATGTCAGACATCGGATACGAAGCGATCCTGCCCGAGGGCTGGGAGCGGCCGCGCGGCTATTCCCATGCCGTCGTCGCCGGCGGCACCCGGGTGGTGAAGATCGCCGGGCAGATCGGCCGCGCGCCGGACCAGCGGCGGGTGGAGAGCGACGATTTCGGCACCCAGTGGCGGATCGCGATGGAGAATCTGGTCGCGGTGCTGCGCGCCGCGGGCGGCGAACCGCAGCAGCTGGTGATGCTGCGCGCCTATGTCACCGAGATGGCGGAGTTCAACGCCGCCGGCGCGGCGATCGGCGCGGCCTGGGGGGCGACCCTGGGGCGGCATTTCCCGGCGATGACCCTGGTGCAGGTGCAGGCCCTGATCGATCCGGCCGCCAAGGTCGAGATCGAGGGCGAGGCCGTGCTGCCGTAGCGCACTCCCGGAGCCGGCGGAAACCTCGTCGTTCTCGCGCTTGACCCGAGAACCCATTCCGCTGGCCGTACGGCAGCTTGAAGGCTGGCGGAATGGATCCCCGGCTCAAGGCCGGGGACGACGATCGTGAATATGTCGCCGCTTCCATCGTCTGCGGGGCGCTCCAGCCTGCGGCGAACGCTGGCGAAAGCGAAAGGGCGGCACCGCAGGTGCCGCCCTTTCATGTCTTCGGCCTCCGGCCGGGCCGTCAGACGGTCCAGGTATGGCCGGAATGCAGCAACTCGTTCAGGGTGGCGTTCGGCTTCTTCTCCATCGCCGAGGTCACCTGGCTGGTGACGGCCACCTCGTAGGTCGGTGCCGGGTCGTCGTAGAGGACGCCCATTGCGACCGGCATGTTCGGCGGCTCCATCTGCGCCAGCAGGGTGGCCAGCACCGGGTTGGTCTGGTCGTGGACCAGGATGTCATCCTCGGTGATGCCATCCTCGCCGATCACCACCGCCTCCAGGGTCAGGGTCTTGGGGTTCAGGCGGATACCCTTGTTCTTGTCCTTGCCGTAGATCAGCGGCTCGCCATGGGTGACCAGAAGCTGAGTCTCGTCGGCGGAGCCCTTCTCGGTGATCTGCCCGAACACGCCGTTATTGTAGACGATGCAGTTCTGCAGGATCTCCACGAAGCCGGTGCCCGGATGGGCATGGGCGCGCTTGAGCACCTCAGGCAGGTGCTTGGCGCCGACATCGTAGGAACGGCCGACGAAGCGTGCGCCCGTGCCCAGCGCGAAGGAGCAGGGATTGGTCGGCCGGTCCACCGAGCCCAGCGGCGTGGAAGGGGAGCGGGTGCCGAGCCGCGAGGTCGGCGAGTACTGCCCCTTGGTCAGGCCGTAGATCTCGTTGTTGAACAGCAGGAACTGCAGGTTCACGTTGCGGCGCAGGACATGCAGCAGGTGGTTGCCGCCGATCGACAGCGCGTCGCCGTCGCCAGACACCACCCAGACGTCGAGCTCGGGATTGGACAGCTTCAGCCCGGTCGCGAAGGCCGGCGCGCGGCCATGGATCGTGTGGAAGCCGTAGGTGTCCATGTAGTAGGGGAAGCGCGCCGCGCAGCCGATGCCGGAGATGAAGACCATGTTCTCCTTCGGCACGCCGAGTTCCGGCATGGTGCGCTGCACCGCCTTCAGGATCGCATAATCGCCGCAGCCCGGGCACCAGCGCACGTCCTGGTCGGTTGCGAAATCCTTCGCGGTCAGCTTGGTGTCGATCTTGGGAACGTTCATCTCGTTTCTCCCAGCTGATCTTTCGACGGTCGCCGTCAGGCGCCGGCGCCGAGCCGGGCGCGGATCGCGTCCTTCAGCTCGGAAATGGTGAACGGCTGGCC
This sequence comes from Marinibaculum pumilum, assembly GCF_042646425.1. Lineage (NCBI taxonomy): Bacteria > Pseudomonadati > Pseudomonadota > Alphaproteobacteria > Rhodospirillales > Rhodospirillaceae > Marinibaculum > Marinibaculum pumilum. The sequence goes on from NZ_JBHRTR010000031.1 coordinate 74,498, forward strand.
GGTCACCTTCGACAGGCTCTCGGCCGGAACCAGGTACTGCGACCGCAGCAGGGTGGCGAACTGCCCGGTATTCATCTCCGGCACAAGCACCTTGCCGGTGCCTTCCAGGATGCTGCCCAGGTTGCGCGGCAGCGGCCACAGGTAGCGGACATGGACATGGGCCACGTCCAGCCCCTCGTTGCGCAGCGCGACGACGGCCTGGCGGATCGGCCCGTAGGTGGAGCCCCAGCCGACGACGGTGAGCGCCGCACCGGGACCGCCCTCGGTGAACGCCTGCTCCGGCACGTCCTGGGCGATCCCGTTGATCTTGTCCGCCCGGACGTTCGTCATCTTCTGGTGGTTCGCCGGGTCGTAGGAGATATGGCCGGTCTCGTAGTCGCGCTCGATGCCACCGATGCGATGCTCCAGGCCCGGCGTACCGGGGATCGCCCAGTTGCGGGCCAGGGTCTCCGCGTCGCGGTGGAACGGGCTGAACCCTTCCGGGTCGGTCCGGAAGCTGACCGGGAACGGTTCGCGGTCGTTCATGTCCGGAATCAGCCATGGCTCGGCGGCATTGGCGATATAGCCGTCGGACAGCAGCATCACCGGGGTCATGTACTTGGTGGCGATGCGCACCGCCTCGATCGCGGCATCGAAGCAGTCGCCGGGGCCGTGCGCGGCGATCGCCGGCATCGGCGCATCGGCATTGCGGCCCCAGACGGCGAGGTAGAGGTCGGACTGCTCGGTCTTGGTCGGCAGGCCGGTGGAGGGGCCGCCGCGCTGGGTGTCGACCACCACCAGCGGCAGCTCCGCGCCGATCGCCAGGCCGATCGCCTCCGTCTTCAGGGCGATGCCGGGGCCGGAGGAGGCGGTGATGCCCATCGACCCGGCATAGGAGGCGCCGATCGCGGCGCAGGCGGCGGCGATCTCGTCCTCTGCCTGGAAGGTCACAACGCCGAACTGCTTCAACCCCGACAGGATGTGCAGCAGGGGCGAGGACGGCGTGATCGGGTAGGAGCAGAAGGTCATCTTCAGATGCGCCAGCTCGCAGCCCGCCACCAGGCCCCAGGCCAGTGCCTGGGCGCCGGTGATCAGCCGGTAGGTGCCGGGCTCAACCTCGCGCTTGGGCACGCGGTAGCCGCGCATCTCGCCCGACAGCTCCATCGTCTCGCCATAGGCATGGCCTGCCTTCAGCGCGGCGATGTTCGCCTCCGCCACCTCCGGCAGCTTGGCGAACTTCGCGGCCAGCCAGTCCAGGGTGGCCTGCGGGTCGCGGTCGTACATCCAGTAGACCAGCCCCAGCACCCACATGTTCTTGCAGCGCAGGGCGTCCTTCTGGCTCAGCCCCATCGGCCGCGCCACGTCGAGGACCCGCTGCGAGATGTCGATCTCCAGCACCTGGTAGCCGCCAAGGGTGCCATCGGCCCGCGGATCGCCGTCGAAGCCGGCCTGCCGCAGGTTGCGGTCGGTGAAGCTGCCGGAATCCAGCAGCACCAGCCCGCCCTTGCGCAGGCGCTTGATGTTGACCGCCAGCGCCGCCGGGTTCAGGGCGACCAGCACGTCGGGCGCATCGCCCGAGGTCTCGATGCTGGTGGCGCCGAAATTGATCTGGAAGGCGGAGACGCCGTAGGTGGTCCCGACCGGTGCCCGGATCTCTGCCGGGAAGTCGGGGAAGGTCGCCAGGTCGTTGCCGGCCAGGGCGGTCGCCTGGGAGAACTGGCTGCCGGTGAGCTGCATGCCGTCGCCGGAATCCCCGGCGAACCGCACCACGACGCTGTCGCGCTCCTCACGGGGCGCCGACGGGCGCTTCTGGTCTTCCTGAAGTAGCGGTGTGCTCATACCAAAATCCGTTTCTGGCCCCATCCTCGTCGCGCCCGGCATCCCCGGGGACGACCGGTTCGGCGCTCTGCCGGCGTGCACGCAGCAGGCCGTGTGTCCATCATCGCGGCCGGCGGCGGCAGGGCATTCTCGTTTTCGTCCGAAACCCGGGGCGGCTGGCCCCTCTGCCCGCTCCACCGCGCCGCAACCATACTGCCCTGCGCGCCCATCCTGCCGGCGCCGGAAAGGCGGGGCGAGGCGATGGACCGCGTAGGCGGCGCAGGGCATCGAGGCGCGGAGGGTAAGGTCAGGCAGACTTCGAACGGATGGCATTCCCCCTTGGATATCGGCCGAAACCAACCGGCCGACATCGTCCCGTCATACTACCACGCCGCGGGTGACGGCGAGGCACCAATCCTAGCGCCCCGTAGCCCTTGGACGCCGATCCTTGCGCCCTGTTCCAGGGCAATCCCTAATGGCGGGTCCAATATGGGGCACGACCCGGCCGGCGGAAATCCCACCCCGCGCAGGGCGGCCGAACGCAGGGTGCATGGCCGTTGGGGTGACCAGCGGCGCGCCCCCGGTTCCGCAATGCGGCCCAGACTGCGGACAGCACGGAATTTCATTAGCATACAAATGAAATCCACCAGTTGCAATGAGGATGGGGGAATGAGGCGATGGCAATGACGACACTCTCGAATCCGGGCGACACCGACATCCTGCTGGTGATCGACGTCCAGAACGACTTCTGCCCGGGCGGCAGCCTGGCGGTGCCGGACGGCGACTCCATCGTGCCGGGGATCAACGCGCTGGCGGCCCGCTTCGCCCATGTGGTGCTGACGCAGGACTGGCACCCGGCGGGACATTCCTCCTTCGCCAGCGCGCATGCAGGCGCCGCGCCCTTCTCCACCACCGCGATGCCCTATGGCGAGCAGATCCTCTGGCCGGACCATTGCGTCATCGGGACCCGCGGCGCGGCCTTCCATGCCGGGCTGGAGATCCCGCATGCCGAAATGGTGCTGCGCAAGGGATTCCGCCCCGCCATCGATTCCTACTCCGCCTTCTACGAGAACGACCGCACGACCCCCACCGGGCTTGCCGGATACCTGCGGGAGCGCGGCTTCACGCGGGTCTTCGGCACCGGCCTCGCGCTCGATGTCTGCGTCCGCTACTCGCTGGAGGATGCCCGCCGGCTGGGCTTCGACGCGGTCCTGGTGGAGGACCTGGCCCGGCCGATCGACACGCATGGCTCGCTGGCTGCGGCGATGCAGGCGTTCGCGGCCAGCGGCGTGACGCTCGTGCGCGCCGCCGCATGACGCGGCGATGGCTGGTTTCTGCGGCTTCCTGCGGGGTCGCGCGGGCTGTCATGAAAACGTCACATAATTGAAATCAACGAGTCATTCGCCCTCGGTAAGACAGGCCCGGTCCGGGCAGGCGACAGGCCTTCCCGTGGTGCCTCAAGGCCCAGTCAAGGAGGGTGACAGTGAGCAAAAGGTTTCTTACGGCGGCGCTGGCAGGCGCGGCCCTGACCGTCGTTGCGGCCGCCGGTGCGGCGCAGGCGGCCGACCAGATCAAGATCGTCGGTTCCTCGACGGTCTATCCGTTCTCCACCTCCGTGGCCGAGCGCTTCGCGGCCGCCACGAAGTTCCCGGCGCCGATCGTGGAATCGACTGGCACCGGCGGCGGCATGAAGCTGTTCTGCGCCGGCGTCTCCAGCGACACCCCGGACTTCACCAACGCCTCGCGGGCGATCAAGAAGTCCGAGTACGACAACTGCATGGCGAACGGCGTCGACAGCATCACCGAGATCAAGATCGGTTATGACGGCATCGTCTTCGCCAATTCCCGCGAAGCCGACCCGATGCCGGTGACCAAGGAGCAGATCTTCCTGGCCCTGGCGAAGACCGTGCCGGTCGACGGCAAGCTGCAGGATAATCCCTACAAGACCTGGAAGCAGATCGACGCCTCCCTGCCGGACGCGGAGATCCAGGTGCTCGGCCCGCCGCCGACCTCCGGCACCCGCGACGCCTTCGTCGAGCTGGTGATGGAAGAGGCCTGCGACGAGATCGCCGCCTACAAGGCGCTGGAAGGTGACAAGAAAGCGCACAAGGCCGCCTGCACCGCAATCCGCGAGGATGGCGCCTATATCGACGCCGGCGAGAACGACAACCTGATCGTCTCCAAGCTGGTTGCCAACCCGACGGCCTTCGGCATCTTCGGCTTCAGCTTCCTGGACCAGAACGCCTCCAAGATCCGCGGCGAGACGGTCGAGGGTGTCGAGCCGACCTTCGACAACATCGCCGACGGCAAGTACGGCGTGTCCCGCTCGCTGTTCGTCTACGTCAAGGACGCCCATGTCGGCCAGAAGCCGGGCATGAAGGAGTTCATCGACGAGTTCACCTCCGAGAAGGCCTGGGGCCCGGACGGCTATCTGGCGGAGAAGGGCCTGATCCCGCTGCCGGACGACGAGCGCAAGAAGCAGCGCGAGAACGCCATGTCGCTCGGCAAGCTGACCATGTGATCGACCCTTCGGGGTCGGGGCCGGATCCCTGTCGGGTCCGGCCCCTCAGTTCGGGAGGGGCCGCAGCCAACGGGTTGCGGCCCTTTCCAGCCGGTGCCCACGCATCCCCAGCGCCTGAAACAGGGTCGCGTCGGGATGAGGTCGGTGCCGGGCAGTCCGGTCGGGGGGGCCGGGCATTGGGTGACCGCAAGGCCGCCTGAAAGCGGTGGTCGCCTTCGCCAGGCCGGGCCCGATCTGCTACCAGGGCCCGGGTAACGTTGCGCGACACCATCACTCGGGGGAGACGATGGTCCTCGTCATCCTGATCGCCATTCTCGGTCTCGCCTACCTGGCCTTTCACTATGGCCGGCGCCGGGCGCTGGTCCGTCCCGAAGGCCTGCCGGCGAATTTCCATTCGCTGCCCAGCTATTACGGCTACTACACCATGCTCTGGGCGGCGGTGCCGCCGATCCTCGTGCTCTGCGGCTGGCTGATCATCGAGCCCGGCCTGCTGCGCGGGATGATCGAGCAGCAGCTGGCCGGCCAGCTCGACGAGAGTTCCGCCAGCATCGTCCTGGTGATGGAGGATGTCCGGCGCATGGCCTCCGGCGAGCGTGTGCTGCGCGAATACGGCCCGGGCATCCAGCAGGTCGTCGCCGATTATCGCGAGCTGCGCTACATCGCCTATGCCTGCGTGGTGGCGGTGATGGCGGCGGTCGCGGCGGCCGGCTTCCTGTTCGCGCGCACCCGGCTGGTGCCGCAGTTCCGCGCCCGCAACACCGTCGAGAAGGTGGTGATGGCGGCGATGATGTTCTCCGCCTGCGTCGCCATCCTGACCACCGTCGGCATCGTGCTGTCGCTGCTGTTCGAGGCGGTGCTGTTCTTCAACAAATATCCCTTCTTCGACTTCCTGTTCGGCCTGACCTGGAGCCCGCAGGCGGCGCTCCGCGCCGACCAGGTGGGGTCGGGCGAGGGGACCTTCGGCGCCATCCCGCTGCTGGCCGGCACGGCGATGATCAGCCTGATCGCGATGATCGTGGCAGTGCCGATCGGCCTGATGGCTGCGATCTACCTGGCGGAATATGCCAGCCCCCGGATGCGGGCGACCGCCAAGCCGATCCTGGAGATCCTGGCCGGCATCCCGACCGTGGTGTACGGCTTCTTCGCCGCGATCACGGTGGCGCCCCTGTTTTCCGATATCGGCTCCTGGGCCAGCATCCCGACCAGCCCGGACAGCGCCCTCGCCGCCGGCGTGGTGATGGGGATCATGATCATTCCCTTCATCTCCTCGCTGTCGGACGACGTGATCAACGCCGTGCCGCAGTCGATGCGCGACGGCTCCTACGCCTTGGGCGCCACCCAGTCGGAAACCATCCGCAAGGTGCTGATGCCGGCCGCCCTGCCGGGGATCATGGGCGCCGTCCTGCTGGCCGCCAGCCGCGCCATCGGCGAGACGATGATCGTGGTTATGGCCGCCGGCCTGGTCGCGAACCTGACCGCGAACCCGTTCGAGGCGGTGACCACGGTCACCGTGCAGATCGCGACCCTGCTGGTCGGCGACCAGGAGTTCGACAGCGCCAAGACCCTGTCGGTGTTCGCGCTGGGCCTGCTGCTGTTCATCGTGACCCTGATCCTGAACCTGATCGCGCTCCGGATCGTCCGCAAATATCGAGAGCAATATGAGTGAAGCAGCCCTGCACCTGCCGACGATCGCCGAGGTCGCGAAATCGGAAGCGGGACAGCGTCGCCTCCGCCGCCGCTATGCCGCGGAGCGTCGCTTCAAGTATTACGGCCTGGCCGGGATCGGCCTGGGGGTGCTGTTCCTGGCGGTGATGCTGGTGAACATCGTCTCCACCGGCTGGACTGCCTTCCTGCAGACCTACATCCAGATCGAGGTGACCTTCACCCCCGAGTTGGTGGACCCGTCCGGGGCCCGGACGGAAGACGCGCTGCGGCAGGGCGACTACTACACGCTGGCCCGCGACGCGCTGAAGCAGACCTTCCCGGAGGTGACGGGACGCAGCGAGCGCCGGCAGCTCAACGCCCTGATCTCCGTCGGGGCGGAACACCAGCTGCGGAACATGGTGATCGCCGACCCGTCGCTGATCGGTACCACCCAGCAGGTCTGGGTGCTGGCCTCCGACGATGTCGACATGTTCTGGAAGGGCTATATCGACCGCGACCTGCCGGAAGAGCAGCGCCGCGTGCCCGATGTCCAGATCGCGATGATCGACACCCTGGAATCCCGGGACGCGATCAAGCAGGAATTCAACTGGGCCTTCTTCACCAACGCCGACAGCCGCGAGCCGGAAATGGCGGGCATCGCCGCCGGCGTGGTCGGCTCCTTCCTGACCCTGCTGGTCACGCTGATCCTGTCCCTGCCGATCGGCGTCGCGACCGCGATCTACCTGGAGGAGTTCGCGCCGAAGAACTGGATCACCGACGCGATCGAGGTGAACATCAACAACCTCGCCGCGGTGCCGTCGATCATATTCGGCCTGCTGGGCCTGGCGGTGTTCCTGAACTTCTTCGGCCTGCCGCGCTCCGCGCCCCTGGTCGGCGGCATGGTGCTGGCACTGATGACCCTGCCGACGATCATCATCGCCTCCCGCGCGGCGCTGAAGTCGGTGCCGCCGTCGATCCGCGAGGCGGCTTTGGGCCTGGGCGCCTCGCGCCAGCAGGCGATGCTGCATCATGTCATGCCGCTGGCCCTGCCGGGCATCCTGACCGGCACCATCATCGGCATGGCGCAGGCGCTGGGCGAGACGGCGCCGCTCCTGATGATCGGCATGGTGGCCTTCGTGGCAGAGGTTCCGGGCGGCATCACCGATCCCTCCACCGCATTGCCTGTCCAGGTCTTCATGTGGGCCGGCAGCGCCGAGGCCGCCTATCAGGAGAAGACCTCGGCGGCGATCATGGTGCTGCTGATCTTCCTGATCATGATGAACGCGTTCGCCATCTGGCTGCGCAAGAAATTCGAACGGAGATGGTGACCATGGCCGAGCAGGCAGTCGAGAGCACCCCCCGGGTGCCGCGCAGCGAACTGAATGGCCGGGACCCGCATGCCCGGATCGAGGGACCGCATAACGCCGGCGGGCTGCTGACCGACGGCCGGGTGCCGCGGATGACCGCGCGGGAGCTGAACTTCTTCTATGGCGCAAAGCAGGCGCTGTACGACATCAACATCGACATTGCCGAGAAGGAGGTCACTGCCTTCATCGGCCCGTCGGGCTGTGGCAAGTCGACCTTCCTGCGCTGCCTCAACCGAATGAACGACTATATCGACATCGCCCGGGTCGACGGCACGATCAAGCTGGGCGACCAGGACATCTACGATCCCAGCCTGGACGTGGTGCAGCTGCGCGCGCTGGTCGGCATGGTGTTCCAGAAGCCGAACCCGTTCCCGAAGTCGATCTACGAGAACGTCGCCTACGGCCCGAAGATCCACGGCATGTGCCGCAACAAGGACGAGATGGACCAGGTGGTCCAGTCCAGCCTGGAGCGCGCCGGCCTTTGGAACGAGGTGAAGGACCGGCTGGATCAGCCGGGCACCGGCCTGTCCGGCGGCCAGCAGCAGCGCCTCTGCATCGCCCGCGCCATTGCGGTCAGCCCGGACGTGGTGCTGATGGACGAGCCCTGCAGCGCGCTGGACCCGATCGCGACCGCGAAGATCGAGGAGCTGATCGACGAGCTCCGCCAGAACTTCACCATCGTGATCGTCACCCATTCCATGCAGCAGGCCGCCCGCGTCTCGCAGCGCACCGCCTTCTTCCATCTGGGCGTGCTGGTGGAGTGCGGCGAGACCGAGCAGGTCTTCACCAACCCGCGGGAAGAGAAGACCCAGGCCTATATCACCGGCCGCTTCGGCTGAGCCGCGGCGCGATAGACCGCGCACCGCCGCCGCAGCACCGCCGCAGCCCGAGAACGGAGGCACCCATGGCGCCCGCCGCTGAACATACGGTCAAGTCCTACGACGCCGAATTGACCGCCCTGTCGACCACCATCGCGCAGATGGGCGGCCTGGCGGAGGCCCAGCTCTCTTCCGCGATCACCGCCATCGCCCGCCGCGACGTGGGGCTGGCCGGCAAGACGATCGAGGCCGATACCCGGGTCGACGCGCTGGAGCGCCAGGTGGAGGAGCAGTGCGTGCGCATGCTGGCACTGCGCCAGCCGATGGCCTCCGACCTGCGCCGCATCGTCTCCAGCTTGCGGATCTCCAACGACCTGGAGCGGGTGGCGGACTATGCCGCCAATATCGCCAAGCGCTCCATCGCGCTGAGCCAGGCGCCGGTGGCACGGCCCTCCTTTGCGATCCCGCGCATGGGCCATCTGGTGCAGGCGCAGATCAAGGACTGCCTGGACGCCTTCCTGCGGGAGGACGAGGAACTGGCGAGGCAGGTCATCGAGCGCGATGCGGAAGTCGACGAGATGTACAACTCGCTGTTCCGCGAACTGCTCACCTACATGATGGAGGATCCGCGCTGGATCACCCTGGGGGCGCATCTTCTGTTCATCGCCAAGAACATCGAGCGGATCGGCGATCATGCGACCAACATTGCCGAGCAGGTCTTCTATTCGGTGACCGGAGAGACCCTGGCGGACGATCGCGCGAAGGGCGACGAAACCCCCTATCTGACGCAGGAAGCGGTCGAGGAAGACAGCGCCGCGCAGACCCGCTAAGGCACCGCCCGTGAACATCGCAGCCCATGGAAGAGAGATGAAGCCCCGGGTACTGATCGTCGAGGACGAGGCGGCCCTGGTCGCCATGATCCGCTACAACCTGGAGAAGGAAGGCTATCGCTGCGACGAGGCCACCGACGGCAACGAGGCGATGATGAAGGTCGCCGAGGAGCGCCCCGATCTGGTGCTTCTGGACTGGATGCTGCCGCAGCTCTCCGGCCTCGAGGTCTGCCGCCAGCTGCGCCGCAACCCGGCGACCCGCAACGTGCCGATCATCATGCTGACCGCCCGCGGCGAGGAGAGCGACCGGGTGCGCGGCCTCGATGCCGGCGCCGACGACTATATCTCCAAGCCGTTCAGCCCCAGCGAGCTGACCGCCCGGATCCGCGCCGTGCTGCGCCGGATCCGCCCGGCCCTGACCGAGGAACTGCTGGTGTCCGGTGACATCACCATGGACCTGGCTGCCCATCGGGTGACCCGGAGCGGCCGCGAGGTGCGGCTGGGGCCCACGGAGTTCCGCCTGCTGCGCTATTTCATGGAACATCCGGGCCGGGTGCTGTCGCGCGACCAGCTGCTGGATGCCGTCTGGGGGCGGGACGTCTATGTCGAGCAGCGCACCGTCGACGTGCATATCCGCCGCCTGCGCAAGGCGCTGAACAGCCGCGAGGACAAGGACCTGATCCGCACCGTGCGCTCCGCCGGCTACGCACTGGAAAGCGCCGCCTGACCCTGCCGACCCAAGCATCTCTGGCGGTCCCCCTGCACCTGCACGCCCGCCTCGGCTAGACTGCGCCGCGCGCGGGATCGTGACCGCGCGAAGGGCGCCTGCGCAGGCAGCGCCCGGCACCACGGGGGAAGGTCCGGATGGCCGACAATATGCGCATCGAATCCGACAGCATGGGCGAGATCGAGGTGCCCGCCGACCGCTATTGGGGCGCGCAGACGCAACGGTCGCTGCACCATTTCTCGATCGGCAACGACATCATGCCGAAGGAGGTGATCACCGCCTTCGGCATCCTGAAGAAGGCCGCCGCCCTGACCAATGCGGAGCTGGGCAAGCTGCCGCAGGACAAGGCCGACCTGATCGTGAAGGCGGCCGAGGACGTGGTCGCCGGCAAGCTGGACGGCAATTTCCCGCTGCATGTCTGGATGACCGGCAGCGGCACCCAGTCGAACATGAACGTCAACGAGGTGATCGCCAACCGCGCCATCGAACTGGCCGGCGGCGTGCGCGGATCGAAGGACCCGGTGCACCCGAACGACCATGTGAACATGTCGCAGAGTTCCAACGACACCTTCCCGACGGCGATGCATATCGCCGCCGCGGTGGCGCTGGAGACCCGGCTGAAGCCGAAGCTGATCGTGCTGCGCGACGCGCTGCGGCGGAAGGAGGCGGAGTTCGCCCCGATCGTGAAGATCGGCCGCACCCATCTGCAGGACGCGGTGCCGCTGACCCTGGGGCAGGAATTCTCCGGCTATGTCGCGCAGCTTGAGGCGGACCTGCGCCGCATCGATGCGGTGATGCCCGACCTGCTGGAACTGGCGATCGGCGGCACCGCCGTCGGCACCGGACTGAACACCCACCCGAAGTTCGCGGCGACGGCATCCGCCCATATCGCCACCCTGACCGGGCTGCCCTTCGTGCCGGCGCCGAACAAGTTCGCTGCCCTGGCCGCGCACGACGCCATCGTCATGGCGTCGGGTGCCCTGCGCACCCTGGCCTGCTCCCTGATGAAGATCGCCAACGACATCCGCTGGCTCGCTTCCGGCCCGCGCTGCGGCATCGGCGAGCTGATCCTGCCGGAGAACGAGCCCGGCTCCTCGATCATGCCGGGCAAAGTCAATCCGACCCAGTCGGAGGCGATGACCATGGTCTGCGCCCAGGTGATGGGCTACGACGCCGCGATCGGCTTCGCCGGCAGCCAGGGCAATTTCGAGCTGAACGTCTTCAAGCCGCAGATGATCTTCAACCTGCTGCAGTCGGTGGCGATGCTGAGCGATTCCATGCAGAACTTCGCCGAATTCGCGGTCGAGGGGATGCGCGCCGACACCGACCGGATCGCCGACCTGCTGAGCCGTTCGCTGATGCTGGTCACCGCGCTGGCGCCGTCGATCGGCTACGACAATGCGGCGAAGGCGGCGCATCACGCCCATGTCCACGGCAGCACGTTGAAGGAGGCCTGCCTGGAACTGGGCCTGCTCTCGGCGGAGGAATTCGACCGCGCCGTGGTGCCGGAGAAGATGGCTCATCCGAACGCCTGATACCGGAGCGGCGCCCCCGCCGGGACCTGCACAGCAGTCGGAACCTCACCATGCGGCGAATGCGCAAGATCCTGTACTGGACCCTGGGGGGCATAGGCGCCCTGGCCGGCCTGCTTGTCGTCGTGGCGGTGGCCTACATTCTGTGGCTCAGCCAGTCGGTCCCGGTTCGCGGCGGCGGGGTCCAGGTCGGCGGCATCGCCCGGCCGGTCACCGTGCAGCGGGACATGCAGGACGTGCCCTATATCCGGGCCGGCGGCCAGGCGGATGCCTATTTCGCGCTGGGCTTCGTTCATGCGCAGGAACGGCTGTGGCAGATGGACATCTACCGGCGGATCGCCGCCGGCCGGATGGCGGAGGTGGTCGGCCCGCTTGCGGCCGATGCCGATGCCTTCATCCGCACCCTCGGGATCTATCGCCTGGCCAAGGCCGATGCGGCACAGATGCCCGAACAGCTGCGCATGCCGTTCGACTCCTATGCCGCCGGCGTGAATGCCTACCTGCAGCACCACAAGGGGCCCTGGCCGCCGGAATTCGGCCTGCTGTTCTACGAGCCGGAAACCTGGACCGCCGCCGACAGCCTGGCGATCGGCAAGCTGCTTGGCCTGATGCTGACCGGCAACTGGCAGCGCGAACTGACCCGCGCCGCGCTGATGAAGCGCCTGCCGCAGGAGGATGTCGACTTCCTGCTGCGGGAGCGCCATGACGACCCGCAGGAACGGCAGTCCGCCGCCCCCGGGGCCGACCGGCGCAGCGATGCGGGCGGTGCGATGCCGGGGCTGCCCGACCTGGCGCGGGCGGTGGCGGCACTGCCGGAGGCGATGCCGGGCTGGTTCCGGCTGCAGGGCGCCTCCGCCTCCTGGGTGGTCGACGGCAAGCATACCGAAAGCGGCCTGCCGATCCTGGCCAGCGACCCGCACCTGGCCTTCACCGCGCCGGGGATCTGGTACCTGGCCCGGCTGGCGGCGGACGGCGATCCCGCTGCCGCGGACCTGAACCGGCGCCCCCTGGCGCTGACCGGTGCCACCGCGCCCGGGCTTCCGTTCCATCTGCTGGGCCACAATGCGCATGTCGCCTGGGGTGCGACCACCGCCTATACCGATGCCGCCGACCTCTATTTCGAACGGCTGGATCCGGAGCAGGAGGGCCGCTACCTGACCCCGGACGGGGCGGAACGCTTCCAGAGCCGCGACGAGGTGGTGAAGGTCCGCTTCGGCGATGACCGCAGCCTGAAGGTGCGGCAGAGCCGCCACGGGCCGGTCATTTCCGACGTGCAGGCGAAGGCGCGGGCGCTGGCCGGCGACAGCCATGCCGTGGCCCTGCGCCATCCGACCCTGTTCCCGGCGGACAGCTCCCCGCTGGCGCTCTACCGGATGCAGTTCGCGACCAACGTGGCGGAGTTTCGCGATGCGCTCCGACTGCTGGTCTCGCCGATGCAGAACTTCCTGTTCGCCGATACCGAAGGCGGCATCGGCCATGTCAGCGCCGGCTGGCTGCCGGCGCGCGACGCCGGAACGGGCAAGCTGCCGCAGTCGGGCGCGGAGGCGGCAGCACCGCCGGGCCAGGTGCCGTTCGAGGCCCTGCCGCAGTCGATGAACCCGGCTGGGGGGCGGATTGTCAATGCGAACAACAGCATGGAGACGCCGGGCGACGCCTACGATTTCGGCGACGATTACGACCTGCGCTACCGTGCCGACCGGGTTGCGCAGATGCTGGAGGCGGACCCACTGCACGACGTCGCGGACAGCACCGCGATGCAGACCGACACCCTGTCGCTGATGGCGCGCGAGCTGCGGCCGCTGCTGCTGCAGAAGCTGGCGGAGGCGAAGCCCGACGACCCGGACGCCGCCAGGGCGCTGGACCTGCTGCATGGCTGGGACGACCGGATGAGCGCGAACTCCGCCGCGCCGCTGATCTTCACCGCCTGGCTGCGGGAGTTGAACCGGCACCTGTTCGCCGACGAACTCGGCCCGGACTTCGACAGCTGGTGGGACCTGCACCCGGTGCAGGCGGCCCGCGTGCTGTCGCGCGAGATGCACTGGTGCGACGACAAGACGACGGAGCAGCAGGAGGCCTGCGCCGAGCAATGCGCGGAATCCTTCGACGCCGCGCTGGAAAGCCTGCGGGCGGAATATGGCGACGACATTTCCGACTGGCGCTGGAGCCGGGCGCACCGGGTGAAGTTCCAGCACCCGCTGTTCGGCTTCGTCCCCTTCCTGGACGAGGTCCTGCACACCAGTGCGCCGGCCGAGGGCGGCAGCTACACGCTGGACCGGGGCGGCATGAACATCTCCGGCAGCGACCCCTTCGCCAAGATCCACGGCGCCGCCTATCGCGCCGTCTACGACATGGCCGACCTGGACAGGTCGCTGTACAGCGTCGTGCCGGGCCAGTCGGGCAATCCCTTCGACGCCGATTTCTCCGACAAGGTCGACGGCTGGATCGACGACCGCTACTTCCCGATCCCGGCGGAGATTCCAGTGGGCGAGGTCCAGCACGACATGACCCTGGAGCCACGCTGAGGGGGCCTTGGTCTCAGGGGCCTTTCCTGACGCGCCCCACCACGGCACGCAGTCTTTCTCGGTGACGTGCCTTGCCGTCGTCGTCCTTGGGCTCGACCCAAGGACCGTGACGATACCGCGAAGCTGCGCGGCCGCACGGTCCCGTCGCGGTCCTCGGGTCAGGCCCTACGCGATTCACATATCTCTTCTCTTCGACGCGCCTCCCTGCTGCCGTCGCCCTCGGGCTCGACCCGAGGGGCATGACGGGACAGGGACGCTGCGCAGCTTCGCCGTCTTGCCATGATCCTCGGCTCAGTGGCCGAGGATGACGGCAAAAAGGTAGGACCGCAGGGCTGATCTGGCTCCGCTGACGAGATGTGTGAATCGCGTAGGGTCAGGCCCGAGGACGACGGCAACCGGGGAGGACGGCAGGGCCTGCCAAGTGCGCCGGTGGGCGAGTGAATGCCGTCGGGCTGTCGCCGCTACTCCAGCGCCCGCCAGCCGGCCGAATCCCGGTCCAGCAGCCGCTTGAGCGCGGCGAAGTGCAGGTCGGACTGTTCCCGCACCGCGGCGATGTCGGCGGCGGTGCGGGCCGCGACCGCCTCGTCGACCTGCCGCAGCCGGCCGCCGGTGGAGCGCGCCAGGACCTGGTGCATGCAGGCGCGCTCCAGGTAGTAGAGGTCGTCGAAGGCATGCGCCATGGTCGGTCCGCAGACGATCACCCCGTGGCTGGCGAGGAACAGCACGTCGCCATCGCCCAGCGCAGCCGCCATGCGGTCGCCCTCCGCGCCGTCGAAGGCGACGCCCTGATAATCGTCGTCATAGGCGGTGCGGCCATAGAAGCGCAGGCTGTTCTGGTCCGACCAGGCCAGCCGGCCGCCCTCCAGCAGGGTCAGGGCGGTGCCGTAGGGCATGTGGGTGTGCAGCACGCAGGTCGCGTCGGCCCGCGCCCGGTGGATGCCGGAATGGATGCAGGCGGCGGTGATCTCCACCGGGTGGCGGCCTTCCAGCCGCTTGCCCTGCATGTCGGCCACCACCATGTCGCCGGCGGTGACCTCGTCCCAGTGCAGCCCCTGCGGGTTGATCAGGATGCGGTCGTCCGGCAGGGCGATGGAGAAATGGTTGCAGACGCCTTCGTGCAGGCCCAGGCGCGCGGCGGCGCGCAGGCCCGCGGCAAGATCCTCCCGCGCGAGGTCGAGATCGGCATAGGGATGGTTTCGCATACTCCGAGCTTCGGTCTTCCCGCGGCGGAACGCAAGGCGGAAGGGGCCACCGACGGGCGCTATCCCTTGATCACCGCCGCCCGGATCGCCGCGACCTCCGGCTTCGCCCGCTCCACCAGGCCCAGGGTGTCCATGTAGCTGCGGCTGTCCGTGATCCGGCCCCCGGCATCCAGCAGGTAGCGGTCGATCCGGTCCAGCGGCACGGCTTCGCCCATGAAGCGGCCGGTGCCGTGGAATTCGACGAACAGGACCCGGCCGTCCCCTGCGGGGGCCGACGCCCAGTCGACGGCCTGCACGGGCCCCGGCGACAGCAGCGCCCGCAGCCAGTCCCGGTAGGCGGGCAGGGCGCCGCGCGGCAGGGGCGCTGCCAGGCCGGGGCCCAGATGCCGGCCTTCGGGGGCGTAAAGCGCGGCCAGGGCGGCGGGTGCGCCGTTCCAGGCTTGGGCGAGGCGGTCGACCATGGCCGCATCGTCCGCTGGCGCTGCGGCCGCTCTCACCGGTATGTCGGCGGTGCCGGGAAAGGCGGGCAGGGCGGCGCCGTCCGGCAGGACTGGCCGGAACAGCTCCACCTGGTCGTAGAAACGCCGGCCGCGATGCACCAGCCCGTCCTTCAGGTGGACCCGGTAGAGCGCGCCCCAGTCCAGCGCCGCGCCGCCCAGGCTGCCGGTATTGCGCGCTTCGACGAAAACATGGGATCCCCGCACGGCATGCCGCAACGGGCGGATCAGCAGGTCGGGCACCTTCGCCAGCACCATGGCGATGGCGGCGCCGGTCTGCGCGGCGGGCAGGGGCTCGGCCATGCCGGAATCCTGCAGGCTGCCCTCCGGGTGAAACAGCGGCGCATAGCTCTCGGGCGAAGGCGCGGCGAAGAAGTGGAAGAACATCTGCAGCCAGCTCTCGGCCTGGGCTGCGGCCTCGTCTCGCTCGTCTGTCCGGTCGATCTGCTCGGCCATTGCGGGTCCCCTTGCTGGCGATGCCTGTCCGTGTTGCGGTGACCGCGATATCGCCCGGCCGCCGCTGCAGGCCAATTACCGGCCGGGTAATCGGCAGGCGGCGCGGCCCGCTCTCACCAGGGGGCGTTGGCGGTCAGCACCTCGGCGAACAGGGTGGGGTCCACATTGCCGCCGGAGATCACCGCGACGACGGTGTCGCCGCTGTCGCGATGCGCGGCGATGGCGGCCGCCACCGCGACCGCGCCGCCTGGCTCCGCCACCAGCTTCCAGGACTCGAAGGCGGTGGCCATGGCCTGCGCCACGGCCTCGTCCGTGACCAGGGAGACGCCGGCCAGGAGCCGTCGGTTCAGGGTGAAGGTCAATCTGCCGGGCTGTGGCGACAGCAGCGCGTCGCAGAAGGAGGGGCCGGCGTCGGGATGGCCGACCGGCTCGCCGGCTTCCATCGACAGGGCGGTATCGTCGAAGGCCGCCGGCTCCACCGCATGGATCGCCAGCTCCGGCAGCCAGTCGTGCAGCGCCAGGGCGCAGCCGGCAGTGAGCCCGCCGCCGCCGCAGGGGATGTAGACCGCATCGGGCGGGTCTTCTGCCAGGTCGGCGGCGATCTCCAGCCCCACGGTGCCCTGGCCGGCGATGGTGCCGGGATGATCGTAGGGCGGCACCACGGTCATGCCGCGGTCCTTGGCGATCGCCATGCCCAGCGCCTCGCGGTTGCCGGTGGCCCGGTCATATTCGACCACCTCGGCGCCCCAGGCCTCTGTATTGCGGCGCTTGATGCGGGGCGCGTCCGACGGCATCACGATCACCGCCGGGCAGCCATGTGCCGCCGCGGCCGCCGCGACCGCCTGGGCATGGTTGCCGGAGGACCAGGCCAGCACGCCGCGCGCCCGCACCTCCGGGTCCAGCCCGGCGACCACGTTCATCGCGCCGCGCTGCTTGAAGGCGCCGATCGGCTGCAGGCATTCCGCCTTCACCAGCAGGCGGAACCCCAGCCGGCGGTTCAGAAGCGGGTTCTCCAGGATCGGGGTATGCACCACCAGCCCGGCGATCCGCTCCGCCGCGGTCCGCACATCCTCGATGTTGGGCAGCCGCCCGCTGTCCTCTTCCTCGGTCGCCGCCGACGGACCGGCGGTCATCCGGCGCTGCCGGATTGGTGGCCGGTGTCGAGGCCGGCGAAGAAGCGGTCGATGGCGTCCAGCGCCGGCGCCTCGTTCAGGAGCGGGACATGGCCGCGGTTGGCCAGGACCACCGTTTCCAGCGGCAGGCCCTGTTCCTGGCGGCGGGTCTGCATCTGGGTCAGGGTCTCAGCCGACAGCACGTCGGACAGGGCGCCGCGGATCACCAGAACCGGCACATGGGCCAGGGCGTCGAACAGCGGCCAGAGGTTGGGCGAGCCGCCCTTCACGCTCTCGCGCACCGCATCGCCCAGCTTCAGATCGTAGTCCAGCTCGACCTGCCCGTCGGGCCGCTGGCGGTAGGTGCCTTCCGCCATCCACAGCCAGCCGGCATCGTCCAGGTCCGGATAGGCGGCGGTGTAGCTCTCCTTTTGCAGCGCGGCACCGGCGGCAAGATCGGAGAGCACGACCGGCTTGCCGACATAGTCGGCGATGCGGCCGGCGCCGCTGGCCGCGATCTCCGGCCCGATATCGTTCAGCACCACCCCGGCCAGGCTGGCCGGCTGGGCGGCGCCCAGGCCCATCGCGACCAGGCCGCCCAGCGAGGTGCCGACCACGCCGACCCTGTGCAGGCCGGCCACGGCCAGCAACTGCAGCACGTCGGCGACATAGGCCTGCGGGGTGTAGTTGCGCCAGTTCGGGTCGTAACCGCTCTGCCCGCGGCCGCGATAGTCCATCGCCAGCACGCGCCGGCCGTTTGCCGCCAGGTGCGGCGCCAGGTCCCGGAAATCCTTGCTGTTGCGGGTCAGGCCGGAGAGGCAGAGCGCCGGCACATGGGCACTGTCCGGATCGCCATAGTCGCGGACGAAGATCTCGACATCGTCCTGAGCGCGGAAGCGCAGCTCGCGGAAATCCTCACTCATCTTTCGTTCATCCTTCGGCCCCGACCACCTGCGGCAGGGGCGACAATGTCTGCAGGGTCACGTCCGGCCGGCCGGGCAGCCGCTCCCGGGCCTGGCCGAAGCGGTTGATCCAGACCACCTGGAAGCCGAAATGGCTCGCCGCATGGGCATCCCAGGCGTTGGATGACTGGAAGGAGATCTCCCCCGGCGCCACCTGCAGCCGGTCGCAGGCGAGCTGGTAGACGCGCGGGTCCGGCTTGAAGGTCTTCAGCTCGTCCACCGACAGGACGGCGTCCAGCCGGTCGCGGATGCCGGCATTGTCCACCGCCGCGTCCAGCATGTCGGGGGAGCCGTTGGACAGGATCGCGGTGCGCATCCCGGCCCGCTTCAGCCGGTCCAGCACGTCGGGCACTTCGGGATACGCGCTGAGCCGGAAATAGAGGTGCATCAGTTCGTCGCGCAGCGCCTGGTCCGAAATCCCGTGGCTGTCCATGGCATAGTCCAGCGCCTCGCCCGTGACCTGGGAGAAGGGCGCATAGGCCCCCTGCAGGCCGCGCAGCCAGGAATAGGTCAGCTGCTTCACCCGCCAGGTCTCCGCCAGCGCCTTCCAGCCGTCGCCCAGGATATCGGCGCGGGCCTCCGCCGCAGCCGCCACGTCGAACAGGGTGCCATAGGCGTCGAAGACGCATGCCTTGATCCCCGTCAGCCGGCCGGCGGCCCCGCCGCCATCCGTCTCCCCTGACGCTGCACCGCTGGCCATGGCCGCTCCTCCCTCGCGCTGTCGGATGCCGGCAAGCCTGCCGGGCGCGGGCAGACTAGCGGACCCGCAGATCGTCGGCCAACTGCAGGCGCGCCTCGCCCATCAGGGTGCGATAGACCTGCAGCCCCTCCAGGACCCGCTGGACATAGTTGCGCGTTTCCGAGAAGGGGATCTTCTCCACCCAGTCGATCACGTCGATCTCCTGGCTGCGCGGATCGCCATATTCCGCAATCCACTGCTGCACCCGGCCGGAGCCCGCATTGTAGGCGGCGATCGCCAGCACGTAATGGTCGTTCCAGCGGCGCAGCAGGTCCTTCATGTGGAAGGCGCCCAGCTGCGCGTTGTAGGCGCGGTCCCGGGTCAGCCGGCCGGTGTCGTAAGCCAGCTGCATGGCGCGTGCCACCTCCTTCGCGGTCGCCGGCATCAGCTGCATTATGCCGCGTGCCCCGGCATGGGAAACCGCGTCGGTGCGGAACTCGCTTTCCTGCCGGCTGATCGCATGGACCAGGGCCGGCTCCACGCCCCGCGAGGCGGAAACCAGGTCCTGCAGCACCGGATAGCCGCCGGTGACCTCGATATAGCCGTTCTGGCTGGCGGCCTTTGCCGCCCGCACCGACAGCTCGCTGCGACCGATCATCTCCGACAGGTGGACGACGAGGTTGTACTGCAGCGCGGTCTGCGCATCCTCCATCAGGCTGAGGACGAAGGGGCGGGCGCGCCAGTCCTGGTCCACATTGGACAGGGCCAGCACCACCTGCACCCGCCGGTCGCTGAAAAAGGCGCGCTCCTGCTCCGGCGAGATCCGCTGCGTGGCGGGGAGCTGCATCGGCCCGGCCTCGCCCAGGGCGATGCGGGCAAGCTGGCCGTAATAGGTGGTGGGATGCAGCGCGGCCTCGGCATACCACTGCCGGGCCCGCACATCCTCCCCCAGGGCCGCCGCGGCACGGGCCACCCAATAGGCGCCGCGCGCCTTGGAGATCGGGTAGTTCACTTTCTGGAACATCGGCAGGAAGTGGTTCACCGCCTTGGCCGGGTCCTTCAGGAAACGCAGCGCGATCCAGCCGGCCAGCCACTGCGCCTCGGCATAGCTGGCGCCGTCGGTCTGGCCATGCCGGGCCGCCAGGTCGTAGGCGGCCTTCGGGTCGCCGCGGTCCAGCGCGTCCCGCACCTCGGCCTCCCGCAGGCGCCACCAGCGGTTCTCCTGGCCCAGCTCGTCCGGCGGGCTCTCCAGGATCTCCCGCACGCCGTCCTCGTGGCCGTGCCGGCGCCGCCAGCGCAGGCGCTCATAGGTCAGGCCCGGATCCTTGCGCAGCAGCGGTGGCACCTGCGCGATCAGTTCGTTGACATTGCCGGCGTCGCGATAGAGCGCCATCCGCGCCTTCGCCAGGGCCTGGTAGCCGGGGTTCACGTAGCGCATCGTGCGGGTCGCCGCCGCGCTGTCGCGGTCCCAGAGCTGCCGGTCCAGCCGGGCGACATGATCGCCCTCGCGCAGGCGGCTGCCATGCACCTGCAGGATGCGCTGTTCGTCCTTGGCGTCGAACTCGCCCTCGCGCCAGCCGCGCCGCACCCACAGGGTGCCGTCATTGGTGCGGCCGGCGTCGATCAGGGCGGCACCGTAGTGGATCATGCCGATGCCGCTGACCGGCGGGTGCCGGTCAAACCAGGCGATCATCTGGCGCGGGTCGGTGCTGCCGTCGATCGCCTGCTCGGCGCGGGTGCGCAGGGTGATCTGCCAGGGCCATTCGGGATGAGCGTCGACGAAGGCGGCGATCTGCCCGAAGGTGGCGCCCGAATTCTCGCGGGTGAAGCGGTACCAGGTGACATAGTCGACCAGCGCCGCGCTGCCGGAGCGTTTGGCGGCCGCCAGGGCCTCCGCCCAGCGCCGCGCATCCACGGCGGCGAAGGCGGCGCGCGCTTCCAGCGGGTTCGGCCGGTCGCCGCTGATCCGGTTGCCGGCCGCCGTGTATTGCGCCGTGCGTGCGCGCAACGGCGCATCGGCGGGCCGCGGCCGCGGCGTCGGGGCGGTGGTCACCGGGACCGCCGCGCCAGGCATCTGGCCGTCCGCCAGCACGCCGGGGGCGGGCTGCGGAACGGCGGCCTGCGCCGGGCCGCCGAGAGCCGCCGGCAGGCCGGCTGCGAGCGCCAGGGCCAGCAGGCAGAGACGGCGGGCGGCTGCGGACAGGGAGGGAGCGGTCAGGTACGGGAACGTCATGTTCTCGGTCACCGAAGGGTTCAGGGGGACGGGCATCTGCCGGTCGGGGGCCATGGGCAATCCCGCGGCTTTCCGGAAGGGCGGATCCGGGCCGCCGGTTTGGGATCGCCGTGCCGCGGCGCGCCAGACGCTTTCATCCATGGCCTTTGGCTGCCATATGAAAGCCGGCGTCGCTGCGTGTCATCGCCATCATACATGATCCGCAACGGCGCCGCGCTCCGTCGCCGTGCGGGCACCGCTTGATGGCGGTCAACTTGCTGCGACGGCGGAGCGGGACTAGTCTCCCAGGATGCGACAAGCAGGCGCACAAGCCTGCAGGAACAGAACCGGATACCGGCTATGGCCACAGAATCATTGACCTTTCGGGGATCCATCACCGCCTTGATCACGCCGTTTCGCGACGGCAAGGTCGATTCGAAGGCCTTCCAGTCCTTCGTGGAATGGCAGATCGCGCAGGGCAGTCACGGACTGGTCCCCTGCGGCACGACCGGCGAATCGGCGACCCTGTCCCATGCCGAGCATCGCCATGTGGTCGAACTCTGCATCGAGGCCGCGGCCGGCCGGGTGCCGGTGATCGCCGGCGCCGGATCGAACAGCACGGTCGAGGCGGTGGACCTGGCGAAGCATGCGCAGGGTGCCGGCGCGGACGCCGTGCTGGTGGTGACACCCTACTACAACAAGCCGAACCAGGCCGGCCTCTATGCCCATTTCAAGGCCATCAACGACGCGATCGACCTGCCGATCTTCATCTACAACATCCCCGGCCGCAGCGTGATCGACATGTCGGTGGAGACCATGGCCCGGCTGGCGCAGCTGCCGAATATCCGCGGCGTGAAGGATGCCACGGCGGATCTGGCGCGCACCTCCAAGCAGCGCCTGGCCTGCGGGCCCGACTTCGTTCAGCTGTCGGGCGAGGACGGCACGGCGCTGGGCTTCAACGCGCATGGCGGGGTCGGCTGCATCTCGGTCACGGCCAATGTCGCCCCGGCGCTCTGCTCCGCCTTCCAGGAGGCGACCCTGGCCGGCGACTATAAGACGGCGCTTGCCCTGCAGGACCGCCTGATGCCGCTGCACACGGCTTTGTTCGTGGAGCCCAATCCGGCGCCCGCGAAGTACGCCGCCGCCCGGCTGGGCCTGTGCGCCCCCGACCTGCGCCTGCCGATGGTGCCGGTCAGTGCGGAGACCGCGGCGCGGCTCGACGCGGCGCTGGAAGCCGCCGGCCTGCTGTCGGCGGAGGCGGCGCAGTAGCTTGCCGCCTGACTTCAGGACCGCGTTGCAAGTCACTGTTTTCAAATCGAGTTTGTAAGGCACCCGCATGGCGGAACCCCGGCTCGTGGCGGAGAACCGCAAGGCCCGCCACGACTATTTCATCGACGAGACCTTCGAGGCGGGCCTGGTGCTGACCGGGACCGAGGTGAAGGCGCTGCGCGAGGGCCGCGCCAATATCGCGGAATCCTATGCCTCCGCCGAGGGCGACGAGTTCTGGCTGATCAATGCCCATTTCCCGGAATACCGGCAGGGCAACCGCTTCAACCATGAGCCCCGGCGCCGCCGGAAGCTGCTCTTGCACCGCAAGGAGATCAACAGGCTGACCGGCGCGATCCAGCAGGGCGGCATGACCGTCGTGCCGCTGCGGCTGTTCTTCAACAATCGCGGCATCGCGAAGCTGCAGCTGGGCCTGGCGCGCGGCAAGAAGCTGCACGACAAGCGCGCGACCGAGCGGGAGCGCGACTGGCAGCGGCAGAAGGCCCGCCTGCTGCGGGAGCACAGCTAGCCGGGTTCACGATCGGCTTCGCTGCTCCAGGGCGAAGCCGCGGCAGGTCGCCATTGCCACCGCCACCAGTCGGTGCGTCGTCGGGTCCCCGACCGGCCCGTCTTCCGCCTGGGCATAGACCCGGGCCTCCCCCAGGGACAGCCCCCTGCCGCTGCGGATCGACCGACCGACCGCCAGCAGCCGCACGCCGCAGGCGGGTTCCAGGTTGTGCACCTCGATGCCGGTGGTGGAGGCGGCCCAGCCGGCCGGCATGACGGTATTGGCAGCACTGACCGCGGCATAGTCGGCCAGGGTGCCGACGATGCCGCCCTGGACGTTGCGGCCGTCGAAGGTGATTTCCGGGCGGATCGCCATCTCAAGCAGCGACACCCCTTCGCCCAGACCCAGCACCTTCAGGGCCAGCAGGCGGGTCGCGGGCATCCGTTCGATGGCCAGGCGGATCTCGGGGCGGTGATCGTCGATCAGGTCGATGGCTTGCATGGCAGTTCCCGGAAGGGGGTGAGGGTGGATTAAAGATAACGATCATTATCTATACGCCGCAACGGCTATCGTCGTCCAGGTTCCGAGGGGGACTGGCGGATCCCGGCGGTGGAACGAGGAAGCTCATGCGTTATTCCCGAGAGCATAGTGAAGCCACGCGGAAGCGGATCCTGGGCGCGGCCGCCCGGCTGTACCGGGAGGGCGGCCTGGCGGGCACCGGGGTCGATGCGGTCGCGCAGGCGGCCGGCGTGACCTCCGGCGCGATCTATCGCGCCTTCGGCTCGAAGGAGAAGCTGTTCGAGGCCGTGGTGCAGGACGGGGTCGAGCGGCTCTCTGCCGGCATCGTGCAGCTCCGCCGGGCGCAGCCGGACGGCTGGCCGGCGGCCCTTGCCGGCTGGTATCTGGGCCCGCAGCATGTCGGATCGCCTGGGCAGGGCTGTCTGCTGCCGACCCTGACCCCGGATGTCGCGCGGGGCGGCGAGGCCGCGCGGATCCTGTTCCAGGAGGGCGCGCGGCGGGCGGCCGCGGCCGCGGACAGCGCCGGCCCTGCCGACGGCAGCGATGCGGGCGCGGCGGGCGGCAAGGCACCGGCGTCGGGCTGGGCGACCCTGTCGCTCCTGGCGGGGGCGGTGCTGCTGGCCAGGGCGGCCGGTCCGGGCCCTGTCCAGGACGAGATCCTGAGCTCGGCAGCTGCCGCGATGGAAGGCATGGCGCAGGAAGGGACAGGCGGCAGGGAGCGCCAGGGCGGCGGCTGAGCGCCCGCCCGTGCCGCGTTAGCGGCGGTCCGGCGCGTCGAGCCAGTCGCGGATCCCGGCAAACACGTCGTGAAACATCGCCTCCGTCAGGCGGCCGGTATTCGTGTTGTAGCGGGAGCAGTGATAGCTGTCGAAAAGCGCCGGGCCGCCCGAGGGCTCCCCGACATGCAGGTCATGGCGCGCGCCGTGCCGGAAGGGGTGGGCCGACAGCTTGCGCCCCAGCGCGGTGAGGGTGGAATCATGCGCCACCTTGCCCAGCGCCAGCACCGCGCGGGGGGCCGGCGCGGCGGTCAGTTCGGGCAGCAGGAACGGCCGGCAGGTCCGGATCTCCGCGCCGACCGGCTTGTTCTGCGGCGGCACGCAGCGGACCGCATTGGTGATCCGGCAGCCCCGCAGCTGCAGCCCGTCCCCGGCATGGGCCCCGTACCGGCCGGTGGCGAAGCCGAACTGCAGCAGGGTGGCGTAGAGCAGGTCGCCGGCATAATCCCCGGTGAAGGGGCGACCGGTCTGGTTCGCGCCCTTCAGGCCCGGTGCCAGGCCGACGATCAGCAAGCCGGCATCCGCCGGCCCGAAGGACGGGACCGGCGCATTGTGGAAGGCCGGGTAGAGCGCCCTGTTCGCCTGGCGGAAGTCGGCCAGACGGGGACAGGCGGGGCAGTCGGGCGGCGGCGCCGGGCGGATGGCGGACGGCATGGGTCAGCAGCCGGCGACGGCTGGGTGGCCGTCAGACCGGGCGATGGAACGCCCCGTGATCGTCGTAATCCTCTTCATAGCCGGGATCGTAGTCGTCATCGTCGTCGGGCGCCTGGTCCTCGACGGTCTGGCGGCGGGCCTGCGCCTGGGCGCGATGCGCGGGGTCGCGCTGGATCTTCGACATCAGGTCGGCCAGCTCGATGAACTCGTCGGCCTGCCGGCGCAGTTCGTCGGCCACCATCGGCGGCTGTGTGCGCACCGAGGAGACGATGCTGACCCGCACGCCCTTGCGCTGCACCGCCTCCACCAGGCGGCGGAAATCGCCGTCGCCGGAGAAGATGACGACATGTTCCAGATGCTCGGACATCTCCAGCACGTCGATCGCCAGCTCGATGTCCATATTGCCCTTGATCTTGCGCCGGCCCGAGGCGTCGGTGAATTCCTTCGTCGGCTTCGTCACCATGGTGAAGCCATTGTAGTCGAGCCAGTCGATCAGGGGACGGATCGGCGAATATTCCTGATCCTCGACGAGGGCCGTGTAATAGAATGCGCGGATAAGCCGCCCGCGTGACGAAAATTCTTCAAGAAGACGCTTGTAGTCTATGTCAGCGCCGAGGGAGCGGGCGGCGGAATAAAGGTTGGCGCCATCGATAAACAGCCCGATGCGCTCAGGATAATATTGAGACATTGTGATGATCCTTCAGACAGGCAAAAATTGTCACGCAATATATGACGCAATTATAGGTTTATCGGACCCTGTTCGACGGGCCATTCGTCGGCGGCACGTAATTGCTGAGTGATTCGGGCCGCAGCCAGCTGTTTTCTGTCTTCGCCCAAGACTTACATAGCGGGTGGCGGCCGATTGGCAAGCGGCTTTTGCCGGAAGCCGCCGTTTTCCGCGACCTTTCCCCGCAGCGCTTGAATTCGACGGGTCGAATGGATAGTTTCCGGCCCATCCCGTACCGGAACAAAATGCGAAATGGACCCCGTCTATGGCTCGCGTCACCGTTGAGGACTGCGTCACCCGCGTCCCGAACCGCTTCGAACTCGTCCTGCTGGCCGCGCAGCGCGCCCGCGCCGTTTCTGCCGGCGCGCCGCTGACCGTCGACCGCGACAACGACAAGAACCCCGTCGTCGCCCTGCGGGAGATCGCGGACCACACCGTCTCCACCGACGACCTGCGGCAGGGCCTGATCGGCTCCATGCAGAAGCATGTCGAGGTGGACGAGCCGGAAGAGGACAATATGGCCGCCCTGATGCAGGCCGGCGACTGGGCCGCCGTGGCGCAGGACGAAAGCGGCCGCACGTCCGGCCCGCCGACCGGCTCGCCCACCGCCGCATCGGCGCCGACCCCGCCCGGCGGCTACAGCGACGAGTGACCGAAGGGCCGCAAGGCCCTTCATGCCTGCCGGCCCCTCTTCCCTGTCGGGGCAGTCCCGTGGCGAGCCGGCAGCCGACATGAACTGAGCGTCCCGGCACCCGCCTGCGCGCAATGCATGCCTGCGCCCCGTGCGCAGTTATGGCCTGCCGAAACCGGCGCAACCTCCTATATACTTTTGAAGCGGTCCTGGGGCCGGACCGGCATGGATGCCGGTCCGGGGCGGGCCGCTTGCGTAGCGGGGCGCGCCGTGTCGTGGGGCAGGGGCGTCCTGCCGGACACCGCCAGCTGGAGGGCAGGGATCGTGTTGCGTCAGGTCGAACTCGTCGAAAAGGTCTGCGACTATGACGCGGATGCCGACGAGGATGTCCTGAACCGCGCCTATGTCTTCACGATGCGCGCGCATGGCACCCAGAAGCGGGCCTCCGGCGATCCCTATTTCTCCCACCCGGTGGAGGTGGCAGGCATCCTGGCCGACATGCGGCTGGACGGCGCCACCATCGTGACCGCGCTGCTGCACGACACCCTGGAGGATACCGCCGCCACGCCGGCGGAGATCGAGCAGCTGTTCGGCAGGGACATCCTGCAGCTGGTCGACGGCGTCACCAAGCTGTCGCGCATCGAGATGCAGTCCGACCGCTCACGCCAGGCGGAGAATTTCCGCAAGCTGCTGCTGGCCATGTCGGCCGACATCCGGGTACTGCTGGTGAAGCTGGCCGACCGGCTGCACAATATGCGGACCCTGAAATACATCCCGTCGGAGGAGAAGCGCCGCCGCATCGCGCGCGAGACGATGGAGATCTACGCGCCGCTGGCCGACCGGATCGGCATGCAGGAGATGAAGGCGGAACTGGAAGACCTCGCCTTTTCGGAGATGAACCCCGAGGGCCGCGAAAGCGTGCTTGCCCGCCTGAACTACCTGCGGGCCGAGGGCAGCGACACGGTGCGGCACGTCACGGAGGAATTGCAGAGGGTCCTGGACGAGGCCGGGATCGCCTGCAAGGTGGCCGGGCGGGAAAAGTCGCCGTTCAGCATCTGGCGCAAGATGCAGCAGAAGAACGTGGCGTTCGAGCAGCTGTCCGACGTCATCGCCTTCCGGGTCGTTGTCGACAATGTGCCGGACTGCTACGGCGCGCTCGGCGTCGTCCATTCTACCTGGCGGATGGTGCCGGGCCGCTTCAAGGACTTCATCTCGACGCCGAAGCCGAACCAGTACCAGAGCATCCACACCACGGTGATCGGCCCCAACAGCCAGCGGGTGGAGATCCAGATCCGGACCCGCGCCATGCACGAGGTGGCGGAGATCGGCGTGGCCGCCCACTGGTACTACAAGACGCCGTCGGACAAGGCGGACAAGAACAGCTATCGCTGGCTGCGCGAGCTTCTGGACATCCTGGAGAACGCCTCCGACCCGGAGGAATTCCTGGAGAACACCAAGCTCAACATGTTCCAGGATCAGGTCTTCTGCTTCACGCCGAAAGGGGACCTGATCGCCCTGCCGCGCGGGGCGACGCCGATCGACTTCGCCTATGCCGTCCATTCCGACGTCGGCAACCATACCGTGGGCGCCAAGATCAACGGCCGCATCCTGCCGCTGCGCACGGAACTGCAGAACGGCGACCAGATCGAGATCATCACCTCGCCCAAGGCGCAGCCCTCGCCGAACTGGGAGAACATCCTGGTCACCGGCAAGGCGCGCGCCAATGTGCGGCGCTTCATCCGCAACCAGCAGCGGTCCGAATATGCCAGCCTGGGCAA
Source organism: Marinibaculum pumilum (assembly GCF_042646425.1). Classification (NCBI taxonomy): domain Bacteria; kingdom Pseudomonadati; phylum Pseudomonadota; class Alphaproteobacteria; order Rhodospirillales; family Rhodospirillaceae; genus Marinibaculum; species Marinibaculum pumilum. The sequence goes on from NZ_JBHRTR010000031.1 coordinate 102,235, forward strand.
GGCGATCCTGCAGAAGGCGTTCCGCGAGGCCGGCCGCCGCTACACCGAGAAGCCGCTGGCGGCCAACCTCGAGCGCTTCCAGTGTGCGACGGTGGAGGACCTGCATGTCGCGATCGGCAACGGCACCGTGAATGCCGGCACCGTGACCGGCGTGCTGTTTCCGGCCGCCCGCAAGCGCAAGGAGCATGAGGGCGCGGAGGTGATCCCGCTGGAGCGCGCCCGCAGCCAGCAGGCGCGCCCGCGGGAGCGCGAGCAGCCGGTGCCGCTGCAGGGGCTGATTCCGGGCATGGCGGTGCATTATGCCGGCTGTTGCCACCCGCTGCCGGGCGACCGGATCGTCGGCATCGTGACCACCGGAAAGGGGGTCACCGTCCATACCCTGGACTGCGAGACCCTGGAGCAGTTCAGCCAGACGCCGGAGCGCTGGCTGCATGTCAGCTGGGCGGATGCCGGCAACGACGTCGACCATGTCGGCCGACTGGCGACGGTGGTGCGCAACGATGTCGGCTCGCTGTCGGCGCTGACCACGGTGATCGCCCGCCAGGGCGGCAACATCACCAACCTGAAGATCGTCAACCGCACGCAGGACCTGTTCGAGCTGCTGGTCGATATCGAGGTGCGCGACGTCACCCATCTGGGCGATATCATCGCCTCCCTGCGGACCGATCCGGCGATCTCCGCCGTGGAACGGTCGCGCGGTTGAGGCACTGGCAGCCAACGGGTGGCATCCCTCAGGCGCAGTCATTTAGGGGGAAGAATGGACAAGGAAGACGTGCTCCGTCACTACCGCGAAAGCGGCGCCCTGCTGGAGGGGCATTTCGTTCTGGCCTCCGGCCTGCACTCGCCGATGTACCTGCAGTCCGCCCGGGTGCTGATGCATCCGGAGCGCGCGGCGGCGCTCTGCGCCGAGCTGGCGCGGCGGCTGACGGAACGCTTCGGCGCGGACGGCATCGACCTGGTCTGCGCGCCGGCCACAGGCGGCATCGTCGTCGGCTACGAACTCGGCCGGCAGCTGGGCCGGCCCGCGATCTTCGCCGAGCGGGTGGGCGAGGGCTTCGCCCTGCGCCGCGGCTTCGCGATCGAGCCGGGCCAGCGGGTCGTGGTGGCGGAGGATGTGGTGACCACCGGCGGTTCCACCCGGCAATGCATGGACTGCATCCGCGACCATGGCGGGGTGCCGGTCGCCGCCGTCAGCCTGATCGACCGATCGGATGGCCGTGCCGATGTCGGCGTGCCGCTGATCGCGCTCTGCACCCTGTCGGTGCCGGCCTATCCGGCTGACGCCCTGCCGCCGGAGCTGGCGGCGATCCCCGCGAGCAAGCCGGGCAGCGGCGGCCTGCGGCCCAGCTAGGCCGTCCCGCACCCTCCGACGGCGGGGGAGGCTATCGCCGCCCCGCCGGCCGGCCTAAAGTGCCCGTCCGAACGTTTCCGCAGCCGGAGGCCCGACAGCCATGACCCAGCGCCTGCGTCTTGGGGTGAATATCGACCATGTCGCCACGATCCGGAATGCCCGCGGCGGCGTGCATCCCGACCCGGTGCGCGCTGCCGCGATGGCGGCGCAGGCGGGTGCCGACGGCATCACCGCCCACCTGCGGGAGGATCGCCGCCATATCTCCGACCGGGATATCGAGCGGCTGACGGCGGAGATCGAGCTGCCGCTGAACCTGGAGATGGCGGCGACCGAGGAGATGCTGGCCATCGCCCTGCGCCACCGGCCGCATGCCTGCTGCCTGGTGCCGGAGAAGCGCGAGGAGCGCACCACCGAGGGCGGCCTGGACGTCGCTGCGCATCACAGGCACCTGGAGCCGTATATCGCACGGCTGTCCGAGGCCGGCATCCGGGTCTCCCTGTTCATCGAGCCGAGCCGGGTGCAGCTGGCCGTGGCCAAGGCGATGGGCGCGCCGGTGGTGGAACTGCATACCGGCGCCTATTGCGACGCCGCGCCGGGCGCGGAGCGCGACCGTCATCTGGGCCGGATCCTGGACGCCGCCGCCGAGGCCGAGGCGCTGGGCCTGGAATGCCATGCCGGCCATGGCCTGGCCTTCGACACGGTGGCGCCGATCGCCGCCATTCCGACCGTGGCGGAACTGAATATCGGCCATTTCCTGGTGGGCGAGGCGATCTTCGGCGGACTGGATTCCACCATCAAGCGGATGCGCGCCCTGATGGACAAGGCCCGCGCCGACGCGGTCGGCGCCCGGTCCGCATGAGTGCGGCCCGCCCATGATCATCGGCATCGGCAGCGACATCATCGACATCCGCCGCATCGAGAAGACCCTGGAACGGTTCGGCGAGCGCTTCACCCAGCGCTGCTTCACCGAACTGGAGCGGCAGAAATGCGACCGCCGCTACCAGCGCGCCGCCTCCTATGCGCGACGCTATGCCGCCAAGGAGGCCTGCTCCAAGGCGCTGGGCACGGGCTTCCGGCGCAGCGTGTTCTGGCGCGACCTCGGCGTGGTGAACCTGCGCAGCGGCAAGCCGACCATGGCGCTGACCAACGGCGCCCTGCGCCGGCTGGAGGAGATCACCCCCGACGGCTATGTGGCGCGGCTCGACCTGACCATCACAGACGAGCCGCCGCAGGCGCAGGCGCTGGTCATCATTACCGCGGTGCCGGCCGAGCTTGCCGCGCGGCTGCCGCAATGACGATGACAGGGCCGGCAAGGGGGCCGGGCCGGCGCGTCCGGCAGGGGCGCGTCCGGCAGGGGCGCTGCGGGTGAGCGGCAGCGGCGGAATGGCGCAACGTATCGACGGCGCGGCCGGATTGGGCTATGCCCTGAGCGCGTCCCTGTGCAGCGCATCCTGTCGCGGTGCCCGTTGCGAGGGCGGCCGATTCCGGGTCGTCCGGCCGTTGCCGGAACCGGCCCGCGCCCGAACGTCCGGCGTAAACCCAGACCGAGCATGACAAAGAAACATACACAAGCGCAGCGCGGCTTTTTCGGCCGCAGCCTGGCGGCGGTCGGGCTGGCCGGCGATGGCGGCTTCGCGGAGACCCTGCGGACCGTGGTCTACGCGGTGCTGATCGCCCTGGGCATCCGCACCTTCGCCTTCGAGCCGTTCAACATCCCGTCGGAATCGATGCTGCCGAACCTGCTGGTCGGCGACTATCTGTTCGTGTCGAAATTCGCCTATGGCTACAGCCGCTACTCGCTGCCGTTCAGCCTGCCGCTGTTCGACGGGCGGATCCTGGCGTCGCAGCCGGACCGCGGCGACGTGGTGGTCTTCAAGCTGCCGCGCGACAATGCCACAGACTATATCAAGCGGATCATCGGCCTGCCGGGCGACCGTATCCAGGTGACCAACGGGCAGGTCATCCTGAACGGCACGCCGGTGCCGCGGAAGCAGATCGAGGATTTCACCTACCGCGATCCGGGCGGCAATATGCGGCGCATCCCGCAATATGTGGAGACCCTGCCCGGCGGCGTCAGCTATCGCGTGCTGGACGCCTATCCCCGCTCGATGAGCGACAATACCGACGTCTATGTCGTCCCCGATGGCCATTATTTCGCAATGGGGGACAATCGTGACAATTCGGTCGACAGCCGGGTCCCCAGCGACCGGGGGGTCGGATATGTGCCGTTCGATAACCTGGTGGGCGAGGCGGAGGTGCTGTTCTTCTCCGTCAATGGCAGCGGGTCGGTGTTCGAGCCCTGGACCTGGCCCACGGCGATCCGGTGGAACAGGCTTCTGACATTGGTCGATTGACCTCTCCCGGGCACAGCTGCGCCTTGCGCCGCGGGCCGTGCCGGGCATGAGCGACGTGCCGGACAGGACGGGTCCGTCATCGGCGGCCGCGCTGGCAGCGGATTTGGCGCCGGCGCTGGGCCACGGGTTCCGGGATCCGGGCCTGCTGCGGCGTGCCCTGACCCATGCGTCCTGCAACCAGGCGCCGCCTGCCGCCGCGGCGCGGCGCGGCGGCGCTGTTGGGCGTGCCGACTATGACCGGCTCGAGTTCCTGGGCGACCGGGTGCTGGCGCTGGTGATCACCGAGCGGCTGTTCGCACGCTACCCGGAGGCCGATGCGGGCGAGCTTGCACGTCGATTGAACGCGCTGGTGCGGCAGGAGAGCCTGGCCGGCGTGGCGCGTGCCGTGCCGCTGGGCCCGCATATCGCGATGAGCCCGGACATGCGTGAGGCCGGCGGGGCGGAGAATCCCTCGATCCTCGCCGATGTGTGCGAGGCGGTGATCGCGGCGCTGTATCTCGACGGCGGCATGGCCGCGGCGCGCGACTTCATCCTGCCGCGCTTCGAACCGCTGCTGGACCAGGCGCCGACCGACCGGAAGGATGCAAAGACCCGGCTGCAGGAATGGGCCGCCGGCCGCGGCCATCCGATGCCGGTCTACGAGGACCGGCGCAGCGGACCGGCCCATGCGCCGGTCTTTGCCGTCACCGTCCATATCCCCGGCCTGGCGCAGTCCGAAGCCGAAGGAGAGGGACGATCGAAACGCGCGGCGCAGCAGATGGCGGCGGCCGCGGCACTGAAGAGGCTGGACGCGTGAACGGCGACGGGACAGATCTGGACGGAACCGGCGGTGGTGGCGAAGGCGGCGACCGCGACCACGCGGCGGCAGGCGCGCCGAGATGCGGCCTGGTCGCCCTGCTCGGTGCGCCGAACGCGGGCAAGTCCACCCTGATGAACCGGATCGTGGGCAGCAAGGTCTCGATCGTCAGCCCGAAGGTGCAGACCACCCGCACCCGCATGATCGGCATCGCCGTGGCGGGCCCGGCACAGATCGTGTTCGTCGATACGCCGGGCATCTTCCGGCCGCGCCGGCGGCTGGACCAGGCGATGGTGCGGGCGGCCTGGGGCGGGGCGCGGGATGCCGACCTGGCGCTGCTGCTGGTCGACGCCGCCGGCGGCGTGACGGAGGAGGTGCGCCACATCGCGCGTCGCCTTAAGGAGCGTGGCGCGCGCGTGGTCGCGGTGCTCAACAAGGTGGACAAGGTGCGGCGGGAGGGCCTGCTGGCGCTGTCTGCGGCGGTGAACGACCTGCTGCCCTGCGAGCGCACCTTCATGATCTCCGCCCTCGACGGCAGCGGCGTGGCGGACCTGACGGCCTGGCTGTCGCAGGCCGTGCCGGAAGGACCCTGGCTCTATCCCGGCGACCAGGTCTCCGACGTCACGGAACGGGTGCTGGCCGCCGAGATCACGCGGGAGAAGCTGTTCCTGCGCCTGCACGAGGAACTGCCCTACGCCTCCACCGTGGAAACCGAGGCCTGGACCGAGCAGCCAGACGGGTCCCTGCGCATCGAGCAGGTGGTGTTCGTCGCGCGCGAGAGCCACCGCCCCATCGTCCTGGGCAAAGGCGGGCGCACCATCCGTGCCATCGGCAGCGCCGCGCGGCAGGAGCTGGAAGAGCTGTTCGGCACCAAGGTCCACCTGTTCCTGTTCGTGAAGGTCCGCGGCAACTGGGAGGACGACCCGGAGCGCTACAACGCCATGGGCCTGGAATTCCCGAAGACGAGGGGGGCCAGGCCGGGTCGCGGCAAGGGCTCGTGACGCGCTGCGGGATGACCGGCTACGCCATTTGATCTGGGGTGTGTCCTGGCGATTGGGCTATACTCGCAGCGACATGACCTGGCCGTCGCTGCCGGTGCCGCCGCGCCGGCCTGCCGACCGGCATTGCCGATGAACGGGGACGCCATTGGGCAGTGCGCAATTCGCATGGCGCGAGATCCGGAACCTGAACCTGACCGAGGTTCCGGATGGCTTCCCGGCTGATCCCGGGATCTGTGCACTGGTCGACCTTTGGCGCAGCAAGGGCGGCGAGGGCCGCTTGCCGGCCCGTAGCGACTTCAGCCATGCAGATCTTTTTCCCTGGATCGGCTTCGTCAGCCTTGTCGACGTGGAGCATGCACCGCGCCGCTTCCGCTGGCGCCTCGTCGGATCGATGATCGCGGAGAAGATGGGCCGCGACGCGACCGGATGCTGGTTCGACGACCTGTACGAGGGCCAGATGCTGGATAGCTATGTCGAATGCTATTCCAGGGCCACCGACAGGCGGCTGCCGGTCTACCTCCGCGGCGACCTGGAGTTCGTCGGCAAGGAGTTCATCCATTTCAATTCCGTGCACCTGCCCCTGGCCGAGGGCGATGCACCGGTGAACATGCTGCTGCTCTGTCTCCAGTTCGACTGAGCGGAGCCGACCGTGGCAGCGGCGCCGGAACGCTTCGACGCGATCGACATCCAGGAGGCCCCGGAGGGCTTTCCGGACCTGGCCGACCTCAACGGCCTGCTCGACCTGTGGCGGGAGAAGGCGGGCGGGAGCGGGCCGCCGTCACGGGCCGACTTCAAGCCGGCGGAGCTGCTTCCCTGGATGGGCCATGTCAGCCTGCTCGACGTGACGGAGGATCCGCGGCGCTTCCGCTGGCGGCTGATCGGCTCGCGCATCGTGGAATGGACCGGCCGCGACCGGACCGGCCAGTGGCTCGAGGAGATCTATGCCGGCCCGTCCCTCGACGCCTTCATGCGGCTGTACGAAAAGGTGGTGGCGCAGGGCGTGCCGCTGTTCTTCTCCGGCACCCTGCTTTTCGTGGGAAAGCAGCATGTCCGCTTCCGCGTTGTGGTGATGCCGCTGTCGGACGACGGCGCCCGGGTGAACATGCTGATGCTGTGCCTGCATTTCGACAGCTGATCGCTGCCGGCCCTGCGGCCATGCACTCTGGATCAAGTCCGACGCCGTCGCCGGCGCTATCACCATCGACGGCGGGCGGCGGCCCGACCGCCCCCTTGCGGGCCGTTTCCAGGCCCCCCTCCTTCCAGTGCAGCGGATCCCAGCCATGGCGCCACACCTGATCTCCATCACCCGTTTTGCCGTCAAGGGCCTGACCGGAGAGGCGCTGACGCAGGCGCCGCTGGAAGCGGGCCGGGGGCTGCAGGACGACCGCCGCTACGCCCTGGCCCTGGCGGAGACGCGGATCGATCCGGACAACCCGAAGCCGCTGCCCAAGACGATGTTCGTTGTGCTGATGCGCCACGCCCGTCTCGCCGCGCTGAGCAGCCGCTACGACCCCGCCAGCACCGAGCTGCAACTGTCCGCCGGCGGCAGCGACCTTGGCAGGGGGCGGCTCGACAGCGCGGCGGGACGTGCAGCGGTCGAGACGGCGATCGCCGGCTTCATGGGCGACGACCTGAAGGGGCCGCCGCGCCTGGTGGAGCAGGCGGGCCACCGCTTCACCGATGTCAGCGTCGTTTCGCCGGAGATGATGGAGGCTGTCTCGCTGATCAACCTCGCCTCGGTCCGCGCCTTCGAGGCGGATCTCGGCCGGCCGGTCGATCCGCGCCGTTTCCGCGGCAACCTGCTGGTGGATGGACTGGAACCCTGGGCGGAACTGGACTGGGTCGGCAAGCCGGTGCGCATCGGCGAAGTGACGTTCGAGGGCGTGCTGCGCACCCGGCGCTGCGCGGCGACGGAGGTCAACCCCGACACGGCCGAGCGGGACATCAAGTTGCCGACCGAATTGATGCGCCGCTACGGCCATGGCGATATGGGGGTCTATCTGAGCGTGACGGGGGGCGGCACGATCGCCGCCGGCGACAGCCTTACCCCGCCGGCCTGAGGCTCGGTCGCCGCTAGAGTCGCGCCGCCCCCAGCAGGTCCAACGCGCCCTGCAGGATGTAGGCGGCGGCCAGCTTGTCCACGACCTCTGCCCGGCGGGCGCGGGAGGCATCGGCCTCCAGCAGGGTGCGGGTGACGGCCATGGTGGACATCCGCTCGTCCCAGAACGCGTAGGGCAGGCCCATCGCCGCGTGCAGGTTGCGCGCCATCGCCCGCGCCGACTGGCAGCGCGGCCCCTCGCTGCCGTCCATGTTGATCGGCAGGCCGAAGATCAGGCCGCCGACCTCGCGCCCTTCGGCAATCGCCTGCAGGGCGGCCAGGTCGGCGGACGCCTTGCCCCGCTGCAGGGTCTCCAGCGGCGTGGCGATCCGGCGCCCGGCATCGGCGATGGCGATGCCGATGGTTTTCGAGCCCAGGTCCAGCGCCAGCAGGCGCTGCGTCGGCGGCACCGCCTCTGCCAGGGCGGGGATCGACGGCAGTTCGCCGGGCGGCGGTCCGTGGCGGGCGCCGCCCCTACGCCGCCGCGCCATGAGATCCGCTGGCCTGGCGCCCGCGGAGGCGCGCGCTCATCTTGTTCCCTGCGCTCATCTTGTTCCCTGCGCTCATCTTGTTCACTGGGGCTGCCCGGTGATACATCCTGCCTCTTCCATTTCCGGCATGGCCGGGTGCCGCCTGCTTGCGCGCGCGGGGCCCGTGCCGCTGCCGCCTTTCCCGCCGACGGGGGACCCATGTCGCTTGACGAAGCAACCGTGCGCAAGATCGCCCGGCTGGCGCGCATCCGCGTCGATGACGCCGCCCTGCCGGGCCTGCAGAAGGACCTCAACGATATCCTCTCCTGGGTGGAGCAGCTGAACGAGGTGGATACCGACGGCGTGCCGCCGCTGACCTCCGCGGTGGAGACCAGCCTGCGGCAGCGGCCGGACATCGTCACCGACGGCGGCATCCCCGACAAGGTGCTGGCGAATGCGCCGGATGCCACCGACGGTTTCTACACCGTGCCGAAGGTGGTCGAGTGATGGCCGGCGGGGCAGGGGAACTGGCGGGCAAGGGCATCGCCGCGCTGCGCGAGGAGCTGCAGGCGCGGCGGCTCTCCGCGCGGGAACTGGCCGAGGCGGCGATCGCGGCGATGGCAGCCGCGCGGCCGCTGAACGCCTTCATCACCGAGACGCCGGAACGGGCGCTGGCGCAGGCCGATGCCGCCGATGCCGCGCTGAAGGCCGGCACCGCCGGGCCGCTGGCGGGGATCCCGATCGCGGTAAAGGACGTCTATTGTACCGAGGGGGTGCGCACCACGGCGGCGAGCCATATCCTCGACGGTTTCGTGCCGCCCTACGAATCCACGGTGACGGCCAACCTGTTCGCCGCCGGCGCGGTGATGGTGGGCAAGACCAACCTGGACGAGTTCGCGATGGGCTCGTCGAACGAGAACAGCCATTTCGGCGCGGCGAAGAATCCCTGGCGGGCCGGCGATACCGACCTGGTGCCCGGCGGTTCCTCCGGCGGTTCGGCGGCGGCGGTCTCCGCCGGCGTGGTGCCGGGTGCGACCGGCACCGATACCGGCGGCTCGATCCGCCAGCCGGCGGCCTATTGCGGCATCACCGGGGTCAAGCCGACCTACGGCCGCTGTTCGCGCTGGGGCATCGTCGCCTATGCCTCCTCCCTTGACCAGGCGGGCCCGTTCGCGCGCGACGTGCGCGACGCGGCGATCCTGCTGGGCGGCATGGCGGGCTTCGACCCGAAAGATTCGACCAGCGTCGACCGGCCGGTGCCCGACTACGAGGCGACCCTGGACGCCGGCGTGAAGGGCCTGCGGATCGGCGTGCCGAAGGAGTATCGCATCGACGGCATGCCGGCTGAGATCGCCGCGCTGTGGGACAAGGGTGTCGCCTGGCTGCAGGAACAGGGGGCGGAGATCCACGAGGTCTCCCTGCCGCACACGAAATACGCACTGGCCGCCTACTACATCGTCGCGCCGGCGGAGGCCTCCTCCAACCTGGCGCGCTATGACGGGGTGCGCTACGGCCTGCGGGTGCCCGGCAAGGACCTGATCGAGATGTACGAGAAAACCCGCGCCGAGGGCTTCGGCGCGGAGGTGCAGCGGCGCATCCTGATCGGCACCTACGTGCTGTCGGCGGGCTATTACGATGCCTACTACCTGAAGGCGCAGAAGGTGCGCAGCCGGATCCGCCAGGACTTCACCGATGCCTTCGAGACGGTGGACGCGCTTCTGGCGCCGACGGCGCCCTCGGCCGCGTTCCCGATCGGCGCCAAGGTCGACGACCCGATCGCGATGTACCTGAACGACGTGTTCACCGTGCCGGCCAGCCTGTCGGGACTGCCCGCTTTGTCGCTGCCGGCGGGGCTGGATGCGGGCGGCCTGCCGCTCGGCCTGCAGGTGATCGGCAGGCCGTTCGACGAGCCGATGGTGCTGCGGATCGGCTGGGCGCTGGAACAGGCCGCCGCCTTCGACGCGCGGCCGGCGCCCTGGTGGGCATAGGAGAGGAGCAGGACGGATGGGGCATAATGCGGATGCGCCGCTGATCGAGGGCGCCACCGGTCCCTGGGAGATCGTGATCGGGCTGGAGGTGCATGCCCAGGTCACCTCCAAGGCGAAGCTGTTCTCCGGCGCGGCGACCGATTTCGGCGCCGAACCGAACAGCCAGGTCAGCCTGGTCGACGCGGCAATGCCCGGCATGCTGCCGGTGATCAATGCCTATTGCGTGGAGCAGGCGGTGCGCACCGGCCTGGGCCTGAAGGCGCAGATCAACCCCTATTCGGTGTTCGACCGGAAGAACTATTTCTACGCCGACCTGCCGCAGGGCTATCAGATCAGCCAGTTCAAGCACCCGATCGTGGGCGAGGGCAAGGTGCTGGTCGACCTGCCCGACGGGTCCAGCCGCGAGGTCGGCATCACCCGCCTGCACCTGGAGCAGGATGCTGGCAAGAGCATGCACGACCAGGCGCCGGATGCGACCTTCGTCGACCTGAACCGGTCCGGCGTCGCGCTGATGGAGATCGTGTCGGAGCCCGATATGCGCTCCGCGGAAGAGGCGGGCGCCTACCTGCGCAAGCTGCGTACCATCCTGCGCTATCTCGGCACCTGCGACGGCAATATGGAGCAGGGCTCGATGCGGGCTGATGTGAACGTGTCGGTGCGCCGCCCGGGGGAGGGCTACGGCACCCGCTGCGAGATCAAGAACGTGAACTCGATCCGCTTCGTCCAGCAGGCGATCGGCTACGAGGCGCGGCGCCAGATCGACATCCTGGAGGATGGCGGCACGATCGACCAGGAGACCCGGCTGTACGACGTGGCCAAAGGCGAGACGCGGACCATGCGCTCCAAGGAGGAGGCGCACGACTACCGCTATTTCCCCGATCCCGACCTGCTGCCGCTGGAGCTGGACCCGGCCTGGATCGAGGAGATCGCCAAGGACCTGCCGGAACTGCCGGACGAGAAGAAAGGCCGCTTCATGTCGTCCCTCGGCCTGTCGGCCTATGACGCCAGCGTCCTTGTCGCGGATGTGGAGACGGCCGCCTTCTACGAGAAGGTGGCGGCGGGCCGCGATCCGAAGATGGTGGCGAACTGGGTGACCGGCGACTTCTTCGCCGCCTGGAACAAGTCGGGCCGGGACCTGGACGATTTCGTCATCACGGCGGAGAAGCTGGGCGGGCTGATCGACCTGATCGCCGACAACACGATCTCCGGCCGCATCGCCAAGGAAGTGTTCGAGGCGATGGTGGAGAGCGGCCAGGACGCCGCCGCCATCGTGGAAGAGAAGGGCCTGCGCCAGGTCACTGACACCGGCGCCATCGCCGCCGAGGTCGACAAGGTGCTGGACGCCAACCAGGACAAGGTGGCGGAATACAGGTCGGGCAAGGACAAGCTGTTCGGCTTCTTCGTCGGCCAGGTGATGAAGGCCACCAAGGGCAAGGCCAATCCGCAGGCGGTGAATGAGATCCTGAAGGAGAAGCTGAACGGATAGGGGCGGCTGCGCGGCTGTGCCGGGCCCGGCGCATGGGTGACGGCGAAGGGCGGGGCTCGCAGGATCCTGCCGCTCCGCACCCGGCCGACCTGGTCCGTGACCCCGGGGCTGCTCACGAGCAGGCCCTGCAACGGCTGTCGGAGGGCCGTCTGGCGGAGGCGGAAAGCCTCTTCAGGGGCCTGCGCGAGGTGCTGGGCCCGGCCGGCCGGCTGGTCGTCGAGCAGAATCTGGCGGTCCTGGAATGGCGGCGCGGGAACTTTGCCGCGTCGTGGCGTTGGGTACGGTCGGTCATGACGCGGCGGCCCCGCCAGGGTGCCGACCTGGCACGGCGACTGGCATTCCACGCCCAGTTGTTCGGCGTGCATGACATTTTCTGGACCGCACTGGCGGCCTCGCGGTCGCTTGCGCCGGAGGATTTGCGCGCATGGTCGATGGCGCATGTCGCGGCGGATTTCCGCGGCGCGCCGGCCGAGCATCGGACGCTGAAGGCGCTTCCGGACAGCCTGCGGCAGCCGCGTCACCGGAAGCCGCGATCGGGACCGGCGCCACGAAGGATCGCGCTCGTTATCAGCGATCTCGGTTCTTTCAGCCGGATGTTCCAACCCTTCGTCAGGCTGCGCCAACTGGGTTTCGACCTGAGTTGGATTCACCTCGTCGAACAGGACGGCGGCGGGGAAGGCAACCTGCCCGAAGGCGAAGCGCTGTCTGTTCCGGGCCGCGACGCGCAGGCCCAGGTCGCAGCGATCGAGGCCTCGGATCCGGACGTGGTCATCGATCTGGCGAGCCACTCGCAGCCCGATGTCCTGGCCGCCTATTGCCAATGCGATTCTCCCCTTCTGCTTGGCTGGGCCGGCAATGCCGTCACATCGGGCACCGGCTTTTTCGACGGCTGGCTGACCGATGCCAGCCTCTGCCCGCCCGGCGCGGAGCGGCACTATGCCGAGCCGGTCATCAGGCTGCCGGTGACGAGCGTGACGGTTGAGCCGATCGGGGAGTATCCGCAGGCGGGCGTGCTGCCGTTGGACCGCAATGGCCATGTGACGTTCGGGTCCTTCCACAGGATCTGCAAGATCTCGACCGAGGCGCTCGACCTGTGGGCGGAACTCCTGCGGGCACAGGCAGATGCGCGCCTCCTGATGAAGGCGCCCTTCCTGGACGACATGGCGGCGGCGTCCCGCATCAGGGACGCCTTCAAGGAGCGCGGCATCCCCTCCTGGCGCATCGACCTGCGCGGCGGGTCCGATCAGGATGCCCACCGGGCGGCCATGCAGGCGGTGGACGTCGCGCTCGGCGGTTTCCCGGAACAGGGTCTGGTGACGGATTTCGAATGTTTCATGCTCGGCGTCCCGACGGTCTCCCTCCGCGTCGACGATCGACCATGCGCCTGCCTTTCCGACCTGCTGTCCCGGGCGGCTGGCGCTCCCTTCCTGGTGACCCGGCGGCCGCGGGACTATCTGGAACGCGCCTTGGGCCTGGCCGGCGATGCGGGCTATCTTCGTCAGGCCCGCCAGTGCTATCGCGAGAACATCCTGAGTTCCGGGATCACCGACCATACGGCGACCGCAAGCGCCATGGGCGAAGCGATCCGGCAGCTCTGGTCAGGTGCTGCGGGTGGGTAGGAGGACGCATTGCCAAGCATTGGCGACCAATGAAACCGCGGGAAATGCCATCATGATCGACCTGTATTACTGGCCCACGCCGAACGGCCACAAGATCACCCTCTGGCTGGAGGAGACCGGCACGCCCTATACCCTGCACGGCGTGAATATCGGCAAGGGCGAGCAGTTCGAGCCGGACTTCCTGAGGATCGCGCCGAACAACCGGATGCCGGCGATCGTCGACCATGAACCGGCCGATGGCGGCGAGGCCATCTCCGTGTTCGAGAGCGGCGCGATCCTGCTCTACCTGGCGGAGAAGACCGGGCAGTTCATCCCGAAGGACCTGCGCGGCCGCACGCAATGCCTGGAATGGCTGTTCTGGCAGATGGGCGGGCTGGGGCCGATGGCCGGCCAGAACCACCATTTCCACGTCTACGCGCCGGAGCAGATCCCGTACGCGAAGGACCGCTACCGCAACGAGACGGCGCGGCTCTACGCGGTGCTGAACAGGCAGCTGGCGGGGCGCGACTTCATCTGCGGCGCGTATTCGATCGCGGACATGGCCAGCTATCCCTGGATCGTGCCGCATGAGCGGCAGGGCCAGAACCTGGACGACTTCCCGAACCTGAAGGCCTGGTTCCAGCGGATCTGGGACCGGCCGGCCACCTATCGTGCCTATCAGCGGGCGAAGGCGTTCCAGACCAGTACCCAGCCGGACGAGGCGGCGCGGAAGATCCTGTTCGGCCAGAACGCAGGCACGGTGAAGGCATGAGCGGGGTGGACGGTGGTGCGCTGCTGGCCCGGCCCGCGGTGCAGCGGGTTGCCGCCTCGCTGAAGGCGGGCGGCGCGGCGGCGGAGATCCGGGCGCTGGCGGAAACGGCGCGCACGGCGCAGGACGCAGCAAATGCGCTGGGCTGCCCGGTCGGTGCGATCGTGAAGTCCCTCGTCTTCGCCGTCGAGGGGCGGCCCGTCATGGCCCTGGTGGCAGGCGACCGGCAATGCGACACCAAGGCGCTGGGCGGGGTGCTGCAATCGCGCTTCGACCTGTCGGGAAAGGTCGGCCGCGCCGATGCCGACCTGGTGCGGGCGGCGACAGGCTTCACCATCGGCGGGGTGGCGCCGGTGGCCCATGCCGAGGCAATGCCGATCGTGCTGGATGCCAGCCTGCGCCGCTTCGACACGATCTGGGCGGCGGCCGGGCATCCGCACTGCGTCTTCTCCTCCAACGTCGACGAACTGCTGCGCCTGTCGGGCGCGGCAGAGAGCGACACGATCGGCCGGGCCTGAGGGCGTCGTCCATGCTGCCGTGGCGGCTCGACGGCGGCAGCGACCCGGTCGCGACCATGCGGGCTGCGCTGGCAGCGACGGCGGGGCGCGAGGATGTCGTCCGCGCCCTCGCCAGCCGGCCCGGCGAAGCCGACCTGCTGCGTGCGGCGGAGGCGTCGGCCGCGCGGCGGGCGGCGGGGCAGGCGCTGTCGCCGCTGGACGGCATGCCGGTCGGCATCAAGGACATCATGGAGACTGCGGACCTGCCGACGCAGATGGGCTGCGCCATCCATGCCGGCTTCCAGGCCGGCCGCGACGCTGCCGCGGCAGCGGCGCTGCGACGGGCCGGCGCGATCGTGGCGGGCAAGGCCGCCACCACCGCCTATGCCATCGGCCCCGGCGGGCCGACGACCAACCCGCACGACCCGGCGCGCAGCCCGGGCGGCTCCTCCAGCGGCTCCGCCGCCGGGGTGGCGGCCGGCTTCTTCAGCGCGGCGCTGGGCACCCAGACCATGGGATCGGTGATCCGGCCGGCATCCTATTGCGGTACCTTCGGCTACAAGCCGGGCCATGGCCTGCTGTCGATGCAGGGCGTGCATCCGCTCAGCCCGACCCTGGACCATATGGGCGTGCTGGCCGCCGACCTGCCCCTGTGCTGGGCGGTGGCGAAGCTGCTGGCCGATGGCTGCGCGACGCCGGGCATCGGTGATCCCGGCGACCACGGCCTGCCGGGGGCGGCGGCAAAGCCATCGGCGGCACGTCATCCGGCGCGGCTGCTTTTCCTGCGGACGGCCGGCTGGGACGAGCCGGCGATGCAGGACGCGCCGCAGGCGGCCTTCGCCGGCCTGCTGCAGGACCTCGGTGCGGCCGGGGTCGAGATCGTCGACCCGCAGGCGGCCGGCGGCGATGCCGCGGCATTCGAGGCGGCGCTGGTGGCGGAAGCCCCGGGCGCCATGGATATCCTGACCTGGGAGATGCAATGGCCGCTGGCCGAATATGCGCGGCAGCATGGTGCGCAACTGCCGGCGCGCATCCACGACCTGCTGCGGCGGGGGGCGGCGCTGGATGCCCGGACCTATGGCGACCGGCTGGCGGCACGGGCGGCGATGCAGGGGCGCTTCCACGACCTGCTGGCGGCGCTCGGGACCGATGCGGTGATCATGCCGTCCGCCTCCGGTCCGGCGCCGCGGGGGCTGGCGGATACCGGCAGCCGCACCTGCCAGATGTACTGGTCCTGGCTGGGTGTTCCGGCCCTGAGCCTGCCGCTGCTGCAGGTCGGCGGCATGCCCTTCGGGGTGCAGCTGGTGGGGGCGGCAGGCAGCGATTCGGCGCTGTTCGGAACCGCGGCGGCGCTGCTGGGTCTGCATCGCGCGGGGCCGCAAGGCACGCGTTGACGACGGCAGGCTCTGCACCTATGTTCCGGACCGGTCGCTGCGCCGCGGCGCCTGCCGGGCGGGGTATGCCCCTGCATCGGCCTCGCGGACGGGTGGGTGAGTGGCTTAAACCAGTGGTTTGCTAAACCGCCGTACCTCAAAAGGGTACCGAGGGTTCGAATCCCTCCCCGTCCGCCATTTCTGCGCTTTGCCCCTGAAAACATCCTAATGCCTTGAAAACTATAGAGGTTTTAGGGGTTCGAAACCCCTCATTCCGGCAGTAGACCAGGGGCTCATCGAAGGTCAGTTTCAGGGCTGTCCGGCGCACCGCAAGAGTGCCATTTTCCCATATATTACAAGGGCTTGAGAGGAATTTCAGGGTAAGTTCGAATACCTCGTCGAAGCTCCTGCGCGGCTGGCTTCCCTTCTCCAGCTTTTCGGCCAGGACCAGACGCTCGCGCTCCAGCTCGCCGATGCGCTGCTCATAGCGAGCAATCAGGGTCTGATTGGTGGCCTGCATTATACGGTCCAGCACGGACGAAATCTGCTTCTCGATCTCGGCTGAGCGGCGGCGGACCGTTTCCCGGAGCGCCCGCGCCCGTTCAGCCTGCTGGTCCCAGGCCTGCCGGAACATCGCCAGTGCCAGTTCAGACATGGTCGGGGCAGGCTGTACCTCAGCCAGGAGCGTCGCAAAGTCTCCCTCGATTGCATCCCTTCGGATGGACTTGCGCGCGTTCTCGCACTCCCTGTTGTAGCAGGCGTAGTACGGGTGCTTGGCCCCGGTCTTGCTCTTTGACCAACAGGCGCTCAGCGGCTTTCCGCAGGTGCAGAGCACGAATCCCCGCAAGGGGAAATCCTCGTTGATATCCGTGCGCGCGGGGACCCTGGCGCGGCCCGCTATGCGGTCCTGGATGCGCTGATAGGTCTCCAGGGAGATCAGCGCTTCGTGCTTCGCCTGGCGCAGGCTGACACCCCATTCAGGGCGTTCCAGGTAACCGGCATACAGAAGCTGAGTGAGGATGCGATTGGCGAGTTCGTTGGTGACCGTGCCGTAGCGGGTTTTCGGGAAGTCGGGAAAGCTTTCGAAGAACCGCTTCACTTCCGCCTGGGTCTGGAAGCGGCCCGAGGCGAACCCCTCCAGGCCCTCCTGTATGATCGGGGAAAATCTGCCATCGGGGACCATCACATTCCCCTGCCCCGGTCTCTTCTCGAAGCGGTACCCAAACGGCGCGATGAACGGCCAGTAACCGCTGAGGAGCCGGGCGCGCATCCGGTTGGCCGTCTGCTCGGCGTTCTTCTGACGCTGATGCTGCGAGACGGAAGCCAGGAGGTTTTCGACGAGAATGGAGTCGGAATCCTCTCCGAACTCGATGGAAGGGCTTTCCAGGCGGCCCCCTGCCTCGATGATCGCAGAGCGGAGATCGAGGTGCGCTTTGATGTCCCGGGCCAGGCGGCTGATATCATCGATCAGGACGACCGTTCCGCCGTGGCGTTTGCGCTTGCGAAGGAAAGCCAGCATAGCCTGCATCCCTGGGCGATCCAGAATTCCGCCCGAGACGCCTTCATCGCGAAAAACCTGCTCGACGCTGTATTTCTTGATGCGCGCAAACTCTTCACAGCGCGTTTGCTGAGAGGCGATTCCATGCCCTTTGGTAACTTGGGCGACGCTGGAGACGCGGCAATATATGACCGCGGTAGTGTTTTCATTGTCATTGCTCATTCGAAATTCCTTTCTTCTGCAGTAGAATCAATTCCACCCGCGGCTTTCTTGAATATTTTACTGGTGAATTGATCCCTGTATTTTAAACTATCAGGGGCAGACTCTGGCTGGTTTCTGCGCTTTTCAGGAAGTTTTCCACAGGCATCCTGCGCCTGCTGCACCGGATGCACTTCGAAGCCCAGCGCCACGAAATCGACGATGATGCTCCAGAGCGCCTGCAGGAACTCCTGCTTCTGCTCCTTGCTGAGATCGGAATCTTCGAGGTAGTGGGCATACAGGTCGTAATCGACCGTGAGGATCGGAGCCGTTGTCACACGAAGGCGCAGGCCTGCGTCGGTGGTATCGTTGTCTTCAGTGTTAGCCCTGGTCATGGCCTGCTCCTTTTTCAGTTGTTTTGCTCACTGTTCCGTACAATTCAGCCTTTCTTGTCAGTACAAAAGAAGAACATTTATAGGTATTCTCCCTCGTAGCGCAAGAAGTATTTAAGATTTATTTCCTATCTGTCTCGCTCCTGCTTCGGCTCCTGTTCCGCCTGACTGCCGCGCTCACGCTTGAAGGCGGCGCGGCGGGCCTCCTCGTCGGTATCGGCGTTCCGCTCCTGGAAATCGTCCCGGCGCAGCGCATTCGTGCGTGTGTAGGCTTCGCGGGCCAGCTCCGAGATCTTCAGCAGGTCGGAACCGACGAAGTTGTTGGCGTCCCGCAGCTGGCCCTCCTGGTCACGCCAGGTGCGGGAGAAGGTGGTGGCGTAGAACGCGCCGCTTTCGGCCTCGTTGCGCCAGATGCTGGCCTTGAGGTTGCCGTCCCGCAGGGTGTCCACAGGCCGGTTCGGTTCGGCCTCCGGTTCCGGCTGCGCCTGCTGATGTTCCGGTTCCGGAGCCCGCGTCTCCTGGGACTGGTGGTTCTGGCCCTGGTCCTGGGCTGGACGCACCGGCTCCGCCGCAGGAGCCGGTTCCGGTGCAGGTTGCGGCGCGGGAGCAGGCTCCGGGACTGCCGGGGCCTGCTGTTGGGGGTTTGGGTTCTGCTGATCCATGTCCGTCTCTCCTGGCTGGGTGGAGGCCTGCCTATTCGCGGGCCTCACGGTTGAAGGTCTCGCTGCGGGACTGGCTCTGCGCGAGGCTCTCATCGGCCTGGCTGCGCATCTCCATGAAGGCCGCGCGCCGGGCTTCGCGGTCCGCCTCCCCGGCAGCCCGGCATTCCGCGTCCCACAGGGCGTTGAAGGCCATGCGGTCGCTGGCATGGGCGAGAGCCGGGTCCGGGCGCAGCTCAGGCTCTGGCCGCTCGCGTTGGACCATGAAGGCATCGCGCCTCTCGGCGCGCTCTGAGGGCTCTCCACAGCCCGCCGCGGTGAATTCCGGCGCAGGGCCGGGCCTGGTATCGAAGCCGCCTCCAGTGCCCGGCAGATCGGCGCTGTGGTGGTGCGCGAAGGAGCCGTAGCTGCCCTGGTTCTCGGCGCTCATCGATTGCTCTCCTCCTGTAGCGGGCTGCGTCAGCCGATCCGGGACCAGGTGCCGCCAACGTATTGCGGGTAGTGGGCAAAGCGGCGCGGCACCGGCTCCACGATCACGCGCCGCCAGGCATAACCGCCCCGCGTCCTGACCCGGACCTTGTCCGCAGGTGGATGGAAGGGCGACGGGTGGTAGCGACCGGCCATGAACGGCTGATCGAAGTACGCCCTGCGCTCCGCGTAGAGCGGGTGCTCCAGGCCGTCGGCGAAGATGATTTGGCGGTCCCCCGGCATTCCGAGGAGTTCATCGGGGTTGCGCAGCGCCCGGTGTGTGAGCACCGGCAGTGAGGCCATCCGCGCGTGATGGGCAACTTCCTGGGCGATCCGGAACGGATTGCCGCCGCCGAACAGCCGCCGCGCCGCCCGTTGCTGCGCGTAGCGGGCTTCCGCCCGGCGGTGCGCATCGACATAGCCGAGGGTTTCCGAGCCGAGCATCTTGGAGAGCGTCGAAGCCGTCTCCAGGTCTCGCACCCCGAAATAGCTCTGAAGCCCGGCGGAGGACGACACGATGGTTTTCGCGTCGGGGCCCAGGGCCTTCATCTGGTCGGCGCTCTGGAACACGGCCCAGGGTCGGATGCCGATGCCCGCCCCGTAGGTGAACAGCTTCACCGCCAGCGGGAACGCGCCGAGCTGGGCGCATTCATCGAGGATCCAGGTTTGTTGCGGGGCGGCGGGCGCACGGGACTTGTAGATCATCCCGGCGACGAAGATTGCCTTGATCACCGGCGCCCATGCGTCGATGAACTCCGCGGGCGGCATCAGGTAGATCTGCCAGGCACGATCGCTCTCGCAGAGCTGGCTGAGCGAGAAGTCGAAGGGTGGCGAGACGGAAGCCATGAGGGAGGGATCGGAGAGGCAGGCGAACGCCTTGGTGAGCTCGCCCAGGATGCCGCGAAAGCCGCCACTGGAATCCTTGCGGGCCGCGGCGATTTCCTCCTCGACCCTGCGGGCCAGCGGAAAGCCGGACTCCGCCATCTCGAAAGCAAAATCCAGCCACTCGTTCCCGCCCGCGACCAGCAGGTTGATCACGCGATACAGCTCGGGGAAGGTCAGGACGCTCTTGAGGCGCACCAGGGCCAGGACGATCCCCTCCAGGAACTCCCTGGCCCGGCCTTCGAAGTACAGGCTCTGCGGGCTTCCGGATGCCGGGATCATGTTCTCGGCGAAGACCTTCACGTCCGAGACCAGAGTCGGGCTGTCGATGCGGATGTAATCGAGCGGGTTGATCCGGTTGCCCCGGATACCGTGCAGGGGGATGGGGGACCAGTAGCCGCAGAACTTGCGGTCCGAGGTCTGGTTGAGACTGATCGCCGCCAGCTCGCCCTTCATGTCCAGAATCAGCATGGAATGAAGGCAGGTCCCGGGGCAGACGTTGTAGGCGAGGATGTCGCGCAGCTTGCCCGACCTGGCCCCGGCGATGAGGAGCAGCCCGCCCATGTCCGAGTACCAGAGCGGGCGCGGACCGAGGAAGCCCACCAGCAGCGAACCCCGCTGCTGGCGGAACATGCCTGCGCGAGCGGCCTCCTCCGGCCCGGCGAAACGCGCCGAGCCGAAGGGCCGGTCCTCATTGGAGATGGAGCCGGACATGAGGCCTCAGACCCCCGCCGCGAACCCGGCGAACCGCACCGTCGTGAACCCGATCAGCGCGGCAATCGCATACCAGAGCGCGATTCGGGAGACGGTGTAGATGATCACGCCGCTGAGCGCGAAGCTGGCGTAGTACATCAGGTCGGCGAGCGTCTTGGAGCCGTAGGCCTCATAGATCAGCTTGGCGATGATCGGTCCGACGAAGTCGAACAGGAACGGCGTCCCTAAGATCGCCGATAGGCTCGCGAGGCTGATCGCCAGCAGGTCCTTGCCGGGCGGGCCGTCGGCCTCGCGGTCACGGTCGTCGTTGAATGGCATCGTCATCACGCACCTCCAGAGTTGCCGTGGTAGGAAATCAGGGGCGAGCCGGACCTGTGGGCGGCTTCAATCGCCGCTTTCAGAAGCTCTTTTCTTTGTTCGGCAGTGAGATCGGCGATGGCCTGGATCGCCTTGAGGCTCTGGGCGTGGCGCGTGGTGCGCTCCGCCAGGTGCCGCTCGCCGAGCCGCCGAAGCGTGAAGAGCCCGAAACCGACCACCAGGCCGATAACCGCGGCGATGCCGCCGATCTGTGCGGCAAGCGTCAGGTTCGCATTCAGCTTGCGTCTGGTTTCTGCGGCGAGCAGGTCCTTCTGCCGCTGGGTATCGGCAGCGAGGCCGTTCTTCTGCCTCTGGGTTTCTGCGGCCAGGTTGTTCCTTAGCCGCTCCGTCTCGGCGGCCAGCTCTTGATGGCGGAACGCCTTCTGGAGCTCGTTCTGAGCCTCCAGGGCCGTCATCCGCTCCTCATGCTCGCGGACCTCGCGGCGCTCCTGCTCCGAACAGCCTGTCGCAAGCAACAGTCCCAGCAACATCCCCAGCAATGTCGCCAGGAATCTCAGGGTTCGTTTGGTCATGACATCCTCCTTTGCGCCTGACCGGGGCGATCTCGCCGGAAGGGATTCCCGGCCAAATCGCCTGTGCGTTTGTGCAAAGGAGGTTTTGAAAAGGAGGAGGCTTTAAGGAATGACCCGGTGGTCAACGGCTGGCAATGGCCCTGCAGCCTGGTCTAATCAGGTTTGGAAGCAGGTTCCCCGCGCCCCTTCGCCAAGCTTTTGAAAGCCAAGGGTTTTCAGATCGGAGCGATTGCAGGAAAGGACGGTCATGGCGAAGCGCTACGAGCAGCGCAATACCTTTCGCAGGCACGCCAAGCTGAGCGAGGAGGAGACAATTCGCCTGATCTATTGCTTTGCCGCGGGGATCAGCGTGGCCGCCGCTGCGTCCTCGTCCGGGCATTCTGCCAAGACCGTCCGCGGCTACTACATCAGCCTGCGCAGCCTTCTGGTGCTCCCTGCCTTCAACCGCTGGCACGGCCTGAAAAGCACTCTGGTGAAGGTGGTGGACCCGCAAACCGAGGCCATCATGAAGGCCAGTTTCCTCGACGTGCTGGCCGACTGCTATTTCAACCGAGCTTGCTACCGGAACTACACGCTGGGCAATCGCAAGACGCGGCTGTGCCGCTCCTGTCCAATGCCTGCGCGCTTCAAGACGCGCGCGAGCGCCGACGATGCGGTCGCAATGATCGACGAGGTACACGCGCTCTATCGGCGATTAGGGATCTACGGGGAGAAGCAAGCCGATGCATTGGCATTGTTCCGCGAGCGGTTGATCCACACCTCGACCGTGGCGGCGGTGCGGGCTGCTTCCAGGTCGCTGCCGAACGGCCTGCCGGACCCCTCCGATAATGGCGAGCATTCCATAGGGACGCTGATCGACAGACTTCTCACTGCCGTGCTGGATAGCGAGGATCGCGGCGAATAAGTTGAGTTTCTGTCGCTCTTGTGGCTATTCGCCGGAAGACTCCCACCGGCCGAGTACGAACTCGATATGCCCGTAAGGGGCGGATTTGATTCTGCCCTCGATCCAGCCGGTGATGTGGTCCGGCTCCAGGTCGTCGGGCGCATCGGGATCGTCCAGCAGGTCGGCGACCGTGATGCCGCTCCTGGCATGGGCGTCGGTCAGCTTCGCCCAGATCTCATCGGTGATCGGCGAGAGCGCTTTGGCGGCCAGGTCCTGCCATCGCGCCAGCACCCATTCATAGTGCTGGGACCTGGCAATCTTGGTCGGACCGAAGAACCAGGAGTCGATCAGCCTGCCGTTCAGACCGCGCGGGACATCATCGGCCCCAGCCAGCAGCATCCGGACGCTTACACCGCTGCGGTCCTGCGCTTGGTGGAGCGCACCGAGCGCATCATCATCGAGGAGCACCCAGCCGCGCCTGCCGGTTTCCGCAATTCTCGGCTTTGGCGCAGGCGGTGTTTGCAGGAACGCCAGGATGAAATCGAGATGCTCCTTCTGGATCTCCTCAAGCGTTCCGGCGAACAGCTTCCAGATCGATTTGTCGGATAGCCCTTCGGGACGCCCCGGGGCTTTGATGAGCGCGGCCTTTGCCCCGCGGCCCCGGCGCTTGGCCGCCTGGCCGACCTCCTCCTGGAGCGCAGCATTAACGGGCACATACTCAGGAGCGCTCTCGGCGGCTTCCTGCCAGCGGGTCAGGACGTATTCCAGGTGGTCTCTGCGCACGGCAGGGCGCGGCCCCTTGAGCCACAATCTTATGGTTCCCAGCGTCAGACCATCCGGCGCGTGGTGCCTGGCACCGCGCAGAATGACCGACGGCCCGACCCGGCTGCGTTCCCGCAGATCCTTGATCTGTGCGATATGCGCTTCGGTCAGGGGAACGTAAGTGCCGCGCGGCAGCGACTTCCATGCCTTCAGAACGTAGGCGACATGGTCCCGGCGGCCCCGCTTGGCGAGACCGCATATCCAGTTGGCGATTGTCCACGGCTTCAGCCCGTCGGGCACGTCAGATCGGCCCGCAAGAAGCTTAGCCGCGCCTACGCCAGTTTCCTCCCTTAGGGAGCGAAAAACCTCTGGGTCAATATCAACATAGTCAGGTCCTGTACCAATCGCCATTCTAGAAATATATCATATCTGGTAATTAAAAGTCCGCTTTCACACGGAATATTTATTGATTTTCGGAAAGTGACGAATACGTCACTTATCGCAACTAATCTAATCGGCCAGCATTTTCCTAAAGAAAATATCATATTGCATTTTATCTAAAGTTAAACAGATATTTAGAGCCTGCGCGTATGATATGTAAAGAATGAAGAAAAGTACGATTTAATAATATGTTAAACATTATTACGTAAAATATACTTCAAGAATAAATGAAGCGGCGAAAAGACCGCACAGGGATTTACATGGGAGGCTCCACGCAGGGGCGTTAATTGGGGTTATGATTAAGCCAACGACAGATTTCAGGGCAGTAGCCGCGGCCGCGCTCACGGAAAGCGCGCCCGAACCGATCCGCAGCGGGTTTGATCCGCTGGCGAACGATCAGGACATCGCTCCTGGGGGATTGAGCGCGGGCGAAACCGCCGAGTTCGAGCAGCAGCGCCGCAACCAACACAGCCAGATCCATTACACCAAGGAAAACGACATCCTCCTCGCCGAGCAGGGCGAGATGATCGCGGGCCGCATCCTCTCAGGCAGCGCCACAGCGCGTCTCCAGGACCAGGCCGCCCAGCAGGAAGAGAAGGCCAAGAGAGCGCACCAGAACTACATGGACATCCTCATGGCCGATATCGCCAGGTTGAACCGGGAGATCGCCTCTCTGGAAGAGCGGATCGCAGAGTTCGAGGACAGCGTGCTGACGCCCGAGGAGAGAGCCGAGATCGACGCCCTGCCGGAGGACGAGCAGTTTGATGCCACGGACAGAATACTGCGCGAAAAGGTGGCCAACGGGACGCTGAGCCAATCCGGGTACGACTACTGGAGATCGATGGAGACTGAACTGGCGGGCAAAAAGGACGAATTGGAGCAAAAAAATGAACAGATGGCGAGTGCCGACCGTGCTCAGTATGAGAAACTTCAAGGTCTGAAGGAGCAGCTGGGTACAAAAATTGCCGATTTAGAACGTGCACAGAGAGAATCGGTAATGTCCCATTCCGAAATCACAGCAGAACATGAAGGCACACTGGAGGGCGCAGAAGCTGCCGCAAGCGTCGAAATGACAGAGCGTGAGCTTATAGATTTTGAATTAAAGCAATATGAGGGTACTGATTTCTACAACCAGAAAGCCGACGAACTTATAAAAAATGCTGACCCTCATACGCTTGATGAAATAATTCGGGAAAGCACAGATCCCGAGTTAGTAACGAGAATCAAGCTATCCTCTCTCAAATCCGATCTTAAAGATTTGAAGGAAGGTTTCGGAAATGATCCCGACTATGCACAGTATGTCGAAATGGCGATCAATGAGGCTTCAGACGAGGTAAAGCACGCACTTGCCAGCGAAGAAGATCTCAGCCCGGAGGTTACGGCGGCGCTGTATCCGCCGTTCTCTGATGAATTGGACCGGGCTGACGGCGCCCAGCAGGAGGCACAACAACGGACAGCCGCCCTGAACAATGACGCGAAACCACCAGCCCCGACATTCCCGGGCATGGAACCACCGACGGTTTGAGTGCAGTTTTAAGCTGGGCCACGGCAACGAGACAGAGCTGACGCGGCTGCGCTCCCTATCTCGTCTGCTTTGAACCGGAAAGGATCGTCTCCTGGGGTGTCCACCGTCAGCCGTAGCGGAAAGCCTTTTTCCGTCGTCACAATAGCCTTGCAACGGCCCTTACTTTCTTTCTCCACAAACCGGGCAACGCGGTCGGCTGAAACCGGATTAAAGCCAGGCCCAATCCGAAGAAACACGTCTCTACTTTGCGGCCCAGCCTGAAGACTCGCAGCCTGCGGCCTCGCGGTGTCGTTGGCGGCCATTTGCTGATCCTGGGCGGAAGCGGTGTCGGGCGCAAAAGCGGCCCCGGCCAGCATTCCGGCCCCTGCTACGGCGCTGACTGCGCCTTTAAAGTAATCTCTCATTGTCATGCAGAACCTCCTTCTGCTAATTATATTGCGTAATTCTTAACATGACTCTGTTTTAATTGCAAACTTTTAAGTCAATACACTGTCTTTGCATATCTTTCATTCCATTTCGTCATGCTTTCGTGTGCAGTTTCATTTCGCGAGGCTCAGGGCTTGGCACACGTCGCCCGTGCCGCCGCGCCTGTCCCGCGGGGGTGATTCTGCATCGAATATCCTGCGGATAACCGCGCTCTTTCCTCGATTGCCGCTTGCCGTTTCCTGAAATTCGGCGCGATCATAAAGGATCGATTCTGAACAGATTGATTTTTACAGTGCGAATGAATGATCTTGATTTGAGAATGCGTGGATGCCCGGGGCACAATACGCGCCAGCCCCACGGACGGGACGGTTCCGGTTGCCGGTACGGAAACGATCGTTTCTGTCCGGTACGGGAGGCGGCTATGAGCCCGCAGAAGGAAGGCCCGGAGAACAGCCTTGAGAACGAAGGCGGGCGGCGCATCGGTTATGCCCGCGTGTCCACCGCGGATCAGAACACCAGGCTTCAGCACGACGCGCTGGAGCGCGCCGGGTGCGTCCGGCTGTTCACCGATGGGGACCGCTCAGGGGCGGAGCGCAACCGCCCCGCACTGGCCCGGGCGCTGCGCCAGGTCCGGCCTGGCGATACGCTGGTGGTCTGGAAGCTCGACCGGCTGGCCCGCTCGCTCCAGGACCTTCTGGATATCACCGACGCGCTGAAGCGCCGGGGTGTGGCGTTCGAGAGCCTCACAGAGAAGATCGACACCGGCTCCGCCTATGGCGAGTTCGTCTTCCACATCATCGCCGCCGTCGCCCATATGGAGCGCCGCCTGATCGCCGAGCGCACCCGCGCCGGGCTTGCCGCCGCCAAGAGGCGCGGCATCCGCCTGGGTCGCCGTCCGAAGCTGGATGAGCGCGCCGTGCGCCGCGCCTACCGCCAGGTGCGGACCGGGCGGGCCGGGATCGGGGATATCGCCGCCCGTCATGAGGTGGCGCGGATCACCGTCACCCGCGCCTTTGCGCGCTACGGGCTGGAGAACGGGGACACCACAGGAGGAATGCCATCGAACTGAGAAGAAGGAGGAGACATGGATGAGGAAACAGACACACCACAGGCCGCCACGCTGAGCATCGCGCAGGCCGAGAAGCTGATCGAGGATCTCTGGGCGCTTCAGGACCGGGTGCGCGACGTGCGGACCGAGCTTCAGTCCATCTGGGACGGCCTGGAAGCGGTCGAGTTCCAGATCGCCGACACCGTGCCGGATGACGATTGAGGATCAGTCGGCGGACGCAGTGCGAGGAGA
Organism: Marinibaculum pumilum; assembly: GCF_042646425.1. Classification (NCBI taxonomy): domain Bacteria; kingdom Pseudomonadati; phylum Pseudomonadota; class Alphaproteobacteria; order Rhodospirillales; family Rhodospirillaceae; genus Marinibaculum; species Marinibaculum pumilum. The sequence continues at coordinate 129,054 of NZ_JBHRTR010000031.1, forward strand.
CCGGACAGTGCTAAGGTTCGGAGATCGGCGTGATTCGGGAGATCGTGTATGTGGCTGATCGGGGAGCGCGCCTTTGCGAGCAAGCACGGCCCATCTCTGGACGAGCACCTGCAGCGTTGGATCGCCACGCTGGAGCTGCGTATGAGCCGCATGAACGCAATGGATCTGGATGGCATCTCCGATCGCGCTGCGGCGGAAGATCTTGTCCAGCGCCACGCAATACAGCCTCTTGAGGTGGATATTGGAGCGGCCCGCGACGGCTGTATCCCTGTCAGGGTCAGTGCGCACAATCGTTTCGACTACGACATGGAGCCGGGCGATCCGCCGGTTCCGGGCTTCCGTGTCACCCGCGCATTCTCCTTCAAAGGCGATCCGGCGCTTTGGGAGATGAAGCCGGCGCTGATCGTTACCCATCTGGTACGCGGGACGGTCAAGGGCCGAAACTTCATCGTCGGGGCGGACGTGCCGGAAGAGGTCGTTGACGAGGCTCACGCCCATATCCGGCGTTGCACCGACGACCTGCCGGACTGCCTGGTGCGGCAGGCCGATCAGATACGCAGCTGCCGGGATGAAGCGGTGGAACGGCTGACCGGGCTAATCGCCCGACATCGAGCCGGATGACGATTGAGCTTTGGCTCTGGACCGCCGGTGAACCGGATAGGAGCGTCTTGGTAGGTGGATTGCCTGGTCAGAGCTGAGGGGGCGGAAGGGGGATTGGCGTTTTACGCAAGATGTGCGCGGTACTACCGCGCCGCTTGCTCGGCCCGCTAGCGCGGGCCTCGGCAAGGGGGCCCGCTGCGCGCCCCCGTTGCATCCCCCCGGCCTGGTGGCGTACGGCGACGCCAGCGAAACGTTCCGGCGTTTCATCCCGGCAAACGGTCCGCACCGTTTGACCGCGCTGTGCTCCAAAGACCGGTTAGCGTCAGAGGGCCGGGAAATCCTCATATCCGGCATACATGACATAGCCCACATAGTTCGCGTAGGAGAGGCCTTCCATGCGTCGCCCGGAGGGGAAAAACCCGGAGCGGCGCAAGCAGTGCTTCGAACGATTTCTGATAAGACGGTTATCGTTCTTCAACTCGCCGAGATAACGACCATCCGGGCCATAAACTTCGTCTCCCTTGAAGCGCCCCACATGGCGGCCGTCTTGCGTCCAAAGATTGTCCCCGTCCCGGTAACCGAAGCTTCGCCCACTCCATGTCCACAACCGTTCCATGTCACTCTCCATCTCAGGGTGGCTCACGACGCTGACCGAAAGTCTACCGCCTTTCGACCCGACGCTGATCCAAGAGCGCCAGCGGTGTGCCCTTATTTGAAGCTGGTCCGAAAACTGCCAATTCTCCGCTGTCAATGAAATCAATGTCATTGTAGATCTGCAAATACTCATTTCCGTAGTGATTGCCGCCATCGTCCCTTGTCGTGATGATGAAAATCGTACTATGCGGCTTTACACCATCTGCGTATCCAATTTCCCAAGGGCACCAGCGGGAGGATGTTGAATTTGGTGTAGCTAAAAACAAGAAATACCGATCTTCCCTAATTTTTTCCTGGATGCGACGCGCTGTTTCCAAATTTGGCGATTGCGGCATGGTAGTATCCAACCAATCTACATACACATCCCAGCCGGCATCTCGAAGCAAAGTCACAACACCTCTAACAAGAACTTCATCGTTGTGACTATGACAGAGGAATACAGTATTTATTCCCTGTGCTCGTGCTTCCCGGAGTGTTGCCACCACTTGCGGAGTGGGGCGCCGAGCGGCGTTGCGCAATGCGCTCAGCGCAATAGCCATGTCGCGCTACCGTCCTGCTGCCTGCGCTGCGGCCTCAATCCAACGGCCAATGTTCTGGTAGCCATTGTCTCGTACCCAATCATAGGTGGCATAGAGATGGCTGAAGGGAACCTGCCTACCTGCCCTGTTGATGCTCCACATGTCGAGCGGGTTCCGGCCCGCATAGTCCGGCCCGTTGTGCGGATCCTTGACGTTATGAATGTCGATCGCCAGCAGACCTTTCTTTAGCTCGTAGCTGCGCTTGATTTCGTGGAGTACCCATTCACGCGTGTAGGTCTGAGCGCCAAACAACACCACCGTCACCGATGTTCCGGAAAGCTGCTGCTCAATCCAGTGTTCAATACCTCCGGCTCGGCGTTTCGCCTCCTCGAACTCTGCCTTGTCGTAGAAGGGCTGCGCATCGCCGTCTGGACGTAGAACCCAGGAGTTGCGGACTTGGACAACCCTTCGAACATCCCGTTCGTAGTGAAAGCTGAAGAAAACCTTACGAACTTTCGGCTTCTGCAAGCGCGAGGACAAACTCGTTGGTATTTGAGGCGGTCCTTTTGGGGGGATAAACAAGCTCATCCGAGAAACCTCCACGTCAGCAACAAAAAGACAATGAGCGCGCCATGGTAGAGCCCCGTCGACCAGCTAATGAAGCTTCCGACATAGCCTCGCTTTGAGCGGATATCTGCCGTCGGCGTGATCGATAGTGAGGGTCTTTGTTCAGGCGGCTCTGACGCAGCCCGCTCATACACGTCCCTGAACCAACGTTCCTGTTGCACGTAGCGCGCGTCGATGGCCCAGAAGATCGCCACCAGGATGATCGCCAACAGGGGAAGGTCGGCGATATGGTGGCTACAGGGAACGCCCGGGGCCGCACCCCTCGCGGCAATGGCCGCGGCGGCTCCGACAACGATAATTGCAACGCGCTTCACTGAAGCCGAGGTCGAGGCCATACGCGACACGACGTCCTGCACAAGGCTGAGATATTTCAGCCTGTGCTCGGTAAAGTCCGGCGCCGTCGGTGCATCGTTCATACTCTGCTTACCTTGTTGCCAGTCCTGCCGAGGCTTGGGCTGTGACCCAAGGTCTCGCGCATCCTCCGACCATCTCACGTGAGCAGGTTTAATCCGGCAGGTAACAAGTCTGTGGATATCCACATATTGTGGATTGCACACTGATAGATCGCATTTATGGTATATTGAATCGAACAAACAGGGAAGAGCCGCGCATGCCGCCGATAACGAGACGCGCCACTTGCATACATTGGTACTTCTGCGTGTCCTGCAAAGACAGAGTGTCGGCATGTAGACGCGCTCGGCCGCCCTTTACGGACATTGAGGCTGAATAGGCATGTGGCCCGACAACGAGACAGAACGCGACTTTCTGAATTTCTCCGGCGTAGCCGACACGGTCGCTGAGATCATCGTGCGGGCACAGGGCCGCCCGATCTCGATCGGCGTCTCAGGAGCCTGGGGTGTTGGCAAGTCTTCGATGATCAAGCTGATTCGAAGCTCGCTGGAGAACCACACGGACGCCCGCAGCGGCAACATCATCTTTGTCGAGTTCAACGCCTGGCTCTACCAGGGCTACGATGACGCAAGGGCGGCACTGCTGGAGGTGATTGCCACCAAACTCAAAGAGGAAGCCGAGCGCAGGAAGACCGCACTGGACAAGGCTGGCGATCTCCTGAAGCGCGTGAACTGGCTCCGCGCTGCCAAGCTGACCGCCGGCTCGGGTCTGGCACTGGCTTTGGGCTTGCCACCGGTCGGGTTGTTTGCCGATGCGCTCCAGCTGGGCGGCAAACTGGCTGGCGGAGACGCAGACCAGGGAACAATCGCGGAGACGGAACGCGTAGCGGGCCAGGTGGCAGAGGAAGCCAGCGGCCTCCTGAAGCCACGGCCTGCTTCGTCTCCTCCCAGAGAAATCGATGCGATCCGCAAGTGCTTCGTCGAGACCCTCAACGAACTCGGCGTGAAGCTGGTGGTGCTGATCGACGATCTCGATCGTTGCCTGCCGCCCACGACCATCTCCACCCTGGAGGCAATCCGGCTTTTTCTGTTCCTTGAGAACACGGCGTTCGTCATCGCCGCCGACGATACGATGATCAAGCACGCCGTCAGCCGGCACTTTGAAGGCCTCAACGATCAGGCGCTCGTCACCAACTACTTCGACAAGCTGATCCAGGTGCCGATCAGGGTTCCGCCTCTCGGGACGCAGGAAGTCCGCGCCTACATGCTGCTGCTGTTTGTCGACAACAGCACTCTTCCTCCTGCCGAGAAGGAGGCCATCCGCGCCAAGGTGTGTGAGCAGCTCGCAAGGACTTGGCGGGGAGAGCGGGTGGATCGGGCCTTCATGAAAACCACCCATAATGCGCTGCCCGTAGAGCTCCTCAGTCAGTTCGATACCGCAGAACGATTAGCACCGCTGATGACGACGGCATCTTCCATCGGCGGCAATCCCCGCCTGATCAAGCGGTTCCTCAACGCCCTTTCGATCCGCATGGCAATTTCCAGAGCCCACAGTGTGGGCGTTGACGAGGCAGTGCTTGCAAAAATGCTGCTGTTCGAGCGGTGCGGATCGCCGGCCGCGTATGAAGCGCTGACCAAAGCCGTCAACAACAATGATCAAGGCAAACCGGCCTTTCTTGCCCCCTGGGAGGAGGCAGCGATCGCCGGGCGGAGCTTTGAACTGGAAGAGCCTTGGGAGGATCCCTTCATTCGGGAGTGGCTGACTGTGCCGCCCCGGCTTGCGGAGATAGACCTGCGTGGGGTGCTCTATGTCAGCCGCGAACACGCTCCAGTGATCACGCCGGAGGACAGACTTTCCTCGGATGCCGCAGAAGTTCTCACCGCGATCCTGGAGCATCCGGACATGGCCGCTCAAATGCGGGATCAGTTGGCACGTCTGCCTCGGACCGAAACCACGATTATCATGGACCGCGTCCTGGAGCGGGCCCGTCAGGTCCAAGAATGGGGTACCCCCCCGATACTAAATGCGGCTTTGGCAGTGGCGGCGGCCGACCCAGCCCTGGGGCCGAGGATTGGCGCATTTCTTCGCGAGCGACCTCCCGCGCAGATCACCCCCGGCATTATCCCACGGATTGGCGACCAGCCCTGGGCCGCCGGACTCCTGGAAGCTTGGAGCAAGTCTGATGTGAAGCCGCCGGTCAAGAACGCTATCAAACGGGAGGGCAAGAAACATGGGAACGTCTAAGTCCAGTACCGGGCCGGGTCCCGGTGTTCCAATGGTTCCCCCCTGGGTGCCTGCTCCTGTACCGCCGCCGGCAGGAGACGGTGGGGACGGTGGACCGGATGACGGGCAGGCCCCGGACGACGGCCAGGCTCCACCTGCGCCTCAACCGCAGACCCCTCCACCCTCAGCGCCTATTCCACTTTCGCCGCCGGGACGGTTCAGAGGGGCACGCACCTGTCTTGGGCAATTTGCCCAGACAGGCAATCAGGATCAAATGAGGCGCGGCCTCGGTCACTACGTGCGCAGCGGCTACGGAGGTTCACGCGCCACGGTGCAACGGATGGGCGGTGTTTCACGCACCGCCGGCAACCTCTATGGCGTGCTTTCTTCCATCGCTGCAGGTGAGACCACCGGCACCGGCAGCCCTCTTGATCCGGCGCTTCTGGGGAGCCAGTCCGCCGACCAGGTAATGGATGCTCTCGTTGAGGCAGTTCGGCCGACGGATGGAACCCTTGATGGCGAAACCGGGCGGGGAGCTGTCCGCGAAGCGCTTTCCGATGTGCTCGAACGCTTTCCTGACGCCGACCTTGTAAGCCTGTCCGAGGAGCAGCGTCTCTTTGCGATCGAGCGCTACCTGGCACTGGACGTATTCAAACGCTTCAACCTTGATCTCGGAAAAACAATCCAGGCCAAAGCCGCCAGTCCCACCACCGGGTTGGCCAGACTGAAAGAAGTCAGAGAATACATCCGCGAGGAGGTTTCTGCGGCATTCCGAGCAGCCCGTGCGACGGGGCAGCGTCTCGGAGCAAGAGCCATATCGGTGCTGGCGCGAGACGCATTGCAGGCTGCGTTCGAGGTGTTCGAGGGGTAGGCGACATGAAGATGATTTGCGCTCCCGAGGATCAGTTCAGCGCCCCCCTCAACGCAGGGGATCTAGCTGTTCATCTCTATGGGCCGGTCCTGGGTGCCGGGGAGGTTTCCATCGGGGCAACGGCCCGTCACGTCATTCAGCGGCGCAAGTGGAAGCCCGCGGCTCATGCCTGGGACTTCCTGTCGATCGCGCTTTCGATTATTGCCGCTGATACCGCTGTGCGGCGTGATCTGAGTCCGGACGGCTGGACCCGGCAGATCGAGCTGGAAATTGCCGTCGGTGATCCGGATTTCTGGAACAGCCAGCGCGAGCTTCTCGCCCGACAGCTTCAGTTCCTGACGACGGACATCTGGACCCTGACATTCCGGGGTGGGGGCATCCTGCCTGTACCGCCCAAGAAGCCGAATTATCTTGATCAGGATTGCGCGGTCCTGCTCTCCGGCGGGTTGGATAGCCTGATCGGTACGCTCGATCTGTGCGCGGAGGGAAAGAAGCCGTTCGCAGTGAGCCAGGTTTCGACGGGCGACAAGCAAACGCAGAAGTATTTTGCCTCCCAGATCGGGGGCGGGCTGGGCCGTCTGCAGCTCAATCACAACGTGAAATGGTCCAGCGAGAACGAACGCTCTCAACGCGCTCGCTCGATCATCTTCTTTGCCTATGGCGTTCTCGCGGCCACGGCCATGCTGCGGTATCACGCCGGTAAGGATGTGACGCTCTATGTTTGTGAGAACGGTTTCATCTCGATCAATCCGCCCCTGACCGGATCAAGGCTCGGCAGCCTCAGTACCCGGACCACCCACCCCTACTATCTCACTTTGCTCCAGGAGCTGTTCGACAATGCGGGACTGCGGGTGAAGCTCGAAAACCCCTGCCAGTTTCTCACCAAGGGCGAGATGATACAGCAATGCGCTGATCAGCCCTTCCTCACCCGGCACGCACACACCAGCACGAGCTGCGGACGATATGCACGGAACGGTTTCATGCACTGCGGCCGGTGCCTGCCCTGTCTCATCAGACGGGCGGCATTTCATGCTGCCGGCATGACCGATAACACCAGGTACAAGTATCGAGACCTCTCCCGTGACGACTCCGACCATGCCAGGTACGACGACGTGCGGGCGGCGGCAATGGGTGTTGCAGCCCTCAAAGCAGAAGGCCTGAACCGTTGGGCCGGTCCTGCCCTCAGCGCAACGCTGTTAGGTGATCCGGCGCCCTATCAGGGTGTTGTGCAGCGGGGTATGGACGAACTGGGCGCTTTCCTGTCCGCGTCGGGGGTGACGTGATCGATTTCCATTGCCATCTCGATCTGTACCCCGATCCCTGGAAGGTAGCCCGGCAATGTGCCGAACGCGGCGTTTACGTCCTGTCGGTGACCACAACGCCTAGCGCCTGGAATGGCACTTCGGCGCTTGCCGAGGGCCGAATACGCACTGCCCTTGGCCTGCATCCCCAACTGGCCCACGAACGCCGCGCGGAACTTCCGCTGTTCGATGAATTACTGCCCCAGGCCCGCTACGTTGGAGAGATCGGTCTGGATGGCGCACCCGAGTTTCGCGCTCACTGGCAGGAGCAGCTCGCAGTCTTTAAGCACATCCTGGGGTCCTGCACGCGGGCCGGCGGACGGATCATGTCCTTACACAGCCGCAGGGCCAGCAAAGCTGTCCTGGATGGACTTGAATCTCATCCGGGCGCCGGCACGCCCATTCTTCACTGGTTCTCGGGCAGCTTCCGTGATCTCGAAAGGGCCGTAGCACTGCGCTGCTGGTTCAGCGTCGGCCCTGCAATGCTGCGTGGGGAGCGCGGGCGGGAGCTGTGCAAACGAATGCCCCGTGACAGGGTTCTCACAGAAACTGATGGGCCCTTTGCGCAGATCAAAGGGCAGCCGCTCCTACCGTGGGAAGCCCAAACCGCAGAGGATGCGCTTGCCGATTTGTGGAGCATCAAGCCAAAAGAAGCTCAGACACTTATCCACAAAAATCTTCAGCGTCTTACGAGGGAGAAAAATGCTGGCCTGATCTCCGCGCCGTGAAGAGCCCTATGCAGTTCTGGTGGGCTGAGAGACAAATTGTCACCACGTGGTAGGCATACCTCTTGATACATGTTCTCTGATTGAGGCGTCTTCAAATTCTTTCTGATCGGCTATTTCTAGAATAGGATCACGTGGAAATTCAGGAAGTACTGATGGCCGCGCGTCCTTAGTATCCGTTGGTTCAAATTCTTTATTGCATTTTGTAGTAGATAAACGTTTCGTGGCCATGACATCTTCTCCTTGTTCGTCTATTGGACTCGTGAAAGCGTGGCTGAGCGCATCTCTAGAAGATATTTTCGTCTTGCAGAGGGCATATTTGATCCCTCTATCACATCTTCGTTGACATGCTTTACCATCTTCTTAACTCGCTCGTTTAGGACATGGTTCGGCTTCAGCAATTCAACCCCAAGCTCCTGGTCTGCGCAGGCAATGCATGAGAAAGCCAGCTCGGCCGCTCGCAGACTATCATCGCCCTTGTAACCCATACGAAGATCGCCTCGGCGATCATTCTCATCCTGAGCAGCTTCGAAGGCCTCAAGTGCAAGTTTGGTTGTATCAGCTAGCTTTCGAATGAGTTCGGTCCGCAAGTTGGGCATACGCTGAAGCCCTTCCGTTCGCCCGATAGGGGTTTTGGAAGTGGATTCCTCGGTTTTTACTTCAAATTCCCTGATAGTATTTCTCACACTTCTATAATACTGGCTCGCCAAATAATGTGGAACGATCGATCTGTATATGGACCACCTCGGCACAGTGCCATCATATTTCAAATATTCGTACGATTTCAATATATTTTTTTCACTTAAAGATTTATCGAATTTTAAAGAAACAATGTGCTTCCAAAAGAAAATCATAGCAAGGGGTCGTATCTTCAAATCTCCATCGTCAATAATGCTGCAGAGCTCCGTGTATATTTCTCTACAAAGAACCTCTCTCTTGCGCTCATATTCCTCCACGCCGCCCGGAGAAAGTACAGAGTTTTCAAGATTATTTCGGAAAGTCACTACGGAGCTTTCGTCTATATAAATATCTTCGACGATGGCGCTCGCTTTCAGGCGTACAATTTCAATATCACAAATCTTGATCCTTTGTTGAAATAACATAGGTTCGGCAATGTCTTCCTCATTTAAGTCTTCTTTATTAGCATTTTCCAGATCCAACTTTATTTTACTAAACGACTTTTCCAACGCATTCCTGATGTCTACCAATTTCTGACGGCATTCTCTGTAAACTTGAACTGCGGCGTCGCTACCGGGCGGGGTCTGGGTTAGATTACCAAGCGATCGCTGATACTCGGTTAGCTTCATAATAATTTGCGGGTCAATTTTGTTATCTCCCGCCCGATAGAAGAGCGATATCCCAAAAGATCCATTCATCAACAATGGGTCGTCAGCATCAGCCTCATCCGAATCAATAAATTTCTTAATGTGTTGCTTTGCACTCTCAGAGATGCTAGACATTCTTCTCATCATGCCTGCTAGTCTATGAATGTCGCCGCGTAACATCGAGGAGCGACCCTCAGCTCTATTGAAGTATCTCTCAAATTCAAAGCACCAAGTAAATTCGTCACGTAGCTTGTAAAGCTGCTTGTGATCTATTTCAGCCCAAATATCTTCTATAGCGGTCCTTATCTGAAATTCGACCGGAATAATTATACTGTACCCGTTCTCATGCCCAACTGCATCGAATATCAAATGAGCTGAAGAATAGGTATTTAAATCAGACTCCTCGAATCTTAGTAGTTCTTTGATATCTGATATACTTTTTTTGATTAATTTTGTGGAGTCCGATTTTTTGATTTGCTTTTCGAGATATTTTCTTCTGTAATAACTCTCTATATCTTTATCGATTATAGATTCAAGTTCCTTTATGCATTTTTCGTATGCGCTAACGTTGCCTTTCGCGCTATCTGACGAATGGTCAATACTTGTTGGTGATGGGGCGGGTGAGTTGAAAAACAGGGCTTCTCTGAAGCTAAGAAATAAACTATCGCCATTGAAAAGTTGTTCTGGAAGTTTTTGACCTGCTCTCACTAAAGAAATGACAAAATTCATTGCTTCAAGAAGTTGGGCTTCATAAAGCGTAACTGCGCGAAAACCAACCAGATCAGTCATGTCGTGGTATGAGTAATAAGGACTTCTTTTTGGATCTTTTTGCTTTCGACTTGTTTTTTCCCTAATGCTTTCTTTTGTCTTTGTTCTTATTCTGGAATAAAATAGGACTGCCTCGTATGAAGGCCCTATTGTATTGGATAGCGTGCGCAACCTCTGAGCCACTTGCTCCGCGGCGCTAAGCGCCAATTCCAGCGAGACCTCTGGGTTTCCGAGCGTAGTCGCGTTCGTCATCTATTTGCTTCGATTTGCCTGAAAGTGAAAATTAGCAAGCGATCCAGCGCCGTGTGCCGGAAATGTCGCGATCGCGATGGTCAACTTAGTCCCCTAATTTGTAACCCTAGGTGGAAATTTTATGGGCTGTCAAGAATGCCTGGAAGGGTTCGCCAGCCGGCGGCGACAGCCACTATTGTTGTGGAGTTGCCGTCAAGGACAAGGTAGCGTCCGTCATTTCTGCGGGAAACGGAGATTGGGTTCCGACGGGGGCGTAGGCCGCGTGCCGCCTCATCCATCTTGATCAGCGCATTCTCTATTCCGATACCGCGAGCTCTTGATAGAATTAATAAATGAGTCGGTATAAATATAGTATTAGGTTTCTCTTTGAAATAATATTGAATAGGTAGTTTTAGAATTATAGAATTGTCTACGACAAATTGCGGTATTTTATATATTGTAGTATTGGAATCATCTTCTATTATTGGAATTTCATTTTTTTGATATTGCATGTTTTGTTCCTTCTTTTCGACTGTCGGACGCGCTCTCGCATAGTTCTCCTCATACCTGCCTTCCGTATGCCGGCAGCTCGATCCACTTTAATAGGAAAACTGTTCTAGGCGCGCCCCTTCGAGGCCGGGCTCTCGTGAACCGAACCCCGCCTGCGGCGTGTTTCGGCCCTTTCGGGCTTCGATCCCTCGCGCACATGGCAGGCAGCCTACGGCTGACATTCAACTCGCAGGAGGGGCCTGCGGCCCCATCGCCGTCAAGGCCAAGCCCTTCGGGCGCAAATCGGGGGACCGTGGCTCGCTCCGCTGCCGCTCCCCTGCGCCCGCACCATCCCCCGATTTACGGCCTTGACCGCATCCCCCCGCTCATTGGCGCGGGCCTAGTCCGGTTGCATGCGCAACCGGCAATCCAAAAGGAGACAGGCCCATGACAACCCTTTTCGCACAACCCTACGACATCTCAGCAACAGGCTTCTATTTCGAGAGCGCCGCGCAGTATGAGGAGCGCGCCGCCGGCGCCGTGAACCACTACGGCCAGCCGGTGGAGGAATACGAAATCCAGTTCATCGACGGCGAGGAGATCGATTGCGCCCTGGCCGAGGCCTGGGAGCTCAACCAGTGCAACTTTGCGGCCTGGCTGGATGCGGTGGAGGAGTGGGAGGAGGACCGCAAGGTCCGCTACATCATCGCCCGGCGCGAGTGCGGCTATGGGCACGGAGAGCTTGAGGGCGAGGATCCGGACGACCTGGTGGAGATCCATTTCACCGAGAGCCTGCGCGAGCTGGCGGAGGAGTTCGTGGACGAAGGCCTGTTCGGGGAAATCCCCGCGTCGCTTCGCAACTACATCGACTACGAAGCGATCGCCCGGGACCTGAGCATGGAATACACCAAGACCTGCATCGCCGGACATCGGCTGGTGTATGTGTGCCGGTAGCATCTACCGATCCAGCGACGGGCCGTCGCGCTGTAGGGCGCGGCGCGCCTGATCGTCGTTGCGGCGTTGCTCCATAAACTCCTCGCGCCGCTGTTCGCGGCGCTCGGCTTCCATATCGCGGTAGCGCTGCGCGTCGGCCTCCAGCTCCCGGCGCAGATCCTCGGCCCGCTGCTTCTCAAGTTCGCGCTCGCGGGCGGCTTCCGCCTCCTTCTCGCGTTGCAGGGCGGCCAGGCGCTCGCGCTCATCCTCATCCCGCCTGCGCGCCAGATCCGCCTCCAGGTCGTTCTGCTCCTCGGTGCGCTTGTACGCCCCGCGCAGGCGGTCCCATAGCCCCAGGAGGCCCTTGCGGAACCGGCCCTGCCGTTCCTGCTCCTCATCCTCTGTGCGCAGGCGCTGCGCCTCTGTAAGGGCCGTCTCCTGACCCTGGTGCCGGGCTTCCAGGATGTCCTGCCTGTGCTGCGCTTCCTGCTCCTGGTTCTCCTCCCGCGCACCGGCCTCGGCCTGAAATTCCTCCATCTTGCGCTGCATGTCCCGGGCGATCGCCAGTCTGATCTCCTCCAGGGCCGGAAGCGCGGATTCCTCGCCGAGGCGCTCGCGCACGTCCCTCGTCTTCACCCCGGCCCATTTGGGGACGGCATAGATCTCTCCCTCATGGTCCATCGCCACGAAACCGCGCCGGTCGCCCCGCGCCAGGCGGTAGCCGCGCTCCTCCAGGGCATGGATGAAGGCCGCCTTGGAATCCGAGATCGCCCAGGCATCCTGAAACGCGGCCTTGATCTCCCGCGGATCGTTGCCTGCGCGCCTGGCCTGTTGCCATTCATCCAGGGTAAAGTTGCGCGGATCGCGCGCGCCGGTGACGGCCAGGCCCTGCGGCATCTTCCAGCCATGCTCCAGATAGAGCTCCCGCGATACATCCTGGAGTTTTCTGTGCGAATGGGAGAGCTGGACGGCCTTCATCTCCTCCGCATCGATGCGGCTCCAGACCGCGTGCGCGTGGCGGCGGAGATTGCCGTCATCGCCGTATTTTTCATGAAAGACCACGGCGCGGGGCTGGCCGGAGAGCCCGAGGCGTTCTTCCGCCAGGTTGATCGCCCGCTCGAACGCCGCGTCGGAGACATCCGCCTCCGGCGGCGGGTTGAGGCTGAGAGAGAACAGGAACTGCTTGCACCGGGTCCCCCGGCTGGTGGCATAGGCCTCACCCAGAGCGCCATCCAGGTCGTCCGCCACGAAGCCGCGCAGCTCGTGCAGCTGCACCCGCTCGTTTTCCTCCTTGAGCAGGTGCTGCGCCAGGTTGCGCGCGCCGCCGCGCTGGTTGCCGACCAGGATCATTCACCGGCCCCCGGGTTTAAGCCCCAGCGCCCGGATCAGGATCAGCCGCATGTCCTTCACATCGGCGCAGGCGGTGCGCAGGTCGTGCTGTGTCTCCTCATCGATCGGCAGCTCCCCGGCCTCCGCCAGGGCCGCCAGCAGGCAGAGGTTCGCGGAGATCTCCGACTTGCCCAGCCGGGCCAGGATCTGGCCCAGGAGCGCATAATCGACCGGCGGGGCACGGCGGGCCTTCTTTCTGGGCGCTTCGCCCTCATCCAGCAGTTTGGAGCGGATATAGGAGCCGAGAGGCTCGCTTCCCGCCTCTCGCTCCAGGCGGGCCCGCTCCTCCTCGCTCAGGCGCAGCGAGAACGGGGCGGGGCGTTTCGCAGGCTTCACGGACTGCCCGGCAGCCCGGGCAAACGCCTTCCGGCTTGTACGATTGTAGGAAAGGCTCATGGCTGCGGCCCTTCCAGGTGTGGATTGGCCTCCAGCTCGGCCCGCAGCGGCTTGAGTTGCTCCTCCCAATCGGCCAGAGTTTCAAAAACGGAGTTCGAAATTTCTCCCGGATGCTCCGCCAATTTTCGCCCCCAAGAGATGCCTTAGCGGGCTTCGGGTGGCATGCCAGCCCGAACCGGAGCTTGGGCGAATCAGGGCTGCCGGCTCTGGCTCGAACTTTTTCCGTCTATCTGGGCCAATTTCCTTTTTCGCAAGCTGGACGATTGGCCGCCTTTCCCGTTCCCGGGAACGATGTGGCGGCGCGTCTCACGGCAGAACGAGCGCCTTGGCCCGTCACGCCGGTGCCGGGTTCTCCGCAGGCACGGCCTGTGGATCGGGTTGGCTCATGACCTGTTCTGCCTGTTCCAGGGCCTACAGCAGTAGGCTAGCGATGGCCGGTGCCGGTGGGCAAGACAGATGCCGGGGATGCGCGGGCCGGCCGGAGCATGAAGGCGCAATAGTCGGCGAAGCTACTATTTCGTAATTACAATAATAGGTCCTGCCGTCAGTGGCCGGGTGCTGTGCCGGGACTGACAGCCAGCGGGTTCGCCTTGATTTTCCCTGCTTCAGCATCGCTAATCTCGTGGCGGCCTGATCCCGGCCGATCCGATCGCCGGTGCACCAGCATGGAGTCCCGCAGCGTCGTGTCAGGCCATGACGAGCTTCCCCCGTCGTACACCGGCGCCGGTGCGCATGCGCTGGTCCTGACGATCGCGCAGGCCGCCGCCGCCCTCGGTGCCGCGGAGGACTGGCAGGCTGCCTTGCCGGCCCTCCTGGCAACCGCCGCGACGGATATCGGCGTGCACCGGATGCTGCTGTACCGGGTCGAGGAAGGGGAGGGGGCCCGGCCCCGCCAGACCTGCATCGCCGACTGGTCGGCGGCCGGCCTGACGGCGCTTGCGGGGGATCGCCGCTATGTGGCGGAGGCCCTGCCGGCGCAGGGCGGGCCGCTCGCGGCATGGATCGGCCGGCACCGGCGCGGCGGCCCGGTGGAGGCCCGGACGGCGGACTTCGAGGGCGACCTGCGGACCGCCCTGGAGCGACTGGAGATCCGCGCCTTCCTGAGCGTGCCGGTGATGGTGGATGACGCCTGGTGGGGGCATCTCGCCTGCTGCGACTGCGGGTCGGACAGGGAATGGACAGAGCTGGAGCGGTCGGTCCTGAGCGCGGTGGCTGCGCTGGTCGCCGGCGCGGTCGGGCGCGAAGCGACCAGCCGGCGGCTGGCGGCGCAGGAGGCGGCGGGCCGCGCCATCGTGGACCATGCGCTCGATGCCATCGTCACCGCCGACCGCCATGGCCGGGTGGAGGAGTTCAACCCGGCGGCGAGCCGCATCTTCGGCCTTCCGCGGCAGGCCGTGATCGGCCGGCCGTTCGCCGAAGCCCTGATCCCCGCGCATCTGAGATCGGCGCACAGCGAAGGTTTCGAGCGGCTGCTGGCCGGCGGGCCGCACCGCATCCTGGGGGAGCGCGTGGAGACCGAGGCCCAGCATGCGGACGGGCGGATCTTTCCGGTGGAACTGACCGTGGTCGAGGTGCATGGCGGACCGGAGCGGCGTTTCGCCGCTCACATCCGCGACATCTCGGAGCGCCGCCGGGCAGAGGCGTCCCTGGAATCTCTGGCCTTCGGTGATCCGGTGACCGGGCGGCTGAACAGGGCCGGCCTGTTGCGGGCACTCGGTGCGCGCGACGATACCTTCATGCTGGCCGCGGTGACCCTGGTCGGGCTGTCCGATACGAAGGCCACCTTCGGCGCCGCCTATGCGGACCGCGTCCTGCGGCGGGTCTCGGACCGGCTGGCCGAACTGGCGGGCGCGGACCATCTGCTCGCCCGCACCGGAGATTTCGGCCTGACATTGGCAGTACCGGCAGGCCTAGGCGGAGGGGCGCGGGTAGAGGCGCAGGTCCCCGAAGGCCTGCTGCGAGCCCTGCAGCATGCGCTGGAGCGGCCGGTCACTGCCAAGCAGCGCATCCTGCACCTCGACGGCCGCTGCGGCGTGGCGGTGGGTGCCGCGGCCGTTGCAGAGGAGGCGCTGCGCAATGCGGAACTGGCCGCCACCCGCGCCACACCGCTGTCAGGCCCGGTCGTCTATACGCCGGAACTGCGGGCGGAGCGCCTCAAGCAGCTCGAGCTGGAAGCGGCCTTGCGGGCCGGCCTCGCCGACGACAGCCAGTTCGTCGTCCACTACCAGCCGATCGTCGCCCTGGACCGGCACCACATCGTCGGCTTCGAATGCCTGCTGCGCTGGCGGCATCCGCAACTGGGCATGATCCCGCCGCTGGACTTCATCCCGCTTGCCGAAGCGACCGGTCTGATCGTGCCGCTGGGCCGCCTGGTACTGGAGAAGGCCTGCCGCACGGCCGCGTCCTGGTCCCTGCCGCCGGCGTCGCGGGCCAATGTCGCCGTGAACATCTCGCCGGTGCAGCTGAGCGACCCCGGCCTGGTCGACGCGGTGGCCGCGACATTGGACGCATCCGGCCTGCCGCCGGGCCGCCTGAAGCTGGAGATCACGGAATCCGGGGTCATCGAGGCCAGCGGCTCCGCCGTCGCCACCCTGCACCGGCTGCGGGAGATGGGCATCGTGCTGGCGCTGGACGATTTCGGCACCGGCTATTCCAGTCTTGCGATGCTGCGCGACCTGCCGGTATCGATCCTCAAGATCGATCGCTCCTTCGTCGTCGGCATGGAGCGTGGCGGGGCCGGCGATGCGGTCCTGGCCAGCATCGTCGCACTGGCGGACAGCCTCCGCCTCGATACGGTGGCGGAAGGGATCGAGAGCCCCGACGAAGCGGACCGGCTGCGCGCCCTGGGCTGCAGCCATGGCCAGGGATGGTTCTTCGGCCGGCCGCTGCCGGCCGAGGAGGTCATGCGGGTGCTGTCCGCTGCCGGGGGCTCCGGCACCTGAACCAATCCGCCGCCGGGACCGGTTGTTGCTGCAGGGGGAGGCGGTCTTGCGCCCGCTGCGCTAGAGGGTTCCCGGAATAGATAGAAGCGGCGCCACATAGCTAATCGTCATCCCCGACTTGATCGGGGATCCATTCCGCAATCTTCCCGGCTGCTGATCGGTTTGCGGAATGGGATCTCGGGTCAAGACCGAGAACGACAAGGTTTCCACCAAAGATGGGAACGCTCTAGTCGGCGTCCGCCGCCCCGTCGGCCGCGGCGCTGCCGGTGCCGTCGTCGTCGGGGCCCGCCGGACCTCGGGCTTCGGCATCCGCCGGATCCTGGCCATCGCCGTCCGCCTGCGCGGCCGCGCGGGCGGCCTTTTCCGCCTCCGCCAGCTTGTAGGCGGTGTAGTACTTCAGGATGTTGCGGACATAAACCACAGGTTCGCGGCTGACGGCCTGGCCCATCGCGATCTCCACATTGTCGAACCAGCGGTTCGGGTCGAGCTTCAGCCGTGCGGCCCGCTTGCGCGCCTTTGAGAGATTGCCGGGCCCGGCATTGTAGGCGGCGAAGCCGAAATAGGTCTTCTCCGCCTCCTCCAGCGCGGGATCGTCCAGGTGCTGGCCGCGCAGCCAGGCCATGTACTTCACGCCAGCATGGATGTTGTTCTCCAGGATATGGATGTCGGGTATGCCGACCGCCGGGTCGCGGGCGGTCGCCGGCATCACCTGCATGACGCCGACCGCGCCCACCGGGCTGCGCAGCTTCTGGTTCAGCCGCGATTCCTGATAGCCCTGGGCGGTCATCATCAGCCAGTCGAAGGCGTACCGGTCGGCATATTGTTGGAACAGGCCGGCCATTTCCGTGAATTTCTTCTTTTCGTCCGGGGCCAGGGCGTTCTCCACCCACTTCGTCCCGTTGAAATACTTGCCGAGGACGATATTGCCGAGCTTCGTGCCCTTGTGGGCGATCTTCACGAAGGCGTTCACCGCCGCCGCCAGCTTCGGGTCGTCCTTGCGGAAGGCCCAGGCATAGGCCTGTCCCTCCGCCAGTGGCGCTTCCCGGTGGACGGTGGCTTCGGGGAAGAAGTGGGCGAACAGGTCCGCCACCGTGCTGTCGACCACCGTCGCCCTGATCACGCCGGTGCCGACCAGTTCCATCAGGTCCTCGGTGCGCAGACGCTCATCCGCCTCGACGACGGTCAGCGGCTCCTTGTCCGCCGCGCTGCGTGCCTCGTTGATGTGGGACAGGGTGTCCCAGAAGCTGCTGGAGCGGCGGACATGCAGCGGCAGGCCGACCAGATCGTCCAGGCTCTTCGCCGCCGCGGTACCGGCGGCGGAAATCACCAGCTCGTCGACATCGTCCCTGAACGGGTCGCTGAAGGCGACCTGCGCGGCACGTTCCGGGGTGATGGTCAGGCGGCCGCCGACAATGTCGGCGCGGCCCTGCTCCAGCATCTCCAGCAGCTGGTCCAGGCGTGCCGGCAGCACGACGACGGTCAGGTCGCGGCCTTTCTTGCCGAGGCTCTTCCGCAGCTGCTTCTCGAAATACGGAACCAGGTCGTAGGTGGCCCCGGCCTGGTCGGCGCCGTCCATGTAGTAGGTCGACAGGCCGACCGGGATCGCAACCCGGATCAGGCCGCGATCCACCATGCCGTCGAAGTCGCCGGTCCATTCCTGCAGGGCCAGGTGGAGGGATGCGGGCATCGTATCGTCGTCAGCCGCTGGCGCCGCGGCGGTCCGGTCCGCGGCTTCGGCAGCGCCGTCCCTCGCCCCCTCTGCCGCCCCGGCAGGCAAGGGCGCTGCCAGCACCAGGGCGGCGCCGAACAGGGCGGAGATGAAGGGGACCGTCAGGGCGCAAACCCGGTGGGACAAGATCGTGCAGGGCGACAGGGTCGCGGGGTCTCTGGCCATGGCCGTCCCTCCCTGGGGCCGGTGCCCGCGAGCGGCACCGGTCTGGGTGACAGGGCCGCACGCTGCCAGTGTCGGCTCACCGCCGGCGCCTGCCTGCCAGTTGTCTAGCATGAACTTTCTGACGGAAGTAACAGGCGAACCGGACATGGCGGGCTCAGCGCAGATAGTTGTCGGCGTTCACTGTCTCCTGCGCCGTATCGGTCGCCTGGAACCAGGGCAGCGGCCGCGCCCCGGCGATACGGGAGAACAGGCTCATCGGGAAGGTCTGCGCCCAGTTGTTCAGGTCGGTGACATTGGCGTTGTAGTAGCGCCGGGCGGCAGCAATATGGCCCTCGACCTCGCGGTAGGTGTCCTGGGCGTTCACCACCGTTTCTTGGCTGCGCAGGTCCGGATAGTTCTCAGCCACCGCGAAAAAGCTGCCGAAGGCCCGCGTCAGGCGGTCGTCGATGCGCAGGCGTTCGCTGGCATCGTCAGGGTCGCTCGGCGCGCGTTCCGGCAGTCGCTGGACGCGGGCCCGCAGCGCCGTGAGCTCTTCCAGCAGGTCGCGCTCATGCTCCATGAAGCGCTGCGCAAGCCGCAGGACGTTCGGCAGAAGGTCGCGACGCTTCTGCAACTGCACGTCGACGGCGGACAGCCCTTCCTGCGCCCGATTCCGCAGTGCCACGGCCTTGGCATACATCCAGTAGCACAGGCCCAGCAGGACGACCGCGGCCGCCGCGATAAGTATTGTCGTCATTCGTCCTTCCCGGTTCCGCTCTCTCTCGCCCGCCGCGACATCCGGGAGTCGCGTTGAGCGCGGACCCGCCGCCGTGTCAGTCTCGGAGCGAACGGGCAGCAATGATGGAACCCTATGTTATCAGCCGTACACATCAAGGAGGATCGTCCCTGGTTAGAAGGCGCCAATGCTTTCGTGGCGGAGCGCCTCCAACCCCTGATCGAACGCGAGCAGGCGGACTATCCGGGTCGGATCATCGTCGATCACCGGGCCGAGTATTGGAAGGTGTTCGCAGCGTTCATCGGCGGAATCGCCCTGTTCTTCCTGCTCGCCTCGGGCGGCGGAAAGGCGCTGCTGCTGGCGTTCATCCTGCTGCCGCTGATGATCATCGCCCTGATCGTCGTCGGGCGGTGGGTCTGGGCGCGGCGCCGGAAGAGGGAAAAAGTGGAGAACAGGGCCCGCGCGCGGGAGAAGCGCATCCTGGCGTGTATCGCCGATTTCCTGGGCTTCGACTTCGAGGCGGCGCCGGCACCGGAGAGCTATGCCGCACTCGAATTCGACATGAAGATGCTGAAGCTGTTCCAGGACAAAGGAAGCGGCTACCGGCGGTTCTGGACCGACCGGCTGGTGCTGCGGGCAGGCCCGGCCCGGCTTGAGATCTTCGACATGATCTACGGTCCGCTGCCGATGCGGACCCCGGTCACACCGTTCCAGGGGCTGGCGATATCCATGCCGCTGCAGTCCAGGCATGTGGACTGCGACCTGGTCGGCATCGGCAGGGCCGAACTGCCGGGCGGTCTGCGCCTGCAGGTCCACGACGAGTATCTGGGCGACCTGTCGCCGGCTTTCCAGCCTGTACGACTGGAATCCAACGCCTTCCTGTCGCGCTACGACATCTTTGCCACCGACCAGGTCATGGCGCGCTACCTGCTGACCCCGTCCCTCATGGAGGCGCTGGACCACGCTGCGCACCTGTTCGATGCGCCGGTGGCCCATCTTCTGTTCCGCGGGGATCGTCTGCTCCTGCTGTTGCAGACCCGCAGCGATCCATTGGAATTCGGCGACGGCACCAGGCTGGATTCAGGCATCGCCGTGCAGGCGGCGTTCCGCGAACTCTCGGCGATCCTCGACCTCTCTGTGATCTTCGCGCGGGAGACGGCGGCGCCGATGCGATAGACGGGGCGGTCCGCCGGCTCTGCGCGGTTCAGCCCATCATCGACGGCAGGAGCAGGGCGATCACTGGGAACGCGGTCAGGATCGCCAGCCGCACCACGTCGGCGGCCACAAACGGCAGCACGCCGGTATAGATGGTGCCCAGCGGCAGGTCCCGGTTCATCGAGCGCATGATGAAGATGTTCATGCCGATCGGCGGGGTGATCAGGCTGATTTCGGTCACCGTGACCACGATGATGCCGAACCAGATCAGGTCGAAGCCCAGGAAGGAGATCACCGGGTAGAACACCGGCACCGTCAGCAGGATCATGCCCAGGCTGTCCAGGAACATGCCCATCACGAAATAGATCACCAGCATCAGCAGGATGACGGTGTAGGGCGCCAGGCCTGCCGCCTGGATGCCGTCGATCAGCATGTTGGGCAGGCCGCTCATCGAGATCAGGTTGGAGAACAGCTCCGCGCCGACGATGATGATGAACAGCATCGCGCTGGTCACAACGGTATCGGTGGCAATCCGCGCCAGGCCGCGCAGGTCGAAGCCGCTGCGGCGCAGGAAGAAGTACATCGCGCCGCAGGCGCCGATGCCGGCGGCCTCCGTCGGGGTGAAGACGCCGCCATAGATTCCGCCGATGACGATGGCGAACAGCACCGCGACGGCCCAGACCTGACCCAGTGCCCGCAGCCGGTCGCGCCAGGCGTGGCGCGGGCCGGCGGGGCCCAGCTCCGGGCGCGCGGCGGTCACCGCGAAGACGGCGACCAGATAGAGCGACAGCGCCAGCAGCCCGGGCAGGATGCCGGCGATGAACAGGCGGCCGATCTCGGTCTCGGTCATGATGCCGTAGATCACCAGGATGATGCTGGGCGGGATCATGATGCCGAGGGTGCCGCCGGCGGCGACCGAGCCGGCAGCGAGGCGGCGGGAATAATTGTAGGCGCGCATCTCCGGCAGGGCGATCTGCGACATCGTCGCCGTCGTCGCGACCGAGGAGCCGCTGATCGCGCTGAAGCCGCCGCAGGCGAGGATGGTGGCGCCTGCCAGGCCGCCGCGGAAATGACCGATGAAGGCATTGGCGGCGCGGAACAGTTCCCGCGACAGGCCGGAGGCGGAGACCAGGTTGCCCATCAGGATGAACAGCGGAATCACCGACAGCGGATAGTTGTTGAAGCTGTCGTAGATCGTCGGGCCGATCATGTAGAGCGCCGGCTCCACGCCGGTATAGGTCATGAAGCCGACCACGCCGACGATGCCCAGGGCGAAGGCGATGGGCAGGCCCAGAAAGGCCAGGGCCAGCATCACCGCGAAAGCGATCAGTGCCGTGGTCACAGGCCCGGGCCCTCGTCCGCGATCCGATCGGCCTCAGTGTCGCGCGGCGGCCGCAGGCTGGTGGCCAGGGCCACCGCGGCACCGATGGCCAGGCTGGCCGCGATCGCGAAGGCGATCGGCGCGGCCGGGATCTCGAAATACATCGTATGTTCGTTGCCCAGCGCATAATCCTCCGCCTGCACGAACATCTGCCGCGCCGCCACACCGAGGGCGCCGGCCATCACCAGGCCGAGCACGATCCGCCGCACCCGCTGGAAGCGCGGCGCGCGGATCCCGTCCACGAAGTCGACGGTGATATGCGCCTGGCGCCGCTCCACCAGCGGCAAAGCGAGGCCGATCATCAGCGCCAGCACGATCTCGGTGATCTCCAGCGCGCCGGGGACCGGTGCGCTGAGAAGATAGCGGCCCAGCACGTCGACCAGGGTCAGCAGCGCCAGGAAAACGATCATGCAGGCAAGAAGGCCCCGCCACAGCGCGGCGAGGCCTTCCCAGGATCGATGACGGAACATGGAGGAGGGAGCGGTGCGGGTCAGCCGCCGGCCTTGGCGCGTTCCTTCGCCACCTTGTCGGCCTCCTGGCGCAGGTAGTCCAGGATCTCCGCGCCGTTGTCCATGCCGCGCTCCGCCTTCAGGTCGGCGATCCATTCCTGCTCGATACCGCCGAGCCGGTCCTGCATCGCCTTCACGGTGGCGGGATCCGCCTGGATCACGTCCACCCCGGCTTCCTTCAGCACGCCGACCGCCTTCTGGTTGCCCAGGTCATAGGTGTTGTGGGCGTAGTGCCAGCTCAGGTTCTCGCCGGCCAGCTTGTCGATCGCGGCCTGGTCCTTGGCGCAGATCTCGTTCCACTTGCGCTCCGACATGATGATCGCGCTGGTCAGGCGGTAGAAGCCGCCGGGCACCCGCACCGCATTGTCCAGCTGGCCTTCCAGCTTGAACGACATCACGCCTTCCGGGATCGTGAAGATGCCGTCGACGATGCCGGCGGAGAGCATCTCGTAGACCTCGGTGATCGGCTTCAGCACGCCGACCATGCCCAGCGCGTCGGCGACCTTCGGGGTGACGGTGCCGGCCACCCGGACCTTCAGTCCCTGCAGGTCCTCCAGCGAGGTGAAATCCTTGCCCTTCAGCCAGAGGTCGCCGCCGGTCTGGGTGGCCAGAGCCAGAAGCTTCACGCCGTCGAAATCGCCGGCACCCGTCAGGTACTTCTGGTAGGTGCGCCAGAAGGCGATCGAGGTCGGCCCGGCCTCGCCGCCGATGAACGGCAGCTCGGCGCCCGCCTCGGCCACGAAGCGGCCCGGCGTGTAGCTGTTGTTGATCACCGTGAAGTCGACGGTGCCGGCCTTCACCAGGTCGAAATGCGCCTGCGGCTTGCCCAGCGGCTTGGGCAGGGTGTTGATCTTCACCCGGCCCTCGGTCGCTTCCTCGACCTGTTTGAACCAGTCCTCCATGTGCGGGACCGACTGGTGGGTCGGCGGCACCCAGCGGGAATACATCAGCCGCACATCCTCGCAGTCCTGCGCGGCGGCCGGCGCGGCCAGGGCGATCGTGCCGGCAATGACGGCCGAGAGGGCGGCTGCGGGCATGGCTAGGGACAGTCGCGACATCTTTGTTTCCTCCCGATCATCTGTTCTCACACCGGCCGGCTTCGTGCCGAACGATGCCTCTGTCGGGCGGGAGTTTCCCAATGGCAAACCGAATTCGTCAAGAGCAAATCGGCGCAAACGCCCCCGCGCCGGCGCACCGACGGCGCCGCAGGAACGGGTGCTGCGGGAAAACTCAGCCGGCGGAGCGGCGCTTGCGACCGGGGCGCAGGGTGCCGGCCCGGGCCGGCTGCTCCGTCACTTCCTTGCGGGACCGCCGTGCGGGCTTCGCCGGCGGACTCTTCTCCGCCGGCGGGGCGTCGGGGACGGGGCCGGAGAACCCCATCCTGGCGGAGACCCGGCCGGCGGCGCCGGTGACCAGGCCGGCGAAATGGTCGCGACGCTCGCCGATCAGGCGTTGCGGCCCAAGCAGGGTCAGGCTCGCGGCCAGCGCGCCGCTATAGTCGAAGATCGGCGCGGAAAGGGCGGCGAAGCCGGCATTGATCGGGTAGCGCACGCCCAGATTCTCCTCCTGGACCGTGTCCCAGTCGGTGAAGGCATAGCCACGGCTGCGCACGGTATCGACGATCATCGACATGCGCTGCCGCAGGGTGCCGGCATCCGGCGGATCGTCGTCGGGGTCGCTGGTCATCTGGTCGACCGCCATCACCATGTCGGCCTCCGCGCCCGCCCGCCAGGCCAGGAAGACCCGGCCGGTGGAGGACCGCAGCAGTGGCAGGACATAGCCGATCCGCACCACCATCGAACCCTGGTATTCGCCGTCGACCTTCAGCACGATGGTCGGCCCGCGGCTGCCCCAGACGCAGACATAGGCGGCGCAGGCGGTGGCCTGCCGCAGCGGCGCCAGTTCCTCCCGCGCCAGGCCGACGACATCGAGCTGGCGGATCGCCGACAGGCCGATCTGGGTTGCGAACGGGCCCAGCCCGTAATGCCCGGTCTCCGGGTTCTGGTGGACCAGCCCCTCGTCGGCGAAGCTGGCCAGGTAGAGATAGGCCTTGCTGGCGCTCATGCCGGCGGCGGCGGCGATCTCCTTCAGCGGGCGATAGCCGTCGAGCGCCTCCAGGGCGCGGATCAGCCGGAACCCGACCTCGATCGACTTGACCCGCCGGGCGGCCGGACGGGCAGGGGCGGGCGGACTGGATTGCGGCAAAGCTGGCGACTCCCGTGGCGTGCCGCCCCGCGGGCCGCCGGCCGCGCACCCGGCGGGAGCGGGCGGCCGGCGCCATGGGCGGCCTACTTGAACGCCCGAGTGTATACCTTCCGGCAGTTGTCCTCGAAAATCTTCTTCCGGTCGGCCTCGGACAGCCAGCCGATACCCTCGATCACCGGCTTCAGGTTGTCGAAGTCGTGCCCCCAGTCCGGGTTGTGCACGGAGCCGGTGCCCGGGCGCTCGGTGCCGAACATGCAATTGTCGGTGCCGACGACCCGGAACAGGAGGTCCAGCGCCTCTTCGGAATAGTTGCAGGTGTCGAAGTAGAGCTTGCGCATCAGGTCGTCGAAGGTGGCGTCCTTCTTGCGGCGCAGATGCCAGGCGCGGAAGCGGCCCATCTGGTAGGGGATCGCGCCGCCGCCATGGGAGACGACGATCTTCAGGTTGGGGAAATCCTCGAACACCTTCGATTCCAGCAGCGAGATGATCGCGATGCTTTCCTCGTTGATGAACTTCAGGGTGTAGGATTCGCGGGCATGGCAGCAGCTGGCCGAATGCACCAGGGCCGGCACGTCCAGCTCGACCAGCTTCTCGTACAGCGGGTACCAGAACTCGTCGCCCATGCCGGGCGGCGGGGCGCCGTCGCCCTCCACCGGGTCCGGGTTGATCAGGCAGCCGACGAAGCCCAGCTCCTTCACGCAGCGCTCCAGCTCCTCCAGGCAGTTCTCCGGCGAGGTGTCGCGGAACTGCGGCAGGCCGGCCACACCGCGGAAACGGTCGGGGAACTGCCGGCACTGCCAGGCGATGATGTCGTTGACATAGCGGGTCCAGAGTTCCGTCACCGTGCCCGGTCGCACCGAATGCATCTGCGCGAAGGGGCGGGGGGAGAGGAACTGGATGTCGGTGCCGACATCGTCCATCTGCTTCAGCAGCTTCTCGGTCGGCGGCAGCAGGATCTCGTCGTCGGGGATCTTGCGGCCGGCGCGCGGATTGCCGCGGCTGGAGACCAGGTCCGCCATGTAGCGATAGGCGGTCTCCGGCATCACCACATGGGCATGGGAATCGATGATCATGGCTCAGGCCTCCGTCGCGTAGGCGGTCACTTCAAGCTGGATGCGGGCGCCGCCGCGCAGCGGCATCACCAGGGCATGCCGGGCCGGGCGGTGCGCCGGGTCCGGGTAATATTCCGTCCAGGGGCCGTTCACAGCGCTCCGGTCGCCCTCGTCGGCCAGGAAGACGGTGACCTTCACCACGTCCGCCAGCGACATGTCCGCCGCCTCCAGGACCAGCTTCATGTTGGCGAAGGCGTTGCGGACCTGGGTCTCCATGTCCTCGGGCAGCCTGCCGGTGCCGACCTCCTTGCCGTTGATGCCGCCGCTGATCAGCAGCGGCCCGACGCGGCAGGCCATCGGGATCGGGACACTGCCATGGCCGAGCCCCTCCACCTCTATGCTTCTCTGGGTCATCTTCCTTCCCTTCGTTCCCCCCGCCGCCGGCGCGCCTGGCGCCGGGCGGGCCTTTCGATGCGACGCTCAGTTTTTCGTGCGGCTCTGGAGCGCGTGATAGCCCTGCGCGGCGCGGGCCTCGCGCAGGCTGGAGCCTTCGGCGATCGCGGCACGGATCCGTTCCTCAGCCGCCTCGATCGCCGCGGCCGTCTCCGTGACCTCGGCAAGGCGCGCCGCCGGCACGGCGACGACGCCGTTGTCGTCGCCCAGCAGGATGTCGCCGGCGGCGACCAGCACGCCGCCGATATCGACCGGCTCATTGGTGGCGACCAGATGCACCCGGTCCTTGCCGGTGCGCATCCAGTGGCCGGTGGCGAACAGCGGGTAGCCCATCTCGCGGCTGCGATCGACGTCGCGGCAGATGCCGTGGATCACCGTGCCGGCGATACCCCGGCGGGCGGCGGTGTCGGTCAGGATGTCGCCCCAGACGGTGCAGTCGGTGCGGCCGGCATTGTCGATCGCGACGACCGCCCCGGGCGGCACGTCGTCGATGAAGTCGCCCACCGTACCGCCCTCGATGCCGATCGGCTGGTAGCGCAGGGTGAAGGCCGGGCCGCAGAGCCGGACGCCGGGAAAGATCGGCATCACCCGGAAGCACTGCCCGGCGATCCCCAGCCGGTCGAGCGCGTCGGAGACGCCCGAGGTCGACAGGCCGGCCAGGATCTTGAGGGTCGCGGCGGCGTCCGCGCCGCCCTTCTTTGCTGCGCTCATCCGCTCGCCTTCGTCTTCAGCAGGGTTTCGTAGTTCTGGTTCATCACCTCGCCGATGGAGCGGCCGGCGAACAGCGCGTCGCGGACGCCTTCCTCGAAGGCATGCAGTTCGCGCGCGACGGCCAGCAGTTCGTCGAAGCGGTCGGCGGGGATGAAGGCGATGCCGCTGCCATCGGCCAGGACATAGTCGCCGGGCCGGACCGTCGCGTGGCCGACCTCGATCGGCTCGTTGGTCGCCGTCTCCATCACCCGGGATCGTGCCGTCACCGGTGTCGCGCCGCGGGCGAAGACGGGCAGGGCCAGGTCCTCGCTCTCGTCGATGTCGCGCACCCGTCCGTCCACGATCACGCCGCCGACCCGCGCCAGGCTGGCGGAGGTCGACAGCAGCCCGCCCCAGCAGGCGCAGTCGTCGCGGGAGCGGTGCGACATCACGATGATGTCGCCGGGGGCGGCGGCCTCCACCGCGTTGGCGCCCAGATGGCGCTTCGGCACGTCGCCGCTGAAGCGGTCGATCTGCACCGTCACGCAGCGGCCGAAAATGCGGCGGCGGGTGGTCAGGCGCTGGATCTCCTGGATGCCGTGCGGCAGGCCCAGCTTCTCCAGCGCGTCGGAAACCAGGCAGGTGTCGTAGGCCAGCATCTCCCGGCGCAGGGTGTCATCCATGGCGTTGCTTCCTTCCTTCAGCCGGTCCTTTGGCAGCCGGTCTTTTGGCAGCCGGTCTTGCTGTTGCGCAGGCAGCCGGGTCGCGGCCTACATCCAGGCGGCGAAGCAGAGCCCGGTGCCGGTCTTCGCCGGCGTGCGGTAGCCGGGGACATAGTCCATCCAGCGCAGGCTGAGCGAGGTCCCGTCGAGGGCCCCGGCAACGGCGATCCAGTTGCGGATCTCCGAGGAGCCGTAGCGCAGCATGCGCGGGTCGAGGCCCGCAAGGTAGTCCAGGTCGCCGTTGCGCAACGCAGCCATCACGCCGGCGTCGAGATCGTCGTCGACATAGAAATGGCTGAGCCCGCCGGAGGCGAGCAGCCCGATGCGCAGATCCTCCGGGAAGCTCTCCGCCAGCGCCGCCAGCGCGCGGCCGATCTCCACGCAGCGCCGCGGGGTGGGCTGGTTCGGCGGGAAATAGGTGTTCAGGAAGACCGGCACGACGGGCAGGCCGCTGCCGGCGAGGTAGCGGCGGTGAATGAAGGCGAAGGCATGCCCCTCGCCCTGGTCCTCGCGCAGCCGGCCGATCGCGGAAACGTCGAAGCCGCGCTCGATCAGCCCCTCGATCAGGTGCAGTGCCAGGGCTGCGTGGCAGGGATAATCGGTGTCCGCATCCTCGAAATAGCGCCCGCGCAGGCGCTTCGCCCAGGCCTGCACGTCCCGCGCCGGATCGGCGCCCGGCGGCAATGCCTGGCGCGCCCGGTTGCGGATCGACGGGCCGTAGAAGATGCCGAAGGCCGGCATGTTGTCGGTCTGGAACATCTCCATCTGGTCGTCGCCGACGATCAGCAGGACGTCGAGCTTCGCATCCTCGATATGGCCCTGCAGGGTGGCCATTGCGGTGCGGCTCTGACGATGGCGCCGCGCCATCTCCGCCGGCGCGACATGGCGGCCGGAATCGCGGGGCACGGCCGCCAGGAGCTGGTCGTAGCTGCAGTCGCGGCCGTCATGGTCGGTAAAGGCGCGGCTGCGGTCCAGCTCGACGAAGCGCGACCATTCCTCCAGCTCGGCGTTCAGCATCGGGCTGTGGGAGGATCCGAAGGCAGCGGTGATGCGGGCCATGGGCTCGGCCTGGGCCTCCTGCGGCAGGGTGTCTTGAAGCGGTTTTGCCAATGACGAATCATGTTTGTCAAGAGCAAACCGAATTGCGGGAAGTCGCCTGCCGGCCGATGCGGTGCGTCACCTTTGCGGCTTGCACGTCCACGGGCATTCATAATAGACGAAAACAATTCGGCATGGGCGAAATCGCTGGCCATGCCGCCCCGGCGGGTCTTTGCCGGCGGATCTTTGCCGGCGGGCTTTAGGAGGAGGAAACGCCATGCTGAGCCAGGCCAAGAACGAGCTGCTGACCCGGATCGGGCGCGGCACCCCGATGGGGGAGCTGATGCGACGCTACTGGCAGCCGATCGCCGCGGTCGCGGAGCTGGACGACAATCCGGTGAAGCCGGTCCGCCTGATGGGCGAGGACCTGGTCCTGTACAAGGATCTGGGCGGCAATTACGGGCTGGTGCAGCGGCGCTGTCCGCACCGCAATGCGGACCTGTCCTACGGCTATGTCGAACAGTGCGGCCTGCGCTGCAACTATCACGGCTGGCTGTTCGACCATGACGGGGCCTGCCGGGAGCAGCCCTACGAGGAGATGGTCGATCCCGGCAGCCGCTTCAAAGAGAAGATCCGCATGACGGCCTATCCGGTGGAGGCGAAGGCGGGGATGCTGTGGGCCTATCTGGGACCGGAGCCGCGGCCCCTGGTGCCGAACTGGGAGCCCTTTACCTGGAAGAACGGCTTCGTGCAGGTGGTGTTCGCCGAGATCCCCTGCAACTGGTTCCAGTGCCAGGAGAATTCCATCGACCCGGTGCATTTCGAGTGGATGCATTCGAACTGGAGCCAGCGGCTGGCCGGCGATACCGGGCCCTATTCGCCGACCCATATCAAGATCGCCTTCGAGGAGATCGACTACGGCTTCGTCTACAAGCGGGTGCGCGCCGATACCGACGAGAGCCACCCGCTGTGGCAGACCGGCCGGGTCTGCCTCTGGCCGAACGCGCTGTTCACCGGCAACCATTTCGAATGGCGGGTGCCGATCGACGATACCCGCACCCTCAGCGTCACCTGGATGTTCTCCCGCGTGCCGAAGGAGCGCGAGCCCTACGTGCAGGAACGCATTCCCTACTGGACCGGGCCGATCGCGGATTCCGAGACGGGGCGCTGGATCACCAGCCACATCATGAACCAGGACTTCATCGCCTGGGTCGGGCAGGGGGAGATCACCGACCGCACCCACGAGCATCTGGGCCAGTCGGACCGCGGCGTCATCATGATGCGCAAGCGGTTCGAGGACGACATCAAGGCGATGGAGCGCGGCGAGGAGCCGAAGGCGGTGATCCGCGATCCGGCGCAGAACGAATGCCTGGAACTGCCGATCATCGACAAGGCGCATTTCGTGGCCGGCATGAGTGTGGCCGACCGCGAGGCGAAGCCGCTGCTGGCGCGCAACCTGATGCCGACCGACTACATCTACCAGGCCGGACAGCCCGACCATGTGCGCCGCGAATACGAGGAGGTGATGGGCTTCAAGACCTCGCCGCTGAAGCTCGTGCGGGTGTGAGGTTCGGCCACGCTTGAGCGAGGCGGCGCCATGGGCCACCGCGACGCCTGCGGTGGTGGCGCGGCTTTCATCCCGCCGGGGCTATTGGTCTGGCCAATCTCGGCATGCACCGCCGTCCCGTGCTAGGATCGCCGAAACAAAGGATCGCCCGAATAGGGACCGCAGGAGGAAATCATGCTCAAGGCAGAGGATAACGAGATCCTGACCCGCACCGACCCCGGCACGCCGATGGGCGACATGATGCGGCGGTTCTGGATTCCCTTCATGACCTCCAAGGAACTGCCGGAGGCCGACGGTGCGCCGCTGCGCGTCACCCTGCTGGGCGAGCAGCTGCTGGCCTTCCGCGACACCGACGGCCGGGTCGGCCTGATCGACGAGTTCTGCCCGCATCGCCGCGCCAGCCTGTTCTTCGGCCGCAACGAGGAATGCGGCATCCGCTGCGTCTATCACGGCTGGAAGTTCGACGTGGAGGGCAAGTGCCTGGAGGTGCCGTCGGAGCCGGCCGACAGCACCCTGGCCCGCAAGGTGCGGCTGACAGCCTATCCGGTGCGCGAGGCCGGCGGCGTCCTCTGGGCCTATATGGGGCCGAAGGGGGAGGAGGGCGCGCTGCCCAACATCGAGTGGCTCAGCCTGCCGCTGCCCCACGTCTACGTTTCCCGCTGGGAGCAGGAGAGCAACTATTTCCAGGCGCTGGAGGGGGAGATCGACTCATCCCATGTCAGCTTCCTGCACCGCCAGCTGGACGCCAAGGACGCGCCGAAGGGATCGCTGTCGGGCGCCTGGTTCACCGGCGATACGGCGCCGAAATGGACCATCGACCAGCACAGCCACGGCCTCACCCTGGCGGCGCGCCGCACGGTGGAGGACGGCGCCGGCTACTGGCGGATGAACCAGTTCATGCTGCCGTTCTACACCATGATCGCGCCGGAGCCCGGCGGCTATATCACCAACCGCATGTGGGTGCCGAAGGACGACACCCATTGCTGGGTGATCTGCGCCACCTACCGCCCCGACAAGCCGTTGACCGAAGACGACCTGGAGAAGTTCACCGCCGGCAAGTTCGCCCATCGCCGGGTGCTGCCCGGCACCACCATCCCGATGGAGCGGATGGAGAACGACTACGGCCTGGACCGCCGCCTGCAGAAGACCGTCAGCTATACCGGCATTCCCGGCGTGCGGGCGCAGGACGCCATGGTGACGGAGACGGCGGGGCCGATCGCGGACCGCACCAAGGAGCATCTGGGCACGTCGGACACCGCGATCATCGCCGCGCGCAAGCTGATGATCGACGCTGCCAAGCGGTTCCGCGACGGCACCGTGCCGGAGGCGGCAGCCGGCGGCGACATCTATGCCGTGCGGTCCTGGTCGTCGGTGCTGCCGGCGTCGGTGAAGAGCTATCGCGACGATCCGGACACCATGGCGGCGATGCGCACCGCCGGGCAGAAGCGGGACCGCCAGACGGTCGACGCCTGAACGGATGGGAGGAGGCCAGGCCATGGGGCACGACCTGCTGCACGGACTGATCGACGAGGACCGCGCGCGGAGCCGCTTCCGGGTGCATCGCCGGTCGCTGACCGACCCGGACATCCTGGCGTTGGAGCAGACGAGGATCTTCGACCGCTGCTGGCTCTATCTGGGACATGAGAGCGAGCTGGCGGAGCCCGGCAGCTTCGTGGCGCGCACCATCAACCACCGGCCGCTGATCTTCCTGCGCGACGCCGAGGGGCGGATCCGCGCCTTCTTCAACGTCTGTCCGCATCGCGGCGCCCTGGTCTGCCGGGAGCGGGCGGGAAAGTCGAAGAGCTTCCAGTGCGCCTATCACGGCTGGACCTTCTCCAATGCCGGCAAGCTGATCGGCCAGCCGGGGAAGGAGGCCTATCCGGAAGGCTTCAACGCCGACGGCGCCTACGACCTGCCGGAAGTGCCGCGGCTGGAAAGCTGCCACGGCTTCGTCTTCGTCTGCTTCGACCCGGCCGCCGAAAGCCTGGACGACTATCTGGGCGGGGCGAAGTTCTACCTGGAGCTGATCGCCCTGCAGGGCGCGCTGGGCATGGAGGTGGTCGGCGGCACGCAGGAATATTCGGCCCGGGCGAACTGGAAGCTGCTGCTGGAGAACAGCGCCGACGGCTATCACGCGGCGACCGCCCATGCCTCCTATTTCGACTATCTGAAGGAACGCGACGGCGGCCATCAGGCGGCGAAGGGCAATCCCTTCAACAAGTCCTTCGGCCAGGTGCTGCGGCTGGGCAACGGCCATACGGTCGCCGAAAGCCAGGGCGCGATCCCCTGGGGCCGGCCGGTGGCGCGCTGGGTGCCCGGCTGGGGCGAGGAGGCACAGGCGGAAATCGCCGCGATCCGGCGCGAGCTGGAGGAGCGGCTGGGTCCGGAGAAGGCGGAGATGGTCGCCGAGCGCGACTACAACATGCTGATCTTCCCCAACCTCGCCGTGCTGAACATCATGGCGGTGACGGTGCGCACCTTCTATCCGGTGACCCCGGACTATTTCGAGGTGCGCGCCTGGACCCTGGCGCCACGGGAGGAGGCGGAGGCCCTGAAGGACCGCCGCCTGCGCAACTTCCTGGAATTCCTCGGCCCCGGCGGCTTCGCCACCCCGGACGATGTGGAGATGCTGGAACTCTGCCAGCAGGGCTATCGCTGCCAGATCGGCGCGCCCTGGAACGACCTGTCGCGCGGCATGTCCCACGAGGACGAACATGCCGCCAAGCAGGACGAGCTGCAGATGCGCACCTTCTGGCGGCAATGGTACGACATGCTCGCCGCCGAGCGCCGGGTGTCGTTCAAGCTCGCCGGGTAGCCGGTCCGGCTTCCCCCCGCGACCGATCAGCCATTCCTGTCGAGGCGGTCGCCGCTCGGACCCGGCATTGCCGGCACCGCTGCCGGCACGGATACTGGTGCAAAAGCCGGCGGCAGGGAGGGAGCACTGGCCATGACCCCGGAGGAGATTCTATCCCAGCCGGCGCGCGTCCTGACACAGGCGCAGCGGGAGCAATATTTCGACCGCGGCTATGTCGGGGTCGAGGACCTGGTGCCGCAGGACATCCTGTCCGGGCTGATCGCCGTGACCGAACGGTTCGTCGAGGCGAGCCGCGGCGAGACGCGCTCCGGCAGGGTATTCGATATCGGGCCCGGCCATAGCGCCGCGCGACCGGTGCTGCGGCGGCTGAAGCGCCCGGACGAGCAGGATGAGGTCTACTGGCGTTTCGCTTGCGGCCTGATGGCGGACGTCGCCGCCGACCTGGTCGGTCCGAACGTCGTCTTCCATCATTCGAAACTCAACTTCAAATGGTTTGACGAGAGCGACAGGGTGCGGTGGCATCAGGACATCCAGTTCTTCCCGCACACCAACTACAACGTGCTGACGATCGGCTGCTATCTCGCCGATACCGACATGGAGAACGGCCCCCTGGCGGTCAAACCCGGGTCCCACGACCGGCCCCTGTTCGACCAGTACGACAGGGACGGCAACTGGACCGGCATGCTGAGCGACGAGGATGCGGCGTCCATCGACATGAGCGATGTGGCCTATCTGACCGGTCGGGCCGGGTCGATCACGATCCACAATGCCCGCACCCTGCACTATTCGCCGTCGAGCAGGTCGCATCTGCCGCGGCCACTGCTTCTGAACTGCTTCACCTCGGCCGACGCCAAGCCCTACACGCCGCACCCCGATCCATCCTCCCACGCCTATCGCCTTGTGCGTGGCGCGCCGGTGAAGTGGGCGGCTCATGATCCGCGGCCATGCCAGATCCCGCCGGACTGGTCCGGCGGCTATACCTCGATCTATGCCGCCCAGTCGGGCGAGGACGAACCGGTGCAAGCAGCGGAAACCTGATCCGGCCGCTGCGGATCGTGGGCGCATTCGAGAAGGGCAGCCCCGGCTTGACAGGGTTCCGGCAACCGCCGAATATTGGTCAGACCAATTTCCGGGCCGACCTGCGGCACCGGACCGAGCGAAGGACGAACCTTGGCCATGGAAACGCATCCTGGGGGCGCGCACCGGTTCAGCAGCGCCGACCTGCGCGGCCTTGTCGACGAGGACCACGCGCGCAACCGCTTCCGCGTCCATCGCAGCGCCCTGACCGACCCGGCGGTCCTGGAGATCGAGCGGCAGCGGATCTTCGACCGCTGCTGGCTCTATCTCGGCCATGAGAGCGAGCTGGCGGGGCCGGGCAGCTTCGTCGCGCGGACCATCAACCACCGGCCGCTGATCTTCGTGCGCGACGGCGAGGGGCGGATCCGCGCCTTCTTTAACGTCTGCCCGCATCGCGGCGCCCTGGTCTGCCGGGAGCGGGCGGGGAAGGCGAAGAGCTTCCAGTGCGCCTATCACGGCTGGACCTTCTCCAACGCGGGCCGGCTGATCGGCCAGCCGGGCAAGGAGGCCTACCCCGACGGCTTCAACGCCGACGGCGCCTACGACCTGCCGGAAGTGCCGCGGCTGGAGGTCTGCCACGGCTTCGTCTTCATCAACTACGATGCGGCGGCGGAGCCGCTGGACGTCTATCTGGGCGGGGCGAAGTTC
Organism: Marinibaculum pumilum; assembly: GCF_042646425.1. NCBI lineage: Bacteria > Pseudomonadati > Pseudomonadota > Alphaproteobacteria > Rhodospirillales > Rhodospirillaceae > Marinibaculum > Marinibaculum pumilum. Next base: position 163,318 of record NZ_JBHRTR010000031.1, read on the forward strand.
TACCTGGAGCTGATCGCCCTGCAGGGCGCGGCCGGGATGGAGATCGTCGGCGGCACGCAGGAATATTCCGCGCGGGCGAACTGGAAGCTCTTGCTGGAGAACAGTGCCGACGGCTATCACGCGCCGACCGCCCATGCCTCCTATTTCGACTATCTGTCGGACCGCGACGGCGACGCCTACAAGAACCGGAAGTTCTCCTATAACAAGGCGTTCGGCCAGGTGCTGGACCTGGGCAACGGCCATGCGGTTTCGGAGAGCCAGGGCGCGATCCCCTGGGGCCGGCCGGTGGCGCGCTGGGTGCCCGGCTGGGGCGAAGAGGCGCAGGCCGATATCGATCGCATCCGCGTCGAGCTGGTCGAGCGGCTGGGGCCGGAAAAGGCGGAGATGGTCGCCGAGCGCGACTACAACCTGCTGATCTTCCCCAACCTCGCCGTGCTGAACATCATGGCGGTGACCGTGCGCACCTTCTATCCGGTGGCACCCGACTATTTCGAGGTGCGCGCCTGGGCGATGGCGCCGAAGGGCGAGCCGGAGGCGGTGAAGGACCGCCGCCTGCGCAACTTCCTCGAATTCCTGGGCCCCGGCGGCTTTGCCACGCCGGACGATGTGGAGATGCTGGAGCTCTGCCAGCAGGGCTACCAGGCCAGCATCGGTGCCCCTTGGAACGACCTGTCGAAGGGCATGTTCCGGGAGGCCGAATATGCCGCCAAGCAGGACGAGTTGCAGATGCGCACCTTCTGGCGGCAATGGCGCGACATGATGGCGGCGGAAGAGCGCATCGCCTTCCGGGAAGCGGGTTAGGGGAAGGTCCGATGGCAGAAGCCGTAGCAGTCAGCCGTGCGGCCGTCCGCGCGGAGGTGGAGGATTTCCTCTATCACGAGGCGCAGCTGCTGGATTCCTGGCAGCTGATGGAGTGGGCGGCGCTGTTCACCGAGGATGCCGAGTACGAGGTGCCCTCCACCGACCTGCCGGAGGATGCGGACCCGCGCACCAACCTGTTCCTGGTGCATGACGACCGCTTCCGGATCGAGCAGCGCGCGAAACGCCTGCTAAAGAAGACCGCGCATGCGGAATTCCCGCCCTCGCGCACCCGCCACCTGGTCAGCAATGTCCGGATCGAGGGCGACGACGGCCATGTCCTGAAGATCGCCTGCGCCTATGTCGTCTATCGCGCCAAGCGCGGCATCGTCGACGTCTATCCGGGCCACGCGGTCTACGAACTGGTGCGGCATGCGGGCGAGGGCGCGGCGCCGGGCGACACCTACCGCATCCGGCGCAAGCGCGCCGTCCTGGATATCGATGCCCTGCGTCCGCAGGGCAAGCTGTCGATCATCCTCTAGCCCGGAGCCGCTGGCCATGTCCCCGCGCGGCGAGTCCCGTGCCCATGACGTCATCGCCCGCATCTTCGGCCTGATCGAGCGGGAGAAGCTGCCGGCCGGCGCGCGCCTGCCGGCGGAGCGCAAGCTGGCGGAGCAGCTGGAGGTCAGCCGGCCCGCCCTGCGCGAGGCAATGGCGATCCTGGAGGCCCTGCGGATCGTCGAGTGCCGCTCCAATTCCGGCAACTATCTCCGCCACCGCGACCAGGATGCCAGCATTGAGGCGCTGTCCCTGCTGTCGGAACTCAGCCTGCCGCTCAGCGAGGCGGAGGTCGCCCAGTCGGTGGAGCTGCGCATGCTGCTGGAGCAGCAGGCGGTGGTGCTGGCCTGCCGCCGGCGGACGGAGGCCGACCTGGCCGTGCTGCGCGGCCTGGTGGGGGAGAGCGCGGCCCGGCTGGCCCGTGGCGAGACGATCCTCGACCAGGACCAGCGCTTCCACCTGGCGATCGCCGCGGCGACCGGCAACCGGGTGCTGCTGCGCCTGATGAACGGCTTCCTGCCGGCGCTGCACGGCCGCCGGGCGCTGTACTTCCGCGACCTTGAGCGCTGCCGCGCCAGCCATGCCATGCATGAGCGCCTGGTCGCGGCGATCGCCGCGCAGGACGATGCGGGGGCGGCCGCGCTGATGGCGCAGCATATGAACGCCGCAACCTTTTACTACCGCGAAGCCTATGCCCGCATCGGCCAGGGCGCGGACCAGGAACCCGAAGCCCAGAACGACCGGGAGGAGATCGCATGAGCGAGGACAATGCGGACCTGACGAAGAGCCGCCAGGGCCTCTACGCTCCGGTGCCGCCGGAGGAGACCGCCTTCCACCTGTGGAAGCAGTTCGACGGCGACCTGGCGCTGACCTTCTCGAAGTTCTTCGTCGGCGGGCTCTACCAGCGCGAGGTGCTGACCCAGCGCGAGCGCCAGCTCTGCACCGTCGCCGCGCTGACCGTGATGCGCGCCCGCGACGAGCTGCGGCTGCATGTCCACGGCGCCCGCAACCGCGGCGCATCCGTGCGCGAGATCGCCGAGGTGATGTTTCAGATGGTCACCTATGGCGGCGCGCCGTCCTGCGTACAGGCGTTGCAGGTGCTGCGCGAATGCCTGAAGGAGCGCGGCGAGTGGGACGAGGAGAGCGACCAGCCGAAGGACATGGAGGCGCGGTAGGTCCGCCGCAAGTCGAGTATTGCGTCCCCGGAATTCCCGGTCCTGACCTTTCGCCGTCGTCCTCGGGCCCAGAGTTCCGCGCCATTGGCCGAGGATCGTGGCAGGACGGCGAAGCTGCGCGGCGTCTCTGTTCCGTCGCGGCCCTCGGGTCGAGCCCTACGGCATTCACACATCTCGTCAGGGAGCCAAATCAGCCCTGCGGTCCTCCCTTTTTGCCGTCATCCTCGGCCCCCGAGCCGAGGATCGTGGCAAGGCGGCGAAGCTGCGCGGCCTCCCTGTCCCGTCAGGCCCCTCGGGTCAAGCCCGAGGGCGACGGCAGCAGGGAGGCGTGTCGAAGAGAAGAGATATGTGAATCCCGTAGGGTCGAGCCCGAGGGAGACGGTAACAGGGAGGGCGCGTCGAGAAGATGGGTGAATGACGTAGGGTCGGGCCCGGGAACGACGCATGCCCTCTCGGCCGGCAGGGAGCAGGCTATCCCCGTCGCGCGCGCTCGATGGCGGCGACGTCGATTTTTCCCATCTCCATCATCGCCGCGAACGCCCGGCTTGCCTCGCCGCCGCCGGCGGCGAGGGCTTCCATCAGCACCCGCGGGGTGATCTGCCAGGAGATCCCCCAGCGGTCCCGGCACCAGCCGCAGGCGCTTTCCTGGCCGCCATTGCCGACGATCGCGTTCCAGTAGCGGTCGGTCTCCGCCTGGTCCTCGGTCGATACCTGGAAGGAAAACGCCTCGCTGTGGGTGAAGGCCTTGCCGCCGTTCAGGCCGAGGCAGGGGATGCCCAGCACGGTGAACGCGACCGTCAATACGTCGCCGGCCTTCCCGGCGGGATAGTCGCCGGGCGCGAGGTGAACGCCCGTCACCGCGCTGTCGGGAAAGGTCGCGGCATAGAAGCGCGCCGCGGCCTCCGCCTCGCTGTCGTACCAGAGGCAGATCGTGTTCTTCGCAACGGCCATTGCACCTTCTTCCATCAGCCTGCGGTCGCGGAATCGAACAGCGGCTCGAAGCCCGCCCACATCATCCGCATCCCGTCGAAGGGCATTTCGGGCATCTCCATCCCGCCCATTTCCGCCTCCATCGCCTTGGCGGCGGCATCGCAGGTGGTCCGGTCGGGCCAGGCCACCCAGCTGAACATCGGCACCTCGCCCGCTTCCGCCTTGGTGGCGCGGTAGAAGTCCGTGACCTTGCCGCGGGGCACATCCTCGCCCCAGCCCTCGACCATGCCGATGGCGCCGTTCTTGTCGAAGATCTGCCAGGCCTCGGCGGCCATCCTGGCGTAGGACGCCCGGTTCGCCTCGGGCACGGCCAGCAGGAAGCCCTGGTAGTAGCCCGCCGGATCGCGTGTCCCGGCCTCGCAGACCGGGGCGAAGCCGCCGAAGATCATGCGGCTGCCGTCGAACGGCATCTCCGGCAGATCCTTCGCCGCGGGATCCTGCCGCATCTTCTGCCAGGCGGCATCCGCCGTGGCCCTGTCGGGCCATTCGATCCAGGAGAACGCGACCGTCTCGTCCGGCCCGGCATTCACCGCGCCATGGAAGTCGGTGACCTTGCCCCTGGGCAGATCCACCCCCCAGGTCTCGACCATGCGTACCGCGCCGTAGCCCCTGAACAGCCGCCAGGCCGCCGCGACATGGTCGGCATAGGCGTCTTTCCTCGCTGTCGGCACGGGCGCCACCGCACCTGAGAAATATGTCACGTCGCTGTTTCCCTGCTGGTTTGCCATGCGGCGACTTTCCGCTTTCGGAGGGAGGCTGTCAGAGTTAGTATAAAAAAACAACTGATAGAATGAAAATATGACTGAACAGGCGAAGGAACCGCGCATCCGCTACGATGAGGGCTGCCTGGCCGCCCATGCGCTGAACCTGGTCGGGGACCGCTGGGCGCTGCTCGTCGTGCGCGAACTGATGTTCGCGCCCAAGCGCTTCCAGATGATCCGGGCCGGCCTGCCGGGCATCACGGCGAGCGTGCTGACCGGTCGTCTGGCGCAGCTCGCGCAGGCAGGCGTGATCGCGCATGACGAACGGCTCGGCATCTACACGCTGACAGAGAGCGGGCGCGGCCTGCTTCCGGTGCTCGAGGCGCTCTGCCGCTGGGCGCTGACCGTGCCGGGTCATGATCCGCAACGTTTCATCAGCCCGTCCGCGCTGATGATCTCCATGGGTGTCTGCCTGGATCGCCGCCTGGCAGGACGGCGGCATGCACTGGCCGGCTTCGACTTCGGCGGCGAGGCATTCGAAATGCGCCTGGCGGGGGGGAAGTTGCGCACCCGTCCGGTCGACAGGCCCGACAGCCCTTTCATCGTTCGGGGTCGGGCGAATGCCGTCGCCGCGGCGGTCTATGGCGCTACGCCCCTGCCGGTGCTGGTCACCGCCGGAAAGGTCGATGCCGAAGGCGATATCCCTGCTGCCGAGGCCTTCCTGTCGCTGTTCAGCCTCGCACTGCAGCGGTGATCCCGGCCGGGCCGCGCGCATGCCCGAAGGCGGTCGGCAACCGGCCGAAGCCGCGTCAGGGCAGGTCCTTCACGCAGCGGAAGCCGATATAGACCACCGCCATGTCGCGCGGCTTCGTCGCCTCGTGACCGGCGTGCATCTGGGCAGCACCGTACCACCAGGAACCGCCGAGGGTGCCCTTGGGGTCCTCGCCGTCGATATCGACCCATTCCCAGGCATTGGCGCCCATGTCGTACAGGCCGTTGACCCCGGCGCGGGTCGTGCCCGCCGTCGCGTGGCCGCGTCCCCGCTTCAGGACCGCGGAACGGTCGGTCACCGGCACCCTCCCGCACCCGTCGAGGCAGTTGGCGCCCTCGGGGCTGTCGCCGGTGGGGTAGGGGTAGCTTCGGCCTGTGGCGAAAGGCGGCGGCGGTGCGGCACGGAACTCGGTATAGGCGGCCAGGCGCCATTCCGCCTCGGTCGGCAGGCGCTTGCCGGCCCAGCCGCAATAGGCCTGGGCCTCGTCGAAGGTGACATGGACGGCCGGTTCGCCGTCCGTCGCGGCTGTGCCGTAGGGCGCCTGCCAGGTCCAGCCATCCCGCTGCTGCCAGCCTGCGGCGAAGACCAGGCCGCCGCCTTCGCGCTCGGCCTTCGTGACAATGCCGGCCGCGCGGGCGAACTGGCGGAACTGACCGACGGTGACTTCGGTGCGGTCGATCGCGAAGCCGTCGACGACTTGCATCTGGCCTTGCGTCTCCGCTGGCGCGAGCGCCGGCGCGGCCGTCGACAGAAGGGCGGACAGCACGACGAGCGAGGCGACGATCTTCGGTTTCATTCCCGGAAGCCCTGTGTCCGTGGCGTGCGGAACGCCGGCCGGGACCTGTCGTCCCCCCGATCCGGCATGGATCAAGGTGCGGCCGCAGCATCCGAGGTCAAGTCGCGGCGGTGGCGCTCGTCCTCATCCCCGCCGCTGCAGGAAGGCCACCAGCTCCGTTGCGCCGATCTCCGCCCCAGTGAGGACCAGTCCGTGACGGTGGCCCGGATAGCGGTGCAGCTCGGCATCCGCCAGCCGGCTGGCGAGGGAAGCCGCCGTATCGGCCTGCACGAAGGGGCTGCCCTGCGGCGCCAGGATCAGGACCGGCGCCCGCACGGCCGCCAGCACGGGCTCGATGCTCTCCGCCGCCACATAGTCGGACATGTCGGCGATCACATGCGGGGTGCAGGCGCCCTGCACCCGGTCCACCCAGTCCAGTACCGCCGGGTCGATTTCGGCAGTGAAGCGGGCCTCCAGCATCATCCGCGACCAGGCTTCAATTCCCCGGTCGCGGACCAGGGGCGCGAAGCCGCGGATCGTCGGGATCGCGGTACCGTCATAGGTGGTGGACATCACCGCCAGGCAGGCGGTCCGGGCCGGCCGGGCCGCGGCGAAGGCGAGTGCGGCGGTCCCGCCCCAGGATTCCCCGACGATGTGGCAGCGCCCGACCCCGGCATCGTCCAGCACCGTGTCCAGGTCGTCGCAAAGCTGCCGGGTCGACCATAGGCTGCCCTCCGCCGGCCGGTCGGAGTGGCCATGGCCGCGCAGGTCGGCACGCAGCACGCGGAAGCCGGCGGCCAGCAGCGGCGCCATCCAGCCGTCCCAGGCATGCATCTCCAGGCCCAGGCCGTGCTGCAGAAGGATCGTCGCCGCCGGCGCCCGTCCGGGGGGCACGGCGCTGTCGCTGCGCCAGGCGATGCGGATGCCGTCGGAGGAAGTGGCGAAGGGCATGGGCATGGCTTTCGATTGAGGTGGTGCGGCCGGCACCCCGGTGCCGTCATCCTCGGGCTCGACCCTACGGCATTCACACATCTCGTCAGCGGAGCCAGAGCAGCCCTGCGGTTCTACCCTTTTGCCGTCATCCTCGGGCCTGACCCGAGGAACGTGGCAAGGCGGTGAAGCTGCGCGGCGTCCCTGTCCCGTCATGCCCCTCGGTCAAGCCCGAGGGCGACGGCAACAGGGAGGCACGTCGAAGAGAAAAGATATGTGAATCCCGTAGGCTCGAGACCGAGGAGGACGGAGAGGGTGGAGATGCGGCGGGGATCCGAAGAAAAAGGGCGCGCCCGGTCCTCCGGGCGCGCCCCTGCCTTGCCGGCCGCGCGGCCTGCTCAGAACTGCATCTTGTCGTAGATCTCCGCCTTCAGCGCGGCCTCGAACTTGTCGATGTCGTGGCCGTTCTGTTCGGCGATCTTCTGCCACTTGGCGAGGTTCTCGCGGAACGAGGCGGCGATCTCCTGGGCGTCATCGACGCCGAGCGACTTCGCCGTCGCGATGTTCTCCTTCGTCAGCGGGTCGGTGTCGGCCAGCTTCGCCAGGAAGGCGTCATCGGGCTTCGCGAAGGTGATGCCCTTCTTCTCACCGTTGGCGCGGGCGCGCTCGTCTTCGGAGATGTAGCCGCCGATGGCACGGGCGACCATGCCGGGCATGCCCTCGATCATCAGGGCCTTATGTTCCGGCGACATGTCGTTCCAGCTGTCCAGGTTCATGGTGAACAGGCCCAGCGCCCGGGTGGTGCCGAACGGCACGTCCAGGACATACTTGATCTGGTCCATCACGCTGTACTGCTCCAGCCAGGCGATCGGGCCCAGTACGCAGTCGATCTGGCCGCGCTCCAGCCCCTCGGCCATCTCGCTGGGCGGGATGTTCACCGGCACCGCCTCCATGTTGGTGAGGATGCCGCTGAAGGCGCCGGTGGCGCGGACCTTCTTGCCCTTGATGCCTTCCAGGCCGTCGAACGGCTCGGCGCACATCAGCACATAGCCGGTGGTGGTATGGCCGCCCAGATAGATCAGGTTGTTGGCCACCCAGTCCTTATCGCAGCTGGGGCAGTCCAGCATGATCGTCTCGTTGATCGCGCCACCGACCGCGACCGGGTCGCTGCCGTCGAAGACCATGTTGGCCAGCACGTTGTTGTGCTTCAGCTCCGAGGGGTGGAAGTTCACCGCGATGAAGCCGGCATCGGCCACCCCGTCGCGCACGCCGCCCAGGGTCTCGCGCGCCCCCATCAGCTGACCGCCCGGATAGAGGATCCAGTTGATCTCGCCGTTCGACTTCTCCTTCAACTCGTCGAAGAAGGGCTGCAGGGCGAGGGTGTGGTTGGTCGAGCGCAGGCCGGACCAGGACGAGAAGTCGTAATCCTCGGCCTGGACGGCGGCGGGGGCGGTGGCAGCGAGGACAAGCCCCGCAGCCAGCCCGGTCGCGAACAGTCGCATGCAGGTCATCGGCGTACCTCCGGTTTATGATTATCGGCTTGTACTTATCGTCGTGGGCCGGTCGCCCGGGCGGTGCCGTTGCCGCCCAGGCGCCGGTTCAGCTGTGGCGGATCAGTAGTCCACCTTGTCGTAGATTTCCCGCTGCAGCGCCTTGGCATAGGCGTCCTTGTCCATGCCCACCTCCTCGGCGATCTTCTGCCACTTCGGCAGGATCGCGTTGAAGCTGTCGGCGATCTTCTGCGGGTCCTTCACGCCAAGGCTGGCGGCCTTGTCCAGGTTTTCCTGCTTGAACTTCGGGCTCGGCTCCAGGGCCGCGGAGAAGGCCGCGCTGGGCTGCTCGAAGACCACGCCCTTCGCCAGGGCGTTCTTCTTCGCCTCGGCATCCTGCTCCAGATAGCCGTGCACGGCGCCAGAGATCATGCCGCCCATATTGTCCAGCAGTGCCTTGCGCTGGTCGGCGGGCAGGCCCTCCCAGACATCCTTGTTGACGGTCATCAGGCCCAGGCCGCGGGTGGAGCCGAACGGCGCCTCCAGCACGTAGTTGGTGACGTCCTTCAGGCTGTAGTTCTCCATCCAGGCGAGCGAGCCGAGCACGCAGTCGATCTGGCCGCGCTCCATCGCCTCCGCCATCTCGTCGGTGGGGATGTTCACCGGCACCGCGCCCAGCTCCTGCAGGATGCCGCTGAACGCGCCGGTGGCCTTGATCTTCAGGCCCTTGAAGCCTTCCAGCCCGTCGAACTTCTTGGCACACATCGGGTAATAGGACGTGGTGACATGGCCGCCCAGGTACAGGCTGTTCTGCGCCCGGAAATCGTCCTGGCATTCCTTGCAGCCCAGCATGATCGCCTCGTTCACGGCGCCGGCGACCGCGATCGCGTTGGAGCCGGAGTTGATCATGTTGGCCAGCACCAGCGTGTTCTTCAGTTCCGACGGATGGTAGGCCGCGACCACGAAGCCGGCATCGGCCACGCCGTCGCGCACGCCCGGCAGGGTGGAGCGGGCGGCGAGGATCTGGCCGGCCGGATAGAGCTTCCAGTCCATCTCGCCGTTGGTGGCCGCCTTCACCCGCTCGAACATCGGCTCGACGCCTTCGGTGTTGTTCGTCGATTTCGGGCTGATGAAGGTGGAGTAGGTGAACTCCTTCGCCAGGGCCGGCGTCAGGCCGGCCGCCGCGACCAGGCCGGCGGCCATGCCCGCGGCCAGGCCCAGTTGGGTCATTCGCTTCAGCTGCATCCCAAATCCTCTCCCTGCTGCCATGGTTACGCCCCGGGTACGGACCGAACGGGCCGCCCTCACTGCATCAAGCTCGGCAGATAAAGCACGATGTCGGGGAACAGAACGAGCAGCGCCACCACGATCAGTTCGCAGACGATGAACCAGCCCACCCCCTTGAAGATCGTCTCCAGGGGTATCTGATCGCCCACGACGGATTTGATGACATAGACGTTGAAGCCGACCGGTGGGGTCACCAGGCCGATCTCCAGGAACTTGATCACGATGATGCCGAACCAGATCATGTCGGCGCCGACGCCTTCGAACAGCGGCAGCATGATCGGCAGGCTGAGCAGCAGCACGCCCAGCGGGTCCAGAAACATGCCCAGGATGATGAAGACGATGGACGCGCCGATGATCAGGACGATGAACTGGTCGGAGAAGGGCTCCGCCAGGTCCGCCATGTAGAAGGGCACGCCGGCGAAGGCCATGAAGCGGGTCAGCAGGATCGCGCCGATCGCGGTGAAGAACACCAGGCCGGTGGAGACGCAGGCCTCCACCACCGAATCCCGCGCCACCTGCCAGTTCATGCGGCGCTGGAAGATGGCGATCAGGAAGGCTGCCGCCGCGCCGAACGCGCCGGCCTCGGTCGCGGTGGCGATGCCGGAATAGATGCCGCCGATCACGATCAGGATCAGCACCGGCAGCGGCCAGACCTCGCCCAGCGCCCGCCACTTCTCGCCCGGGTCGTGATGCTCCTCGATCTTCGGCGCCAGGCTGGGCGTGATCGAGCAGCGCATGATGATCATGATCACGTAGACTGCCGCCGTCAGGATGCCCGGCAGCACGCCGGCGATCAGCATCTGGCTGATCGAGACCTCGGCGAAAATCGCGTAGAGGACGATCAGGATCGACGGCGGGATCAGGGAGCCCAGGGTGCCGGCGCTGGCCACGACGCCGGCCGCCAGGCCCTTGTCGTACTTGAAGCGCAGCATTTCCGGGATCGCCAGCTTGCCCATCGCCGCCGCGGTCGCCATCGACGAGCCGGAGGCCGCCGCCATGCCGGCACTGGCGAAGGTGGTGGACACCGCCAGGCTGCCCGGCATGAAGTTCAGCCACAGCCGCGCCGCCCGGTACAGCGACTTGGCGATGCCGGACTGGCTTGCCACTGCGCTCATCAGCAGGAACATCGGGATCGCGGACAGCGACCAGTGGGCCACGAACTCGAACGGCAGGCTGCGCAGGGTGCCCAGCGCCGGATCAAAGCCCCGGATCGCCCAGATGCCGGCGAAGGAGCCGACGCCGAGGGCGACGCCGATCGGCACACGCATGCCGATCAGGATGAGGATCGCGACGACGCCAAGAAGGCCGATCTGAAGGGAACTCAATGTGCGTCCTCCGGGCCGACGAAGGCGACCCGTTCCGGGTCGCGGGCGGCACGCAGCGCCTGGACGCTGCGGACCGCGAACAGGCAGAGCAGGACCGCGAAGCCGGCCACCACCAGCCAGCGCGACGGCCAGATCGACAGATAGCCGTTGACCGTCTCCCAGACCTCGTTCTGCGCGGTGCGGCGCAGCGCTTCTTCGAGGGCGAGCCAGGCCAGCACCGCGACATAGACCGCGGAGAGCGCGTAGTTGAAGGTCCGCAGGGCGTTCAGCCGGCCGGGCCGCAGGCCGCGGGTGAACAGGTCGACGACGATATGGCCCTGCTTCACCTCGACATAGGCGATGGAACAGAACACCACCGCGACCATGTACCAGCCGGCGACGATCTCCAGGGTGCCGCGGATCGGCGCGATGAAAAGGTACTTCCAGATGATGTCGGCCGTGACGTGGAACATCATGGCCATCGTCGCCAGGGCGGCGACGACCATCAGCGCCCGCGCGGCGATGACGAACAGCTTGCCCGGAGAGAATCGTCCTGGGGTCATCGTCTTGGCTGCCTCCTCCCCGCGCGGCACCGCCTGCGCGATCCGTTCAACCGGCCTTTGTCGGCCTTGTCTCATTGCCCCGCCGCTTCGGCGCCGCTGCCGGATTCCCCGGTATGCAATCCGGAAGCGGTCCGGAAAACTGGCATGACCAATTTCTCATTGTAGGGCGGGGGGCCGCAACTGTCGCCGCGGTTGCCGGGCGGAAAAAGCGTGGCCCGTGCCCACGGGTCAGGCCGCCGCCACCTCCAGTTCCGCCCCGTGCGTGGCGACCAGGGTATCGAGGTCGGGGATCGCCGTGGTCACATCCAGCGAGCGCACCCGGTAGATGCTGCCGTCGGTCGGCAGCGGTTCCTCGCCCGCGGCCAGCGCCTTGGCATGTTCCAGCATGATCCGCCGCGCCAGGATGACCGCGGCGTCAGAGGTGCCCAGATGCTCCTTCGACCGGTCGACGATCGGGCCCATGGTCTCCACCAGCGCGCGGTCCTGGTTGTTCACACCGGGGATCCCCGTGGAACTGACCGTGCGCTGCACCTCCCGGTCGATCATGTAGTCGTTCGCCATGTTGGTCACCGGCAGGAAGGTGCCGGGGATCAGTTCCGGCGCCGCCGTCATGCCGGTCTCCAGCTTCTCGATATCCTCCGCCGGCATCGGTGCCTCGCGGTTGTAGCTGGTGTTGAAGACCATGGTGCGGTGGTCGTCGATCGGCACATAGCCGCGGCATGACACTGGATAGCCGGGCTGCGGGATCAGGCTGAAGGTCGGCAGCAGCCACTGGGTGATGCGCCAGTTGTACTGGCCGTCGCCCAGGTTCCGGCGGGAGCCGTAGTAGAGCCCGTAGGGGGCGCGGCGAACGGTGAGCTGCGGCGCCTTGTCGGCCTGCCAGGCGTCATGCGCCTTGGCCAGGTTGGCGACCAGGGAGGACTTGTCCTTGTAGGCATGCAGGAAGGAGGTGTGGCAGGTGTCGATCTCCCCCTCCATGCCCTGGAAATAGTTCGCCTCGTAGATCCACTTGCGCTGCCAGCGCTGCGCTGCGGGCAGCAGCGCCCATTCGTATTCCGGCGGCGACGGCTTGCGCTCCGGCGGGCCCATGTAGATCCAGATCAGGCCGCCCCATTCCAGAGACGGATAGGCGGTCATCCGCACCTTGTGCTTGAAGTCGGTCTCCGGCGGCTCCGACGGCATGTCGGTGCAGCGGCCCTCCACGTCGAACTTCCAGCCGTGATAGACGCAGCGCAGGCCGCATTCCTCGTTGCGGCCGAAGAACAGGCTGGCGCGGCGATGCGGGCAGAACTCCTGCAGGATGCCGATACGGCCCTCGGTGTCGCGGAACGCCACCAGATCCTCGCCCAGGATCCGCAGCCGCACCGGCGCGCAATCGGGTTCCGGCAGTTCCGAGGGCATCAGCGCCGGCAGCCAGAGCCGGCGGAACAGCTCGCCCATCGGCGTTCCCGGCCCGACGCGGGCCAGCAGTTCGTTGTCGTCGTGCTTGAGCATGCGACGTCTCCTCCAGCTCCGGCCTGCGGTCCGTGCCGCGGCCTTTCTCTTTGATAACAGGATAGGTTGGCAGCCACAGGCCGGCAAGGAAATTGAAATTCAGTTTCTTTTTTGGAATTAACCCGACTGGCCTGCCGCATGCCGGTCTCAGCGGCGCAACAGGCCCGGATTCATCAAGGTGGTGTCCTGGCCGCGGACCGGGTCGTCGACCGCCTCTTCCAGGCTGTGCGCCCATTTCCATTCCGCGGCGGGGCGCACCGTGCCGTCATTGCCGACCGTGTCCAGGCCCCAGTAGATCTCCAGCCGGTGGCCGTCGGGGTCGCGGAACTCGACCGCGATCTGGCAACCCGCCCGGCGGCGGCCATGGAAGTCGATGGTGATGCCGCTGGCCTCCAGGTGGGCACGCGCCTGCAGCACCTCGTCCAGGGTGCCGACCTCGAATGCCATGTGGTGCAGTTCGCGCGCATCCGCGGGGCCGTCCAGGCCGCCGACCAGCGCGACACCGTGATGGTCGGTGTTGCAGCGCATGAACACCATACCGCCCGGCACCATGTCTGTCGGATAGATGTCGGAGACCTGGAAGCCCAGGGTCTCGGTATAGAACCGCACCGACCGCTCCAGGTCGCTGACGTTCAGCACCACATGGCCGATCTTGGTGATGCGATAGGGCAGGCCGTGCGGCCGGGTCATCTTGCGCAGGCGCTGTTCATCGAAGGCCATGTCTCTCTCCTGTTGCAGGCAATCTGAAAAATGAAATTCTGTCCCATTATTGACTATGCAGGGCCTCGCCGCATAGCTTCACCGGTAACGGCCGGCACGCCGCAAAGGCACGGCCCAACGGATCCCGGGAGGAACGGCAATGCTGAAGGCGGAACAGAACGAGCGCCTGACACGGGTCGGACCCGGAACGGCGATGGGCGATTTCATGCGCCGCTTCTGGGTGCCGTTCCTGGCGGGCACGGAGCTGGAGCCCGACGGCGCGCCGCAGCGGGTCAGCCTGCTGGGCGAACGGCTGCTGGCGTTCCGCGACACCGACGGCCGGGTCGGCCTGATCGACGAATTCTGCCCGCACCGCCGTGCCAGCCTGTTCTTCGGCCGCAACGAGGAATGCGGTATCCGCTGCGTCTATCACGGCTGGAAGTTCGACGTGGAGGGCAGGTGTCTGGAGGTGCCGTCGGAACCCGCCGACAGCAATCTGGCGCGCAAGGTGCGGCTGACCGCCTATCCGGTGCATGAGGCCGGCGGCCTGCTCTGGGCCTGGATGGGGCCGGCGGCCGAGCGGCCGGCGCCGCCCGCCTTCGACTGGCTCGGCCTGCCGCCGGAGCAATGCTACTTCTCGCAGTTCGTGCTGAACGCGAACTGGCTGCAGGGCATGGAGGGCGAATTCGATTCCGCCCATGTCAGCTTCCTGCACCGCCGCCTCGACATGGAGGTCGCGAAGACCTCCATCGTCGGCGAATATTTCCGCAACGACACCGCACCGACCTGGAAGATCGACCCGGCGCCGCATGGCCTGGTCTGCGCCGCCAGCCGCCGCACTGCGGAAAACGAGCTGTACTGGCGGGTGACGCATTTCGCATTGCCGTTCTACAGCATGGTCGCGCCCGAAATCGGCGGCTGCAATTCCTGGCGCTGCTGGGTGCCGCTGGATGACGAGAACAGCTGGGTCGTCACCGTTACCTACGCGCCGCACCGCGACATCACGCAGGCGGAGCGCGACGCCTGGGCCGCCGGGCATTTCGCCCATCCGATCGTGGAACCGGGGTCCAAGCGGCTGGCAGCGCGGGCGGAGAACGACTACCTGATCGACCGCGCGGTGCAGAAGACGCATTCCTTCACCGGCATCCAGGGCACTCGTGCCCAGGATGCGGCGATGACGGAGAGCATGGGCCCGATCACCGACCGCAGCCGCGAGCATCTGGCGACCAGCGACCAGGCGATCATCGCGATCCGGCGCCTGCTGCTGGACAGCCTCGCCTGCCATGGGGCGGGGGAGGCGGTGCCGGCGATGCGCAGCGGCGATGTCTATGCCGTGCGCTCCGGTTCGGCGCTGCTGCCCGACGGGGTCGCCTACGACCAGGACAAGACGCTGATGCGGGAGATGGGCCTGGCCGGCGCGGCAGAGGCGGCGGAATAGGGACGGCGGTCGCGTACTCGACGCCCCCCATCTCGTCACCGCCGCACGTGTTGCGGCGGTCCATGGTGCGGCCAGGCTCAATGAAGGGCCGGGTCCCATCGAGGCACGGCACGATGGGTGCGCGCAACAACTGCGCGCATGACGCATGAGGTGAGGGTCGGCGGTTGGCCTTCGACGACCGGAGAACCGGATCGTACCGCAGCGCGCCCTCAGCCGCCGCGCAGGGACTGCGCCAGCGCCAGCAGGCGCGGGCCCCAGACCTCCTCCAGGTCCTGCTGCGACAGGGCGGAGGCGAGGCCGGAGCAGTAGAACGCCATCACCTTGCCGGTCGCCGGCTCCCGGTAGGGCACGCCGGTGGAGTTCGCCAGTGCGTGATACGCGCCGATGCCGATGCAGAAGCCCCTGCGGTCCAGTTCGCCGAATGCCTTCTGGATCCGCTTGCGGGTCTGCGGCCAGGCCGCCGGATCGGCTGCCTCCAGTTCGGCGAACACCTGCCGGCGCTCCGCCGGGTCGGCGGCATGCAGCAGCGACCAGCCGACGCAGGTGGAGACCAGCGGGATCCGGGAGCCGACGGAGGTGTTGCGGGTCCAGGTCGCCTGGCCGCGGGCGATGTCCAGGATCACAACCTCCGTCCCGTCGCGCATCGCCAGGCCGACGGTGCCGCCGAAATCCTGTGCCAGGGCCTCCATCGCCGGATGGGCGCGGACATTCGCCTCCGTCTGCGCCAGCACCGAGAAGCCGAGGTTCAGGACGCCGGCCGCCAGCGCATACTTCCCGTAGGCCGGCAGGTAGGTGAGGTAGCCCAGTTCCCCGAGGGTGAAGGTCAGGCGGGTGATCGTCGCCTTGGGAATCCCGGTCCGGTCCGCCAGGTCGGCATTGCCGAGGCAGGCATCTTCCGGACGGAAGGCGCGTAGGATTTCCAGCCCGCGGGCCAGTGCCATGTTGAAGCGTGGGTCTGCCTCCGCAGTCTTCCTGCCGCGCCTGTAGTGGCGGCTCGGTTCCCGCACCGCCGCTGCCGTGACGCCGTCGCCGCCGCGTTCCAGCCGCCGCCTAGCCATTCGTCATTCGCATCGAGTCCCTGCCTGCCGGCCCGGGCCGCCGGGGAACTGTCCACGGGGTGCCGGGTCACGGCCGCAGATCCTTCCCTCTGCGCAGCCCTCCGTCAAAGGGACTTGGTGCCGCTGTCGCCGCACATCCTGCGTCAGGCGGGACCGGGCCGAATCGACCGGGGCGGCGGCGGCGGCCTATTCCGCGGCGGCGGACAGGTCGTCGCCGTCGCTCCGCGGCCGGCTGATCAGTTCCCAGATCTCGTCGACATAGGCGTTGAATTCCGGCCGTCGTTTCACCCGCAGGTCGCGCGGGCGCTCGATGTCGATGTCGATGATCCGCGCCAGCCGGCCGGGATGCGGGCTCATCACCACCACCCGGTCCGACAGGAACACCGCCTCGTCGATCTGGTGGGTGATGAAGACCACGGTCTTGTGCTCGCGCTCCCAGATCCGCAGCAGTTCCGCCTGCATCAGCTCGCGGGTCTGCGCGTCCAGCGCGGCGAAGGGCTCGTCCATCAGCAGCACCTCGGGCGAGACCGCCAGCGCCCGCGCCAGGTTGACCCGCTGCTGCATGCCGCCGGACAGTTCGTGCGGGTACTGCCGGTCGAAGCCCTCCAGTCCGACAAGGCGCACCAGGGCATCGATCCGCTCCGGCGTGCCGGCATCCACCCGTCCCTGCAGCTTCAGGCCATAGGCGATGTTGTCGCGCACGCTGCGCCAGGGCAGCAGGGTGGGGCTCTGGAACACCAGGGCGCGGTCGCGCCCGGGTCCTGTCACCGTACCGGTCGGGGTCTGCACACTGCCGCCGGTCGGTTGCTGCAGTCCTGCGATCACATGCAGCAGGGTGGTCTTGCCGCAGCCGCTGGGGCCGACGATCGAGATGAACTCCTGCGGCCGGATGTCGAAGGAGACATCCTGCAGGGCCGGCACCTCGCGCTGCGTGCGCTTGTTGACGTAGGTGACCGAGAGGTTCTGAAGGCCGAGCTGTGCGGCCTGTGCGGTCGTCGGCGCCATCAGGGCCTCCATTTCTGCGTCCACCGCTCGAAGGCGCCGACGGAGAGGCTGAGCAGCAGGCTCAGTCCGACGATGCTGAAGGCGGCCATGTAGACGGTCTTGGTTTCGAAGATCGCGGCGGAGGTGAAGATCAGCGAGCCCAGCCCGGTGGAGGAAGCCAGCCATTCGCCGACCACTGCCCCGGCCATGGCGCGGCCGATGCTGACCATCAGCCCGCCGGCCAGGTAGGGCACCGCGGCCGGCAGCAGCACGGTGCGGATGATCTGGCCGTCGCTGGCGCCGAAATGGCGGGCCATGCGGATCAGGTCGTGCGGCGCAGTGCGCACGCCGGCCTCCACCGCGAACAGGATCGGGAACACCGCCAGCAGCAGGATCAGCGCTACCGGCATGATCATGCCGATGCCCAGGACCAGGGCGAGCACCGGTCCGACCGCGATCACCGGCACGGAATAGAGGAAGACCAGGACCGGCGAGGCCATGTCATTCGCCGTCCGGCTCCAGCCCACCCAGATGCCGAGGACCAGGCCGATCACCGTTGCCAGGGTCAGGCCGATCGCCAACTCCAGCACCGTTGCCAGCAGGTGCGGCAGGATGCGGCCGCTGGAATACCACTGCCAGAGCGATTCCAGGATCGCCAGCGGCGAGGAATAGAAGACCGGGCTGATCGCGCCGCTGTCCGACGCCCATTGCCAGGCGACGAAGATCACCAGGAAGGGCAGCAGCTTGGCCAGGCGGAGCAGCCAGTCGCGCCGCTCGCCGAACAGCGGGCGCGACCTCGTCTGCGCTGCGCCCCGCCCCGCGAGCCGCGGCGGCGCCTCTGCAGCCGCGTTCACCTCGGACGCCATATCTCGACCCTCTTTTCCAGGTGGCGCAGCAGGCCGGTCAGCGCCAGGTTGGCGATGCCGAACACCAGGATCGCGACAAAGGCCTGATCGACCGCGCCGGTCCCCAGCGCGTCCAGCATGAAGCCGCCGACTCCGCCGGAACCCAGGTAGAGTTCCGTCACCACCAGGCCCGCCAGGCCGCGGCCGACGCCGAGGCGGATGCCGCTGATCACGGCGGGCACGAGGGACGGCAGCACGATGTCGACGATCAGCTGCCGGTCGCCGCCGCCGAAGCTGCGGCACATCCGGATCAGCGCCGGGTCGACGGCGACCATGGCGCTGTAGATCACGAAGAAGACCGGGAAGAAGGTGAACAGGGCCACGACGGTGATCGCCGTCGCGCTGCCGATGCCCAGGATCAGCACCAGCACCGGGATCAGCGCGATCAGCGGCAGTGTGTAGCCAGCCACCATCAGGGGCCGGAAGATCTGCCCGACCGGCCGGTAGAAGCCCAGCAGCAGGGCCAGCAGGATGCCCGCGCCGGAGCCGATCAGGATGCCGGCGACGAACTGGTAGCTGCTCTTCCACACCGCGGCGCCGAACGCCTGCAGGTGTACCACCTCGTCGACGGCGCCGACGATCCGCAGCGGAAAGCTGAAATGCTTTGCGGTGTCGGGGCCCGCGAACTGCAGGAGCTCCCAGACCACCAGGAAGAGGAGGAAGCCGGCCACCCCCAGAAGGGGTGACCGGTAATCCTCCAGCAGCGACCGGTTGCTCACTGGGTCTTGTTCCGCCCGGTCTCTGCGTGCACCTCGTCGACCAGCGAGTAGTCGACCATGCCGGCCTCGATCGCGCCGGTCTTCTCCAGGTCGACGACGAACTCCGACGGGTCGTAGTAGCCGAAGGAGATGCCCGCCCGCATGAGGTTCAGCAGATCGTCGGGATCGGCGACCTTGCCGCCCTCGGTATAGAGGGTCACCTCGTCCCGCAGCGCGCGCAGGTAATCCTCGTCGGTCAGTTCCTCGGGATTGTTCATGGAGGTCTTCAGGATCTCCGCGATCTCGGCATGGTTCGCCGGGTCGCGGATATAGTCCTGAGCCCGCAGCATCTGCTGGATCACGTCCTTGACCAGTTCGCGATGCTCGTCATCGTCGGCGATCCGGTTGCGGTTGACCGTCAGGCCCATCCCCTGGATCGGCATCACGTCGCGCATGCCGGCGACGAAGGTCCAGCCCTCGCGCTCCAGGATGTAGCGCATCGGCGGGGTATAGGACGGGTGGCAGTCGATCACCCCGTTGCGCATCGCCGTCAGGTATTCCGTCGAACTGCCCGGTACCACGACATAGATCATCGAGGTCGGGTCGGCGCCCATATGCTTGATCACCGTGCGGGCGGTGATGTCGGGCGCCGTCTTCGGGCCGGCCGCGGAACCGCAGCGGGCGCCGTTCAGCCCCTCGGGCACGTCGATCTTGTTGGTGTTGACCAAGAGGCCCCAGGGCGCGCTCTCCTCCGGGTGGTAGACCGCCACCATCGGTGCGCCGCGGGCGCCGGCGAGCGGCGCGCTGCCGGCATAGATGCCGCCTTCGATCTGCCCGGCCGACAGCGCCGGGTAGGCGGTCGATGGCGGCATGCGGACCGGCTCGAAGTCGATGCCGGCTTCCTCGTACCAGCCCTTTGCCAGCGGCAGGTACCAGTACAGCTGCTGCGGGTCGCCGCCCTTGGGATCGGTGCTGGCGAAGCGGAAGGTGCGCAGCTCCTCGGCCTGGACCGTCGCGGCCTGTCCTGCGACCAGCGCGCCGGCGGCAAGGCAGGCGGTCAGTGCGGCGCCGGCGAGCCGCTTCAGTGCGAATCTTCTCATTGTCGTTTCCTCCCGTTTCGGTATGGCCGCAGCGGCGGCCGTGCCGCTGCGGATCGGATGAAGGGGGCGCTACTCGGCCGCCTTCATGTCGGAGGCCGGGCGCTCGGCCTTCTCGACCTGCTCGGCATAGGCCTCTTCCCAGTCGGTCGCGGGATCGGCGACGAAGAAGCCGGCGCGCGCCTGCAGCAGGATCTCCGGATCGTCGACGCCGGGCGGCGTCTGGCCGGTGTCGCGGAAGGCCCGCGCCTGGCGCAGCAGGTGGCGGCGGGTGCGGGTGATCATCTGGTCGCTGGGGGCGAGATGCTCGAAGGTATGGTCGACGATATCGCCCATGCTCTCGGTCACCGCCTGGTCCTGCAGGTGGATGTCGGTGATGCCGGAGAAGATTTCGTTCCGGGCCTGCGCGTCGCGGTCGATCTGGTAGTCGTTGTCCGCATTGGCGGCGAGCCGCCAGCGGTCGAACCAGCCGGTGCCGTTGGGCAGGAAGTCGTGGTCGGGGCGCGAGCCGGGCAGGGTGCCACCGTTCTTCAGCGGCGCCACCGCGGTCAGGCGCTTGCGCAGATGCTCCGGTTCCCATTGCAGATGGACGAACATCGTGTGCGTGTCGTCCATCGGCACCCAGGCGCGGGCGCCGACATGGGTCGGGAACGAACCCTGCGGCTGCTGCGTCCAGAACGGGAAGAGGAAGTTGGCGAAGCGCCAGTAGGTGCGCCCGTCATCGGCGGGGCGGAAGGCGCCGTACTGGGTGCCGAACGGCATCTCCCGGAAATTGTAGTCGGGCGACCGGTGCAGCACGGCGCCGCGTATCGGGTGGTCCAGCGGCACGTCTTCGGGATCGACGCTGCCGACATGCAGGAAGCCGAAATGGGAGGTGTCGATATCCCCTTCCAGGGACTGCAGCCAGCTGCATTCGCGCTGGATGAACTTCATCTGCACCTGGTCGCGCGGCAGCAGGTTCACCTCCAGCGGCGGCAGCGGCGGGGCCGGCCGGCGCTTGCCCATATAGACCCAGATCAGGCCGTTGCGCTCCGCCGCCGGATAGGCCTTGGCCTTCACCTTGTGCTTGAAGTCCTGGTCGCCGCGCAGGTTCGGCATGTCGACGCAGTTGCCCTCGGTGTCGAACTTCCAGCCGTGATAGATGCAGCGCAGGCCGCTCTCCTCGTTGCGGCCGAAGAACAGGGAGGCGCAGCGATGCGGGCAGCGATGGTCCATCACGCCCACCCGGCCGTCGCTGTCGCGGAAGGCGACCAGCTTCTCGCCCAGCAGCATCAGCCGCATAGGCACGCCGTCCGCCGCCAGTTCCTCCGACATCGCGGCGGGGATCCAGTACTGCCGCATGAACTCGCCCATCAGGGTGCCGGGGCCGACCCGGGTCAGTTCCTCGCTTTCCTGTGCCGTGGTCATCTGGCGCTCCTCCTCCTTTCCGTCCGGCATCCGCCGCGCGGATACTGGAATCGTGTTTCATTTTCAGATCTGGCGCGACATGCGCCCGGGGGCTGTGCCCTGCACCGGCCGCCCGGCCGGCAGCGGGTCCTCTCGGTTCAGTCCGTGGTCTGGCTGCTGCGGTCCGCCCGCACGAGGTGGATCGGGTCGACCTGTCCGCCGGGGCCGAGGCCGGCATAGCCCTGAACCCGGTCCAGTTCGATCACGACCACCGCGCCGCTGCGGGCGAAGTCGTGGTGGCGCTCCGGTCGCGGTGCGGCGTCGTAGACCCGGGCGCGCAGGGCCGGGTCGTCGTCGATCCGCGCACGGCCGTGGAACTGGTAGGTCGCCTTGCTGTCCTCGTCCCGGTACATCAGCGCCACCCGGGGATTGCGGGCGATCGCCCGGGCGAGGCCGCCGTCGCGGTTGCGGAGCCAGATGGCGAGCCGGTCATCGGCGATCGCCTGCGTGGAGCCGCGGAAACTGAGGACCGGCTGCCCGCTCTCGTCGACGTGGGACAGCAGCATCGGATGGCCGCCGGCCAGCGCGCTGCCGATCATCGCCTTCAGGCTGTCGGGCAGGGCGAGGCCCGGGGTGGCGGGCCGCGCTGCGGCCGCCCCCTGCTGGCCGATGGCGGCGATGCGGCCGTCGGCGATCTGCAGGGTGAGGATCAGGGCCGACCAGCGCCAGCCCTCGGACAGGGTACCGCGGACGGTCAGGGCGGTGGCCGGCGCGGCCGCCGTGGCGATACCGGCATCGGCGGGTCGCGGCGCTTCCCAGCCGGCGGCGCGGTAGGGAGCGCCGGCCTGCGGATCGTTCAGCCGGTCGAGAACATCGGCGCGGCCGGCGACCTCGGCATTCAGGGCGGTGAAGATGACGGAATCCGCAAGCATCTCGCCGGTGACCGCACCGGCGGACAGGGCTTCGATGAACGCCCCGGCAAGAGCAGCCGGGTCCGGCGTGCCGTCAGGGAGCATGCCGCTCACCCGTTCCTCCCAAAATCCCGTTCCTTTGGCGATCCCGTTGCTGCCGGGACCATTGGCGCAAGCATGCCAGTTGATGTGTCGATTGCAAAGGGCGTTTGCTTTTTACAAATCACCTGGTGCGGCACCGGACGCTGCGATCCGCCGCATCCGGGACCGGCTGGCCGGCGGCCCGGTGCGCGGCAGTCCGGCAGCAGGCAAGGCCTCCGGCGGCAGCCGACGGCCGCATGCGGTGCCGGTGCAGGGCAGCCGCGGGACGGTTCCCGATTGCCGAATGGCAGGCATGCGAAAGGTGGGACGACCCGGAGCAGGTGGCCGGATACCGCTGTCTGGGGCGGCAGCCGGGATCGGATTGCCGGGTCAGTCGTCCATGCGATCCCGGATTGCCGCCGCCAGGCGGCGGAAGTCGTGCGGCGCGTCTTTGCCGACGGCATCGCGCAGGCCGCGTCGTGCCACCCATTCCTGCCGGTCGGCGGTTGCGGTCGCCATCAGCGGCTGCAGCCCCGTGGCCGCGATGGTGGCGGCGACCTCGCGCATCTCGTCGGCCCGGCGCTGGCCATGCAGCATCACCCGGCTGACCAGGTAGCCCAGCAACTGCTCCCACTCCAGCCCGGGGAAGGTCTGGTCCAGGGAGGCGAGCACCTCTGCCGAAGTGCCGTAATGCTCCGCGGTCAGCGCGCATTCCACCGCCAGCGCCTCGATCCCCTTGATCATGATGCTGCGGGTCATCTTGATCGCGGAGGCATGGCCGATCTCCGCAGCGGCGATCTGCAGTTGCATGCCCAGCGGGTCCAGCAGAGCCTTCGCGTCGGAGGCATGCGCACCGCCCAGCAGCATCGGCACCGCCAGCCCCTTGGGCGGCACGGCGCCCATCACCGCCGCCTCGACATAGCGCCCGCCGGCCGCACCCACGATGTCCGCGGCGCGGCGCTTGGTCTCCGGCGAGACGGAGTTCACGTCAAAATAGATCTGCCCTTCCGAAAGATGCGCGGACGCCGCCTGTGCCGCATCGAGTGCGGCGGAGGCGGTGACGGCGCAGATCACCAGGTGGGCGCCGTCGATCGCGTCGGCCAGGTCGTCGTCGCAGTCGACGGACATGGCGCCTGCGCGCGCGCGCATCGCCGGCGCATCCGGTCCGTGCAGAAGGATGTCGTAGGCGGTGACCGACGCCACCTCCGGCCGCGCGGCCAGGTCGCGCGCCAGACAGCCGCCGGCCTCGCCGAAGCCGATCAGCGCCAGGCGCAGCGCATTGCCGGCGCTCATCCCGCCGACACTTCTGCTGCCCTTCGGCGGGCGGCGGGGCTCAGCCCCACCAGGCGAAGCAGATGCCGGTTCCGGTGCCGGCCTTGGTGCGATAACCGGGGATGTAATCGACCCATTGCATGTCCAGACCTTCCAGGGCGCCCGCGGCGCAGATCCAATTGCGGATCTCGGAGCTGCCTGCCTCCAGCTTGTTCAGCGGCAGGCCGGTCAGCGCCTTCGCATCCTTCTCGCGCATCGCCCGGATGATCTCCTTGTCCAGGTCCTCGTCAACAGTGAAGTGGCTGAGGCCGCCGGAGGCGAGGATGCCGACCTTGCGGTCCTCGGGGAAGGACTCGATCGCCTGGCGGATCGCGCGACCCAGATTGTAGCAGCGCCGCGGGCTGGGCTGGTTCGGTGGATAGTAGGTGTTGATGAAGACCGGCACGACGGGAAGGGCCTGGCCGTTGACCAGCCGCTTGTGCACGAAGCCGAAGGCATGGCCCTCGCCCTGGCCCTCCGCCACGGTGCGGGCGGAAGAGACGTCGAACTCGGCCGCGTTGAGGGCCCGTATCAGATGCTCCGCCAGGGCGGCATCGACCGGATAGTCGCGCGGCGGGTTGTCGTAATAGCGCGCCTGCGCCGCCTTGAACCAGGCATCTCCGGGCGCGAAGGTGTGGCGGGGCACGTTCGGGATGCTCTCCCCCCAGTAGATCAGGAAGGAGGGCAGGTTGTCGGCGTGGTACATCTCCTCCTGGTCGTCTCCGACGATCACCAGGCTGTCCAGACCGGCCTTTTCGATCACCTCGGCAAGCCGGGCGATGCCGTCCTGGGCACGCTGGTGCCGGGCCGCGACGCTTTCGGCGGTCAGGGAAGCGGCGGCGCGCGGATCGGCGACCTTCTCCAGTTCCGCGAAGCTGATCAGGGCGCCGTCCTTGGTGCGCTGCGGTCGCTCGCTGTCGCGGCCGGGAAAGTTCAGCCGCCAGTCCTCCGGCGTGGACATGAGCATGGGCGTGTGGGATGTGCCGATGCCGAGCGTGATCTTCGCCATATTGCCTTCGCTCCCCCGATCGCTGACGGCGGCCCCTGGTGGCGGTTGCCGCGATCGCGTCGCCCCGGCCGGCCGGCGGCCGCTGAAATCCGGGGCGGACAGCTATCGTCCAGCGGGGCCTGTTGTTGCAATTTGTTTGGCAATTGCAAACCGTGTTTGTCAACGTCAAAATTCGTGACGATCGACACAGGCCCAGCCAGGCAAGGGAGGAATGCCATGACCGACGCCCCGGTGACCGACAGGGTAGTGGTGGAGACCACCTCCGGCCAGGTGGCCGGAGCCGGCGGCGCGGTGCTGTCGTTCAAGGGCCTGCCCTTTGCGGCGCCGCCGGTCGGGCCCCTGCGCTGGCGCCGCCCGACGCCGCCGGCCGCCTGGACGGGGGTGCGCGAGGCGCTGCGGTTCGGCGACGACCCGGTGCAGTCGCGGGGGCCGAACCTGCGCGGGCCGCGCAGTTCGGAGGACTGCCTGACCCTGAATGTCTGGGCGCCGCGCGATCCGGGGGCGGCTCCGCTGCCGGTGCTGGTCTGGTTTCCCGGCGGCGGCTATGTCGCGGGCGCCGGTTCCGACCGCCGCTTCGACGGCGAGGCGCTGGCGGCGCTCGGCGCCGTCGTCGTCACCTGCAACTATCGGGTCGGCCTGTTCGGCTTCCTGGCGCATCCGCGGCTCAGCGCCGCCGATGACGGCGCCTCGGGCAATTACGGCCTGTACGACAAGATCGCGGCGCTGGAATGGATCCGCGACAATATCGCCGCGTTCGGCGGCGATCCGGGGCGGGTCACCGCGTTCGGCGTCTCCGCCGGCAGCGCCTCGGTCGCGCTGCTGCTGACCGCGCCTGGCGTGCGCGGCCTGTTCCACCGCGCAATCCTGCAGAGCGCCGGCGCCTACCGGCCGCTGGCGCCGCTCGCCGATGCGGAGCAGGCGGGCCTGGCCCTGGGTGCGGATATCGACGCCTTGCGGGCGCTGCCGACGGAGGAGGCTTTCGGCCTGACCGGCCGGCTGGTGCCCAAGCAGCGGGGGCTGACCTCCGCCCGGGTGCTGCGGCCGATCCGCGACGGGCGGCTGCTGTTCCAGGACGACCGCGACGCCTGGACCGGCGGCGATTTCGAGCGGATGCCGCTGCTGGTCGGCAATACGGCGGACGAGGGCCGGATGTTCACCGGCAACTGGACGATCCGGACGCCGGACGCCTATCGCAGCTTCCTGGCAGAGACCTTCGGCGAGATGGCGCAGGAGGCGGAGCGCGTCTATCCGGCGGCGACCGAGGCGGAGGTGACAGAGCAGCTCGCCTTCCTGTTCGGGGACAGCCAGTTCACCTATGGCGGCTGGGGCATTGCCGGTGCCGCCGCCCGGCATGGCGCGCCGGTCTGGCGCTACATCTTCCGGCGCCATCCCGGCGGCCGCGCGGCGGAGCCCGAGCATGGCGACGACGTGCCCTATGTCTTCGGCACCTTGCCGGCGCTCGATGCGCAGCCGCCGCATGACGAGGCGGACGCCGATCTGTCGCGCCGCATGATGGCGGCCTGGCTGGCCTTCGCCGCCAGCGGCGACCCGGGGCGGGGGCTGGGAGCCTGGCCAGTGGGCGATGATAGCGGGGACCGGCATCTGGCCATCGACGCCGACTGCCGGCCGATGGCGGCCTGGCGTGGCACGCAGATGCGCTTCCTCGATCGCTACTACGACAGCCGCAGCTAGATTGGATCCTTGCCACGGCCGCGGCACTTGATGCCGGCAGGGCGATACTGTCCGTGTCGGGAGCCATTCATATGCGGCGGCTGGGGATCCGGTCCCGGCGGCTGCTCTGTCTACGAAATGTGAACCCGAATGCCTGCTGTTGATGCATCCACGGCCCCGGCACGCCGAGGCTACGGACAACTCCTGTTCTTCGCGGCGCTGGCGCTGGGGTCCGGCATCGCGCTCTGGCAGCGTGACGGCTGGGAGGCGATCCTGGTCGCCGTCGACCAGGGCAGCGGGCTGATCCTGGCGGTCGCGCCCATCATTCTCGGCGCGATGCTGGTCGCCGGCTATGCGCGGGCGCTGCTGCCGCAGGCGCTGGTGGCGCGCTGGCTGGGAGCGGAATCCGGCTTCCGCGGCCTGCTGCTGGCGATGGCGGTCGGCATGGTGACGCCGGGCGGGCCATTCGCCTCCTTCGCCCTGGTCGTGGGCCTGGCCGGCACCGGCGCCGATATCGGCGCATGCATCACCTATCTCACCGCCTGGTCGGTGCTCGGCCTGCACCGGCTCATCATGTGGGAGATCCCGCTTCTGGGGCCGGACCTGGCCTTCCTGCGCTACGCCTCCTGCATCGCCCTGCCGCTGCTGGCCGGTGTCATGGCGCGCCTGCTGGTACGGCATTTCGGCTTCCGGCCGCTGCCCGACCGTCTGTAGGCACCGATGCTGCTGTCCATCGCCACCGTCTGGACCATCGCCGCCCTGCTGGCGGGATTTGCCGCCTGGCGTCGGCCCAATGCGCATCGGCCCGCGCTGGCGACCGGCTGGTCCATGCTCAAGCCGCTGATGCTGCGGCTGCCGCTGGCGATCCTGGCGGCCAGCTTCCTGTCGCAGCTGCTGCCGAAGGCGGTGGTGGCGCACTGGCTGGGCGACAGCTCGGGCTTCGGTGGGATCCTGCTGGCCGCGGTGATCGGCGGGCTGTTCCCCGGCGGGCCGATGGTCAGCTTTCCGATCGTGGTGGCGGTGTACCAGGCCGGCGCCGGCAGCGCCCAGACGGTCGCCCTGCTGACCGCCTGGTCGATCTACGCCATCCACCGGGTCATGGCGTTCGAACTGCCCATGCTGGGTACGCGGTTCGTCCTGTTCCGGCTCGGCGTATCGCTGATCCTTCCGGTCCTCGCCGGGCTCTGCGCCGGCCTGATCCAGTCCGCCTTGGGGTGGCAGATGGACCTGGCGGCCGGCGGAGTCCAGCTTCCGGGAAGTCCGTAGGGCCTGTGGCGATGAACAGATCGTCGCCAGCGAACCGAATCGCAGCTTGCCGCAGCGGCTGTCTTTGCCGAGGCAGGACATCGCCAAGTCACGACAGTCTTGAATGATGGTCCCGGTTGGTTAGATTGGTCTGCGCCTCGGCCGGGTTTCCGTCCTGCGGAAGACGAACAGGTGTGCCGCGGCATTGATTTTCGCGGTGAGGACGGCGCATGTCCGGCGACAAGACAACCTCTCTGCTGCACCCGGGGCTGGCCCCGGACTGGCAGATCGGCACCTACGAGTGGGAGCCTGAGGCTGACCGGTTGACCTGGTCGCCCGAACTGATCCGGATCTACGGCCTGGATCGGGCGCCGACGGCGGAGCCGGGCTTTTCGGACCTCCTTCACCCGGACGACCGCGTGCGCGTCGAAGGCGAGACCTCCACCTATCTCGGCTCCGCCTCGGCGAGCTACAGCCACACCTTCCGCATCGTCCGGCCCGACGGCGCGGTGCGGGTCATCCTGGATCGCGGCGTCATCGAGCGCGACGCGACTGGGAGCGTCCGGCTGATCCGCGGGGTCAATATCGACGTCACCGACGAAGCCCGTTTGAACGGTGCGGCGGAGGAGCGCCTGCGTGACACCGAGGACCGGTACCGGGCCCTTTTCGAAGCCATCGATGAGGGCTTCTGCGTCATCGAGGTCCGTCTGGACGGCCCGGACGGGCGCACGGACTACCGGGTCGTAGAGGCGAACCCGGCGTTCTATGCGAAGACCGGCTTTCCGGCGTCGATTCTGGGCCGTTGGCTGCGGGAGGCCGCCCCCGCGCTGGAGGAGCATTGGTACGCGCTCTACGGCGGTGTCGCTCGGACCGGACAGCCGGTGCGGTCGGAGTTGGACTCCGACATGCTCGGGCGCTGCTTCGACCTCTATGCCTTCCGGATCGGCGCGGCGGAGGAACGCCGCGTCGCCGTGCTGTTCAACGACATCTCCGATCGCAAGCGCCAGGAAAAGCATGACGACATGCTGATGCGGGAGATCAACCACCGTTCCAAAAATATGCTGGCCCTGGTCCAGGCCATCGCACGGCAGACCGCATCCTCGGGTTCCGCGGATTTCCCGGAGCGCTTCGGCGCCCGGGTGCAGGCGCTTGCGGCGGCGCAGGACCTGCTGTTCCGGAACGCCTGGAAGACGGTCCCTCTCGCCGACCTGATCCGGTCGCAGCTGGGGCATTTCATCGACCTTGCCGGGGAACGCATCGCGACCGCCGGACCGCCGCTCGCGGTGACGCCCGATGCGGCACAGGCGCTGGGGATGGCGCTGCATGAACTGGCGACCAATGCCGCCAAGTATGGCGCCCTCTCCACGCAGGACGGGCGGGTGGCAATCCGCTGGTCGGTCGAGACGGAGGGCGAGGCGGCGCGCTTCTCGCTGTCATGGCTGGAGCGGGACGGGCCGCCGGTCGCCCGGCCGGAGCGAACCGGCTTCGGATCCGTGGTGACAACCAGACTGCTGAAGGCCGGCACCGGCGGGGATGTCTCTGTGGACTACGCCGTGACCGGTCTGGCCTGGCGGCTGACCTGCCCGGCGGCACGGGTCGTCGTGGACTGACCCCTGCCGGGAAAGGCGAACGCCGCCGCCCTGGCGGGCGGCGGCAGGGGGCAGACGGATTCGCCGTTCGGGATTATCCTGACAGGCGCAAAAGGGCCGCGCTGACCGATCCGGCGATGGCCGGAGCAGTGCCGTGCCGGCGGCGGATGAGCGGTCCAGCACCCGAACGGGAGGGACCGGCCATGGCCGATACGATACGCAATCCCATCGAATGGAGCTGGGACCAGCTCCGCGCCGTCGGACAGGGTTTCCGCAGCGTCGGCGAGGCGGCGCGTCATATCGAGGACCGACTGCATCAGCCCGTACCCGCGGTGCGCCGCATCGGCATTGCCGAGCTGGGCCGGGTGCTGGCCCGCGGCGCTGCCGATTTCGGCGCCTGTCGCACCGATGTCCTGTTCCTCTGCGCGGTCTATCCCATCGCGGGCCTGGTGCTGGGACGGGCGGTCTATGGCCAGGACCTGCTGCCGCTGCTGTTCCCGATCGCCGCCGGCTTCGCGATCCTGGGACCGGCCGCCTCCATCGGCATGTACCAGCTGAGCCGCCTGCGCGAACGGCAGGCCGAGGGGATCGGCTGGTCCGCCGCGTTCGGCGTGCTGCGGTCGCCGGCGATCGGGGCGATCGGCCTTCTCGCGCTCTACCTGGTGGGGCTGTTCCTGCTCTGGCTGGGTGCTGCCTGGCTGGTCTATGCCGCGACCCTCGGTCCGGAGCCGCCCGCCGATGCAGGCGCCTTCCTCGGCGACGTGTTCGGCACCGCCGCGGGTTGGACGATGATCGTCGTCGGCTGCGGCGTGGGCTTCCTGTTCGCCCTGGCCGCGATGGCGATCAGCCTGGTCTCCTTCCCGCTGTTGCTGGACCGCGATGTCGGGCTGGACACGGCGGTGCGCACCTCATTGCGGGTGATGCGGGTGAACCCGCTGCCGATGGCGGCCTGGGGGCTGATCGTGGCGGGCCTCCTGGTGCTGGGCTCGATCCCGCTGCTGTTGGGCCTGATCGTGGTCCTGCCGCTGCTGGGCCATGCGACCTGGCACCTGTACCGGGCGGTTGTGCTGCCATCATCCGGCGGGTGAGCCGCGGCGCCGCTGCAGGCACACTCCTTGGCGGCATCTCTGCCGCACGGCGAATGGTGTCCGGCCGCCGCCGGCCCTAGATAAGCGAGCTGCAGCGCCGGCCGGCTGGCCGGTCGTGCCTCCCGTCGACGGACGGGCGCGGCACGGCCGGTGCGTGTCGTCCATTATTCCCGGGCGGTCCATGGCGCGCCGCCCCACCTGTGACGGAACAGTTTGAATGAAGAAGAAAGACGAGCGCGTCCACGCCTATCACGACCGCAATTTCCTCGACAGCCGCGAAGGGCGGGGCCTGCGCATCCTGTCGGAATATCTTGAACCGCAGGCCCGCTTCCAGAAGCACCGGATCCACGACACCATCGTCTTCATGGGATCCGCCCGCACGCCCTCGCGCGAGCAGGCCGAGGCGATGCAGGGCGAGGCGGAACCCGAAGCGGCCGCCCGGGCGCTGGAGATGTCGGCATACTACGAAGCCGCGCGGGAGCTGGCGCGGCGGATGACCGAATGGTCGAAGGGCCTGGCGGATCCGGAACGCCGCTTCGTGGTCTGCACCGGCGGCGGGCCCGGCATCATGGAGGCGGCCAATCGCGGCGCGGCGGAGGCCGATGGCGCCAATGTCGGCCTGACCATCTCGATCCCGATGGAGGAGTTCGACAATCCCTACATCACCCAGGAACTGCACTGTTATTTCCACTACTTCTTCATGCGGAAGTTCTGGTTCACCTACCTGGCCAAGGGGGTGGTGCTGTTCCCGGGCGGCTTCGGCACCCTGGACGAGCTGTTCGAGATCCTGACCCTGGTGCAGACCCGCAAGATGACCAAGAAGCTGCCGATCGTCCTGTTCGGTACCAGCTTCTGGAACGAGGTGGTCAATTTCGACGCGCTGGTCCGTTACGGCACGATCAGCCCGGGCGACCTGGCGCTCTTCCACAGCACGGATTCCGTCGACGATGCCTATGACTTCCTGACACGGGAACTGGTCGCCCATGCGATGCAGCGCTCCGGCGCGGTGCTGTAGCCGGGCCTGCTGACATTCGCGTCATCTCACCGCGCCGTGACACCGGGCGGGTCCCGGCCGGGTGCATCATCCAGGCTGTGCCGAAGCGCAATGCGGGGAGATGCAGAACATGGGCAGGATCGGGCTGGCACTTGCCACGGCGCTCCTGGCCGCCGGCCTGGCGGCAAGGGGCGAGGCGGGCGAGCAGTATGTCGACGGCAGCGGCTTCGCCGTCAGCGGCTACGACACCGTGGCCTATTTCGACTTGGCCCAGGCACCGCCGGGCGGCGCGCAGCCGGCGGCGGTGCCCGGGCGGTCCGAGATCACGGCGACCTATAACGGCGCCCGCTTCGCCTTCTCCAGCACGGCGAACCGCGACCGCTTCCTGGCTGACCCGGCGCGCTATGCGCCGCAGTTCGACGGCCATTGCGCCCTCGGCGTCGCAATGGAAGGCAAGGTGCCGGGCAATCCGCAGCTCTGGCGCATCGTCGACGGCCGGCTCTACCTCAATATCGTGCCGCGGGCGGTGGAGCTGTGGGAGGCCGACATCCCGGCAAACATCTCCCGCGCGGAGGGCAACTGGCCGGCGCTGGAGCCGGCGCCCGCGGCGGCCGACGCGGTGCCGGGGCTGCCTGCCGGAACCGCGCCGCAGCCGAAATAGCAGGGCGCAGGGCCGCCATCTTCAGTCCGGTGCCGCCAGGGCCGCGGCCGCGGCTCTCCGGCCGGACAGCAGGGCGCCGTGCGCGGTGCCCTGATGCGCGAACAGGGTATGCTCGCCCGCCAGGAACAGGCGGTCGCCGACCGGGCCGGCCAGCAGGTCGAAATCCGCCGCGACCGCATCGGGCCTGGGATAGGAATAGGCGCCGCGCGCGAACGGATCGGCCGTCCATCCGCTGCGTAGCAGGCGCGCGGGGGCGGACGCCTGCGGGCCGAAGACCTGGCGCAGCGCGACGACGATTTCCCGTTCCGCCTCGGCATCGTCCAGCGCCTCTGCCGGCGCGGCCGCCGCACCGAAGGAAAACAGGGTCAGGATCGGGCCGCCACCGAAAGCCATGTGGTTCAGGATGTAGCACCAGCGGCCCGGCGGCTCCGTCAGGCGGCCGAAGAACTGGATCCCGGACGGCCAGAAGGGCCGCTCGAACAGGGCGACCGCCTTCGCCACGGCGCCCGCGCCCAGGCGCTGCAGGGCCACCTGCATCGGCCCGGGCAAAGCGGGGGTAAAGGCGAGGCTGCGGGCCTGCAGCACGCCGAGCGGCAGGCAGCAGATCGCCTTGCGGGCGGCATGGACCTGCCGGTCGGTGCGGACAGTCACCCCCTGCCGGTTCCAGGCCACTTCCCGCACCACTTGGCCCAGCCGGATGTCCAGGCCGGCCGCCAGCGGCGCCAGCAGCCGGTCATAGCCCCGCGGCAGCAGCAGGTCCGGTCCACCAAAGGCTTCTTCGGCGTCGAACAGGGCCGACGAAAGTATCCCCAGGGGGGCGCCGGTGTCGAATTCGGCATTGGCGGCCAGCGCCCACTGCATCAGCGGGTCGGCGACGTCCTGCGGGGCGAGGGTGGCGATCCCTTCCGCCACCGACAGGCCGCGACGGCCATCGCGCGCGAGGGCCACCATCAGCGCCTCGTATCTGTCGTCCAGGTCATCCAGGGTGTCGTCGTCGACGGCCCGGCCGGCGCGATCCGCCAGGGTAAGGGAATTGAAGTCGGTCCGGAACGTCGGCAGTTCGAGGTGGCGGGCGATCTCCGCCAGCGGATTGCCGGCCGTGCCGTGGATCCAGGCTGCCCCCAGTTCCACCGGAGGGCCGAGGCGGCGGTCGGTCGCGATCCGGCCGCCGATCCGGTCGCGCGCCTCCAGCACCACCACCCGTGCGCCGGCGCGCGACAGCTCCGCTGCGGCGGCGAGGCCTGCGATGCCGGCCCCGAGAACGAGGATGTCGGCATCGCCGGCTGATTGTCCGGCAGAGGCCGGGCGCGCACCGGCAAGGGCGATTGCAGCCGCCGCCCCGCCCAGCAGGCGGCGGCGGGATGGCAGGTCAGCTCGGCGCGCGGTGCTCGCCGTAGGTCTGGTCCAGCTCCTCGTCCAGTTCCTCAAGATTCCGGCCTGCGGTCTCGATGCGGAAGATCCAGGTGACCGCTGCCCCCAGGAGCGAGGTCCCGACCAGGATGTACAGCAGCATGTCGGTGCCCAGGTCCGCCAGCAGAATCGGGAACAGCATAGCCGTCAACACCGCGCCGAACTTGCCGCAGGAGGCGGCGAAGCCGGCGCCCAGGCCGCGCACCTTGGTGGGGAAGACCTCGCCCGCGATCAGGTAGGTCTGGGCGTTCGGACCGATATTGGTCATGAAGTTGAATAGCATGAAGCCGGCGAAGATGAGGACGATCTCCAGGCCGCCGCTGGTATAGGTGGAGAGTGCGGCGATCAGCAGGCCCAGGCCGCAGCCGATGAAGCCGAAGACCTGCAGCCGGATCCGGCCGACCCGGTCGGCCAGCAGCACGGCGAAGATGATGCCGACGATCAGCAGCACGTCGATGATGGCGGCGCCCCGGGCGGCCAGAACGTCGTTGTGGATGATGTCGGCGACCTTGGTCGCATGTTCCCGCTTCTCGCCCACCAGGGAGACCAGGATGGTGGGGGTGAAGATGCCGATGCCATAGGTCCCCAGGTCCTGCAGGAACCAGGGGATAGAGGCCAGGATCGTCGCCCGCCGGCGCTTCTTGCGGGTGAACAGGGAGATGAAGCCGCGGTTCTTCCTGCCCTTGCCGGTCCTCTCCGCCTGCAGCCCCCCGGCCCCGGTGCCGTTCCCGCGCAGCCGCACCTGTTTCGGATAGGGCGGGCTGCGGTTCAGCAGCCGCTGCGCCGCGCCTTCTGCCTCCGGTACCCGGTCGCGGGCGACCAGCCAGTGCGGGCTCTCGGTGATGTAGAAGCGGCCGATCAGCACCAGCGCCGCCGGCAGGATCGCCGCGCCGTACATCCAGCGCCAGGATTCGATTTCGGGCGCGGCGGAGAGGATCAGGTAGCCGATCGCCACGCCGGCCAGCGCGCCCACCGCCTGGAAGCCGAAGGCGGAGAGCACCAGCCGCCCGCGGCTGCGCGACGGGATCGCTTCGGAAATGATGACATGGGCCGTCGGATAGTCGCAGCCCAGCGCCAGGCCCATGCCCAGCAGGCAGATCACGAACCAGCCGAAATTCGGGCTGATGCAGATGCCGATCAGGAACAGCAGGAACAGCGCCTGCTCGAAGATGAACATCCGCTTGCGGCCGAAACGGTCCGACAGGCCGCCCAGCGCCGTCGCGCCCACCAGGATCCCCAGCAGGCCCGCGCCGGCGACGAGGCCGTGCTCGAAGGCGCCGAGAGAGAATTCCTTGGAGACAAGCGGCAGCGCGACGCCGCCCATGAAGACGACCATGCCCTCGAAGAACTTGCCGAAGGCGGCCAGGATCCAGATCAGCCACTGCATCCGCGTCATGGGCGTCATGCCCACCGCGGTGCCGTCCGCCCATACCGGGGATTCATCCAGGTATTGCTGTATCGTCCGCCCGCGCTCCGCCGCCGCATCCGGAACTGCAACGGCGCTTGCATCGTCTGTCCTGGCCACGGATGCGTCCCCCGACTTCGGTTGCCTGCGCCTGTCTAGCCTGCGCGGAAGCCTGTCGGGATTACGGCGTCATGAACTTTTCATGACGGCGAGGGGAGGTTGGCGCAGGCCTAGTCCTGCCGCGATCCCTCCGCTTCCTCCGCGCCGGGCAGTCCGGGGTCGGACTGGCGGCCGGCCGAGCCTGCCTCCGGCGTGCTGCCGCCGTCCGGGGCGGGCAGGGCGGGATCTGACGCCGCGCCGCCGGCCGGCGTCTCGTTGACCACCCGCAGGGGCGGGGCGCGCCCCGACTTGTCCTCGCCCCAGTAGATCGTCTGGTGCGGGAACGGGATCTCGATGCCGCGGCGGTCGAACACGGTCTTGATGCATTCGTTGTAGGCGCGGCCGACCGCCCACTGGTTGCCCGGCAGGGTCTTGATCCGGGCCCGCACCGTGATGGCCGAATCGCCGAACTCGGTAATGCCGTGCATCTCCAGCGGCTCCAGGATGTTGGCGCCGTGGTCGGTCTCCTTCAGCATGTCGTAGGCCTCGTGCATGGCCTCCTTCACCTCCGCGATATCCTCGCGATAGGCCACGCCGATATTCGCCACGTGATAGGCGAAGCGGCGCATGTAGTTCGACACCCGGTCGACCGCGCTGAACGGCACGATGTGATAGACGCCGTTCAGATCGCGGATGCCGACGGAGCGCACGCTGAGCCGCTCGACAGTGCCGGTGGTGCTGCCGACGGTGATCACATCGCCTTCGTTGATCGCATTCTCGAACTGGATGAAGACGCCGGTGATGACGTCCTGCACCAGCTTCTGCGCACCGAAGCCGATCGCCAGGCCGACCACGCCGGCACCGGCCAGCAGCGGGCCGATATCGACCCCCAGTTCCGATAGCGCCAGCATCACGCCGATCACGGCGATCGCGATGGTGCCTGCATTGCGCAGCAGCTTCAGCAGGGTGATCTCGCGCGCGCTGGGCGCCTTGCCGACATTCGGGTTCAGGCGGAACTCCACCCAGGAGGAAAGGCCGACCCAGAGCAGCCAGGCGATCAGCAGGACCACGGCGGAGGAGATCACCGCGCCGGCGATCTCCTGCCCCAGTTCGCTGGCCAGCCAGCCGCTGATATCCGCCGCCTCCCAGGCCTCCACCAGCGCCAGGATCACCACCACGAAGACGATCAGCCGGACGATGCGCAGCAGGTTGGGGATGAAGGCGTTGAGCCGCGGCTCCAGCAGCGGCAGGCGCTCCCGCAGGCTTTCCGGCAGGCGCACCCCGCCCGCGATGGCGCGCGAGATGGCGCTGACCACCAGGATGCCGATCAGGATCGCCGCGGCGGTGCGGCCGGTTGCCGACATG
The DNA here is from genome assembly GCF_042646425.1 of Marinibaculum pumilum. Taxonomy (NCBI): domain Bacteria; kingdom Pseudomonadati; phylum Pseudomonadota; class Alphaproteobacteria; order Rhodospirillales; family Rhodospirillaceae; genus Marinibaculum; species Marinibaculum pumilum. The sequence goes on from NZ_JBHRTR010000031.1 coordinate 199,259, forward strand.
ATGAAGGACATGGCGCCGTCCGGCCGCGACAGCCAGATCACGAACAGGGCCACCACATAGGCGATCGCCGCCAGGTGCCAGAACCGGCCGACGAACAGCATCAGGTGGCCGAAGAAGTCGCCGCCGCCATGGCGGCGCTGCAGATGCTCGTGCAATGCCTTGCGCTTGCTCAGGATCACGGCCAGCGCGGTGACCAGGGCGATGATCGCGATCAGCACCTGCAGGCTGCGGCCGGTCACGCCGCCCAGATGGGTGGTGGCGATCGGCACCAGGAACAGGAAGCCATAGCCCAGCAGCGAGGCCAGGCCTCCCAGCCAGGCCGACCAGTAGGCGGCATAGCGGTCGGACATCGGCGGGATCCGCATGGCGGCACGCCGCGGCGAGAAGATCGCGTGGATCACCGTGCGCACAAGCCCGACGATCAGGAAGGCATTCAGGAACAGCGACTGTTCGATCTCCATGCCCTCGCCGCTGGCGATCATCGCCACGGCGGCCAGATAGCCGCCGGCCCAGGCCGCGGCCACGACCATGCCTTCGGTGAGCGCGGCGCCGGCCAGCATGATCAGGGAGACCAGCACGCCGCCCTGCTCGGCCCGCCGGTTCAGTCCCCGCATCAACTGCCGCGCGGGCAGGCGCAGCATCAGGAGGACCGCGTAAGCTGCGACGATGACGGCCAGCAGTTCCAGGACGGCGCCGGTCAACAGGTCCCAGTCGATGTTCTGGCGCAGCCGCCATTCGGTCAGCCCGCCCAGCTCGCCGACGATCCGGTCGGCGAGGGCGGCGGCGGATTCCGCCGCCTGCTGCGTCACCTCGGCGATCTGCTTCGCCAGCCCGGGTTGCGCTTTCGGTTGCGGCGGCGCGGCGGCTGCACTGGCGGCGCCCGCTGCCTGGTCCGCGGCGCCGGCCAGGGCCTCCAACTTGCCCCGCAGCTGGTCCAGCGTGGCCTGATCGGCCAGCAGCTGGGACAGGGCCTTCGCCTCCTGCGGGGTCAGCGGCAGTGCCGATGCCCCCGTCCGGTCTGCGGCCGCCGGCGCCGCCGTTTCGGGCTGTGCATGGCCCGTCAGAGGCTGGAGCAGCAGCAGGAACAGGGCGAGGCAGGGCAGCAGCAGGCGGAACATGCGGAATCCTCGAAAGCGGGCGCGGCAGGTCGGTCGTTGTTCGAGGGCAACTAGAAAGACCAGGGCCGTCACGTCAAGGCTGGGCGCATCGGCGCGGGGCCGCGGACGCGGCCCGATACGGACAGGCAGGGTGACTAATCCTATTGATATAGACAATCTATGGTCGCATCTTGAGCCGGAGTATAGCGGGCGGCTACCGAAATCTCAGCGGTGCATTGTCGTTCCTGCGCGCACAGATACCGGATCTGCTGACAGTGTGATGCCCTCGACAGTGGTTCTTGCATGAACATCATCGCCAGAGAACAGCCGGCCGGTTTTGCGCCGGAGATCCGCCGCGATCCCGATCTCGACATCCAAAGCGGCGAATTATCGGAAGTCCTGCAGGTCTGGCATGCTCTTCGCGGCGATCGGCTGATGCCGGCGCGTGCGGACATCCGCCCAGCCGACTTTCGCAGGCATCTGGCCCTCATTGCCCTGGTGGACGTGCAGCGCAGTCCGCTGCGGGTCCGCTACCGCCTGATGGGCACCGCGATCGTGAACGCCCTGCGGCGCGACCTGACCGGCCGCTGGTACGACGAGGTCTATCCGCCGGCCATCATGGCCGAGGTGGAGCAGGTCTATGGCTGGATCGTCGCCAATCGCCGGCCATTGCGGACCAGCGGCGTCGCCCTGTTCTTCGACCGCAGCATGTACGACTACGAGGTCGTGAACCTGCCACTGTCGGAAGACGGCAAAGAGGTCGACATGGTGCTGGGCGCCATGCGCTTCACGATGGCTGAGGGCCCGCCGGTCCCGCCGACCTGATCCGGGCCCGCCGCACCAACCGGGAGCCGATCCGTCGTCCGTCGGACCGGGGCGAATGGCGTCCAGCGGCCTAAGTTGTTGCGCCGCAACATCAAAATAACCCTTCCGCGCACGTCATAAATTATCCTTATGTTCCGGATAATAACAAAAAATTTGTAGCGCCACGCCGGTACAGATAGCGTCTACGTAACAACACAGGCCGAAAAGAAGGTCCAGACGCACCGATATGGCCAAATATTAGCGGCATACGGCGGAGGCAGAACATGTCCAATACTGAAGACGGAAAGATTTCACGCGCCCGCGGCAAAGTCACGGCGGATCGGAAGCGGTCCCCGTCGCGCGCCGGCGTTTCGCGGCGCAGCTTCCTGCAGGGCACCGCCGCGGTTGCCGGCGGCGTGGCCGGCTCCGCCGCCATCGGCGGTTTCCCGACCATCTGGGCGCAGGAAATCAAGGACATCGAGCTCAGCCATGTTGGCGTGTCCTATTCGGTGGTGAAGGCGATCGGCGACCAGGCCTCCAAGGACCTGGGCTTCAAGGTCACCATGCAGAACCTGGACACCTCTGCCGCGATCAACCGCTTCATCACCCAGCCGGACACCGTCGACATCGCCGATGTCGAGGGCTGGCAGGCCAAGCTGGCCACCAGGCGCGGCGTGCTGCAGGGCATCGAGCGCAAGCGGATCAAAGAAGTCGACAATATGCTGACGATCTTCACCAAGGGTGAACTCGACGGCAAGACGGTCTCCCGCCAGGGCATCTCCCCCTACGAGGCGATGTATATCGAGGAGAAGGATGCCACCGACCTGCATGAAGGCGTCACCGACTGGATGACCTTCCTGCCGCAGGTCTACAACGCGGATTCCATCGGCTACCGCCCCGACCTGATCGGCCACGAGGTGACCGAGTGGAAGGAGCTGATCGACCCCAAGTACAACGGCAAGGCGGCGATCCTGGACGTGCCCGCGATCGGCATCATGGATGCCGCGCTCTGCTTCGAGAGCGCGGGCATGATCACCTACAAGAACAAGGGCAACATGACGCGCGAGGAGATCGACAAGACGATCGACGCGCTGATCAAGCTCAAGAAGGAAGGCCAGTTCCGCGCCACCTGGACCACCTTCGACCAGTCGGTGCAGCTGATGGCCGCCGGCGAGGTGATCATCCAGTCGATGTGGTCGCCGGCCGTCGCCGCGGTCCGGGTGAAGGGCATTCCCTGCACCTACGCACCGGTGAATATCAAGGACGGCAATGAAGGCTATCGCGGCTGGTGCAACGGCATGGCCCTGATGCGCCACCTGGAAGGCAAGAAGCTGGAAGCCGCCTACGAATATCTGAACTGGTACCTGTCCGGCTGGCAGGGCGCCTTCGTCGCCCGCTACGGCTACTACAGCCCGGTACCGTCGACCGCCAAGAAGTTCCTGAGTCCGGCGGAGTGGGACTACTGGTACGAGGGCAAGCCCGCGCCGACGGAGATCATGGACCCCTACGGCGTGCCGATGGAGCCGCCGGGTGCGGTGCGTGACGGCGGCTCCTTCGTGGAGCGGGTCACAAACATCTCCTGCTGGAACACCCTGATGGACCAGGCAGCGTACATGAACAAGCGCTGGAACGAGTTCAAGGCCGCCTGACCGGGCCCTTGCGAGACCTGGGGGCGGGGCCGCCGAGCCCCGCCCGTCCATCCCTGTTCCGCACATGGTGACGAGGATCCGCCTGCCATGACCGTCAACAGGAAACTGACCGGCTGGCTCTATGTCCTGCCGCTGGTCGTGATCCTCGTCCCCTTCTTCATCGTGCCGATCCTGACCGTCCTGGTCGCAAGTTTCCTGGAGAGCGACGGCTTCGGCGGCTTCCTGCCCGGCGTCACCCTCGACAACTACCTTTACCTGTTCTCGTCGAACCTGACCCTGCAGCTCTACCTGTCGACAGCGAAGTTCGCCGCCCTGACCTGGATCTTCACCGCGCTGCTGGGCTTCTGGATCAGCTATTTCCTGGTGTTCCACATTCGCAACCAGCTGGTGGCGATCGGCCTGTTCCTGATCTGCACCGTGCCGTTCTGGACCTCGACGATCATCCGCATGATCTCGTGGATCCCGCTTCTGGGTAAGGAAGGCCTGGTCAACAGCGCGCTGATGGGCATCGGCGCGATCGACCAGCCGCTGGAATTCCTTCTGTTCTCCGACTTCGCGGTGGTGGTGGCCTATGTCCACCAGCTGACGATCTTCATGATCGTGCCGCTGTTCAATTCCATGGCCCGCATCGACAAGCGCCTGATCGAGGCCGCCCGCGACAACGGCGCCAGCCGCTGGGACGTGGTGCGCCTGGTGGTGCTGCCGCTCAGCCGCTCCGGCCTGGCGCTGGGCAGCATCTTCGTCCTGTCGATCGTGATGGGCGATTTCCTGGTGGTGCGGGTGATGAGCGGCGGCGGCTCCGCCTCCATCGTCGGTGCGCTGTTCGAGGATATCGCGGTGCTGCAATACCCGCCCGCCGCAGCCAGCGCGATCGTGCTGCTGGTGGTGGTGGTGATGATGCTGGCGCTGATCCTGCGCACCGTCGACATCCGCAAGGAGCTGGCCCGATGAGCACGAGCAGCGGCTCCGGCCGCCGGCCCTGGACCTTCTATGTCCTGGCCACCCTGTTCGGCGCCTATGTCCTGGCGCTCTACGGCCCGATGTTCTGCATCTACCTGCTGTCCTTCCAGGACCTGCGCGGCGGCCTGGTCTTCCCGATGAAGGGCTTTTCCCTGCACTGGTTCGAGGACCTCTTCACCCAGGTCCGCACCGGCGACGTGAAGGGCAGCTTCTGGCGCTCCATGCAGCTGGCGGTGCTGGTCACCCTGCTGACGGTGGTGCTGTCCTTCTTCGCCGGGCTGGGCTTCCGGCGGCGCTTTCCCGGCGACGGGGTCGTGTTCTACGTGATGATCGCCTCCCTGGTGGCGCCGGGCCTGGTGCTGGGCATCGGCATCGGGCTGCTGTTCCAGTTCCTGGGCCTGCCGGCCGGCTGGAGCACCTCGGCGCTCGGCGCGCAGCTCACCCTGACCCTGCCGTTCGGCATCCTGGTGATGTTCGCCGTCATGTCGCGCTTCGACCGCGCGTGGGAGGAAGCCGCGCGCGACCTGGGTGCCACGCCGATCCAGACCACCTGGCTGGTGGTGGTGCCGATCCTGCTGCCGGGCCTGGTGGCGGTGGCCCTGTTCGGCTTCACCCTGTCCTACGACGAATTCCCCCGCACCCTGCAGACCGCCGGCTCGCTCAACACCCTGCCGCTGGAGATCTGGAGCATGACCCTGAACGTCACCTCGCCCTCCCTCTATGCCCTCGGCACCGTCACCACCCTGGTCTCCTTCCTCGCCATCGGCCTCAGCCTCGGCTCCATCGCGCTGATCCAGCGGCGGCGGGCGAAGCGGGCGATGGAAGCCTGACGGCAAGGAGGAACAGATCATGGGCAAGGGCAATATCGAACTGGCCGGCGTGGCCAAGCGCTATGGCGACACCGTTGCGGTGGCCGGCGTGAACCTGAAGATCCCCGACGGCGCCTATTGCTGCTTCCTGGGCCCGTCCGGCTGCGGCAAGACGACGATCCTGCGGATGATCGCGGGCCATGAGGATCCCAGCGACGGCGAGATCCTGATCGGCGGCGAGGATACCGCCGGGCTGCCGCCGGTGAAGCGGCGCACCGCGATGATGTTCCAGTCCTATGCGCTGTTCCCGCACCTGTCGGTCCGCGACAATGTCGCCTTCGGCCTGCGGGTGCGCGGACAGAGCAGCCAGGACCGCCGCAACGCCGCCGACGCGATGCTGGAGAAGGTGCGCCTGTCGGAGCTGGCCGACCGGCTGCCGGGCCAGCTGTCCGGCGGCCAGCAGCAGCGGGTCGCGCTGGCCCGCGCGGCGATCATGGAGCCGCGGGTGCTGCTGCTCGACGAACCCCTGTCGGCGCTGGACGAACAGCTGCGCCTGCAGATGCGCACCGAACTGCGGCGGATGCAGCAGGACCTGGGCATCACCTTTGTCCATGTCACCCATACCCAGATGGAGGCGATCGCGCTGGCCGACCTGGTGGTGGTGATGGAGAAGGGCCGGATCCGCCAGGCCGGCGGCGCGCGCGACGTCTACGGCGCACCGCAGGACCGTTACGTGGCCGAGTTCCTGGGCGGCCAGAACGTGCTGTCCGGCAAGGTGGAGCAGGTCAACGGCGCCAGCATCCTGGTCTCCGCGCCGTCGATGAAGGGCATCCACGTGCCGCTGCCCGAGAAGCGGCATGTGGCGAACGGCGACAGAGTCGACCTGGCCGTGCGGCGCGATCACATCCATCTGGCCCGGCCCGGTGCCGCGCCGGCGGCCGGGATGACGAACGCCCTGGGCGCCCGCGTCCTGGCGGTCGAGTACCAGGGCAATTTCGTGAAGGTGGTGCTTGAGGCCGGCCAGGACAGCGAGTTCGTGGCCTATGTGGCAGAGCGCGAGTTCTACGCCGATCCCTTCGATGTGGGCGACATGGCGCTGGCCACCTGGTCGACGGAGGAATCGCGGCTGCTTGCCTGAGCGGCCGCGCTGTAAGGAGAACGGGCATGGAGATTTCGCTGGAGCTCAACGGCCGGCCGCTGGTGGTGGAGGTGGCACCCGACCTCCTGCTCGCGGACCTGATGCGCGAGACCCTGGGGCTGACCGGCACCCATATCGGCTGCGATACCAGCCAATGCGGCGCCTGCGTGGTGCATGTCGACGGCGCCTCGGTAAAGAGCTGCACGATGCTCGCCGTATCCGCCGACGGCGCGAAGGTGACCAGCATCGAGGGCCTGGCCGAAGGCGCCGATCTGCATCCGATGCAGGCCGCCTTCCATGAGAATCACGGCCTGCAATGCGGCTTCTGCACCCCGGGCATGGTGATGAGCGCGATCGACTTCGCGGCCCGCAACCCTGCCCCCGACGAGGCCGCGGCCCGGCGCTGGCTGGAAGGGAATATCTGCCGCTGCACCGGCTACCAGAACATCGTCGCGTCGGTGCTGGACGGTGCCGCGCGGATGCGTGCCGCGGGCGGGGAGGGCTGAGGCCATGAACGACATGACCGGGACAAATCCCACCGGCATCGGGCAGCCGCTGCGGCGGAAGGAGGACATGCGCTTCCTGACCGGCCGCGGGCAGTATGTCTCCGACCAGAAGCTGCCGCGCATGACGATGGCGATCTTCGTGCGCTCGCCGCATGCCCATGCGGAGCTGGGTGCAATCGACACCGAGGCCGCGAAGGCGGTGCCCGGCGTGGTCGCGGTGCTGACCGGCGCGGAGCTGGCGGCCGATGGGGTCGGCGGCATGCCCTGCGGCTGGGGCATCACCAGCAAGGACGGCACGCCGATGAAGGAGCCGGCGCATCCGGCCCTGGCAACCGGCAAGGTCCGCTGCGTCGGCGATGCGGTGGCGATGGTGATCGCGGAGAGCCTGGAGGCTGCGCGTGCCGCCGCCGACCTGGTGGAGGTCGACTACAAGCCGCTGCCGGCGGTGGTCGGGTTGCTGGAGGCCTTGCAGCCCGGCGCGCCGCAGCTTTTCGATGAGGCGCCCGGCAATCTCTGCTTCGACTGGGAGGTCGGCGACGCGGCCGCGGTCGATACCGCGTTCGAGAAGGCGGCCCATGTCGCGCAGCTCAGCCTGGTGAACAACCGCCTGGTCGGCAATCCGATGGAGCCGCGGGCCGCGATCGGCGACTACAATCCCGCGACCGGCCAGCACACCCTGTGGAGCACCAGCCAGTTCCCGCACATCGTCAAGCTGCTGATGGGCAACTTCGTGCTGAACATCCCGCAGCACAAGCTGCGGGTGATCGCGCCGGATGTCGGCGGTGGCTTCGGCGTGAAGCAGTTCCACTATGCCGAGGAGGCGCTGGTCACCTGGGCCGCGCGGCGGCTGGGCCGGCCGGTGAAGTGGGTCTGCGAGCGCAGCGAGGGCTTCATCTCCGACGCCCATGGCCGCGACCATGTCAGCGAGGCGGAGCTGGCGCTGGACGAGACGGGGAAGTTCCTGGGCCTGCGGGTGAAGACCCTGGCCAATATGGGCGCCTATCTGTCGACCTTCGGGCCGAACATCCCGACCAACCTGTACGGGCCGCTGCTGGCCGGCGTCTACACCACCCCGGCGATCTACTGCGAGGTGAAGGGCGTCTTCACCAACACCCTGCCGGTCGACGCCTATCGCGGGGCGGGGCGGCCGGAGGCGACCTTCCTGCTGGAGCGGCTGGTCGACGTGGCGGCGACGGAGATGGGCATCGACAAGGTCACGATCCGGCGCCGCAACCTGATCGCACCGGATGCCTATCCCTACCAGACCCCGGTGATGCTGGAATATGACAGCGGCGATCCCGGCGCCTGCCTGGACCAGGCGTTGAAGTCCGCCGACTGGGACGGCTTCGCCGACCGCAAGGCGGCCTCCGCCGCGAAGGGCAAGCTGCGCGGCATCGGGTTGTGCACCTATATCGAGGCCTGCGGCCTGGCGCCGTCGCGCATCGCCGCGCGCCTGGGCGCCCGCGGCGGCCTGTTCGAAAGCTCCACGGTGCGGGTGCATCCCACCGGCGACATCACCGTCCTGATGGGCACCCACAGCCATGGCCAGGGTCATGAGACGACCTTCGCGCAGATCGTCTCGCAGCGGCTGAACGTGCCGATCGACAGGATCGAGATCGTCTTCGGCGATACCGACAAGGTGCAGTTCGGGCTGGGCACCTACGGTTCGCGTTCGCTGGCCGTCGGCGGTCCCGCCCTGGCCAAAGCCACCGACAAGGTGATCGAGAAGGGGCGCAGGATCGCCGCCCACCTGCTGGAGACCAGCGACGCGGACATCGCCTTCGAGGCCGGCGACTTCGTCGTCTCCGGCACCGACCGCAAGGCGAGCTTCGGCGATGTCGCGCTGGCCGCGCACATGGCCTCCGCCTTCGATCCGACGGAACTGGAGCCGGGGCTGGAGGAGCAGGCCTTCTACGACCCGGTGAACTTCACCTATCCCGGCGGCGCGCATATCGCCGAGGTGGAGATCGACCCCGATACCGGCGTGGTCGAACTGCAGAGCTATGTCGCGGTCGACGATATCGGCACCGTGATCAACCCGATGGTCGTCCACGGCCAGCTGCATGGCGGCATCGTGCAGGGGGTCGGCCAGGCGCTGTTCGAGAACTGCGTCTATGACGAGGAGAGCGGCCAGCTGCTGAGCGGGTCCTTCATGGACTACAGCATGCCGCGCGCCGATGCGATGCCGCAGATGGTGGTCGAGACCCACTCCACCCTCTGCACCCATAACGGCCTCGGCGTGAAGGGCTGCGGCGAGATGGGAACCATCGCCTCTCCCGCCACCGTGATCAACGCGGTGGTCGATGCGCTCAGCCATCTCGGCGTCAGCCATGTCGACATGCCCGCCTCGCCGAACCGGATCTGGCGGATCATCAACGGCGCCGGCGCGCGCCACGCAGCGGAGTAGGGGGCGCAGCCATGCAGGGCTTCAGCTATCACAAGCCCGCCAGCACGGCCGATGCGGCCGGTCTGCTGGCGGCAAACCCGGAGGCGAAGCTGCTCGCCGGCGGCATGAGCCTGCTGCCGGTGATGAAGCAGCGCCTGGCGCAGCCCTCGGACCTGGTCGACCTCGCCGCCCTGGCGGACTTGAAGGTGATCGATACGTCCGGCGGCGGCGTAACCGTCGGCGCGATGGTCACCCATGACCGGGTCGCCCGGTCGCCGGAGGTGAAGGGTGCGATCCCGGCGCTGGCGGCGCTGGCTGGCGGGATCGGCGATCCCCAGGTCCGCAACCGCGGCACCCTGGGCGGCTCCATCGCCAATGCCGATCCGGCGGCCGACTATCCCGCCGCGCTGCTGGGCTTGGCCGCACAGGTCCGTACCGACCGCCGCAGCATTGCCGCCGACGATTTCTTCACCGGCCTGTACGAGACGGCGCTGGAGCCGGGCGAGATCGTCCTGGCGGTCGATTTCGCCGTGCCGGATGGGGCGGCCTACATGAAGATGCCGCACCCGGCCTCCCGCTTTGCCGTGGTGGGGGTCTTCGTCGCGCGCTCCGGCGCGACCGTCCGGGTCGGGGTCACCGGCGCCGCGGCCTGTGCGTTCCGGGCCTCGTCGATCGAGCAGGCGCTGGGGGAGCGTTTCGAGCCCGGCGCCCTGGACGGGATCAGGATCCCGGCCTCGGAGATGTCCAGCGACATCCATGCCGATGCCGACTATCGCGCCCACCTGGTGCGGGTGATGGCGCAGCGCGCCGTGGCCGCCATCCTGGCCGGCGCTGACTAGGCCCCCACCCGATGCAGGATCAGAACACGCTTGCCGGGAGCGGCCTTGCCCGTCTCTCCGCGAAGGAAATGCTGGACGGCTATCGCAACGGGCTGTTCACGCCGGTCGATGTCGTCGACGCGGTGATCGACGCCCTGGAGGATGTCGACGGCCGCTGCAACATCGTCGTCACCCCGATGTACGACCAGGCGCGCAAGGCGGCCGAGGCCGCCACCGCCGCCTGGCGCGACGGCGCGCCGACCGGGCCACTCTGCGGCGTGCCGGTGTCCGTGAAGGACCTGATCTTCGTCGCCGGCGTGCCGGCCTGTGCCGGCTCGCCGGCGATGAAGGATCATGTGCCCGGCGCCGACGCGGCTGTGGTCAGTGCGCTGCAGCGTGCCGGCGCGGTGATGACCTGCAAGACCACGACCTGCGAGGCGGGCTACAAGCTGACCGCCGACAGCCCGCTGTCCGGCATCACCCGCAATCCCTGGCATCTCGGCCGCACCAGCGGGGGCTCCTCCGGCGGTGCCGCTGCCGGCGTGGCGGCCGGCGCCGGCCCGCTGGCGCTGGGCACCGACGCGGTCGGTTCGATCCGGGTGCCGGCCTCGTTCTGCGGCGTGTTCGGGATCAAGCCGACCTTCGGCCTGGTGCCGCGCGCACCGGGCTTCTTCCCGCCCTCCTGGGGGTCGCTGGCCCATACCGGTCCGATCGGCCGCACGGTCGCGGACACGGCGGCGCTGCTGGAAGTGCTTGCCGGCTATGACCGCCGCGATGCGGTCAGCCTGCCGCAGCCACAGCGCGCCTTCCCGGCGGAGGCGGGGCCGCTGGAAGGGCTGACCATCGGCTATACCGAGGACTTCGGCTATGCCGCGGTCGCGCCGGCCGTGCGCGCGGCGTTCCGCCGTACCCTGGGCGTCCTTGAGGGGCTGGGCACGCGGCTGGTGCCGGACCATCCCGGCCTCGACCCGGATATCCTGGACAGCATCCTGAAGCCGATCGGCTATACCGAGCAGGCCAGTGCGGTCAGCGACCGGTCGGAGGCATTGCTCGCCTGTTCGGAGGACGACTTCAACGCGGTGGTGCGCCAGGGCCGCACCTACAGCGGCACCGACTATATGAACGCCACCCACCGGCGGGCCATCCTGCGGGGCCGCTTCCTGTCGCTGTTCGAGCGGGTGGATGCGCTGCTGACGCCGACGGTGGCGGTCCCCGCCTTCGCGGCCGGCACCCTGGGTGTCGACCAGATCGACGGCAAGCCGGTGGACCCGCATCTGGGCTGGTCGCCCTTTTCCTGGCCGATCAACCTGGCGGGGCTGCCGGCGGCCAGCGCGCCGGTCGGCTTCGATCCCGACGGGCTGCCGATCGGCCTGCAGGTCGTCGCGCCCTGGCTGGACGAACCGGTGATCCTGCGGATCGCCGCCGCGCTGGAAGCGGCGCAGCCCTGGGCGGGGAGCTGGCCGGGCTTCAGGGCGCCGTGACGCCCTCGGCCTGCTGTGCCGCCGCGCTGCCGGTATCCGGGGCGGTGCGGCGCTCCAGGCCGGGCATGGTATGGGGCTGGCCCAGATAGGTTTCCAGGTAGTTGTGCAGCGCCGCGGCGGCCGGCGAGGAGGCGCCGGGGGCCTGGTAGAGCAGCAGCTCGACCTTCGGCAGGGGCGGGAAATAGTCCTGCATGCCGATCTGCTTCATGCCTGGAACTTGGGCAGATTGCCCAAGGACGGTGATCGCCATGCCTGAAAAGACGGCAGCCTGCAATCCGCCCAGGCTTTCGCTGATGCAGGCGATGCGCCATTTCCGGCCCGTTCGCTCCAGTGCCTCGATGGCATGGTCGCGATAGACATTGCCCGGCGGCAGCAGGGCCAGCGGCACGGGATTCTCAAGGTGGGTGTCCTGGCCTTCGCCCATCAGCCAGATCAGCTGTTCCTGGCGGACCACCCGTCCGCCGGTGAAGCCGCGCATGCGGGTGACCAGCGCGATGTCGACCTCGCCGCGCTGCACCATGCCGACGAGGGGGGTGGAGAGGCTGCAGCGCAGTTCCACCTGGATCCGCGGAAAGGTCTTGCGGAACCGCGCCAGGATCGCCGGCAGCAGGTAGGCGGAATAGAGGTCCGGCGTGCCCAGCACGACATGGCCCTCGATATCCGGGGTGGAGAGGCGCGACAGCAGTTCGTCGTGCAGGCGCAGCATGGAGACGGCGTAGCCGCGCACCAGTTCGCCGGCATCGGTCAGCTGCGGGCGGCGGCTTTCGGGGGCGAACAGGGCCATCCCGGTCATCTCTTCCAGCCGCTTGATCTGCAGGGTGATGGCGGGCTGCGTGCGGCCCTGGCGGCGGGCCGTCTCCGTGATGCTGCCCGTCTCCGCGACGGTCACGAAGGACCGCAGGCTGCGGATGTCGAGGGAGTAGGAGGGCATGCGGGTTCCCGGGTTGTATTGCCGGGCCGCCGCGCCCGGCATTCCATCGCATGCAAAATCCGTGCTTCCGCCGGAGCGGCGTCCGCCGGCCTGTCGACGGTGAACCGCGCCGGCCGGCGCGCCGTAGAACGGCCAGGGAGATGCACGGCATGAGGAAGGGGCCATGACGACGCAAGACGACGATGCCGGCGTCCGGGCGGGACTGTCCCGCCGCAGCCTGCTGCAGGGCGGCGCCGCGACCTTGGGCCTGGGCGCGATCCTGCCGGACGGTGTTTCGCGGCGCGCGCATGCCGCGGTGGATGCCGCATCGGCGCGCGACCTGCTGTTCGACGTCAGTCGCGACGATGCGCCGATCGGGCGGCATGAGATCCGCTTCGACCGCGCCGGCGGCCGGCTGGAGGTCGATATCCGCATCGAGCTGGAGATCGGCCTGCTGTTCGTGACGGCGTTCCGCTACAGCCACCGCAACCGCGAGACCTGGCAGGACGGCCGCCTCGCGGCCATCACCACCCGCACCGACGACGACGGCACCGACCACCGCCTGCAGGGCCGGCAGACGGCGGACGGCCTGGTGATCGAGACGGGCGGGGGGCGCGAGGTCGTGCCGGCCGCGCTGCTGCCGACCAGCTGGTGGCACCCCGACACGATGGGCCGGTCGCAGCTTTTGAACACGCAGGACGGCCGGATCATGTCGGTGCGCATGACCGCCGGCGTGGAAGAACGGATTCGCGGAGATGGCGGTACGATCGCGGCCCGTCGCCATGTCTGCCGCGGCGATGTCGACCTGGAGCTGTGGCGCGACCGCGCGGACCGCCTGGCGCGGATCCGCTTCACGGCGCCGCGGGACGGCTCGGTGATCGACTATCGCCGCCGGCCGGGCGGCTGAACGCCGCGCCGCGCCGGCGGTCGATCAGCGACCGGATCCGCATCTGCCGTGCGCGGTCGATCGGATAGCGGCGGACCAGGACGATCGCCAGCAGCTTGATCGGGATCGGCAGGGCGCCGTACAGCAAAGCCAGCACCAGGGTACCGGACGGCACGGCCGCCGCTGCGGCCGGATCGAAACCGGCCAGGTCCAGGACCGGGAAGGCGATGCCCACCGCCAGCGCCAGTGCGAGCTTCGTCGCCATGTTCCAGGCTGCGAAGTAGGTGCCGGTCCGGCCGCCGCCGCCGCGCAGGGTGTCCAGGTCCACCACATCGGCCTGCATCGCCGGCGGCAGCGCCAGGTCGGCACCCAGGCAGAGGCCGGTGAACAGGCAAATTGCAAGGAATGCCCCGACATCGCCGGCGCCCAGGAACGGCACCGCCAGGAAGCCGGCGCAGGCCAGCGCCATGCCCAGCATCCAGGCGCGGTGCTTGCCCAGCGCCCGGCTGGCCCTGAGCCACAGGGGGACCGAGACCAGGCCGGCAAGGAAATAGGCCAACAGCAGCGCACCCCCCTGTTCCGGCGCGGCAAGGCGATGCTCCACGAACAGCAGGAACAGGGTAGCGGCGAGGCCGTTGGCGGTCCCATTGGCGAGGTAGGCGGCCAGCAGCAGAAGGAACGGCCGGTTGCGCGCCATCAGGCGCAGCCCCGTGCGCAGCGACGGGGCCGGCGCCTTGGCCAGCTGCGGCTCCCGCACGAAAAGGAGGCAGGCCAGCACGGTGGCAGGCAGCAGCCCGGCGACCATCCAGGCGAACCAGGACAGGGCGGCGGCGGAGGCTGAGGCGGTGTCCTGCAGCGCGCCGCTGTCGTTCCCTGCGGTCAGCCATTGCGCCATCGCCGGCAGGGTGGCCGCGATGCAGGTGCCGGCCACGACCATCGCCTCCCGCGCCCCGGCGATGCGGCTGCGGCCGTCATAATCCTCGCTGAGTTCCGCCCCCCAGGCCTGGTAGGGCAGCATCAGGGCCGTCCAGCCGCCATACAGCAACAGCGACCAGATCAGCAGATGGGTGCCGCCGGCGCCCTCCGGCGGCATGAACAGCTGCCATGTGGCCAGCATCACCGCCGGCGTGGCAGCGACCATCCAGACCCGCCGCCGCCCCCAGCGGCGGCCGAACCGGTCGCACCAGATGCCGACGATCGGGTCGCTGACCGCGTCGAACAGCCGGGCCGCCAGAAGCAGCAGCCCGGCATTGGCCAGGCCGATGCCCAGGGTGGCGCCGTAGAAGGCGGGCAGGTGGATGTAGACGGGCAGGGTCAGCATCGCCAGCGGCAGCGCCGGCAGGGCATAGGCGAAGAGAAGGGGCCCTGCCCAACCCGGTCTGAGACGCCGCATCCCTGCCTGTTCCCGAACGGTTGATCGACCCCATCTCAACTGGATTGCCGGTCGGGCCCGGCAAGGCGCCGGCGATTCGACCGATCCGCTCCCGCCGGCGCGACGTAGGATACGGCGTGGAGCATGAGGTGACGGGATGAGTTTCGACCTGAAGCGGCTGGCGCGGCTGCCGGCCGTCGTCATGATGGCGACCGCCTTTGCGGCCGGCTCGCCGGCGCTTGCCGGCAGCGCCTACGAGCACGAGTTCACCGCCATCGAGGGCGGGGAGCTGCCGCTGGAGGCCTGGCGGGGCAAGGCACTGCTGGTGGTGAACACCGCCTCGCTCTGCGGCTTCACGCCGCAATATGACGGCCTGCAGCGTCTGTGGGAAAGCTACCGCGACCGGGGCCTGGTGGTGCTCGGGGTGCCGTCCAACGATTTTGGCGGCCAGGAGCCCGGCCAGGAGGCGGAGATCAAGCAGTTCTGCGAGGTCAATTTCGGGATCGACTTCCCGATGACCGAGAAGCTGGCGGTCACCGGCCCCGGCGCGCATCCCTTCTATCAGTGGGCAGCGGCGCAGCTCGGGCCGGAAGGGGTACCGCGCTGGAACTTCCACAAGATCCTGGTCGCCCCCGACGGCAAGGCGGTGGCGGGCTTTCCCGCCAGCGTGACGCCGACGGATTCCCGCCTGACCGCGGCGGTCGAGCGGCTGCTTCCCGTACCCTGAACCGCCGCCCGGTTCCGCCCAAAGCGGCCCAGCGCGGAAGGGAAGGGGCGAAGCGCGGGAACATTCGGCGGGACCGCTGCGTTCCTGTATCTGCGCAAGCGGGGGAGGGCGCGGATGACCTGCATCGAGGGACTGCCCGAGGCGCTCGCCTTCCGTGACGGACGACTGCGGCGCATCGGTGTTGAACTGGAATTCGGCAACCTGACCGTCGGCGAGGCGGCTGCCATCGTGCAGCGGCAGTTTGGCGGACAGGTCGCCGTGACCAGTCCCCATCTGGCGTGGGTGACCGGGGCGGAGGCCGGCGATTTCGATATCCGCCTGGATTCCCGCCTGGCCCATGCGGAGGCGGCGACCGGCGACGACCTGCTGGACCTCCTGCAGCGAGAGGCGGCGGAGGTGGCCGGCGACGTGCTGCAGGTCTGGACCCCCTGCGAGATCTCCGCGCCGCCGATGCCGCTCTCGGCGCTGCCGATGCTGGACCGCCTGGCCGACGCCCTGCGCGCCGCCGGTGCGCATGGCAGCGGCGCCCGGCCGCATTACGCCTATGCCCTGCAGCTGAACGTCGAGGTGCGGAGCCTCGAGGCGGCGGCCGTGCTGCGCCTGCTGCAGGCCTTCCTGCTGATGGAGGACTGGCTGCGGCGGCAATGCCTGCGCGACCTGTCCCGGCAACTGACCCTGTTCGTGCGCCCCTTCCCGGAGGCGTATCGCCGCCAGGTGCTGGACCCGGGCTACGCCCCCGACTGGCAGCAGCTGATCCGTGACCATCTGGCCGCCAACCCGACCCGCAACCGCGACCTGGACCTGCTGCCGCTGTTCGCGCATGTCCGCCCCGACTTGGTGGACGCGCTTGTGGACGACATGAAGGTCAGCGCACGGCCGGCCTGGCATTACCGCCTGCCGGATTGCCGGCTGGACGAGCCCGGCTGGTCGATCGCCACGGAATGGCGGCGCTGGGTGGCGGTGGAGCGGCTGGCCGCGGACGATCGTCGCTTCGCCCGGGTGCGCCGCGCCTTCCTGGACTGGGGCGGGCGTGTCGATCCGGTCGAATGGCAGTCATGGCTGGCGGCCCAGCGCAGCCTGGAGGAATCGTGAGCGGGCGGCGTCCGCGGATCGGCGTCACCGGCGGCCGCAACCGCGGCTGGCTGCTCTGGCTGTTCACCTGGCTGTCGCTGCTGCTGGCCGGCGGGCGCGCCGTCCGCCTGACGCCGGGACGGCCGATCCCGGCCCGGCCGGTCGACGGGCTGGTGATCGGCGGCGGCGACGATATCGGAGTGGAGATGTATGGCGGCCTGCCGCGGCCGGCGGTGGCGGCCGCCGATCCGGCGCGCGACATCCTGGAGCGGGACCTGATCCGCACGGCGGTGGCGCAGGGCATACCGGTGCTCGGCGTCTGCCGGGGCGCACAGATGCTGAACGTCGCCAGCGGCGGCAGCCTGCATACCGACATCTACGAGGTCTATGGCAAGGTGCCGCGGCTGAAGACAGTGCTGCCGCTGAAATGGGTGGAGATCGTGCCCGGCAGCCGGCTCGCTGGCATCCTGCGCCGGCGCCGCAGCCGGGTGAACGCGTTGCATCACCAGTCGATCGCCGGCCTGGGCAAGGGGCTGCGGGTGGTCGCGCGCGACCGCTGGGGCATCGTGCAGGCGGTCGAGGGCAGCGACGGCTTCGCAGTCGGTGTGCAATGGCATCCCGAATTCCTGATCTTCGACCGCAGCCAGCGTGCGCTGTTCCGTGCCCTGGTGCGGGCGGCGCGGCAGCCGGACCACGGCGCCGGGACCGCACAACCGCGCCGATGCGCGAACGGCGATTTATTTTACACTTAAAATAATCTGCGCTATACGGTCGCGACGCGCCGGCTGCGGGACGACGGGTCGCGCAGCGCCGGCTATCATCTCCGTCACCCGCCGATGGGGAGGAAGAGCCATGTCGCAGGCAACGAGAGCGCCCGCAACGGACAGTCCGAAGGGCAGCCCGGCAATCCGGCCGCCGGGGGGACACCGCTATCGCGGCAATCCCGACGCCGTCCGCGCCCTGGTGCAGGGCGACCGCATCCACCGCGACCTCTATGTCGACCGCGAGGTCTTCGACCTGGAGATGGCGCATCTGTTCGCCAATACCTGGGTCTATGTCGGCCATGACAGCCAGGTGCCGGAGACCGGCGACTACTACACCACCACCATTGGCAACCAGCCGGTGATCATGGTGCGCGGCGACGATGGCGCGGTGCACGTGGTCATGAACCGCTGCGCCCACAAGGGCGCCAGGCTGGTCTCCGAAGTGCATGGCTCCGCGGGCAAGATGTTTCGCTGCCCCTATCATGCCTGGGCCTACAAGCTGAACGGCGAGTTGATGGGGATCCCGCTGAAGCAGGGCTATCAGGGCACCGGCCTGGATGCCTGTGAGGCGGCGAAGGGCCTCAGCCGGCCGGCGGGGGTGGAGAACTATCGCGGCTTCGTCTTCGCGAAGCTGAACCCGGGCGGGCTGTCGTTCCGCGACTATTTCGGCGACAGCCTGTCGTCGATCGACAATATGGTCGACCGGTCGCCCGAGGGGCGGCTGACGGTCGCCGGCGGCGTGCTGCGCTACATGCACGACTGCAACTGGAAGATGTTCGTCGAGAACCTGAACGACGCCATGCACCCGATGGTGGCGCATGAATCCTCCGCCAAGGTGGCGAAGGACCTGTGGGCGCGGGTCGGCGACAAGGACGCGAAGCCGCCGATGGCGATCGAGCAGCTCTCGCCCTTCGCCTCCAGCTATCGCTTCTTCGACGATATGGGGGTGCGGGTCTGGCCGAACGGCCACAGTCATACCGGCGTGAAGCATTCCATCCACTCCGGCTATTCCGACATTCCGGGATACGAGGAGCAGATGATCGCCGCCTATGGCGAGGAACGCGCCCGCGCGATCCTGGGCGAGGCGCGGCACAACACGGTCTACTACCCGACCTTGACCATCAAGGGCGCGATCCAGGCGATCCGGGTGGCGCGGCCGATCGGCCCCGACAGGACCCTGCTGGAAAGCTGGACCTTCCGGCTGGAGGGCGCGCCCGACGAACTGCTGCGGCGCACCGTGATGTACACCCGCCTGATCAACGCGCCGACCTCCGTCGTCGGCCATGACGACCTGCACTGCTATCGCGCGATCCAGGAGGGGCTGCAGGCCGGCGGCAACGAGTGGATCAGCCTGCACCGCAACCACCGCCCCGACGAGCCGGTCGACCGGGAGGGGGTGGAGAACGGCACCTCCGAGATCTCGATGCGCAACCAGTACCGTGCCTGGGCGAAGTTCATGATCCAGGACATGGCGGCGCAGGGCGAGGACCGCGAGGCGGCGGAATGAGCGCCGCGGCGGCGCAGGCTGCGGCGCCGGTCGCCGCGGAGGCGCTGGTCGACTTCGTCTATGACGAGACGGAGCTGATCGACAGCGGCCGGCTGGAGGACTGGCTGGCCCTGTTCGCCGAGGACGGCATCTTCTGGGCACCTCTGACCCCGGGCCAGCCCGATCCCGACCTGCACACTTCGCTGTACCACGAGGACCGGCTGCTGCTGCAACTGCGGATCGAACGGCTGCGCAGCGCGCGCGCCTACGCCCAGCAGCCGCCCAGCCGCTGCCAGCATGTGGTGGAGCGGCCGCGGGTGCTGGAAAGCGATGCGGCTGCCAACCGCCATGTGGTGACGGCGAAGATGGTCTATGTGGAGACCCAGCTCGACCGCCAGACGGTGCTGGCCGGCCGGCTGACCTATACCCTGCGGCAGGAGGCGGGCGCCTTGCGCATCGTCCTGCGCCGGCTGGACATCCTGAACTGCGACGCGGCCTGGCCGTCGATCCAGTGCTTCCCGTGAGCCCGCGGTGAACGTCCGGACTTCCGCAATCGCGCTGGCGCACGGCACCGTCGCCCGCGCCTTCGCCGCGACCGTCGGCCGCCACGCGGCCCGGCCATTCGTCTGCGTCACCCCGGCGACCGCCGCCGCCTACGGCATCGATGCCGGCGACCTGAGCTATGACGCCGCTGCGGCGGCGGTGGAAGGGCTGACCGATCGCTACCGCGCCGCGGGCTACGGCCATGGCCATCGCGCCGGCATCCTGCTGGAGAACCGGCCCGATTTCCTGCTGCACTGGCTGGCGCTGAATGCGCTCGGCGTCAGCGTGGTGCCGATCAATGCGGAGTTCCGCTCCGCCGAGCTCGACTATCTGGTCGACCATAGCGAGATCGCCCTGGCGATCGTGCCGCAGGACCGCGCGGCCGACCTGGCCGATGCCGCAGCGCGGACCGGCCGGCCGCTGGCGGTGTCGGTCGCGGACGCCGCGGAACCCGGTGCGGCCGTGCCGGAGCCCGCCTTCGCGGCGCCGCTTGCCGGCCGGGCGCCGGACCTGGCGACGGAATGCGCGCTGCTCTACACCTCCGGCACCACCGGCCGGCCGAAGGGCTGCATCCTGCCCAACGAGTATTTCCTGTGGGGCGGCGAATGGTACCGCTCCACCGGCGGGCTGATCGCGCTGCGCGAAGGGCAGGAGCGGCTGATCACGCCGTTGCCGCTGGTGCACATGAACGCGCTGGCCTGCTCCACCATGGCGATGCTGGTGACCGGCGGCTGCGTGGTGCAGCTCGACCGCTTCCACCCGACCAGCTGGTGGGACAGCGTCCGCCAGGGCGGCGCCACCATCTGCCACTATCTGGGCGTGATGCCGGCGATGCTGATGGGCGCGCCGGCGGGGCCCGCCGACCGCGACCATGCCCTGCGCTTCGGCTTCGGCGCCGGGGTCGATCCGCGCCACCATGCCGCCTTCGAGGAGCGCTTCGGCTTTCCGCTGATCGAGGCCTGGGCGATGACCGAGACCGGGGTGGGCGGCTGTGTCATCGCATCGGAGGAGCCCCGCTTCGTGGGCGAGAAATGCTTCGGTCGCGCGGCACCGGAGGTCGAGGCCCGGGTGGTGGGCGAGGACGGCGCCGAGGTGGCGCCGGGCGCCGAGGGCGAACTGCTGGTGCGGCGCGCCGGTCCGGATCCGAGCTTCGGCTTCTTCAAGGGCTATCTGAAGAACGAGGCGGCGACCGCCGAAGCCTGGGCCGGCGGCTGGTTCCATACCGGCGACGTGGTGACCCGCGATGCGGATGGCTATTTCCGCTTCGTCGACCGCAAGAAGAACGTCATCCGCCGCTCCGGCGAGAACATCGCCGCGGTGGAGGTGGAGAGCGTGCTGCTGCAGCACCCGGAGGTCGCCGCAGCGGGTGTCGCGGCGGTGCCGGATGCGGTGCGCGGCGACGAGGTGATGGCGCTGGTGGTGCCGAAGCGGCCGGTGGGCGAGGGCGAGCAGGCGGCCTTCGCGGAGGGCCTGGTCCGCTTCTGCCTGGAACGGCTGGCTTATTACAAGGCACCCGGGCATGTGGCGCTGTGCGAGACGCTTCCGCTGACAGCGACCCAGAAGGTGCAGCGCGGCGAACTGAAGGCGCTTGCGGCGGCGCTGCTTGACGGCCCGTCCTGCACCGACACCCGCGCCTTGAAAAAGCGCCAGAGCTGATGGACCGCCACAGATGAGTCGGCGCCAGGGCTATGACGGCATCGCCGTCTGCGTGCCGGTCACCGTTCCCTACAGCCGCTATTCGGAGCGCAGCGCGCACTGGTTCTGCGGCCGCGCCCTGGCCGAGCTGGTCGCCGGGGCGGGGATCGCCAAGAGCGATGTCGACGGGCTCTCCGTCTCCTCCTTCACCCTGGCGCCCGATACCGCGGTCGGGCTGATGCAGTATCTGGGCATGAGCCCGCGCTGGCTGGACCATGTGCCGATGGGCGGCGCGTCCGGCGTGGTGGCGCTGCGGCGGGCCGCGCGCGCGGTGCAGGCCGGCGATGCGGAGATCGTCGCCTGCCTGGCCGGCGACACCAACCATGTCGACACCTTCCGGCACACCATCGCCAGCTTCAGCCAGTTCGCCCGGGACGCGGTCTATCCCTACGGCTCCGGCGGGCCGAATTCCAGCTTCGCCTTCCTGACCGACCATTACATGCGGGCCTATGGCGCGACGGCGGAGGATTTCGGCCGGCTGTGCATTGCGCAGCGCGAGAACGGCCTGCGCCATCCGCACACGATGATGAAGCGGCCGCTGACGATGGAGCAGTACCTGACGGCGCGACCGATCGCCGACCCGCTGCGTCTGTTCGACTGTGTCATGCCCTGCGCCGGCGCCGACGCGGTGCTGGTGATGACCGCCGACCGCGCCCGCGCGCTGGGCCTGCCGCACGCGAAGATCCTGGCGACGATCGAACGGCACAACGCCTTCCCCGACGACCCGATCCAGTATCGCGGCGGCTGGGCGATGGACCTGGACGAGTTCTACGGCATGGCCGGGCTGGGGCCGGGGGACATGGACTTCGTCCAGGCCTATGACGACTATCCGGTGATCAATTTCATGCAGCTGGAGGATCTGGGCTTCTGCGCCAAGGGAGAGGCGCCTTCCTTCGTGCGGGACCATGACTTCACCATCGACGGCGACCTGCCGTTCAACACCTCCGGCGGCCAGCTGTCGCTGGGCCAGGCAGGCGCCGCCGGCGGCTATCTTGGCCTGGTGGAAGGGCTGCGCCAGGTGACCGGGCAGTGCCTGGGCGGTGCGGTGCCGGACGCCAGGGTCGGGCTGGTCTCCGGTTTCGGGATGATCAACTACGATCGCGGCCTCTGTTCCGGCGCTGCGATCCTGGCGCGCAGCGACAGCTAGGGGGACCGGATGACCACGCCGATGCCGCCGCCGAAGCGCAAGGACCCGACGAAGCGCACACGCCTGCCGACACGGCCGCCAGACGGCCGCAGCCGCGAGGCGCTGGGCCTGACCGCGATGGCGGCGCAGGGCCGCTTCGCGCTGCAGGTCTGCGCCACCTGCGGCGCGGTGCAGTATCCGCCGCGCCAGCTCTGCGGTGCCTGCCTGGCCGATGCCCTGCAATGGCGCGACGTGGCGGCGACCGGCACGGTGGTGGCGGAGACGGTGCTGCGGCATTCCAACGACCTGTTCTTCCGCGAGCGGCTGCCCTGGCGGCTGGGCATGGTGCAGCTGGACTGCGGGCCCTCCGCCGTCGCGCATCTGGCGGAGGATTGCGTGCAGGGACAGAAGGTGCGCCTGGCGCTGCAGCTGGACCGGTCGGGCCAGGCGGTGATGGTGGCGCGGCCGGAGCGGCCGGACGCCTATGCGGGGGAGGACCGGCAGTTGCGTGAAGCGGGCTGCGATCCGAAGGGGCGGCGGGTGCTGATCGTCGACGGGCGCACGATGCTGGCGCCGGAACTGGCGCAGGCTTTCGTCCGGGCGGGTAGCCGCACCGTGTTCGTCGGCCATGCCGAGCCGTGGAAGCACAGCGCCTATGTCGATGCCTTGCGCGGCATGGACGGGGTCGAACTGGTGCCGCTGAACGTCACCGACAGCGATTCCGTGCGCGAGCTGGCGGCGCTGCTGGGCGGCAAGGTCGAGATCCTGGTCAACAACAGCTACCACCTGCGCGACGGCGGCGCGGTCGACCGGTCGGACGTGAACACCCCGCGCGATGAGATCGAGACCCATTATCTGGGCCTGTTGCGGCTGGCGCGGGAATTCGGGCCGGCAATGCGGGCGCGCGGCGCGGACGGCGAATACGGCGCCGTCGCCTGGGTGAACCTGCTGTCGGTCTATGCCCTGGTGAACAACCCGGCCTTCGGCACCTATTCCGCCTCCCAGGCGGCGGCCCTGTCGCTGTCGCACTGCCTGCGGGCGGAGCTGCGGCCGGGCGGGGTGCGGGTGCTCAACGCCTTCCTCGGGCCGCTGGAGGACGAGTGGCACCAGCTGGTGCCGCCGCCGAAGCTGGAGCCGCCGGCCGTTGCACGGGCGGTCCTGCGCGGCCTGCAGGACGGCCTGGAGGAGCTGCCGGTCGGCCCGGTGGCGGAGGAGATCCTGCGCCGGCTGGCGGAGAACCCGAAGGAGATCGAGCGGGAGATCGGCGCATGAATGCGGACATCCTGGGCAGCGAAGCACGGCCGCCCGATCCGCAGCCGCGCCGGGTGCTGGTCACCGGCGGCGCCACCGGCATCGGCGCTGCCATCGTCGATGGCTTCCTGCAGGAGGGCTGCGAGGTGGTGGTGCTTGACCGGCAGCCGCCGGCGGGCGCCC
>NZ_JBHRTR010000031.1:223049-299264 GCF_042646425.1 Marinibaculum pumilum
GGCGGAGGTGGCGGCGGAGGCACCGCTGACCACCGTGGTGCACAATGCCGGCGCGATTCGCGAGAAGCTTCTGGAAGAGGTGACGGCGGAAGATATAGAGGCGCTGACGGCGCTGCACATCACCGCCGCTGTGCTGCTGGTGCAGGCCTTCCTGCCGACGATGAAGGCCGCCGGCTTCGGCCGCATCGTCCTGGTCGGCAGCCGTGCCGCCCTGGGCCTGCAGAAGCGCACGGCCTATTCGGCGACCAAGGCGGGGCTGATCGGCCTGATGCGGACCTGGGCGCTGGAACTGGGCCCGTCGGGCATCACCGCGAACCTGGTGGCGCCGGGACCGATCGCGGAGACGCAGATGTTCCACGACGTGATCCCGCGCGACGATCCCAGACTGGAACAGATCGCCCAAGGTGTGCCGGTGCGCCGCCTGGGCCGGCCGGCCGATGTGGCACGCGCCGTCGCCTTCCTGGCGGCGCCCGACAGCGGCTTCATCACGGGTCAGAACTTCTTCGTCTGCGGCGGCACCTCCGTCGGCAGCATTACCTACTAGGGGACCAATGTGACTGCGGAGACCGCCGCCTCGGCCGGCCTGGCCGGCTTCCTGGAGGGCATCGTCACGGGCCGCATCCGGGTGGTCGACCTGACCATGACCCTGCAGCCGGACTTCCCCACCATCGTCCTGCCACCGGAATTCGGCCAGAGCTGGCCGTTCCGGATGGAGGAGATCTCGCGCTACGACCATCGCGGGCCGTTCTGCTACTGGAACAATTTCGCCTGCGGGGAACATACCGGCACCCATTTCGATGCACCGATCCACTGGATATCGGGCAAGGACCTGCCGCAGAACGCCACCGACACCATTCCGCCGGAGAAGTTCATCGCCCATGCCTGCGTCATCGACTGCGTCGATGCGGCGGCTGGCGACCCGGACTACCTGCTCACCATCGCGGACGTTGAGGCCTGGGAGCAGCGTCACGGGCGCATCCCGCCGCGGTCATGGCTGCTGATGCGCACCGACTGGTCGCGCCGCGACTGGACCGGCTACATGAACATGGCGGAGGATGGCGCCCATACGCCGGGGCCGCATCCGGACCTCATCCCTTGGGCGGTGGAGGAACGCGACATCATCGGCTTCGGGAGCGAGGCGGTCGGCACCGATGCCGGCCAGGCGCAGCATTTTCCGGTGCCCTATCCCTGCCACTACCACGCGCATGGCAACAACCGCTTCGGCCTGCCGTCGCTGACCAACCTGGACAAGCTGCCGCCGCAGGGCGCGGTACTGATCACCCCGCCGCTGAAGATCCGCGACGGCTCCGGCAGCCCGACCCGGGTCCTGGCCCTGGTCGAGGAAGGCTGACGGTCGCCGCAGCGCTGCGCCGCGGAGCCGTCTTCAGGCCGCCACCGCCTGGGTCGGGTGCTGCCGCGCGCAGATCCGGAACGGAAGGCGCGGGGCGATGCCCACGATCAGGCGGCCCTGGAATTCCTCCGGCGCCCGGCCGTCCGGGCCCGGTTCTGCCACGGTGGAGAAGAGCAGAGCCGTGACCTGTCCCGGCTGCACCGCTTCGGGAGCTGCGCCGCCTTCGCCCGGCAGACCGGCGCAGAGCGGCAGGCAGATCCTGTGGACCAGCGTCTCGCCGCCGCCGACGATCAGGTTCGCTGCCGTCCAGCTGGTGGCGGCGCGGGTTTCCACGCCCAGCGCATAGAACGCCTCCAGCGGTCGGCTGTAGGCCGTCGGCCGGTCGTCGGCGGGGCGCTTGCGGGTCGCACCGGTGCCGAAGGTCCGCGCGATCGCGTTGCCGACGATCCGGTATTCGAAGCCGAGACGGCCGGCGCCGCGGTCGACCTTCAGCAGGCCGATATGCGGGACCAGGCTGCGCGGCAGCCGTTCCGGCCTGAAGGATCGCCGCTCCGGCGTCTGCGCGTCGCCGCGCAGGCTGTCCCAATGCGCGAAGAGCTGCCGCTGGACGACCGGTACGATCCCGGCCATGAAGTCCCCATGGGACAACTCGACGAATGTCGGATCCTGAAAAGCCATTGCCCCCGCCTGCTTCCCGATTGCCACCATCCCGGGATCCGGTCCCGATTTGATGCAACCGGGCCGGCCGTCCCTGTCTGGCAGCAGGCGTTGCAAGCGGCGGTCCAGACCAATATGGCCGATTTCGGGCCGCCCAATGTCGGCAGGTTCGTGTCGGCAGGCCCGCATCGGCCGGCCTGCACGGGCCGGCCGGGACTCAGTCGCGCTGGTCCTCTGGGATCAGGTCGTCCTTGGACGAAGAGAAGATGAAGAGGATCGTGGTGCGGCTCTTATGCGCATAGCCGAACTGCGGGTCTGTGGTGCCGACCATCTGCCCGTCCCGGCTGTCCGTTGCCGTTGCGACGAACTTGGCGATGCCCTTGCGCTCCTGGTCGCGATACAGCGCGAGGCTGGGCAGGGTCAGCAGGCCGATATCGATCTCCGGCGTGCCGATCAGGCTCTCCCGCTTGTCGATCGACAGGGCGCCGGAGCGGATGCTGACGATCATGTCCGCGCTGTCCCTGTCCTTCGCCAGCCGCGCGCCGTTCTTCAGCAGCCGGTCGCGGATTGCGCCCAGGGCATACTTGCCGTCAGGCGTGTCCATGTTCACCGGCTCGATATGGATGCGGGTCCCGGGCGGGATCGGCAGGCGCATCCGCTCCGCTGCCTCGTCGGCGGCCTTGGAGATCAGCAGCTGTTCCGTTGCGGTCCGCTCCGGGTGGGTCTGGCGGGCGGTGCTGCAGGCGGCAAGCAGAAGCGCCGGCGCAAGGATGGCGAGGATGGGAATAAGGCGGGGCATACTCGGGCGTGACGGGACCTGTACCGCCCCGCGCACCGGGCCGGCTTCGCCGTAGAATGATCCGGCGGGCGAAAAGGTTCCACCCGGCGCCGCCGTCAGGCGGAGGTAGCCCGGGGGATCAGCGGCGAAAGGCCGGAGCGACTGGTCTTGCCGTGCAGGCTGCGGCCCAGCGCCTCCTCGCAGAAGGCTGCGGTGTCCAGCAGGGCGTCCAGATCCAGCCCGGTGTTCAGGCCCATCGCCTCCAGCAGGTTGGCGAGGTCCTCCGTCGCCACATTGCCCGTATGCCCGCCGCCATACCTGATCTTCGCCGGATGGCCGCCGACCCCGCCGAAGGAGCAGTCGAAATGGCGGCAGCCGGCTTCCAGCGCGGCGATGCAGTTGGCGATGCCGCTGCCGCGGCTGTCGTGGAAATGTGCGATCGCGGTGAGCCCGGGCAGTTCCGCCGCCAGCTGCCGGAACAGCCGCGCGACGGCCGGCGGGGTGGCCATGCCGGTGGTATCGCCGAGGCTGACATGGCTGATGCCCAGTTCGGCGAAGCGGGTGCAGTCGGCGATCACCGCCGCCTCGTCGACCCGGCCCTCGAAGGGACAGCCGAAGACCACGGAGAGGGAGCCGACGATGCGGTAGCGCCCGCCCGCGGCGTCGGCCATCTCGGCGATCCGCTGCCACTGCTCGGCCTTGGAGCTGCGCAGGTTCTTCTGGCTGTGTGCCTCGCTGGCGGAGGCCAGCAGGCTGATCTCGTTCGGGCCGCGCCCGGCATCCGCGTCGGCATTGGCGCGCTCCACCGAGCGCAGGTTGGCGCAGGTCCCCTTGTAGAAGACGCCCGGCCCGCGACGGATCCGCGCCAGCACCTCGCTGGCGTCGGCGAACTGCGGCACCACCTTCGGGTTGGAATAGGAACTGGCCTCGATCCGCCGGAAGCCGAGCGCGGTGAAGCGGTCGATCAGCGCCACCTTGGTATCGGTGGCGACGAAGTCCGGCTCGTTCTGCAGCCCGTCCCGGGCGAAGCATTCGTTGAGGATGACGTCCGGGCCGGCCATCGCTGTCAGGCCTTCTCCTTGTCCTTGCTGAACAGCTGGATCGCGTGGTCGCGCAGCCGGTTCTTCTGGATCTTGTTGCTTTCGGTCATGCCGATCTGGTCGAAATTCTCCACGAAGGCCAGGTGGCGCGGCACCTTGTAGTTGGCGCAGCGGTCGGCGCAGAACGCGATCAGGCTGTCCTTGTCGAGCCTCTGCCCGCGCCGCAGCACAACGAAGGCGGCGGGGACCTCGCCCAGCCGTTCGTCGGGAATGCCGACCACCTGCGCCATGGCGACCGCCGGGTGCTGCAGCAGCACTGCCTCCACCTCCAGCGGCGCGACATTCTCGCCGCCGACACGGAACATGTCCTTCAGCCGGCCGAGGAACTGCAGGCGGCCCTTGATGTCGGTCTGGCCCAGATCGCCGGTATGCAGCCAGCCATTGGCCTCCAGCGCCTGGTCGGTTTCCTCCTGGCGCTTGTAGTAGCCCTTCATCACGCTCCAGCCGCGCACGCAGATTTCGCCGGGGATACCGTCCTCGCAGGCATCGCCGGTCTCCGGATCGACCACCACGCATTGCATGCCCCAGTGCGGGCGGCCCCAACCGGCCGCGCGAAGTTCCGGCGGGTCGGTGCGGTCGGACAGGATGACGTTCGGGCCGGCTTCCGACAGGCCATAGGCGTTGCAGATCTCGTAGGCGCCGAGCTCCTCCATCACCCGCAGCATCACCTCCTCGCCGGCGGCGGCCCAGCCGCCACGCAGGACCAGGTCGCGCTGGCTGGCGGTGGGATCGTCCAGCATCATCAGGAACATGGTGTCGTTGCCGGAGGTCAGGGTACAGGCCTCCGTCTCCATCGTCCGCAGCGCCTCCGCGGCGTCAAAGCGCGAGGCTGTGACCAGGGTGCAGCCGCCGACCAGGGAGACCAGCAGCGACATCGTCGTGCCCGCGACATGGCTGAACGGGCGCGGCGAATAATAGCGGTCGGTACCCTTCACCCCCATGCGGCGGCAGACGCTGGCGGCATTGCCCAGCATCGCCGAATGGGGAAGCATCACGCCTTTCGGATTGGCCGTGGTGCCGGACGTGAACTGGATCAGCATCAGGTCGTCGGGCATCACCGCCGCCCGCACCCGGCCCAGCTGCTGGTCGGAGATCACGCCGCCGCGGGTGGCGAAGGCGCTCCACGACATCGCGGCGGCGGGGACGGTATTGCCCACGACGACCAGGTTGCGCAGGTCGGGCAGCTTCTGGCCGGGCAGGGCCTTGTCGATCGCCGGTTCGATGCGGCGCAGCATGCCGACGAAGTCGATCTTGCCCAGGAAGCTGTCGGTGGTGAACAGCGCCTTAATGTCCTCGTGCTTCAGCGCATAGCCCAGCTCCTCGATCTTGAAGCGGGTGTTCAGCGGCACGGTGACCAGCCCGATGGAGGCGGCGGCGTAGTACAGCACCGCCCATTTCGCCGAATTGCCCAGCAGAATGCCGATATGGTCGCCGCGCTGCAGGCCCAGGCCCAGCATGCTCTTCGCCGCTGCATCGACATGCGCCTTCAGCGCCGTGTAGCTCAGCCGTCCGTCCTCCGCGACGATCGCCTCGCGATCCGCGCAGCGCTTGCAGGTATCCTCCAGGATCTTGAAGAGCGGTCCCGGCAGGGGGGAGGCGGTCAGGGGGGAACCGATGATGGCGGAGGTGCTCATGGCGTCATGCCTTCGGGTGCGGGGTTGCTGTCACTGCGTTGCGGTCAGGAGGCGGCGCCGCTGCCTGGCCCGGCGGTCATGCCGGCACGCCAGCTGGCGGTCTCCAGATTCTCTTCGATGGCCAGGATCTCGTGCGCCAGCGCGCCGTGCCGGCTGTCGTCGGCGCCGCGGTCGATCGCCTGCTTGGTCTGGCGCAGCGCCGCCACCGGCGCCCTGCAGATCTGTGCCGCCAGCTCGTCGGCGGCCGCCTGCAGCGCATCGTCGGGCACCACCCGGTTCACCAGGCCGATGGCACGCGCTTCCGCCGCGTCCAGCGCACGGCCGGTGAACAGCAGCTCCTTCGCCAGCCGCCGCCCGACGATCCGGGACAGCCGCTGGGTGGCGCCGACGGTGCCGCGCTGGGTCTCCGGGTAGCGGAAGCTGGCGCCTTGGCCGGCGATGATGAAGTCGCAGGCGGCGGCGATCTCGCAGCCGGAGCCGATGCAGGCCCCGCCGACGACGGCAATCGTGGGCATGGCCAGCCCCTCGATCGCGTCATAGGCGCGGAACGCGCGCAGGCGGCGGCCGCGGATCTGGTCGTCGTCCATGCCGCTTCGTTCCTTCAGGTCGGCACCGGCACAGAAGGCGGGGCCGTCCGCAGCCACCAGCACGCAGGCCAGGTCCGGCATCTCCGCCGCCTGCCGCACGGCGGCCAGAAGGTCCAGGCACATGGCGTTGTTCAGGGCGTTGCGCGCATCGGGCCGGTTCAGGGTGATGCGGGCCAGCCGGCCGGCGCCGCAGGGTTCGGTCGCGAACAGCACGGTCGACATCAGATCGCCCCCTCGCTGCGCAGCGCCGCGATCCGCTCCGGCGTATAGCCCAGCCGGTCGCGCAGCACCGCGTCGGTATGCTCGCCGAGGGTCGGCGGGCGCAGGAAGTCCGGATCGTCGAAGCCCTCGAAGCGGAAGGGCAGGGCCAGGCCCGGGAAGGTGCCGGCTTCGGGATGGTCGAATTCGCGGACCAGGCGGTGGTCGGCGACCTGCTCGTCGTGCAGCACCTCGGCCAGGTCGCGGACCGGGCCGGCGGGGACGCCGGCCGCGTCGCAGGCGTCGCACAGCTCGGCCCGGCTCAGGCCGGCGATCGCTTCCTCCAGCCGGGCCATGACCTCGGCCCGGTGGCGCACCCGGCCGGAATTGGTGGCGAAGCGCGGGTCCGCGCCCCAGTCGGCGATATCCAGCAGCCGGCACAGCGGTGCCCAGTGCTGGTCGGCGCCGGTGATGTGGACGAAGCCGCCGTCGCGGCAGCGGAAGGTGGCCGACGGCACCCGGCCCGGATGCTCGGTGCCCAGCCGGGCCGGCACCTCGCCCAGCGCGAAATGGCGGGCCGCGGCCAGGGTCAGCAGGCTGATCTGGCCGTCCAGCATGGCGAAGTCCAGATAGCCGCCGCGGCCGGTCTGCGACCGCCCGGTCAGCATCGACAGGATGCCGATGGCGATCCACAGGCCCGACGACAGGTCGGCGATCGGCAGGCCGGGTTTCACCGGTCCGCCGCCCTTTTCCCCCGTCAGGCTCATCAATCCGCCCATCGCCTGGAACACCGTGTCATAGCCCTTGCGCGACGCCATCGGGCCTTTCTGTCCGAAACCGGTGCACGAAACGTAAATGAGGCGCTGATTCCCGGCTTTCACGCTGGGCCAATCGAGGCCGTATTTCCGCAGGCCGCCGGTCGGGAAATTCTCGATCAGCACGTCCGCCGTGCCGATCAGGTCGCGCACCACGGCGCGGCCGGCCTCGCTGCGCAGGTTGGCGGTGACCGACAGCTTGCCGCGGTTGCAGGCGTAGAAATAGCCGCTGCGCTCCACCCCGATGGCGGCGGCGATCGCCGCCTCGTCGTCGCGCTTCTCCGGCGGCAGGGCGGCGCGGGCCGCATCGGCGCCGATGAAGGGTTCGTAGCCGCGGGTCTCGTCGCCGCTGCCGGGCTGCTCGATCTTGATCACCTCCGCACCCAGCTCCGCCAGGATCATGTCGGCGAAGGGACAGGCCAGGACCCGGGCCAGTTCGACGATGCGCACGCCTTCGAGCGGCTTCACGAGGCATCGTCCTTCCGGAAGCCGCGCATCCGCGCATTGGTCTGCCGGCCGAGCTCCAGGCCCTCCTGCAGCGGCAGGTCGGCGACCGCCTGTAGCAGCTTCTTGCTTTCCGCCATCGCCTGCGGCGATTGCGCGGCCAGGCTGGCGGCCAGCGCAGCGCCCTCGTCGGCGAGGGCGGCGGCGGGCACCACCCGGTTGACCAGGCCCAGGGCCTGCGCCTCCGCCGCGTCGATCCGCCGGCCCGTTGCCACCAGGTCAAAAGCGATCTTGCGGCCGACCTGGCGCACCAGGGAGGCCATGACGATGGCGGCAACGATGCCGTGCCGCACCTCCGGATAGGCGAAGATGGCGCTGTCGGCCGCCATCACGTAGTCGCAGGCCAGCGCCAGCCCGGCGCCGCCGCCCATCGCGTGACCGTTGACCAGCGCCACCACCGGCATCCGCAGCTGCGGCACCACCGCGTGCAGCCGCCCGGTCAGCGCGGCGCGGCGCTCCACCAGGTCCCGATTGTCGGGTGTCAGGTCCTTGAACTCAGACGTGTCGGCGCCGGCGCAGAAGCCGCGTCCGGCGCCGGTCAGGATCATGGCGCGCACGGCTCCGTCGGCCTCCGCCGCCTCGAAGGCCGCGACCAGTGCTTCGGTCAGGGCGAAGTTGAGGGCGTTGAGCTTCTCGGGACGGTTCATCACCAGGTGACGGACACCGTCGCGGTCCTCGCTCAGCAATACCGGCTCGGTCACGGCGCTCTTCCTCCCTTGCCCGCGATATGGTGGTTGCCGGCGCGCCCGAGCGTCTCTCGGTATGTGCCGGGCAGCGAGCAAGCTAGGAATTTTGTTTGACATCGTCAAACAGTTGCGCTGCCTTTCCAACCGCAAGGGGGAGGGAGCATGCGCATCGTCGACATGACATGGCGGGCCTACCGGATCGGCATGGCGGATCCCGACTGGCGCTCCGCCGGCGGCCGGTTCGAGGGGATCGCCGGCCAGTTCGTCTTCCTGCACGGCGAGGACGGCACCATCGGCCGTGGCACCGCCATCGCGCAGGAGCGGTTCGGCCTGGGTCCCGATGTCGTGGCGGCGTTCCTGGCGGAGCTGAAGCCGCGGATCGTGGGACGGCCCGCGGAGCGGATCGGTGCCTGCATGGCGGATCTGGAGGGGCTGTGGCAGGTGCCGGCAGTGGTGCGGGCCGGCATCGACTGCGCCCTGCACGAACTGGAAGCAAGGCGCCGCGGGGTGCCGCTGTGGAGCCTGTTCGGCGGGCCGCTGCGCGACACGATCCCCCAGGTCCGGATGATCCCGCTGAAGGCGCCGGAGGCGATGGCCGGCATGGCGGCCGCCTTTGCGGCGGAGGGCTACCGGTTCCTGAAGCTGAAAGTCGTGGGCCGGCCGGACGAGGATCTGGCCCGCATCGCCGCCGTGCATGCGGCGGTGGGCGTCCAGGCGCGGCTGATGGTCGATGCCAACGGCGCCTATGGGCTGCCCGACGCCCTGGCGGTGCTGCCGGAGATGAAGCGCCTGGGCATCGAGATCTTCGAGCAGCCGGTGGACCGCGACGACCTGGAGGGGCTGCGGCGCCTGCGCCAAGCGGGGCTGGTGCGCATCGAAGCGGACGAGAGCGCGGCCTCGGTGGCGCGCGTCCGCCGCCTCCTGGAGATGCGGGCCGTCGACCTGGTGGGGCTCAAGGTGCCGAAGCTCGGCGGGCTGCGGGCCACCGCCCAGGCGGCCGCGCTGTGCGACGCCGCGGGCATCCCCTACCGCTTCGGCACCACCTTCGGTTCCACCCTGGTGCAGGCGCAGAGCCTGGCGCTGGCGGCCTGCCTGCCGGGTCTGGCCTGGGCCAGCGAGCATGCCGTCTTTGCCGACTATGCCGACGATCCCTGCAGCGGTCTGTCGGTGACGGAGGGGACGCTGGCGGTGCCCGACGATTCCGGAAGCGGCGTGCAGCTGGGCTGAGCGGCCTGGGTTCAGGTGTCGAAGACGATCTCGCCGCCGGCTTCGCTCCGCATCTCCGCATAGACCTGCCGGCTGGTGCGCTCCACCCGGCGGATCAGCGCCACCAGCTCGCGCCGTTCCGCGGCGCTCAGCTCGCCCAGCATCCGTTCGTTGGTGGCGCGCCGCAGGGCCAGGACCTCGGCCACCAGCGCCCTTCCTTCCGGGGTCAGGACCAGTGACCGGCTGCGTGCGTCATCCGGGTTGGCGGTCTTCTCCACCAGGCCGCGCGCCACCAGCTGCGAGATGGTGCGACTCATCTGGCTGGTCAGGACGCCGGCACTGCGCGCCAGCGCCTGCAGGGTCGACTCGCCCAGCCGGTGGAGATTGGCCAGCGCCCGCCACTGCATGATGTTGAGGCCGAATTCCGGCCGGATCGACAGCAGGGCGATGCGGGTCGACACGTTTGCCAGGATCTGCAGGTGATAGCTGAACAGCCCCTCGATCGAGGCGCCGCCCTGCGGATCGGCGGCCGGTTCGGTGCCGGCCGTCGCCGTCGCCGCCGTCGCCGGTGCCCTTGCCTGGGTGGATTGGGGTTTCGCTCTGCTCATCACCTGTGTCCTGACGGCGGGCCTGGGACATCTCGTCCCACCTGCCCGTTCCCTAGCTCAGCACGGGCCGCAGGGCTTTGACAATGTGAAGTAAATTGCCTTCCATCTTTCGAACGAGGCCGGCATGCCGGCCTCGGGTTGCACCAGGAGGGCGTCATGAGCAGTGCGGAGACCTCAGCCCAGGACGCGGGCTTGCAGGACGTGGGCTTGCAGGACGTGGGGCCGCAGGACGTGGGCTCAGCGGAGGATGGCGCGCCCGACAGCTACCGGCCGCTCGACGACCGGACCCAGCCGGTGCCGGTGATCGCGGGCTATATCGAGACCGCCCGCCGCACACCGCGGCGGAACCCGGTGCAGCGGCCGACCACCCTGTCCGACCTGGTGGGGCCGCGCCAGTTCGGCGGCAAGCTGCCCCTGGGCAGCGGCGACCTGTACGAGACGAAGCAGGGTCACCCGGCACTCGGCGTGCGCATCCATGTCGAAGGCAGGGTGCTGGACGAGGAGGGTCGCGGCGTGCCCGGTGCGGTGCTGGAAATCTGGCAGGCCAATGCCGCCGGGCGGTACCGCTACGACGCCAGCGGCTTCGGCGCGATCGATCCGAACTTCGCCGGCTATGGCCGTATCCAGGCGGATGCGGAGGGCCGCTACAGCTTCGTCACGCTGAAGCCGGGCGCCTATCCCGTCTACAGCAATCCCGGGCGCTGGTGGCGACCGCCGCACATCCACCTGTCGATCTTCGGCGCCGGCATGGCCAGCCGGCTGATCACCCAGGTCTATTTCCCGGGCGAGCCGCTGAACGGCCGGGACATCATCCTGAACGCGATCCCCGATGCGGCGGCAAGGGAGCGGCTGGTGATGCGGGAAATGCCGATCCTGGACGTGCCTGCGGAGAACACCCTGGGCTTCCGGCAGGATTTCGTACTGCGCGGGCGTCACGCCACCCCGTTCGAGGAGCAGCACAGCGGCGGAAGCGGCACCGCGGCGGGAGGGCATGCCGGTGACTGAACTGCTGACGCCGACCGCCTTCCACACCACCGGGCCCTTCTTCCCGCCGGATTTCCTGCGGCCCGGCGACAACGACCTGACCTGGCTGACCGATCCGTCGCGACGGGCGCAGGGGGAGGCGCTGGTCATCACCGGCCGGATCACAGAGCAGGGCGGAGCACCGCGGACCAATGCGGTGGTGGAGCTCTGGCAGGCGGATGCCGGGGGCCGCTTCGCACATCCGCTGGATCCCGCACATGAAGAGGCCGATCCCGACTTCGCCGGCTGGGGCCGGACGGCAACCGACGGCGACGGGCAGTTCCACTTCGTCACCGTTCGCCCCGGCGCCTTCCGCGACCCGATGACCGGGGAGATGCGGGCGCCCCACCTGAACCTGCAGATCCTGTCCTCCGGCCTGATGCGCCGGCTGGTGACGGCGATCTGGTTTCCCGATGACCCGGCCAATGGCAGCGATCCTGTCCTGTCGGCCGTGCCGTCGGACCGGCGGGGCCTGCTGCTCGCGACCGCGGCACCGGAAAGCAATCTGGGGCCGGCCGGCGCGGCCTGCTACAGGGTCGATATCGCCCTTCAGGGCGTGGCGGAGACACCCTTCTTCGAGGATTGAGGGCTTCGGGCCTGCGGGACGGGGGCTACAGCACGCTCCCGATCGCCCAGACGCTGCCGGCCGTTGCGGCTGCCGAGGCCGCGAGGCCGAAGGCGACGACGAGACCGTCGCCAACGGCCAGGCCGAGGCTCAGGAGGCAGAGCGCCGCGCTGGGCATCGCGACGCCGAACGGCACCACGGCCAGCGGGAACATCAGCAGCGCCAGGAGGATCATCGGCAGGGCGAGCAATCGTTCCGCCGGCCCTCGGCCCAGCTGCGGCAGCCGCCGCCGGAACAGCCGGTCCAGCCACACGAGCTTCGGCTCCAGCCAGTCGATGGCATCGTTCAGCCGGTCGGCGGGCACCTCGACCCGGGCGGCGCGGCGCGGCATCCACAAGCCGTCGCGCCCCAGGGCCAGCTGACCCGCCATGCCGAGGATGATCGCCCCGGTGGCGATCGACATGCCGGGAATCGCCCCGACCGGGGAGAGCGCCAGCAGCGCCGGCGCGAAGATCGCCGCCGCATGGCCGCGCCGGCCCAGCCGTTCGACAAGGTCGCCCAGGGTCGTGTGCCCGCCGGCTTCCGCCTCCGCGGGGCGGAGGTCGTCCAGCATCTCGATAAGGCCGTCCGCCTGTGCCCGCCCCGGGCTGTCGTCCGGCCTGTCGCTGCCGCCGCTGCCCGCTGCCGCCTGCATCCCGGCCCCGCTGCGATCTCCGCTGGTCATGCCTCTCTAACGCTGCAACCATGGCGCGGTTCCCGCTGCGCTTCCAGGCCGGGGCGGGGGGCGAAGGGAACCGGGCGGGGAGGGCCGGGTTGGCGCTATCATGACCCGCAGCGAACTCAACATCCTCCGGCGCCTGTGGCGCAGCACCAAGCAGGGGCTGTGGTTCCGTCCCCTGCTCTGGATCCTGGCGGTGACCCTGCTGGCCCTGGCGACCTATCCTCTGGG
Organism: Marinibaculum pumilum; assembly: GCF_042646425.1. Lineage (NCBI taxonomy): Bacteria > Pseudomonadati > Pseudomonadota > Alphaproteobacteria > Rhodospirillales > Rhodospirillaceae > Marinibaculum > Marinibaculum pumilum. The sequence continues at coordinate 235,711 of NZ_JBHRTR010000031.1, forward strand.
GGCCTGGCTGCTGGACCTGCTGCCGCTGCCGGAGGTGAAGAGGGAGACAGCGCAGGCGCTGCTGGAACTGCTGGCCAGCGCCATGCTGACGGTGACCACCGTCGCCTTCTCGATGGTGATGGTGGTGATCACCTTCGCCTCCGGGCAGGTCTCCCCGCGGTCGATCCCGGGGATCCTGCGCGATGCCGCGATCCAGGATGCCCTGGGCGTGTTCCTGGCCGGGCTGGTCTTCGGCCTGCTGGGCATGCTGTCGATCGAGGTGATCGGCATCTGGCCCCACGGCCCGCTGGTCACCGTGCTGCTGGGCGGGGTGATCTGCACCCTCACGGTGATCTACCTGGTGCGCCTGATCCACCATGTCTCGCGCCGCGTCCAGGTCACCCACATCCTGGCCCAGCAGCGCATCCTGGGGCATGCGGCGATCGAGCGCTTCTTTGGCACGGCGCCGCCGGGCAAGGCCGTGCCTCTCGATACCGACGGTGCGGATGGGGCTGGCCGGTACCCCGGTTTCGGTGACTGCAAGCTGCAGCTGGATGCACCCGTCTCGGGCTATCTGCAGGTACTGAACCTGCAGGATGTCTTCCACTTCGCCCTGGCGCACGACCTGTTCGTCCGGGTGCTTCATACCGAAGGCGATTATGTCGGCCGCGGCTGGCCGATCTTCGACATCCATGCGGCCCGCATGCCGGATGACGAGACCCTGTCCGCGCTGCGCGCTACGGCCCAGATCGGCGAGGAGCGGACGCCGGAAGGCGATCCGCTGTTCCCGCTGGAAGTGCTCGGCGAGATCGGCGAGCGCGCCCTGTCGCCCGGCGTCAACGATACCGGGACGGCGCTTGCCGCACTCGACCATGTCGCCGACTGCCTGCTGCGCTGGGCCCGGCATGCCGATCGCCTGCCGGGGCTGACCGATGACGACGGCCGCCTGCGGGTCGCCGTCACGCCGCCGCGCCTGGCCACCGCGCTGGAACGGACGGTGGCGCGCATCCTGCGCAGCGGCCAGGGCAATCCGGAGGTGGAAAGGCGGGCCCTCTGGCTCCTGGACCAGCTGGCCCGAAGCGACAGCATCGATGCCATGGCACGCACCGCCATCGTCGCCCTGCGCCGTCGTGCCGCGCGGCGAAACGGGGAGGATGGCGGCAGCGGGAACTCCTGAACCCCGGCCACCGTTAATGCGACGCACGCCCCGTCCGGGCCGCCGGCGCGGACCGGAGGGGCAGCGATCTCAACGGAGGTGATGATGACGGCCGACAGCAACAGCAGGACCGATCGCAACCAGGGCGAGGGCGACCGCGAGTCCGCGCGCCGCTACAACAAGGATGCCCGCGAATTCGTCGCCGACCACGACGTGTCCAAGAAGGCGAAGGATGCAGAGAAGGCCCTGTCCGGCAAGGAGGGCAGCGCGCTGAAGGAAGCTGAGAAGGCGGGCAAGTCCAAGGCGCGGGAAGAGGATCCGCAGGTCAGCCGCGACCGCTGAGGCGGCCGCGGCCGACGATCACCTGCCATTCGGCCGGAAGGCCCTGCACAGGCAGAACAAGCGCCCGGCCGCACGAGAGATGCGGCCGGGCGGCGAAGCGTTGGCTTCATTGCGGGACCATGGGGTCGCATCCAAGCGAGGGCGAATGTCCAGAGATGATTCGGTTTCGGCGGGGACCGCGCTGGCCGCCCTGGCCATCTGCGAGTCACTGCTGATCTCGCTGGTGGAAAAGGGGCTGCTGGACGAAGTGGAGCGCGAGGAGATCCTGGAAGCCGCGCTGGAGATGCATGTCAGGGCGGAGAGCCAGCGCTTCAGCCGGCGTGAGCACGAGGCGGCGGCGGAAATGATCCGCCGTGTGCTGGTGCGCTCGGATGCGCTGGGCGGATGAGGCGCCGTAGCCGTTCCGGGCATGGCCGATCCAGGCAGGGCAGGCACAGGTCCTTGGCCCGCCGGGCGCCTGATCGTATAGAGGTCCGGCCCGGCAGGGGGCCGGGACTGCAGGCGATCAGGGATGTCAGACAGTACGTTTCACGTCGATCTTGCCCAGATGATTGAGCAGATCGTCGGCAAGCTGTCGCGCTTCTTCGACATGACCGAGGAAATGGCCGACGGCATCAGGGTCCTGTGCAAGGACAGCACGGAATTCGCCCGCGGCACCCTCCTGATCGAGGCGGACCAGCCCTATCAGAAGGTCTTCCTGGTGCGCCAAGGATGGGCGGTGCGATACAAGCTGCTGCCGTCGGGTGACCGGCAGATCATCAATTTCGCCCTGCCCGGCGACTTCCTGTGCTTCAACGCGTCGATCTTCGGGACCTCGGACCATTTCGTCGCCGCCAAAACGTTTCTGCAGACCTTCGCGTTCGACATCGCGCCGTTCCAGCACATGCTGACCAGCTATCCGGCGATGGCACTGGCGATGTCCTGGGCCAACGCCCACGAGGAGGCCGTCCTGGCGGAACGCATCGCCTCGCTCGGGCGCCGCTCCGCGCGGCAGCGGATGGCGCATCTGTTCTGCGAGCTGTGGCGGCGGCTGCAGCTGCTGGGGCTGACCGAGCAGGGGGCCTTCCCGCTGCCTGTCACGCAGGAGGATCTGGGCGACACACTGGGGCTCAGCGTCGTTCACGTGAACCGCACCCTGCGCCGCCTTTCCGCCGATGGCCTGATCGCCCGCGAGCACGGGCTGGTCAGGATCCTCGACATGGGCCGGCTGCAGCAGGTCGCAGGGTTCGAGGACGGCTATCTGCATTTCACCGAACTGGCCGCGCGGCGGCGCTAGTAGGGCCGCCGGCGACACGAGATCCGGCGAGCCGGACAGGAGGAGGGGAGCATGGAGGCCCCGGCGACGATCCGAGAACGGCTGGCTGCCGATGGAGGGGTCCAGCCCCTGATCGATTCCTGGGAGGTGTTCCCGGCTCTCGAGCAGGCCATTCACCAGGCGGAGCACGAGGTCCTGCTCGCCTACTGGACCTTCGACCAGCGCCTGCCGCTCAGCTCGACCGACCTGGCGCCGGGGCTGGAGACCTGGGAGGATCTGTTGCTGGAGAAGGCCCGGCAGGGCGTTGCCGTGCGGATCCTGCTGACCGATTTCGATCCCGTCATGGCCCATCCCCTGCATCGCGGGACCGTCCAGAGCTATCGCAGGCTCGAGGCGTTGCGGCGGCGGCTCGAGCCGGCCGCCGCGGAACGCCTGCAGGTCGTTCTGTCGCTGCATGATACCCGTGTCGGCCGGGCGGCCGAGCTGCTGCTGCAGCCCGTGGCGCGCGGCCGTCTGGCCGGGCTCTGCCGGGAAGCCAGCGCATTGGCCCGTGAGGAGGGCCGGGAGGCGCTGAACCGCTGGCTGGAGGCCGCGCCGGGGATCTGGCGCCATGTCGCGCTGCGGGGCGACGCATTGAAGCCCCGCGCGGGGCTGATCCCGATCCATCCCGCCGTGCATCACGAGAAGTCCTGCATCATCGACGGACGCACCGCCTTCGTCGGCGGCCTGGACATCGGTCCCAAGCAGTATGACGACCGGGAACACGATACCGAGATCCCCTGGCACGACCTGGCCTGCCGGATGAACGGAGAGGGGGTGGGGATCCTGGAGCGTCGCCTTCGGGCGCGCTGGCAGCGTGAACTGGCCCTGTTCCAGCATCGCTGCGGGCTGCTGCAGGCTCCGGACGGCGTGACCCCGCTGCCGGTGCCGGTCGCCGAAGGCGGTGAGCCGCGGGATGCCGGTGCCCCGGTTACGCCGCCCTCCGTGTCGCTGCCCTCCGCGGGCCTGCCGCTCGACACCGAGCCGCGGGTGCTGTCCACACAGGCGGCCCTGCGGACCCCGATCTTCCGGATGACGCCGCCGCCGGCCGATGACGGCTTCCGCAACGCCTATCTGGACCTGATCGGCTCCGCGGAACGGCTGCTCTATCTGGAAACGCAGTTCCTGCGTGCCGGCGAGATCGCGGAGGCCATCCTGCGGCGGGCCCGGGAGGTGCCGTCGCTGGAGGTCATCCTTCTGTTGCCTCTGGTCAGCGACCTGATGCGCGATACACGCGACCCCAACCCGGGGTCGCGCCACGGGCAATGGCTGCAGCGCGACGCGGTCCGCCGCCTGCGCAAGGGGCTGGGCCATCGCTTCGGGGTCTTCACCCTGGTCCGCAATGCGCCCGCGCCCGCCTCTGCCATGGCGCATACCCGCGCCTATGGCAGTGACATGGTCTACGTTCATGCCAAGCTCGCGATCGCCGACGACCGCCGCATGATCCTGGGTTCCGCCAATCTGAACGGGCGCAGCCTCCACTTGGACACGGAGGCCGGGATCGACTGGTCGGACCCGCCGGCGATCAACCTGTTTCGCCGGCGTCTGTGGCGCCACCTGTTCGGCGATCTCGAGGATGCCGAGGCGGTGGCCGCTTTGGAAAGCCGGCCCCTGGGGCATTGGCGCCGCCTGGCCACGGAGAATGCCGGGCGGCAACCGGGCGAGCGGCGCGGCTATGTCGTGCCATTTCCGGATGAGGCCCTTGGCTGGCGTGCCGCCCGGCACTGGCTGCTGCCCGACACCTGCGTCTGACATGCGGGCATCTGGCCGTGGGAAAGCAGGCCGGACCGCGCCTGCGCGGGCCAGCATGAGCGCCGGGTCAGGGAAAATCCGGACGTCGCAGGAAAACACAAAAGCCCGCCGACCTGGACAGGGCGGCGGGTCTTCCGGTGAGCAGCCGGACAGGCGTGTGGCTGCTGCCCGTCATCATCGGCAGAAGATAGGGGGGCCGCGCCTCGCCGCAAATCATGCGGGACGCGCGGCTGGCAGGCGCTAGCTGCGCTTGCGTCCCCGCTTCAGAATCTCGAGCATTTCGGACGGAACCTGCTCGTCCAGGATCGGGTCGTAGAGCTTGCGCAGTCCGGCCGACAGGACCTGGTCGATCCCGTCTCCCTGTTGCTCTTCCGCCTGGCTCTTGGGTTCAGCCTTCGCTTCTGCCTCCTGCCGGCCCTTGTTCTTGTCCTGGGCCATGGTGCGGCGTGACATCTCCATAGACGCCTCAGTCATGACGATACTGCCTTCTCAACGGAAACCTGGCCCTCAAGCAGCGGCCGCAGCGCGGCCCGGGCTCGCGACAGGCGGGAGCGCACGGTGCCGATCGGCACGTCCATGATCTCCGCGACCTCCTGGTAGGCCAGTCCCTCGACGCCGATCAGCATCAGCGTTTCCCGCTGATCCTCCGGCAGGGTGTCGATGGCAACCGCCAGTTCCTGCAGGGCCAGGGAATCGATCTGATTGCCCTGGGTCGGAATCTGCACCTCGTGCGGATCGGCATCCTTGGTGAACTTCGCCGCCCGGATGCCGTTGAGATGCGTATTCCGCATGATGGTGAACAGCCAGGCCAGCAGGTTGGTCCCCGGCTGGAACTGGTGCAGCTTGTCGAGCGCCCGCAACAGGGTGTCCTGCGTCAGGTCGTCGGCCTTGGCCTGCTCCCCGGTCAGGCTGCGTGCATAGCGGCGCAGCCTGGGGATATAGGATTCCAGGTCGTCGATCAGCGCTTCCTGCTCGACCGAAAGATCCGGACGGAGCCGGTCCTTCGCGCCTGCGGCAGGTGCCACCGTTTCCGCTGCTGCGGCGGCGAGCATCGGCTCGCGCATCACCACCGGCGCCGGACTCGACCGGCTTCCAACATTGTGGCTCGCCGTTGGTTTCATCAGGATCAGGCCTCCGCCTTCTCGAGGATCAGGTTCGGATCCCGGAACGACAGGGCCTGTGAAATCGCCGCCTTCAGGGTCTCGGGGTTGAAGGGCTTCTCGATCACATAGGTCGGTTCTGCCCGGGACCCGGTGAGCACGTCTTCTGGATGACCGGTCACATAGACGACCGGCGTACTGCCGCGGCGCATGATCTTCTGCGCCGCATCCAGGCCGCTGCTGCCGTCGGCCAGGCGGACGTCGGCAAGAACGAGGTCGGGCTGGGTGGCATCGAACAGTTCCAGCGCCTCGTTCTCGGTGGTCGCCGTCCCGGCAACCTGATGCCCCATCTCCTCAATGATCTGGCTGTTGCCCAGCGCGATCACCGGATCGTCCTCGATGATCAGGATATGCGCCTGCGGCAGGTTGGACAGCTCCTCCCGCGCATGGTCGATCATGGCGGCGATTTCTTCGTCGGGCTGGCGCAGGATCACGCTGATCTGCGGCACCTGGAACTGCTCCAGCTCGTAAAGCAGGAATGCCTGACGCTCCCGTCGCGGCAGGGTGGACAGCATCCGGCGGATCTGGGCGCCCTCGGGATCCGTGAGGTCGGCGCCGCGATCGGGCTGCGGTGGCGGCGCCAGGCGCATCCAGACATCGTGGAACGTGCGGAAAAGATGCAGTTTCGGCGCCCGCTCGAATTCCGCCTCGTCGATTTCCTGAAGGACCGCCTCCAGGCAGGCCTTCACATATTCGTCGCCGCGGATCTGCGACCCGGTCAGTGCCCGGGCATATCGGCGCAGATAGGGCAGGTGAGCAATCACCTGATCGGCCCCGCTACTCATTCAACCCCTCCTGTGTTGCTCGTGCCCGGCGGTTGGCCCGCCATGCGCACGATCAAGAACCCCGTTGAAACGCATGCCCAGCCAAATGGTTCCATGGACCCGTTTGGCCAGCGCGCGGTGCATTCCAACGACGACCGATCGCCAATCCTAGCATGCTCCGCGACGGGCGCGCGGCGGTGCCGCCGGGCCATGCGGTCCCGGCGGCACGATCATGCGTCAGTCGAAGTCGAGGTCGATATCGTCCTTGTCGGTCAGCGCGCCGGTGGCGGCGCCGACCGCGCCGCCCAGAATGGCGCCGTGGACCGGACTGGCGCCCAGCACGGCCGCGCCCAGGGCGCCGGTGCCGGCGCCAATGCCGCCGCCCGAAAGGGCGCGCTCGCCGCTCGAATTGCCGCAGGCGGCAACCGAGCCGGCCGTCAGCACACAGAATGCAATCACCGCGATCTTCTTCATAACCAGCCCTCCTTACCAGCGTGGTTTCGCAACGAAGAACAGCCGGTTCTGGTCTTGGTTCCGGCGAGTAATCGGCATTTGTTCCGGTGGTGTGACTTTCGTGACAGCCGTCACGATTTGGCCGCGGGAACCAACCGGGCAAGCGGTCGTTCTTTCTGTGCAGCCAATCAGATCCGCCCCGCCGCTGCTGGCAGGGCCTTGCGAACCGAGACGGGAGATCGAGACATGTTGGGTTGGGCACTTGGGTTTTTCATTCTTGCGCTGATCGCCGCACTGTTCGGCTTTGGCGGTATCGCTTCGGCATCTGCCGGCATCGCGCAGATTCTGTTCTTCATCTTCCTGGTGCTGCTTGCGATCTCGCTGATCGCGCATCTGTTCCGGGGGGCGGCGCGGCGCTGACCCGCCGGCCAGGCAAAAAAAGGGGGCGACCCGAAGGTCGCCCCCTTTTTTGTGCGCTGTACCGGACGCTCAATCGAAATCGAGATCGATATCGTCCTCGTCGGTGAGGGCGCCCGTTGCGGCACCGGCGGCACCGCCGACCGCGGCGCCCGCGACCGGATCCGCGCCCAGAACAGCAGCACCGAGGGCGCCGGTGCCGGCGCCGATGCCGCCACCGCTGAGCGCGCGCTCCCCCGTGGAATTGCCGCAGGCGGCCAGCCCGGCCGTGGTTGCGATGCAGAAGGCGACGATTGCGAGATTCTTCATGACCATGACCCCTTCTTGTTGGACAGGTTGAGGTGGTTCACCTGCCCAACACCAGGGTCGGAAACGAGGTTCCGAATAGGCCAGCCGGCCAGCGCCGCCCCGCGGCTTCGGTTCAGGCCAGCTGTTCGGCGTAGAGCGCCTGGTACTCCTCCGCGCCGATCTTCCGCGGGTTCGTATGTGTGCAGATATCGGCCAGGGCATGCTCCACCATGCCCGGCACCATGTCCGCGCCGACGCCCATCGCCTTCAGGTTGGGCGGCAGGCCGATCCGCGCGTTCAGCGCCTCGATCGCCGCCGCGAGATCCGTGTCGGGCGCCAGGCCCATCGCGTGCGCGATGCGCCCATACTTGTCTTCGGCATGCCCCGCATTGAAGCGCAGGACGGTTGGCAGCAGGACCGCGTTGAGGGTGCCGTGGTGCAGGTTCAGGGCCTTGATGCGGCCGGCGGCATGGCTCATGGAATGCACGGCGCCGAGCCCCTTGTTGAACGCCAGCGCGCCCTGGCTGGCCGCGATCATCATCTGTTTCCGGGCCTCGCGGTCCTGGCCGTCGGCCACTGCCCGTTCCAGGGCGCCGTCGCGGATCGCGCGGCTGAGCCCGTCATAGCCGAAGGCGTCGGCCATCGGGTTGTCTGTGGGCACCAGGATCGCCTCGATGCAATGGGTGACGCAGTCCATGCCGGTTGCTGCCGTCAGAAGGGGCGGCAGGCCGATGGTCAGCTCCGGATCGCAGATCGCCAGCCGCGGCACCAGCGATCCTGCCGCCAGGATCAGCTTCTCGCCGCTCTCCATCACGATTACAGAACCGCTGGAGACCTCGCTGCCGGTGCCGGCCGTGGTCGGCACCGCAACCACGGTGGCGGGGTTGCGGATCTTCTTGGTGCCGCCCCGGGCGGCCGTGAAGGACATCAGCTCGCCGTCATGAGTGGCCATGACGGCCACCGCCTTGGCCAGATCCATCGAGGAGCCGCCGCCCAGCGCGACGATGCCGTCGCAGCCTTCGGAGCGGTAGATCGCGGCGGCCTCCAGGACGGCCGCCTCGGTCGGGTTTTCCGGCGTCCTGTCGAAGACCGCGTGCGGCAGGCCGTCGAGCGAATCGACCAGCCGGGCCAGGAGGCCGATCCGGGCCAGTCCCGGGTCGGTACAGACCAGCGGGCGCGTGATACCGATCCTGCGCAGCTGGCCGTTCAGCTGCGACAGCGCGCCGAAATCCAGCAGGATGGAGAAGCGGAAGTTCATCAGGCCCATGACATTTCCTCGATTGTGTCCGGCGCGTGCCCGGTTGGCTGGGCGCCAAGTTGGCCCGCGCCGCGATGGCGTGCAACTTTCCCCGCCGGCGGACGCTGCGGAGGCCGGATGCGCATCGACGCGGGGGGGCGGCGGGTGCCAGAATGCGCCGCGGGGGCTGGATGTCACTGCATGGCTTCGGGGGACAGGCCATGCGCGGATCGTGGCACGGCGCGGCCGTGCCCATGGGCAGGTTTCAAAGGCACGACAAGGTCGTGCCCGGGGACAGGTTTCAAAGCAGATGGCAAGGCTCTTTTCGCAGGCAGCGCGCTGCGCTGCCATCCTCTCGATCATGGTCCTGTCCGGGGGCGGCACCGCGGTCGCGGCTGCGCCGGCCGACGGACAGGCGCCCATCCTGGCCGAAAAGGTCGCGGCCGGAACCCTGCCGCCGCTGGCGGACCGGCTGCCCGGGACACCGCGGGTCATGCAGGTGCCGGGGGCGGATCGGGCTGTGTATGGCGGCGAGCTGCGTACCCTGGTGCGCAGCGCCAAGGACGTGAAACTGGCCTTCGTCTACGGCTATGCGCGACTTGTCGGCTACGGGCCCGACTATCAGCTGGCCCCTGACATCCTGGAAAAGGTCGACGTGCAGGAAGACCGAGTCTTCACCCTGCACCTGCGCGAAGGCCATCGCTGGTCGGACGGCCATCCCTTCACCGCGGAGGACTTCCGCTACTGGTGGGACGATGTGGCCAACAATGCGGAGCTGTCGCCCAGCGGCCCGCCGCGCGACATGCTGGTCGACGGCAAGCCGCCGCTGTTCGAGGTCCTGGATGATCGGACCGTGCGCTACAGCTGGGAGAAGCCGAACCCGGTATTCCTGCCCCGCCTGGCGGGGGCGGCCCCCCTGCTGATCTACCGGCCCGCCCACTATCTGAAGCAGTTCCATGCGCGCTATGCCGAGGCGGCGGCGCTGCAACGGATGACCGGCGAGGCGCAGGCGGCCAACTGGGCGGTGCTGCATGACCGGGAGGACAATCTCTACAATTCGGACAATCCCGACCTGCCCAGCCTGCAGCCCTGGACCGTGCAGACGCGCAAGCCGGCGGAACGGTTCGTGATCGAGCGCAATCCCTATTTCCACCGGGTAGACCAGCGAGGGCGGCAACTGCCCTATATCGACCGGCTGATCCTGCTGGTGGTCAATCCGGGCCTGCTGGCGGCGAAGGCGGCCAGGGGGGAGGCGGACCTGGCGGCGCGCGGCCTGACCTTCCAGGACACGCCGCTGCTGCGCGAACATGCGGCGGAGTTCAGTTACCAGGTCCGGCTGTGGCGTCAGGCGACCGGCGGGCATATCGTCCTCTACCCGAACCTGAACACCAGCGACCCGGTCTGGGGGCCGCTGCTGCGCGACGTGCGGGTGCGGCGGGCACTGAGCCTGGGCATCGACCGCGACGCGGTGAATGAGTTCCTGTTCTTCGGCCTGGGCCGCCCGGGCAACAACACGGTGATGGAGGAAAGCCCGCTGTTCGAGCCGCACTACCGGCACGAATGGGCGGTCCACGATCTCGAGAAGGCCAACGCCCTGCTGGACGAGGCCGGACTGACGGTGCGCGATGCGCAGGGCTGGCGCCTGGGGCCGGACGGCAAGCCGCTGGAGATCGTGGCGGAGACCGCCGGCGAGCAGCCGGAACAGGTCGACGCCCTGGAACTGATCCAGTCGGACTGGGCGAAGCTGGGCATCGAGATGGCGATCCGACCCTCGCACCGCGACACCCTGCGCGGGCGGGCCCTGTCGGGCGAGTCGGTGCTGTCGGTCTGGCCGGGCCTGACCAACGGCCTGGTGACCGCCGACATGCCGCCGCTGGAGATGGCGCCCAACAGCCAGATCGACTTCCAGTGGCCGGTCTGGGGCCTCCATGCGGAGACGGCCGGTGCCTCCGGCACGCCGCCGGACCTGCCGGAAGCGCGCGAACTGTCGGAACTCTATGCCGCCTGGAAGGAGGCGAAGAGCGCCGGCGAGCGCGACGAGATCTGGACGCGCATGCTGCAGATCCATGCCGACCAGGTCTTCACCATCGGCGTCGTCGCAGGCGTGCCGCAGCCGGTGCTGGTCTCCGACCGTCTGCACAACGTGCCTGAAGAGGCCGTCTACAGTTTCGACCCGGGCGCCTTCTTCGGCGTCTACAACCCGCCCGGGTTCTGGCTCGATCCGAAATAGGAGCATGTGACGATGACACTGACCCCTGTCCGGTGGCTGCGACCGGCTGCCTGCCTCACCCTGATGGCGGCGGTCCTGGCACCGTTCGCCGCCGACCCGGCAAGGGCACAGGTCACGGCGGGCTACTCCATCGAGTTCGAGCTGCCCACCTTCCCCTTCAAGAAGGCAATGAACGCCCGCTTCCGGCCGGATCTCGACCCCCTGGTGGACGAGATCTCGCGCCGGCAGGAGGCGGGCGACGACGTGACCTGCTCACTGCAGATCTATCGCGAGGCGCATTGGCTGGTGAACTACACGCCCGATGCGGAGCGGGCAAAGAAGCGGATCGCCGACCTGGAGGAGAGCCTGAAGGAGAAGGACCAGTCCTGGGCGCTGGAGCAGACCGAGAGCGACGGCTCCTGGGGCGCCTGCTACGACGCCTGGTTCTTCCGTCTGCAGGCCTCGGTGGATCCGCTGAAGCGCCTGCAGGGGGAGGGGCAGCAGCCGAAATACCCGCTGAAATTCCTGCAGCCGGTGAACGAACCGAAGAAGCTTACCGACATGCTGGAGGAGATGAAGATCTCCGACATCGATGCCGGCGAGGCGAACCGGCGGCGGGAGCTGAACATGGTGGTGACCGCCATGGGGCAGCTTCTGTTCCTGGACTATCTGGCGCCGATGCTGCCGGCGGACTATCCCCGCGAGCAGGTCGCGCAGGGCCTGCGCGACTACATGGACAATGACTGGCAGAACAAGGACACGGGGTACTGGGGCGCCTGGTACCTGCAGAACGGCGAGCTAGTGAAGACCGACGATCTGAGTGTGACCTTCCACATCATTTCCTACCGCCGTGGCGACGTGAAGATGCTCGACCAGCTGGTGGACACCACCTTCAGCCTGCGGGAGACGAAATACCCCTATGGCTGGCAGGACCGCGGCACGACGAACAACCACCACAACTACGACGTGGCGACGATCCTGAAGTACGGCTGGCCGGCGATGGACTATATCCAGCGGTCCCGCGCCAGCGCCGAGATCGGCATCATGCTGGCGCGCAGCCTGCGCCTGACCCTGGACGGGCAGGGCCGGTTCTACACCGACGCCTACGACAATATCGGCGATGCCTACTATTTCGGCGTCTCGTTCCTCGACGTCGCCGGCTATTTCGACCCGTCGAAGCGGTTCTGGGCGCAGAAGCTCAAATTCCCCGAATCCCGGAACCTGAAGCAGCGCCTGATCGCGAACATGAAGGCCCTGGACAGCGAGGACCCGATGATCCTGCTGGCTCTCCAGAAGCTGGGCGTGGATACGACAGGCGATGGTGCCGCGGCGGGCGACGACCCGGGGTCGTCCGACTAGAGCGGCATCCGGCTATAGGGTTCCCATCTTTGGTAGAAGCGTAGTCGTTCTCGGGCTTGACCCGAAAACCCATTCCGCAACCCGGTCAGCAGCTGGGAGGCTGGCGGAATGGATCCCCGATCAAGTCGGAGATGACGATTGTGTATGTGTCGCCGCTTCCATCTGTTCCGGGACCGCTCTAGAAGTCCGCCTGGCCCGAAGGAATGGCCGCCATATGGGCGGCGAGCCATTCCTTCGGGGTCAGCACGGTAACCGGCAGTGACTGCCGCACCGACAGCAGGTCGGAGTCGCTGCTGATCAGGGTGGCCCCGGCGATCTGGGCCAGAGCCGCGAACTTGCGGTCCGACGGGTCCGGCACCACCGCGAAGACGGCGGGCGGGGCGCCGGACTCGAACGCGCATCCATCCTCGAACAGGCGCTCCGCGATGGTGGGGTCGAGCCGGGGGATCTGTCTCAGGACATGGCGGGTTTCGGCGCGGGTATCCGCATTCCAGGCCAGCCGGAGCCGGCCGTCCGCAGCCAGCGACACGATCCGGCCGCTGGCGCTGCCGGAATTGAAGCCGGCGGCCACGAAGACGTTGGTGTCGAGTACGACCAGCGGCGCGGCGGCCGGACAGGCCCCGTCCGCCGGTGCCTGCCCGGACGCGTCCAAACCGCGGCGGTCCGCTAGTCGGCGGCCTGCTGTCCCTTGTCGTCGGCGCCGGCAGTCTCCAGCGCCTTGATGCGGCGTTCCAGCTTGGACATGCGCGAGTCCATCTGGGCGATGTCGATCGCGGAGCGCTCGGTGTCCACCGCCAGGGAGACGACGATGTTCTGCAACGCCCAGAGCGTGCCCTCCGCCCGGGCGAACAAGAGGTCGTTGAGGGTGTAGTCGCTGTCATCCTCGCTGACCGGTTCGTCGCCCAGCGCCGGCAGGGTCGCGCCGATCCCAAGGCCGAGCAGGATGCCCGCCGTCAGGGTCAGAATGGTCCGTCGCATCGCATCCTCCCGCGCCGGGGATGGTCCCGGGCGCACCGATTGGTCCCTGCCGGCCATTCTGCGGATCGTCGGCCGCGGGACAAGGGGGTGTCGCCGCCGGGCGGTTGCCGGGCGGCCCTCAGTCCAGCTGGAAGAGCAGGGATTTCAGGTAGGCCGTCTCCGGCAGGGCGACATGGACCGGATGGTCCGCCGACGCGCCGGCCGCCTGCAGCAGCCGGCCGCCGCGGCCGGCCAGTTGCAGGCCGCGGCCGACTTCCTCCGCGAAGCGGTCCGGCTCCACGGCATGGCTGCAGGAGGCGATGAACAGGAAGCCGCCGGGCTGGACGCGGTCGGCCGCCAGGCGGGCCAGCTTGCGATAGGCCTTGGCGGCGGTCGGCACGTCCTTGCGGGAGCGCGCGAAGGGCGGCGGGTCCGCGATCACCATCCCGAAGCGGCGGCCGTCCTGCGCCAGGGCGGCCAGGGCCTGAAACGCCTCCTGACGGTGGAAGGAGACCTGGTCGCCGAAGCCGTTGGCGGCGGCCGCCGCCCTGGCCAGCTCAAGCGCGGGGGCGGAAGAATCGATCCCGATGACCGCCGCCGCGCCGCCGGCTGCGGCATGCAGGGCGAAGCCGCCGGAATGGCAGTACAGGTCCAGCACCTCCAGGTCGCGGGCCAGGCGGCCGGCCATGATCCTGTTGTCGCGCTGGTCGTGGTACCAGCCGGTCTTCTGCCCGGCCATCGGGTCGGCATGGAAGGTGACGCCGTTCTCCTGCAGGGTCACCGGACCGCCGGTACTGCCATGTGCGATGCTGGCCGGCAGCGGCGGCAGACCCTCGCGATGTCGCGCCGTCTCGTCGCCTCGCAGGATCACGCAGGCGGCGCCCGATTGCGCCGCGACGGCAGCCACCACCGCGTCCCGCAGCCCGTCCAGGCCGGCGCCGTTGACCTGCACCACAGCGGTGTCGCCGATCCGGTCCACCACCAGTGCCGGCAGGCCGTCCGCCTCGGCATGAACGATGCGGCATTGCGGCCAGAGACCCAGGCGTTGCCGAAGGGCGATGGCCTGGCCCAGCCGCTGGTCCAAAAGCGCTTCGTCGAAGGGGCGGTCGGGTGCGGCATCGTACAGCCGCACCGCGATCAGGCTCTGCGGCGTGACGAAGCCGCTGCCCAGCGGTGCGCCGCCGGCATCGGTCACCGTGACCTGCGTGCCGGCGCCCAGCGCCTTCGCCGCCGGCATGTCGATCTCGTTGGCGTAGATCCAGGGGCGCAGGCGTGCCGCAGCGTCGCCGCGACCGCGCCGCCGGTCGCCCCGCCGGTCGCCCCCGGGGCGGGCCAGCAGAGACAGGCGCGGCAGGCTCATCGTGTGTCCTCCGGGCGGCACGCCATCAGCTGTCGCCATAAACGAAGCCCAGAAGGGCGAAGCGCGTACCGCTTTCCACCGCCATCACCTCGTGCAGCAGGGAGCAGGAGAAGACGATCGCCGCCCCCGTTTCCGGCCGGTAGCGGTGTTCGGAGAATTCCGGGAAGCGCAGGCTGCCGCCCTCGAAGGATTCGGTGTTCAGGTTCACCGTCACCGCGAAGCGGCGATGGGCGACGGCCGGTTCGGTATTGTCCCGGTGCGGGATCGGGCGTCCGCCCCGGTCGCCGCCATAGCGCGCGATGCGATAGGTCTCCCGTCGCGTGATGCGGTACTGGAACGCCTTCTGGATCACCGGCAGCAGGCGGGCCTGGAAACGGCTGTCGATCAGTGCGTTGGTATCCTGGTCGATCACCCAATGATCGATCCGGTCCTCCCGGCCATAGTCCGGGATCCGCATCTTGTAGTCGGTGGTCTGGCCGGCGACGTTGTGACCGGGTTCGACGAACTTCTGGCCGCGCATCGTGTAGACGGTCATCAGGCGCTTGCAGTCCGCCGGGCTCAGGACGTCCGGGACCGTCAGCACCGGCGGATGCATCACGCCCGGCGCGACCGCCGCGGCCGGCACCAGCACCTGCAGCGCCGCCGCAAGTGCCTCCCCCAGCGCAGCCGGGTCTGTGCTGTCCCGCACCACCGCGCGCACATGCCCGTTCGGTGCGACCGCGATGCCGACCAGCTCGCCACTCTCACCGGGCAGCGCGGTGCCGCGTGCCTGCAGCGCCAGGGTGGCCCGCTGCCAGGCGGGCTCCGGCCCGGCCGCTGCGGCAGGCGGTGCGTTGCGGCCGATGGTGACGCAGAGCAGGCGCGGCAAAGCCGTGTCCAGTGCGGCATGCAGCCGGTCGGCACAGGCCGCCGCCTGCGCGGCGTGATGCGGCCCGTGCAGCAGCCAGGCCTGCGGCCGGCCGGCAAAGGCATCGTCGTAGAGGTCGATCTCGGTGCCGGCCGCATCGGCAAGGGAAAGCTGCGGCGCCACGTCGCCGGCCGCAATGGCACCTGGGCTGGGCTGCTGCATGTCGGTCACTCCGCCTCCGGGTTGCGACAGCGGTAGCGCAGGGGGCACGGCAGGGGAACCGCCAAAGTGTCGCGCCGTGCCGGCCTTTCCGGTGGCGGACCGGATTTTGCATCCACCTTGTGTCGGGTGTCACACAGGGATCGCTTGCAGCGGAGCGGTCCGGTCATTTAGTCACAATACGACGCAAATCTGCCTTGTCTTGCTCCTTTTGGGGCGGCATGGACGTGTACAGGGCCAGGATCGGAAGCATGGGATCGCATCGCCGCAGCCTGCTGGGTGCCACGGCGCTGTCCGCCATCGGGCCGGCGGCACAGGTGGCGTGCCTGCGCGCGCTCCGCGGTCCGGTCGCCTGCCGGTCGGTCCTGGGATTGCCGGTCGTGGGCCTGGCGGCGGTCCTGATCGCCGCCCCGGCGGCGGCGAACCCGGAAGGGGGCGTCGTGGTCGGCGGGCAGGTGGCGATCTCGACGCCGGATGCGCGGACCCTGCGCATCGACCAGGGCAGCCAGAACGCCATCGTCAACTGGAAACGGTTCGACATCGCCCCCGGGGAGGCGGTGGAGATCCACCAGCCCAACGCCTCCTCGGCGATCCTGAACCGGGTCACCGGCAGCACGGAGGCCTCGCGCCTGCTGGGCCGGCTGACCGCCAACGGCCAGGTGATGCTGGTCAATCCGAACGGCGTGATGATCGGCCGCGACGCGGTGATCGATGTCGGCGCCCTGGTGGCGACCACCGCCGACATCCCGGACGCCGATTTCATGGCCGGAGGACGGGCCTTCAGCATATCCGGCAATCCCGATGCGGCGGTGACCAACGCCGGCACGATCAACGTGCGGGAAGGCGGCCTGGTCGCCCTGGTGGCGCCGGGGGTGGAGAATTCGGGCGTGATCACCGCACGCCTCGGCCGGGTGGCCATGGCGTCGGGCGACACCGTCACCCTGGACTTCTATGGCGACGGCCTGCTTGAGGTCGCCGCCGATTCCAGCCTGCTGCGCGAGGTCGTCGATGCCGACGGCAATCCGCTGGATGTCGCCGTCAGCAACCGGGGCACGATCCGCGCCGACGGTGGCCAGGTCTGGCTGACCGCGGCGTCGGGCGCGCGGATCCTGGAAACCGCGGTGAATGTCCAGGGCCTGGTCCAGGCCGACACGGTGGCGGAGCAGAATGGCGAGATCGTCCTCACTGCCGGCGATTCTGGCGGGGTGGAAATCATCGGCACGGTCAATGCCCGCGGCACGGGGACGGGCGGCGATGGCGGCCGGGTCCAGGTGGCGGGCCGGCGGATCATCCAGCGCGGTCCGGTGGACGTGTCCGGCACGGACGAGGGCAGCGGCGGCAGCGTCAGTTTCGATGCCGCCGGCATGGTGGCGGTGGGCAACCGGGTCTCCGCCGGCGGCGGCCAGGGCGGCGACATCCGGGTCGCGGCGCGGACCCTGTCGTCGGCCGGGCGGCTGGACTCCACAGGTGCCGCTGGTGTGGGCGGCAGCATCGACATCGCGGCCGGCGGCAGTGTGATCGAGACCGCGTCGGCGCTGGTCGATGCTTCCGGCACCACCGATGGCGGCGCGATCCGGGTGGTGGCGGCGCGTCAGGTCACTACCTCCGGCACATTGCTGGCGGAGGGCGGCAGCGGCCGCGGCGGCCGGATCGACATGACGGCGCCGGCGGTGAAGCTGCTCTCGCCGCGCCTCAGCGTGGCCGGGGCCGGCGGCGGCGGCGGCCTGCGGATCGGCGGCGAGTTCCAGGGCGGCAAGCATCTGGAGGTGGATGAGCTGGCCAATGCCAGCACCGTGGTGGCGACCGACGCCACCCGGCTCAGCGCCGCGGCGACGGGCGCGGACGGCGATGGCGGCACCGCCATCATCTGGTCCGACCAGGAAACCGTCTTCCTGGGAGAGATCGACGTGCGGCCGGGCAGCGTCGGCGGCAATGGCGGACTGGCGGAGATCTCTTCGGCCGGGCTGCTGACATGGCGGGGCCAGGTCGCCACGGGGCGCGGCGACCGCGCCGGCCAGGTCCTGCTGGACCCGAAGAACATCACCATCGCCGCGCCGACCTACAGCCAGTACAGCCTGATCCTGGGCTACAACTATACCGACCTGCTGCCGCAGGAGCAGGTCAGCACGGGCGACCAGTTCGGCACCAGCGTCAGCCTGTCCGGCCAGCGCCTGGTGGCGGGCGCGCCGGGCGATGACGGGGTGGACGACACGACCACCGACGCAGGCGCTGTCTATATGTTCTATTTCGCCGACACCGCGTTCAGCGGCGGCATCCTGCAGGGGGTGATCGGCAAAGGCTATACCGGCGGCAACAATGTCGATGTCAGCCAGCTGGAAGCCGGCGACGAGTTCGGCTCCGCCGTCTCCCTGGGAAGCACGACCCTGCTGGTCGGGGCACCGAACGACGACGGCGCGGCCGGCTCGGCGGCCGACAATTACGGCGCTGTCTACAGCTTCTCCTTCAGCACGGCCTCGCTGACCGCCGGTTCCCTGGTCGGCCGGCTGGGCCACGGCTATAGCGGCACGAACGACCTCGACATGTCCGCGATCCTGGACACGGGCGACTATTTCGGCCAGGGCGCGGCGCTGTCGGGCACCAGCTTCGCGGTCGGCGCGCCGGGCGATGCCGGCTCGCTCGACGCGCTGGCCGGGGCCGGCGCGGTCTATACCTTCACCAGCGGCACCGGACTGACATCGCCAGTTCAGCAGTCGGTGATCGGCCATGGCTATTCCGGCGGCAAGAACCTGGACCCGAGCATCCAGCTGGGCGACGGGTTCGGCTATTCGGTGGCGCTGGACGGCACACGGATGGCGGCCGGCGCGATCGGCGATGACGGGTCGGGCGACGGCATCACCGATGCCGGCGCGGTCTATCTGCTGACCTTCTCCGACACCGCCTTTTCGACGCCGATACAGGGCGGCACGGTCGGCGTCGGCTATATCGGCGGCAACGACGTCAACATTTCGCTGGATTCCAACGACCGGTTGGGCAAGGCGGTCGGCCTGGGCACCCTGTCGCTCTATGTCGGCGCGCCGGAGGATGACGGCAGCGGCGGTTCGGGCTCGTCGAACTACGGCGCCGTCTACAAGATCGACTTCTCCGACGCGGCCATGAACGGCGGCACGCTCTATGGCACCGCCGGGCGCAACTATATCGGCGCAAATGACGTTGACGTCTCGCTGACCTCGTCCGCCTTCTTCGGCCGGGCGCTGGGGGTCGACGGCAGCCGCTGGGCGGCAGGCGAGCCCGGCAATACCGGTGCCAGCAACCCCGTCACCAATGCCGGCGCGGTGCGGCTGTTCACAGGCTTCGGCTCCACCAGCCTGGCGGGCACGGTGGGCCGCAACTATGCGGGAACGAAGGATATCGACGTCAGCCGGCTGCCGGCGCAGGCCGACGCCTTCGGTTCCGCCGTCGCCCTGTACGACCAGCAGCTCGCCGTCGGCGCACCGATGGACGACGGGGCCGGTGATCCGGGCAGCACCGGCAATGCCGGCGCCGTCTACCTGTTCAAGTTCAGCGACAGCAGCTTCAGCGGCGGCGCGCTCAAGGGGATCATGGGCTCCGGTTATGTCGGCGGCAGCAATGTCGACGTGACCGCGCTGTCGGCGGCCGACAATTTCGGCGCCGCCGTTTCCCTGGAGGGCACCAAGCTGGCCGTGGGCGCCCCGGGCGACGACGGCGCCGCGGATTCGGTCACCAATGCCGGGGCGGTCTATCTCTACACCTTCACCGACGCCAATTTCAGCGGCGCGACCCAGGCTCATCTGCTGCAGGCGGATTCCGGCGGCACGCTGACCGCCGGCGACAGCCTGGAGGCGAATGACGAATTCGGCAGTGCCGTCTCCCTGAACGCCGACCGTCTGGCCGTCGGCACGCCGGGCGATGACGGCAGCGGCAATGTGGCTGCCGATGTCGGCGCGGTGCGCCTCTACTCCGTACCCGCCGCCCTGACCGGGGCGACCCTGATCGGCAAGATCGGCGCCGGCTATTCCGGCGGCAGCGATATCGATCCCGACGGCCTGTCCGCCGGCGACGGTCTTGGCAGTGCGGTGGCTTTGGAATCGACCCGGCTTGCCGTTGGTGCGCCTCTGGCGAAGACGGCGACCGACACGGGCAGCGAAGTCGGGGCCGTTCATCTCTACACCTTCTCGTCCAGCACTCTCGTTTCCGGGAGCCAGGTCGGCATTGTCGGATCCGGCGACTACTCGGCCTTCGGTCAGACGGTCAACGTCGCGCTGGGCAGTGGCGACAAGTTCGGCAGTGGCGTTGCGATCAACGATGAGTGGCTGGCGGTCGGCGCGCCCGGCGATGACGGTGCCTCCAACACCGTCACCGACGCGGGCGCCGCCTACTATTTCGAGTTCGCCGACCAGGCCTTCACCTCGCCCGCCCAGAAAGCGGTGTTCGGCAACGGCTATACCGGCGGCGCGAACCTGAATGTCGGGGTCGAATCCGGCGATCTTTTCGGCGCCGCTGTCTCGCTGAACGGTGACCGGCTGGCGGTCGGGGCCAGCAACGACGACGGGTCCGGCAACCTGGCCACTGGATCGGGGGCGGTCTACCTGTTCGCCGTCGGCAATGGCAGTGCCAGCAACCAGTATTTCGCCAGCAATCCCTCTGGTAGCGTCACTCTGTCCAGCGCAGCCCTGGCCGACCTGCTGGCCACGCCGCAGGACGTGGTCCTGCAGGCCAGCAACGACATCACCCTGTCCGACGCGATCACCGTGAACAACGCCGCCGGCGATGGCGGAAACCTCTACCTGGCCGCCGGCCGGTCGATCCAGTTGAACAACTCGGTCACCACCGACAATGGCAACTTCTACGCCCGTGCCAATGCCTCGGCTTCGGACGGCGTGGTCGATGCGCAGCGGGATGCGGGTGCCGCCACCCTGACGATGGTCGATGGTTATTCGATCAATGCGGGGACCGGCGAGGTGAGGCTGGAAATCGCCGACGGGGCCGGCAACACCAACACCACCAGCGGCAACCTCACCGTCTCCCAGATCACTGCAGGCGACGTCTACATCTCCAACGACGGTACGACGGCCGGCTCCGACGTCCTGAATGCCGGCAGCACTCCGACGATCACCGCGAACTCGGTGGCGTTCAGCGCCACCAGCGGCAAGATCGGCGATGCCGGCTTTCCGATGAATGTCAGTGCCGGGAAACTGGAGGCGGCCGCCAGCGGCAATATCGACCTGAAGAGCTTCACCGCCGTCCAGATAGGCGGGGTCGCGCTGGGCTCCCTGGACGGGATCAGCGCCGGCGGTACCCTGGCGCTGGATGCCTCCGGCCAGATCTCCCAGACCGAAAAGGTCTATTCCACTGGCGGCGCCAGCTTCAGTTCCGGCGGCGCGCCAATCGTGCTGGACCACGCCGGCAATGACTTCACGGCCGCGCTCGCCCTGTCCAGCACCTCTGGCGCGGTGACGGTGCGCGACGCCAACGCGCTGTCGCTGGCCTCCTCCACGGTCAACGGCACCTTCACCGTCACCGCCGGCGGGGCGATCACCCAGTCGGCGGCCCTGACGGTGAATGCACCCTCCAGCTTCACCACCACCGCAGGCGACATCACCCTGTCGAACACCGGCAATACGTTCGGCTCGACGATGACGCTGACCACTGCCACCGGCGGCAATGCGACGGTCGACGCAGGCTCCGGCATCACCCTCGGGACGGTGGATGTGGGTGGCAACCTGCAGGTGTCCGGCAGCGGCCCGGCGACCCTGACCCAGGACGTGACTGCCGTCGGCAATGCGGTCTTCCCCAACGGCATCATCGCTTCCAGCGATCTCGATGTCGTCAGCGAGACCGGCTACATCTCCGTGAACACCGTCAGCCACGGTACCAACAACCTGCTGCTGGCCGCCGACACGATGTTCCTGGATGGCAACTGGAGCGGCACCGGCACCCGAACGATCAAGCCCTATAGCGCCAACCGCGACGTCGCGATCGCGCCCGCCGCCACCCCGACGAATGCGTTGGAGATCACCATGGCGGAGGTCGCGCGGCTGGAGAATGACAGCCCGTCGATGGTCACGATCGGGCGGCGGGACGGCAGCTCGACGATGAACACAGGCACCTGGTCGTTCAACGACCCGCTGACCCTGCTCGGCAATACCATCAACCTCAGTTCTTCCACCCTGACGAAGTCCGCCGGTGCCCTGACCCTGGGCGCGAACGGCGCGGTCACGGGCGCGGTCAATCTCGCCGCCGGCACCGGCACCCTGTCGATCGACGCCGCAAGCGTCAGCATCACCGGCACCGTCAACGGCCAGACCGGCAGCCAGGCCGCGCAGTATGTCAGCTATACCGGCTCCAGCGGCAGCGGCCCCTTCACCATCAACGGGTCGGCCTTCCATACCGTGACCCCCAGCACGCCGGCCCCGTCGCCGGTGGAGGAGGTGCCGGACGAGGATGACGAGGAGGTGGTCGAGGCCCCTGTCGATGACGGCGGGTCCGGCGCCGGCGATGGCGGTGACGGATCGTCCGGCGGGGGCTCCGGCGATGCCGGCGGCGGATCGGATCCCGTCGATGGTGGATCGGGCGATAGCGGCGCGGGTGATGGCGACAGCGGCGACCCCGGCGCGGGCGAGACTGTGGCCGATGCCACCGGGACGGAGACAGGCGATGGGGAGACCCTCGCCGATGCCGAGAAGGCCGCCGCAGGCTTCGATTCCGCCGAGGTGGAGGCGGTGGAGGCGAGTGCCCAGGTCTCCGGCACTATCGATGAGGTCGTGGCGGCCAACACCGTGACCCAGAACCTGACCGACGCCGCGCTGGACACTGCGACCGGCCTGTCCGGCAGTGCCGATGCGGAGGCCGGCGATGGCGGCGACGGGGAAGGGGGGTCGGACAGCGAAGGCAGCGGCCGGCAGAGCGCCCTGCAGGAGCAGGAGCCGTTCGAGGAGGGCGAGGAGGCCCAGGACGAGGAGCAGGCCGCCGATGACGAGGAGACGGCCCGCCAGGACGACGAGGGCGAGCCCGAGGAAGACGAGGAGGAGCAGGCCCCCCGCAGGCAGGAGAAGGGCTATGCCTCCAACCGCTATGTCGAGGTGGTCGATGTCGAGGAAGCCGCGGAGAGTCAGGACGCGGATGACGGCGGTGCCGGGCTGGGCGCCGGCTGTGCCTGCTGATTGGACGATGCGGCCGCCGGTCGGCAAAGGCTGAGCTTCCGGACCCCGGTTTGTGCTATGGCAGATGGCGAGCGCCGGCACAGGCGAAACAGCACCGGCGGCCACGAGACCGCCGCAGCAGGGGAGGGGGTTCAGAACCATGGAATTCTGCAAGACGGAGCGCGACGGCCGCATCCTGACCGTGACCATCAACCGCCCGGAGCGCATGAACGCGGTGCATCCGCCGCTCGGCTTCGAGCTCGACCGGGTCTTCACCGAGTTTCGCGACGATCCGGACCTCTGGGTCTGCATCCTCACCGGTGCCGGCGACAAGGCCTTCTCCGCCGGCAATGACCTGAAGTACCAGGCCGAGGGCAATGTCATGGCCTGGCCGACCACCGGCTTCGGCGGCCTGACCGCCCGCTTCGACATCGAGAAGCCGCTGATCGCCGCCTGCAACGGACTGGCGATGGGCGGCGGCTTCGAGATGGCGCTGGCCTGCGACATCATCATCGCCGCGGAATCCGCCCGCTTCGCCCTGCCGGAGCCCAAGGTCGGTCTGGCGGCGCTGGGCGGCGGGCTGCACCGCCTGCCGCGGATGATCGGCCTGAAGCAGGCGATGGGCATGATCCTGACCGGCCGCGCCGTTTCGGCCGCCGATGGCCTGGCGATGGGCTTCGTCACCGACGTGGTGCCCGACGGCGAGGCGCTGCCGGCGGCCCGCAAATGGGCGGAGCAGATCATCGACTGCTCGCCCGTCTCGATCCGCACCTCGATGGACGTGGTGCGGCGCAGCCTGGCGCAGCCGAGCCTGGAAGCGGCGGTCCGCGCCAGCTATGACAGCGTGACCCGCCTGCGCGCCAGCGAGGACGCCAAGGAAGGCCCCCGCGCCTTCGCCGAGAAGCGGAAGCCGAACTGGACCGGCCGCTGATCCGGCCCCTCCTACACCAGCGACCACCACAGATGACGGAGTGACGGCGCCATGGGATGGCAGGCGGCGATCGAGGAACTGCGCGAGCGCGAACGCCAGGCGCAGCAGATGGGCGGGCCGGACAAGGTCAGGCGCCAGCACGACAACGGCAAGCTGACGGTCCGGGAACGGATCGACGCGCTGCTCGACAAGGGCAGCTTCCACGAGGTCGGCGCCCTGGCCGGCAAGGCCGAGTATGACGAGGACGGCCGCCTGCTGCAGTTCCGGCCGGCCAATTTCGTGATGGGGCGCGGCCGCATCGACGGCCGCCGGGTGATGGTGGGCGGCGACGACTTCACCGTGCGCGGCGGCGCGGCCGATGCCGCGATCTGGGAAAAGCAGGTGATGGCGGAGCAGTTCGCCAACGAGTACCGGATGCCGATCGTCCGGCTGGTGGACGGCACCGGCGGCGGCGGTTCGGTGAAGTCGCTGGAGACCGACGGCAAGACCTATGTGCCCCGCAACCCCGGCTGGGACTGGGTGGTGGCGAACATGGGCAAGGTGCCGGTCGTGGCGCTCGGCCTGGGCTCGGTCGCCGGGCTGGGCGCGGCGCGGATGGCCACCAGCCACTATGCGGTGATGGTGCAGGAGACCTCGCATATGTTCATCGCCGGCCCGCCGGTGGTGGCGCGTGCGGGCGAAACCCTGACCAAGGAGGAACTGGGCGGATCCGGCATCCATGTGAAGGCCGGCGCGGTCGACGATCACGTGAAGACAGAGGTGGAAGCATTTGAAAAGGCACGGAAATTTCTGTCTTATCTTCCGTCCTCGGTCTACGACCTGCCGCCACGGGCGGAGCCGCAGGACGATCCCGGCCGGCGGGAGGAGATGCTGCTCGACGCCGTGCCGCAGGACCGGCGCAAGGTCTACAAGATGCGGCCGATCCTGGAGGCGGTGCTGGACAGCGGCTCGTTCTTCGAGATCGGCCGCCATTTCGGCAAGTCGGTGATCACCGGCCTGGCGCGGCTGGACGGCTGGCCGGTCGCGGTGCTGGCCTCCGATCCCTACCATTACGGCGGCGGCTGGACCGCATCCTCCGCCCAGAAGATCACCCGTTTCGTGGATCTGGCGGAGACCTTCCACCTGCCGGTCGTCCACCTGGTCGACTGCCCCGGCTTCCTGATCGGCCTGGAGAGCGAGGAGGCGGCGACCATCCGGCATGGCGCCCGGGCCCTGGCGGCGGTCTACCAGGCGAAAGTGCCCTGGTGCTCGATCCTGATCCGCAAGGTCTTCGGCGTGGCCGGGGCGGGGCACATGAACCACACCCGGGTGCATTACCGCTATGCCTGGCCGTCCGGCGACTGGGGCTCCCTGCCGCTGGAGGGCGGCATCGAGGCGGCCTATCGCGCCGACCTGGATGCCGCGGAGGATCGCGATGCCTTGCGGGCGGAGATCGAGACCCGGCTGAACAAGGTGCGGTCCCCCTTCAGGACGGCCGAGGCCTTCCTGGTGGAGGAGATTATCGACCCGCGGGAGACCCGGCCGCTGCTCTGCGAGTTCGCCAACATGGCGGCGCCGCTGCGGACCGCCGGCCCGACTTCATTTCATATGAGACCTTAAGGACGCTTTATAAATTATTTTAAAATAAGAGTTTTCATCATTTTAGATGCCGCTCGGCCCGGATCGGCGGGAAAACCGCGATTCGGACCCGGCGGGACGTTTTCTAGCAGGGCCGGCGCAGACCGCGGGCCTGTCCGGGCGCGACCCGCAGGCGGCTGCCGGCGGCGCCGGGAAACATCCGCAGTGCCGCTACTTGCGGCGCGAAGCTCAGTTATCGCCCTCCGCCGCAGACGTTGCGCGGGGCGCCGGCTTTTCGCGCTGCCTGCGGCATGGCGTATGCTTTTGCGGCATGTGACCCGGTTGGCGCCGGCAGGCGAGTCCGTCCCGTCCGGCGCAGTGTCGGGTCACGGCTAGCGGCTCAACTGGAGGCGGGTGGAGCGATGTCGAACCGGGCTCTGAGGATCGACGAAGGTCAGTTCGAACTGCCGGGCATGGATGCCGAAGCAGGCGAGGGATCTTCGTCCGGCAAGGAACCGGGCGCAGTGATCGATCCGCAAGGTGCGCCGGCCGCCGCCGACGCGTCTGTCGGTGAGGCGATGGCCGAGCCGCCCACCATGGCCGGGCAGGCGGCGCCGGGCGGCCAGCCGGTCGCGGATCTGGGCCCGGTCGGCGTCCTGGCGGGCGAGGAGGCAATGGTCCGCGCCTTCAACCAGCTCCGTGCCGCCGTCCGCGACGCTTCCGGCCGGGACAGCCTGGCCGGAAGCGGGGATGAAGCGCCGTTGGCCGAAACGCGGACCGAAGAGATGCCGGCGCCCGGGATCCCGGCCGCTTCCGGCGGCGCGCCCGCTGCAGAGGCCGGGCCGGGGCCGGAAAGCCTGTCGGCGGAACGGCCGCAGTCCCTGCGCGAGGATGCCCTGTTCACCTTCGGGCCTGGCGGCGGCCGGGTCTTTCTGTCCGGCGGTGCCGGCTGGACCGATGTCGTCCGCCTGCAGGGGGTTCATACGCCGCCCGACGGCCAGCTCTGGAATCTTGATCTCCAGGCGGGTACAGCAACGGAGGTCGACGGCGCGATCCTGCTGTCGGAGGATGCTGCCGGCGTGGTCCGGCTTTCCGATGGCGCCGAACTGGTCTTCTCGGGGATCGAACGCATCGAGTGGTAGACGCCGCAGGCGCGCGGCTCCCGGACGGAACGGCGGGCCGGGCGGCGCGACAGGAACTGGGTCACGGATCTTCGGGGAATTTCTATGTCGGACAGGAGCCAACGCGGCCACTTGACCGTGGTCTCGCACCCGCTGGTGCAGCACAAGCTGACCCTGCTGCGTCGCCGCGAGACCTCGACGGCGAGTTTCCGGCAGCTTGTCCGCGAACTCAGCCTGCTGCTGGCCTACGAGGTGACCCGCGAGCTCGAGCTGACGATGGAGGAGATCGAGACGCCGGTCGCGCCGATGGTCGCGCCGGTCCTGGCGGGCAAGAAGCTCTGCTTCATTTCCATCCTGCGCGCCGGCAATGGCATTCTGGACGGGATGCTCGACCTGGTCCCCTCGGCGCGGGTCGGGCATGTCGGCCTGTGGCGGGACCCCAAGACCCTGAAGCCGGTCGAATACTACTTCAAGGTGCCCAGCGACCTGTCGGACCGGCTCTGCATCGTTGTCGACCCGATGCTGGCGACCGGCAATTCCGCCGCTGCGGCGATCGCGAAGCTGAAGGAGGCCGGCGCCAGCCGCCTGCGCTTCGTCTGCCTGCTGGCCGCCCCGGAAGGCGTCGCCGTGATGAAGGAAAACTGCCCGGAAGTGCCGATCTTCACCGCAGCCCTCGACCAGCGGCTGAACGACCACGGCTATATCGTGCCGGGCCTGGGCGATGCCGGGGACCGCATCTACGGCACGCGCTGAGCAGGGCGATCATAGGGCCGCCAGCGTTGCGGCCGGAGGATCGGGATGACCGGCGCCGACCTGCATGACTATCCGGTCGACCCTGTCGGCTATGGCTGCTCCCGTCCGGATCCGGCATGGCCGGCCGGCAGCGGGCTGGCGGTACAGCTGTCGATCGTCGTTCCCGATGCAGCCCCTGATGCCGCCCCCGACAGTGTCAGGGGCGCAGCTGAGGCCGCCTCGCACGGCGTGGCGGCCGCCACCGACAGCCCGGAGCGAGGCTTCGAACGGGCGCGCCGGGCCGGCGTGCGCCGCCGGCGCAGCACCGGGTATGGCAGCCGGGTGGGCATCCATCGCCTGCGTCAATTGCTGCGCCAGCACCACCTTCCGGCCACCTGGTTCCTGGCCCCGAGCCTTGCGGAACGCCTGCCGGCCTTCGCCGCCGGCCTTGTCGCCGATGGCCAGGAGGTGGCGTTGCTGGGCAGCGCCGCCGATCTGGCGGGCGGACAGGCGGCGATCGGACGGCTGCGCGACCGCCTGGCCAGGGTGACCGGGACGGCGCCGGTCGGCTGGCGCTCCCTGTCCCGCCACCCGGACGGCCGCAAGACCCTGGTTGCGGCCGGCGGCTTTCTCTATGACACGGATGCCGCCGACGACGATCTGCCCTACTGGCAGCTTGCCGCGGGCAGGCCGCTGCTGGTCCTGCCGGCAACGCCGCTGGCGGGGCGCGGTGCGGCCGCTATGGCGCGCGCCCTGGCGCGGGGCAGGGCGGAAGCGCCGGCCCGTCCGCAATGCCTGCGGCTGGAGGTCGATCCCGACCGGTTGGGCCGGCCGGACGAGGCCGAGGCGTTCGCGGCGATGCTTGCAGAGCTGGCTTCCGGCCCCGATCTTTGGGTCGCCACCGCCGCCGCAATGGCCCGTCATTGGGGCGACCGGTTTCCGTTCACCTGGGATTGAGCCGGGCCACCACGGCCCTGGTTGCGGGCATGAGGCAGGCATGGGGGCCCGAACCTGTCGGACGGTATCATTGGGGAGAACATTGGCTGCGGATCAGGCATGGCAGGAGAGGGACGATCCCGCGGGACTTCATGCCCTGCTTCAGGAGATCGAGGGCTGCCGGATCTGCGCCGGATCCCTCGGCCATCCGCCGCGGCCGGTGCTGCGGCTGCGACCGCGGGCGCGCATCCTGATCTGCGGCCAGGCACCGGGCACCCGGGTGCATGAGACCGGCATCCCCTTCAACGACCCCTCCGGCGACCGGCTGCGGGACTGGCTCGATGTCGATCGGGACACCTTCTACGATGCCGGCCGCATCGCCATCCTGCCGATGGGATTCTGCTTTCCGGGCCAGGATGCGCGGGGCGGCGACCTGCCGCCCCGGCGGGAATGCGCACCAGCCTGGCGGGAGCGCCTGTCGCCCTGGCTGGCGCAGGTCCGCCTGACCCTGCTGATCGGCCAGTATGCCCAGGCATGGTATCTGGGCCGCCGCCGCCGGCAGAGCCTGACGGAGACCGTGCGTCACTGGCGCGACTATCTGCCGGATTTCCTGCCGCTGCCGCATCCGAGCTGGCGCAACAATGCCTGGCTGCGCCGGCACGGCTGGTTCGCGGCCGAAGTGCTGCCGGAGCTGCGCCGCCGTGTCGGCCTGCTGCTGGAGGAGGCCGCATGACGGCGGCGATGCTGTGCCGGACCGGCCTGTTGCTCGTGGCGCTGGCGCTGGCCGCCGGTTGCGCGCCGAAGGTGCAGCCGCCCGGACCGCTGTATCAGCCGGCTGCGGAGCCGCCGGCGGCGACGGCCGCAGGCGGTGCCGGGGCCGACCTTGTGGAAGCAATGGTGCCGCCGCCGACCCGGCCCGGTCCCGGGCGCCTGGAGGACGGCCATTTCACGATGCCGGACGGCACGGAACTGCCCTATCGCCGCTGGCAGCCGGAGGATGGGCCGGCCGAGGCGGTCGTCGTGGCGCTGCACGGTTTCAACGACTACAGCCGGGCGTTCGAGCTGCCAGGCCAGGCCTGGGCGAAGCACGGGCTGGTGACCTATGCCTACGATCAGCGCGGTTTCGGCCGTTCACCGCATCGAGGAATCTGGCCCGGCTGGCAGCGGATGACCGCCGATCTCTGGTCGGTCGCCGCCGCGGTACGAGCCGCCCATCCGGACCTGCCCCTCTATCTGGTGGGCGAGAGCATGGGCGGCGCGGTGATCCTGGCGTCGTTCGGCAGCGAAAGTGCGCGCTTCCGGCAGGCGGCCGGCGACCCGCCGGTGGCCGGGGCGATCCTGTCCGCCCCGGCGGTCTGGGGCCGCTCCACGATGCCGCCGGTCTACCGCTGGGGGCTCTGGTTCGCTGCGCATACCCTGCCATGGCACCCGGTGTCCGGCAGCGGCCTGCGCCGCCAGGCCAGCGACAATGTCGCGATCCTGCGCCAGCTCTGGCGGGACCCGCTGGCGATCAAGTACACCCGGACCGACGCGGTCTGGGGCCTGGTCAACCTGATGGACGCCGCGCTGGCGGCATCGGGCAGCATCGACGTGCCGGTGATGACCCTGTACGGCGAGAAGGACGAGATCGTGCCGCCGGGCCCGGTCGAGCGGATGCGCGAGCGCCTGCCGGAGGATGCCGATCACCGCCTCTATCCCGAAGGCTGGCACCTGCTGTTCCGCGACCTCGGCGCCCAGGTGGTGTGGGACGACACCGCCGACTGGATGCTGCGCGACCGTGCGCGTGCCCCCGACCGGGGAGGCTGAGGCGACACAGGTCCTGACGACCGCTCTCCGGGTCCGCTCCAGAACCCCCAGCTAGCCTGTGGTGACCCGGTTTCGGCCGGCTTCCTTCGAGGCGTAGAGCGCTTCGTCCGCGCGTTTCCGCAGGCTGTCGATGTCGTCATCGGTCACAAGGGTGGAGAGCCCGAAGCTTGCCGTCGGCCGGACCTCACCTCCACCACCGGCGATGGACAGGTCGGCAATGTCCCTGCGCAGCTTCTCGGCCACGCAAAGCGCGCCCTCCTGGCCCGTTTCGGGCAGGAGAACGGCGAACTCTTCGCCACCCAGACGACCACTGAGATCGGCGTTTCGCAGGCGCCGCTGCAAGACAGCGCCCACGGCGGCGAGGACCGCGTCACCGACATCATGGCCATGGTCGTCATTCACGGCCTTGAAGTGATCGAGATCGAACGTGATGAACGACAGGGACCGGCCATAACGGCGGGCGCGTTCCATCTCGACCGAAAGAATCTCCAGGAAGCGCCGCCGATTGTGCAGGCCGGTCAGATCGTCATAGTCGGCGAGGCGGCGCATCCGCCGCTCATCGGCCAGCCGCTGGACGTGGTGCCGCATGCGGGCCTGCAGCACGAGCGGCTCCACCGGCTTCACAATATAGTCCACAGCTCCCTGGTCGAGCCCGCGCACCTGGTCCTTGGGCGCGTTCTTCGCGGTCACGAAGATGACCGGGACCTGCCGGAGCCCCGGAAGTTTGCGAATCTCTGCCAACAGGGCGTGACCATCCATGTCCGGCAGCGAGATATCGAGCAGTATCGTGTCGGGAGTGAATCCCTCCAGCGCCTGCATGGCCTCCGCCGCGCTCGCCGCCACGACCGTACTGCCGAAGGAATTCAGGACGGCCTGGAGGATGGTTGCACTGCTCGGCTCATCCTCGACGACCAGGAAGCGGGTTTGGGTTTGATCCATCGACAGTCACTCGAAATTGTGCTGGCTCACGGCGATACTCTTACCCGAAACTAACGTTTCGCGTTCCTCGCGGCGTGCAGTGCCAATCCTGTCCCACGGTGCAGTGTTCCATGCTCGGCATTCTATACGGCCTGATCCAGAACGCCGCGCTGTTGGCACTGGTCCTGATTGCTTATATCAGCCTGCCCGGCCAATTGGGATGGCGAGAACGGTTCGGAGACCGCCTGTTCCTCGGCGCGGTGATGGGTCTTGCCTCCGTGCTGGTGATGTTTGCCGCGATCGAGGTCGCGCCCGGGGTGATATTCGATGTGCGTGCCGCGCCGGTTCTCGTCGCCGGCATGGTCGGTGGCTCTCCGGCAGCAGCAGTTGCAGCCCTGTGCGCTGTGACGGCCAGGGCGATCATCGGCGGGGCCGGGATGTGGATCGGTATCCTGGCGCTGGCCTGCTATGCAGCCGGCGGGAGCCTAGTCTACCACCTGCTCAAGACCACTGGGCGAAATCTGACGCTCTGGCCGACAATCGGCGCGACTGTCGGTCTTACGTTTCTCGGCCTGTCGGTGCTGTTTCTGCTGCCTGACCAGGACCTCGCCTGGCGGCTGTACCGCCAGCTTGGCCCCCTGGTTGCCGCCGGCAACCTTCTGGGCGTGGGGCTGATCACCATGCTGCTGCTGATGGAGCGGCGGCGACGCATGCTGGTCCGGCACCTGCGGCAGAGCGAATCGGCTGCCCGTGCCGCCCTGGATGCCCGCAGCCGCTTCATTGCCGCGATGAGTCATGAAATCCGTACACCGCTCAACTCTGTGATCGGCTATGCTCAACTCCTGTCCGACGAGGCGCTGTCACAGGAAGCAAGCCAGCGCCTGACCCGTCTTACCGCGGCTGCCGGTTCCCTGCTCAGCCTGATCGATGATGTCCTGGACTATGCCAAGATCCAGGCCGGGCATCTGTCCGTGGTTGCCAAGCCGACGGCCGTCGCAGACGTGGCGAGGCATAGCTTAACCATGCATGAGAGCCTTGCTGCGGAACGGGGTCTGGCACTGCGCCTCGAGATCCCGGCGAGATTCCCACACCTGGTGTCGATCGACGGCGACCGTGTTGCGCAACTGATCAGCAACCTTCTTACCAACGCGATCAAGTTCACGCCCAGCGGCGAGGTTCTGCTTACGCTCGATTTCGACCGCGCCAATGAAGAACTCTCGATCGCGATCCAGGACACCGGCGTGGGGATCGCCGAAGCGGACCGGGACCGGATATTCCAGGCATTCGAGCGGCTGCAATCCGCGCCCGCTCCCGGCACCGGCCTGGGATTGGCCATCGTGACGACAATCGTCCGCTCCATGGGGGGGCGGATCGACCTCATTAGCGAGGTCGATCAGGGCAGCACCTTCACATTGCGGCTTCCCTGTGCGGAGCTTTCCGAAGAGGCGGAAGCGACGGCGTCGGCGTCGGCGCGAGCGGCGACAGAGGAGTTGCAATCGCTCGCCGGCCTGCATGTATTGGTGGTCGACGATACGCTGATGAACGCAGACATCGTTCGCGCCATGCTGGTGAAGGCGGGTTGCCATGTAGAGGTCGCCGACGATGGCGCAAAAGCCGTCGCGATGACCGCACAAGCGGACTACGATCTGATCCTCATGGATATCCGCATGCCGGTGATGGACGGCTACAAGGCAACCCGCGAGATCCGTGCCAGGGAACAGGCCCTGCAGGTGAATCCGGTGCCAATCGTGGCACTGACGGCCCATGTCTCCCGCGCGGATGCCGAGGCCTGCCAGATTGCCGGCATGGACGGCTTTCTGACAAAGCCGCTGGAGCGCGAAATCCTGCTGTCGACGATCCAGACCTTGGCCGCCGGCCGAAACAGTCCTTCCCGGCACTTCATTCGATCCGGGGAGACGCCAACCGGGCGTCAGTGGCCAGGCAGGGCTGCGACCGACCGGAGGGGCGCCGCTGTCGCCCCCTCCGTGTCTCCCCTCATGGACCTGGATCGCCTGATGCAACTCGAACAGTTCATGTCCGGCCAGGAAGTGGCGAACCTGCTTGCCGGTGCCGAGTCAGCCATTGCGGCGGAGCGGGACCGGCTGGTGGTCGCGCCATTGCCCGAGGATGCGGTCCAGGCTTTCCATCGCCTGGTGTCCGTAGCCGGGAATGCGGGCCTGCTCCAGCTCAGCGAATGCAGTCGCGACTACGAGGCGCGTCTTCTGGCGGGAGAAGAATTGACCGAGGCGGACATCGCCGCCTTCGCCGATCTCTGCCGCACCAGTCTGGAGGCGCTGAGCCGCTACCGCCCGGCAGGAGCGGCCTAGAACGGTCCCATCTTTGATAGAAAAGTTCTCGTTCTCGGGCTTGACCCGAGAACCCATTCCGCATGCCGTTCAGATGCCCCACGGCTGGCGGAATGGATCCCGGATCAAGTCCGGGATGACCATCGTGGTCGGGTGACCGCTTCCACCTGAGCTGGGAACGCTCTAGATCAACTTGCGCTCGGAGCGACTCATCCGAGCGTCAGGAGGTTGATCGGTTTCAAAAAAATAGAGAACTCACGGTCAGCCGCGCAGTCCCTTTTTCTCGAAGCCTTCCAGCAGGGGAACCAGCTCCTCCGGGACCGGGGCCGACTTGTGGCTCGTCTGGTCGGTATTGACCCAGACCACCTCGCCGCTGGCATAGAGGTCGTCCTTGCCCTGCGGATGAATCTCGACGGCGAAGCCGATGCTCGAGCGGCCGATCCGTGCGGTGCGCACATGCACCTCGATCTCGTCGTCGAACAGGATCGGGCGCTTGTAGTCGACCAGGGTACGCACGGTATGGAAGTCGGTGCCGGTGCGTTCCACCTGTGCCATGTAGTCGTAACCGAGTTCGCGGAAATATTCGGTGATCGCGGTGTCGAAGTAGGTCAGGTAGTGGGCGTTGAACACCACCTTCTGCCCGTCGATCTCGCTGTAGCGCACGCGGAAGGGGAAGCAGAAATTGAACTCGGCACGGGCCATGCACGTTCTCCTGTCGGTCCTGGATCGTCGGCTGATGCGCGGGAAGCGGCTGTTTAGCGGCGGCGCCGCCCGGCGGCAAGGCTGTGGCAGGCGGCCTACAGGCTGCGCAGCGCCCCGGTGATCTGGCGCACCACGTCGCGGATCCGCGGCTCCCGGCGCGCCGTGAAGGGCAGCGGCCGGCACTGGTCCATCGCCGCCAGGCCCAGCCGCACGGTCAGCAGGCCGGCGAGCACCCCCTGGCCGGCCTTGGTGCCGATCGCGGCGGCGGCGCCGCCCACCATGTCGGAGACCATGTGGTTGAGCCCCTCCGTGGCGCCGGCGGTGACGGCTGTCGCGAAGGCGCGGCGCACGATCCGCCAGCTGGTCAGCGGCCCGGGCCGCATGCCGTAGGCGGCGGCAATGCCGCGCACCAGCCGCATGCTGCGCCACAGCATGAAGGCCATGTCGAAAGCGGCATAGGGGCTGATCGCATTGGCGATCGCCGCCGACCGGGCCGCGACGGCGGTTTCCCGCAGGGCGCGGTCGTCGGCCTCCCGCAGCAGCATGCCTTCCGCCGCCGACAGCGCATCCTGCGCCGACAGGCCGCTGAGGCCGGCCAGGCGGTCGGCATCGGTATCGACCGGCAGGACATGCGACAGGCGCCTGGCGATCTCCGCGATGCGGCCGGGATCCTCCGCCGCCAGGGCCTCTGCCGCCTGCCTGCGCCAGCCGTCGGCGCGCCCGAACCGCAGCCAGGCCTTCAGGTCCCGGAACGCCAGCAGCGAGAGCGACGCGCAGGCGATCGCCAGCAGGCCGCCGCCGACAAAGCCCAGGGCCGGTTCGATCTGGTAGAGGTCGCGCAGGCCGGTCGCGACATCGACCCCCAGGAACAGCAGCACAAGGGCGGCAGCGGCGGCCAGGAACCAACCGGCGGTGCCGCTGCCCGCGCCGGGCGCAGCGGCGAGATCCGTTGCGCCGGCGGTCGCCGGAAGGCCCAGTGCCGGAGCCTCACGCTCCGCCGGCCGGACGATCCAGTCGATCCGCTCCTCGCCGGAAAAGGTGGTGGCACCCGGTTGCGCCCTGCCGGACGGCCTGTCGTCCGCGGCCGCGGGCGGGATCCTCTCGCTCGTCACGTCAGGGCGTCCCCGATCAGGAATTGCAGCATATGGTCCATGTTCAGATGCGGCAGGCCGCGCCCCGCCGCAACCATGCCCGGCGGCGGCAGGAAGCGGGGCACCGGACCGTCGAAGCCGGTCCGCGCCGCCGGCGCGGCGGGGTCGGTCGGTATCGCGCCGGGAAAGAACAGGGTGGTGCCGCGATAACCCTCAGCCGGGCCCGCGACGCAGCGCCGGCGTTCGCCGCCGACCTCGCGCCAGGCCTCGCCGGTGGCGGCGATCGCCGCCAGGGCGAAGACGGCGGTCTCGGCACCCTCATAGCGGATCCGGTTGCTGCTGCCGAAACAGAGATTCTCGGTCAGACGGCGCAGATCCGGCCGCAGCGGGTCCGGGACATGGTCCGCCTTGGTCGCGCAGAAGGCGATGCGGTCGATGCGTGGCGCGAACAGCCGCGACAGCCAGGACGGCCGGCCATGGCGGAACACCTGCAGCACCTCGTCCAGCGCCTGCGAAAGCTGGTCGAGGCGCGCGCCGCCTGCGGCCAGGGCGCTCAGGGTGTCGACCAGGACGATCTGCCGGTTCAGCCGCCCGAACTGCTCCCGCAGGAAGGGTTCGACCACCTGCCGGCGATAGCCCTCGTAGCGCCGTGCCATCAGGGCCCGCAGGCTGTTGCGGCGGCTGCCGCCGCCCGCGCTGTCCGGCAGCGGGGCGAAGGTCAGCACCGGCGAGCCGGCGAGGTCGCCTGGCAGCAGGAAGCGCCCCGGCGTCATCGCCAGCGGGGCGCCGGCATTTTCCCGCCGGATCTGAAGGTAGCGCCGGAATGGCTGTGCCAGCGCCTCGGCCGCCGCGTCGGTCGCCTCGGCCTCCGGATCGGCCTGGGCCATGGCGGCCAGGAAGGCACTGGCGGCCGGCCGCGCATCCGCCGACTGCGCGTCCGCCAACAGCCGCGCCGACCATTCCGCATAGTCCAGCCGCAGCAGGGTGAGGTCGAGCAGCCATTCGCCGGGATAGTCGACGATGTCGAGATGCAGGGTGCGGGTCTCGCCGAACTGCCGCGCCAGCCAGGAGCCGGGGCGATAGCGCAGGGAGAGGCGGATCTCGCTGATATTGGTGGTGCCGGGTGGCCAGCAGGCGGCCGGGTCGCCGCCCTGCGCTTGCGCGTGTGCCGGATCGTCGCCGGCCAGCATGGCGAGATGGGCCTCGAACGGAAAGCGCGGCAGGGTCAGGTCGGGCTGCGGGTTCAGGCGGGCCGCCTCGATCCGGCCTTCGGCAACCGCGTGCAGGCCGGGCAGCCGGTCGCGGTGCAGGAGGTTGCGCAGCAGCGAAGTGATGAACACCGTCTTGCCCGCGCGCGCCAGTCCGGTCACGCCGATGCGCAGGTTCTGCTGGAAGGCCTGTTCCACACCGTCCCGTGCCGCTTCCAGGCCGTTGTCGATCTGCCGGCCGAGGCGGTCCAGCACGGTCACGCGCGCGGCCCCGATCCGTCGTCTGCCTGCGCTCCGGCGGCATCCGGGTCCGGCCGGACCGGGAACTCCATGGCGCGGTGCATCGTTACCGCTCCAGTCGGCTTGACCCGCTGCGCGGCAGCGCGGAAATTTGTCACTGGCATATGCGAGAATTTAACCTAAGTTCGGGCCGGTTGTAGAAGGGGGTGCGATTGATACGACGCTTCTATTTCGTAGCCGGACCGGCGATTGCAACGCCTGTATTCCACGCCGACGCAGGGCAGGGCGTCGGCGGTGCCGGCTTTTCCTGACCGATGGGGTGCCAGGTGCAAATTCTTCCCTTACGTCGTGCGCCATCCTATCTGGCCGCGGTTTTTTCACTTGTTGTGGCCCTTCGGACGCTGAAGTAGCCTCGACGGGATGCCCACAACCAATCTCGATAGCCCCGAGACGGCAGTCCTCGGCGGCAAGCCGCGATCCGACGCCGGCCGCCGGCGCTGGCGCCGCCTGCTGCAGCGGCCGGGCCGGGAGCGGCCGATCTCCCTGCATCTGCTGATTCTGGGTGCTGCCGCCGCCCTGCCGGCAATCATCTTCGCGGGCTACCTTGTCTTCCGTTTCGATGGCGCACAACGCCAGGCGACGGAGGCGATCGCCGCATCCACCGCGCGGTCGGTGAGCAGCGGGATCGACAGGGCGGTCGAGGGGATGATGATCACCCTGCGCGTCCTGGCCAGCGCGAACGCCCTGCAGGAGGCCGACTACGAGGCTTTCCACGCCCGCACCCATGCGGCCCTGCGGGGCAGCGGCACCTATTTCATCCTGGTCGACGACGCCTATCAGCAGCTGTTGAACACCCGTGTGCCCTACGGCACGCCGCTGCCGCACACCGCCGACCCCGAATCCGCGACAGAGGCGCTGCGTACCGGCGGGCTGGTGGTGTCGGACCTGTTCTTCGGTACGGTCTCGCAGTCCTTCGTGTTCAATGTCGTCTCGCCGCTGGAACTGGCGGACAATCGCCGCTACGCGCTGATCCTGACGAAGAATGCCAGCGACCTGCAGGCCCTGATCGACGAACAGCGCCTGGCGGAAGGCTGGTCGATCAGCCTGACCGACCGCAGCGGGCAACTGGTCGCCGGCTCGGGCGAGGGCAGCATCGGCGAGATCGAGAAGTTCACCCAGGGCCTCTCGGATCTCGATGGCGGCGGCGGCCCGACCTATGTGACCCGCGACGGCGAACGCTACCTGGTCTCCGTCGAAACGGTGCCCCTGTCGCGCTGGCGGGTCACGGTATGGGCGTCGGAGTCGGTGGTCGAACAGCCGCTTCGTGAGTCGCTGCAGCTGCTGATCCTTGCCGGGCTGCTGATTCTGGGCGCCACCTTCATCCTGTCCCTCTGGTACGGTCGCCATATTGCGGCGCCGATCCGCCGCCTGATGCGCAATGCCCGCGCGCTGGGGCAGGGCGAACGGGTCGCCTCGTTCGAGTCCCCTGTGCGGGAGGCGAACGAGGTCGCCGACGCGCTTGCCGCGGCCAGCCGGCAACGTGCGGCGGCGGAGGAACGCATACACCTGCTGATGCGGGAACTGTCGCATCGGGCGAAGAACCAGCTGGCCGTCGTGTCTGCAATGGCGCGGCAGACCTCCGCGAATGCCGAGTCGCTGGCGGATTTCGCGCCGACCTTCAACGAGCGGGTGCAGGCCCTGGCCCGCTCCACCAGCCTGCTGGGCGAGCAGAACTGGCAGGCGGCGGGCCTGCGGCAGCTGATCGCGACCCAGCTCGCCCCTTTCGACGGCGAGGATCTGCCGCGCATCGCGCTGGACGGTCCCGATCTGGAGCTCAGCGCCGATGCGGCGCAGAACCTGGGGCTGGCGCTGCACGAGATGGCCACCAATGCCAGCAAGTACGGTGCCCTCAGCCGCGAGGACGGCAGGATCGGCGTCACCTGGCGGCTGCGCGACGAGGCGGGCGAGCGGCGGCTGGAATTCGTCTGGGCGGAGCGCGGTGGTCCGAAGGTGTCGCCACCCAGTCGCTCGGGCTTCGGGACGGTGGTGATCGAGCGTCTGGCGGCACAGTCCCTGAAGGCGAAGGTCGAAACGGACTTCGATCCGGCCGGCGTGACCTGGCGCCTGGACATGCCCGCGGACCTGTTGCAGCCTGATCGCGGCCTGTTCGGCTAGGGCATCCTGCGTCCGGCCGGACGCAGAGAAGATGCTCTATCTCGTTGAAATCGATCGACTTATTTCCGCTCGGATGAGTCCATCCGAGCGCAAGTCGATCCAGCCTGTCCGCTCCGGCCCCGTTGCGCGGCCCGCCGCGGTCGCCGATCCCGGATCCCGATGACAACCCGCGTCCCTCATCATCCCGCGACATTCTCGCTGCTGACCCTGTCGGTGGCCCTAGGCGTCCTCGCCTCGGTCATCTACGTGCCGTCGATACCGGCGATCGCCCTTGCTCTGGGGGTCGGCGAAGGCGCCGTGCAGCACAGCATGACGCTGTATCTGCTGGCCTTCGCGGTCAGCACCCTGCTGATCGGCCCGATCTCCGACAGGCTGGGCCGGCGACCGACCCTGATCGGCGGCCTCGTGCTGTTCTCCCTCTCCGGCGTGGCCTGCGCGCTGTCGGACACGATCCTGACCCTGCAGCTCGCCCGCATGGTGCAGGGCGTCGGCGCCTGCGCCTGCATGATCGTCGGCCGCGCCGTGGTCCGCGACATCTACGACCGGGAACGTACGGCCCGCGCGATGGCGATCCTGGGCATCGTCGTGGCCTCCGGCCCGGCGCTGGCGCCGCTGCTGGGCGGGCAGCTGCAGGTTCTGTTCGGCTGGGAATCCAGCTTCGTCTTCGTGGCCGGCTGGGGCGCGCTGCTGCTGCTGATGGCGATCTGGGTGCTGCCGGAAACGGTCGACCGCCGGCAGGTCGCGCCGGGGGTGGTCCGGCAGTTCGCCCACAGCTACAGCCTGCTGCTGACTGCGCCGCCCTTCATCGGCTATGCGCTGTCTGTCGGCGGCGGTGCGGTCGGCTTCTATGCCTTCACCGCGGCGGCGCCGATCGTGCTGATCAGCGTCCATGGCGTGCCGGCCGAACTCTACGGCTTCTTCGCCGCCTGTCCGCCGATCGGCTTCGTCACGGGCAGCTGGGTGTGCAGCCGGCTGACCAGCCGCTTCGGCATCGAACGGATGATCCTGGCCGGCTGCATCGGCATCCTGCTGACCGGCACGGCCATCGTGGGCCTGGACCTGGGCGTCGGCGGCCCCTATGCGATCGCGCTGCCGATGATCGCCTTCGGCTTCTCCAATGGCCTTTCGATGCCGAATGCCTTTGCCGGCGGTCTCAGCGTCTATCCGCGGATCGCCGGCGCGGCCTCGGGCCTGCAGACCTTCTGCCAGATGGGCGGCGGTGCCCTGGGCACCCTGCTGGTGGCGGAATTCGCCGTGCGGACCGGGTGGGAGCTCGGGGTCATGATCATCGCCGGCGGCCTCGCCGCGCTCGCCGGTGGACTGATGGTGCTGCTCCCCTGGGCGCCGCCCAGCGGTGCGGCGGGCCAGGGCGACGGCCAGGCGGCGCGACCGGACTGATCGTGCCGGCGTGCGTCATGCGCGTGATGGAGACTGGGTGGCTTGCCGCCCGAAGCCCGCCAAGGGACTTTCTCGGGGCGAATTTCTGGGGGGCGAAGGGTGGTGGGCGATACTGGACTCGAACCAGTGACCTCTCCGATGTGAACGGAACGCTCTACCAACTGAGCTAATCGCCCGCTGCAGAACTGGCCCTTTGCCGCGACGGTAAGGTCGGGACGGGGCCGGCAGCGAAAATTCGCCCGTGACCGGGCGAGGCGATGCGTATAATGAGACGGCCGCATGATTGTCAACCAGCTTCGTGAACCAGGGACGAGGGACCGGCCGTCGGACGCTGTTGCGGCCGCGCTGCCGGAACCGGTCGGCCCTGTCCTGGCCTGGCTCCTCCGCTGGCATTGGCGGCTGGAGCCGGTGGTGATTCCCGCAGCCCTGCTGCTTCTGGCGCCGATTCTGGTCTATGCCAGCAATGGCCTGACCCCGCTTCTGGCATTGCTGGCTCTGTTCTACCTGCCGCGGGTGACACAGAGCCTGCCGGGCCTGACCCGGCTGCGACAGCGCTACTGGTGGCTGCCCATGGCCTTTCTTGTGTTCTGGGCTTCCGCCTCCGCCTTCTGGTCGCTGCAGCCGCAGGACGACCTGATCTCCGGCCTGCAGCTGGGCGCGACGATGGCGATCGGCGTGCTGGTGGTGCGCGGCCTGTGCCTGACGCCGCCGCCTGCGGCCCGCCGCATGGGCCTGTTCCTGCCGCTGTCGGTCCTGTTGGTCGCGCTGCTGGCGGCGGCGGAGATCCTGCTGGATTTCCCCTATACCCGCCGCATGCTGGCCCAGCCGCCGGACTATGAGGGGCCGGATTTCCTGTTCCTCAACAATATCGCCCGGGGCATGCCGATGATGCTTTTCCTGGCCTGGCCGGCGGTCTACCTGCTGTGGTTCCAGCAGCGCCGGCGGCTCCTCGCGGTCCTGCTTCTGGCGCTGGTCGCGGCGGTCCTGCTGTACCTGCCGATGGGCGCGACGAAGATGGCGCTGGTGGCGTCCGCTGCGGCGGGCGGGCTGGCCCTGCTCTGGCCCCGGATCGCGATCGTCCTGACCTGCACCGGCGCCGTGCTTGTGGGCCTGGCGATGGGCGCGCTCCTGTTCCTGGCCCCGCCAGGGGAGGTCGCCACCGCGGCGGCCGGCCGCCTGCCCGACAGCTGGACGCACCGGCTGCAGATCTGGCGCTATACCGCCGACCATATCGCGGAGCGGCCGCTTGAGGGCTTCGGCTTCGACGCCTCGCGCAGGATCGGCGGCCAGCTCGTGTCGCCGACCCGGCAGGTGCCGCTGGTGACAGGCAATGGCGGCCAGCGGCTGCCACTTCACCCACACAGCATGCCGCTGCAGGTCTGGCTGGAACTTGGCGTGATCGGACTGGTTGCGGTCGCGTTCCTGATGTTCGGCGTGCTGCGGCTGATCTGGCGCATGGCCTGGGACCCGCCGGGGACCGCCATGGCCCTTGCCACGCTGGTCTCATGGACGGTAATCGCCAGCCTCAGCTTCGGCATCTGGCAGACTTGGTGGCTCAATGCCGCCTGGCTGGCCGTGGCGGCCGTCGTGCTGGCGCGGCGGATGGTCGCCGACCGCGATCCGTCCGCCCGCGCAATTCAGCCGGCAGGCACTTCGGACGGCATCACCGAGCGCATCCCGGCAAGCACCTCGGGCAGGTCGTCGTAGCGGTCCAGCAGGGCATTGCCGCCCAGCTCCGCCGGCGGGATGGCGGTATAGCCGAAGGTGACAACCACCACCGGCACGCCGGCGCCGCGGGCGGCCGCCACGTCGTTGTGCGAATCGCCCAGCATGACCGCCTGGTCCGGCGTTACATCGAAGCGGCGCAGGCATTCGCTCACCATCGCCGGGTCCGGCTTGCGGGTGGGCAGGGTGTCGCCGCAGACGGTCGTGTCCACCAGCCCCTGCAGGTCCAGCGCATCCAGCAGCAGGGTGGTGGGGCCGGTGGTCTTGTTGGTGCAGACGGCGATCCGGCAGCCCGCGGCGCGGGCCCGCCGGATCTGCTCCACGACACCGGGGAAGGGCCGGCCATGGTCGGCGATATGGGCGCGGTAATAGTCCAGGAACCGGGTCATGGCGGCGTCGATGCCGTCGGGCGGCGGACCGCCGGTGGCCGCGAAGCCGCGTTCCAGCAAGACCCTTGCGCCATCGCCGACCATGTGGCGGACCTCGTCCAGCCCCCGCGGCGGGCGACCATAGGTCGCCAGCACATGGTCCAGCGCGGCGGTCAGGTCCGGTGCGCTGTCGACCAGGGTGCCGTCCAGGTCGAAGATCAGGGCCCGCGGCCAGCCGCCTGCCCAGCCGGTGTCTTGGGGCTGGCCGGGCCTGGCCGGCATGTCGGCGCCGTCCTTTGGTAGCATTCAGAAACAGCCTTTGATTCGGTAAACCGGTCTTGTTTCGGTAGATCCGTGTGGGTCGCCGCGGGCGATGGCCGGACCGGTGCCAGCAAGCCCGGCGGGCACCGCCCCGTCAACCCCGATTGCACCGCCTGCCGGCCGGGCCGGATTGCCGGAACCTGCCCCTTTCACCGATCGTTCAGCCGTCTCCCCCATCATCGCGGACCGCCCATGACCTCAGAGACCCTTGCCGTCGTGATCCTTGCCGCCGGGCGCGGCACCCGCATGCGCTCGCACATGCCGAAGGTACTGCATCCGGTCGGCCAGCGTTCCCTGCTGGACCATGTCCTGGATGCGGCGCGCCGGCTGGAGGCCGGCCGCCGCATCGTCGTGCTGGGCCGCGACATGGATGCGGTTGCGGCGCTCTGCGCCCGCCACGGCGTGGAGACGGTGGTGCAGGATCCGCCACGCGGCACCGGCGATGCGGTGCGCGCGGCGGCGGTGGCGCTGGAGGGGCATGCCGGGCCGGTGCTGGTGCTGTATGGCGACACGCCGCTGCTGACCGTCGACACACTGGCCGGGCTGCTGCAGGCGCGGCAGGCCGGCGGCCTGTCCCTGCTGACCTTCCGGCCGCCGGAGCCGGGCGCCTATGGGCGCGTCCTGTGCGGGCCGGACGGCCAGGTCGAGGCCATCGTGGAGGCCCGCGACGCCACCCCGGCGCAGCTGTCTGTGGATCTGTGCAATGCCGGGCCGCTCGCGGCGCCGGCGCCGCAGCTGTTCCGCCTGCTGGACGGCCTGGGCGATGCCAATGCCCAGGGCGAGGTCTATCTGACCGACGTGGTCGCCGATGCCCGCGCGGCAGGTCTGTCCGTGCATCCGTTCGAGGCGCCGGCCGACGAACTCCAGGGCATCAATACCCGCGCCGACCTGGCGGTGGCGGAGGGCATCTTCCAGGACCGCTGCCGCGCGGCGGCAATGGCCGGCGGCGCTACCCTGGTCGATCCGGCAACGGTCTGGTTCGCCGCCGATACCAGCCTTGGCCGCGACGTGGTGGTGGAGCCGAACGTCGTGTTCGGCCCCGGGGTCACGGTGGAGGACGAGGTCCGGATCAAGGCGTTCTGCCATATCGAGGGGGCGCATCTGGCGCGCGGCGTGACCGTCGGGCCGTTCGCGCGGCTCCGCCCGGGCACCGAGGTGGCGGAGGAGGCACGCATCGGCAATTTCGTGGAGGTGAAGGCCGCCAGCATCGGCCGCGGCGCGAAGGTGAACCACCTGTCCTATGTCGGCGATGCAGTCGTCGGGGCGGAGGCCAATCTGGGGGCCGGCACCATCACCTGCAACTATGACGGTTTCGCCAAGCACCGGACGGAGATCGGCGCCGGGGCCTTCATCGGCTCCAACGCCGCCCTGGTGGCGCCGGTGCGGATCGGCGCGGGCGCCCTGGTGGCAGCCGGCAGCACGATAACAGGCGACGTGGCGGAGGATGCGATGGCCATCGCCCGCGGGCGGCAGGCCGACATCCCCGACGGCGCGGCGCGGTTCCGCCGCAGCCGAAGCAACACTGGCAAGGAGAGCTGAGATGTGCGGCATCGTCGCTATCACCGGACCGAACGAGGCCGTGCCCTTCCTGCTGGAAGGGCTGCGCCGGCTGGAATATCGCGGCTATGATTCCGCCGGGGTGGCGACCCTGGTCGATGGCGGCATCGACCGCCGCCGCGCTGCCGGCCGGATCGACAACCTGGCCGAGGTGCTGCGCACTGCGCCGCTGGCCGGTACGAC
This sequence comes from Marinibaculum pumilum, assembly GCF_042646425.1. Lineage (NCBI taxonomy): Bacteria > Pseudomonadati > Pseudomonadota > Alphaproteobacteria > Rhodospirillales > Rhodospirillaceae > Marinibaculum > Marinibaculum pumilum. The sequence goes on from NZ_JBHRTR010000031.1 coordinate 279,900, forward strand.
CGGCATCGGCCATACCCGCTGGGCCACCCATGGCCGGCCGAGCGAAGGCAATGCGCATCCGCACGCCACGGACCGGGTCGCCCTGGTCCACAACGGCATCATCGAGAACTATCGCAGCCTGCGGCAGGAGGTCGTCGACCGGGGCCTGCAGCCGGAAAGCGAGACCGACAGCGAGGTGGCGGCCCTGCTGCTGACCGCGCTGCTGCGCGAGGGCGCGACACCGGAAGAGGCGGTGCCGGCGATGCTGGCGCGGCTGGAGGGCGCCTTCTCTCTGGCGATGATCTTCGCCGGACATGACGGCCTGGTGATCGGCGCGCGACGCGGCAGCCCGCTGGCGATCGGCTGGGGACGCGACGAGATGTTCCTGGGCTCCGATGCCCTGGCCCTCGCGCCGGTGACGCAGCGGATCTCCTACCTGGAAGATGGCGACTGGGTCGCGCTGCGCGCTGACGGGGCCCGGGTGCACGATGCCGCGGGGCGGGAGGTCGAGCGGCCCTTCACCCAGTCCGCCTATTCCGGTGCGCTGGTGGGCAAGGGCAACCACGCCCATTTCATGCACAAGGAGATCCACGAGCAGCCGACCGTCATCGGCTATACCCTGCATCGCATGATCGACGCCGCCGCGGGCCGGGTCGCCCTGTCGGACCTGAACGTCGACCTGTCGGCGATCCGGCGGGTCCAGCTGTCGGCCTGCGGCACGGCGGCGCTCGCCGCGCTGACCGCACGGCACTGGATCGAGGGGCTGGCCGGCATCCCCACCTCTTGGGATGTCGCGTCGGAGCTCCGCTACCGCGCCGTGCCGATGTCGGGAACCGAGCTCGGCGTCTTCGTCTCCCAATCGGGGGAGACGGCGGACACCCTGGGGGCCATGGCCCAGGCGCAGTCGGCGGGCGCCCACACACTGGCGATCACCAACGTCGCCGAAAGCAGCATGGCGCGGGAGGCGGACGACGTGCTGCTGACCATGGCCGGGCCGGAGATCGGCGTGGCGGCCACCAAGACCTTCACCTGCCAGCTGGTCGCGCTGGCCTGCCTGGCGATGGCGATCGGCCGCGCCCGTGGCGTGCTCGGCGAGGCGCGGGAAAGCGCCTTTGTCCAGGCACTGTCCGAGGTGCCGTCGCGGATCAACGACATCCTCGGTCGCGAGCAGCAGCTGGTCACCCTGGCGGAGACCATCGCGCCGGCCCGCAACGTCCTCTACATCGGCCGCGGCATGTCGCACCCGCTGGCGATGGAGGGGGCGCTGAAGCTGAAGGAAATCTCCTACATCCATGCCGAGGGCTATGCCGCGGGCGAACTGAAGCACGGGCCGATCGCGCTGATCGACGGCTCCATGCCGGTGATCGTGGTGGCGCCGCGCGATGCGCTGTTCCCGAAGACCCTGTCCAACATGGAGGAGGTGCTGGCGCGCGGCGCACGGGTGCTGCTGTTCACCGACGCCGAGGGCGCGGAGGAGGCGGACCGCCCCGGCGTGGAGAGCTTCGTGATGCCGGCCATCGACCCGCTGGCGGCGCCGCTCCTCTACGCCGTACCGATCCAGCTGATCGCCTATCACGTGGCGCTGCAGAAGGGCACCGACGTCGACCAGCCGCGCAACCTGGCGAAATCGGTCACGGTGGAGTAGGCGCCGCGGCCCTGTCGCTTCCGGCAAGTTCAGCGCGGGTCGCCGCGAACCGCTCCGCCAGCCTGTCGAACACGGAAGCGGTCGGCTGGCTGCGCCGCTGGTCCATATGCGCCACCAGCCAGATCGGCAGCCGCGGGATGTCGAGACCCGGCAGCACCGGCTGCAGGGCGGGGAAGCGCTGCGCCACCACATGGGCGACCAGGGCGATCCCCAGGCCGGCTTCGGCCGCGGCGGCCTGCGTGAGCAGGGAGTTCGAGCGCAGCGGCTGGAGGCCCGTGGGCAGCTGTTCGGACAGCCAGCGATGCTGCCAGAAGAACTGCGCCCGGTCGGGAAAGCCGATCAGCGGATGGCCGGCCAGGTCGGCGAGGCGCTGCGGCGCCGGGCCCGCCGCCAGGTAGCCGGCGGCGGCATAGAGCCCGATCCCCAGTTCCGCCACCATACGACCGGAGAGATCCGGGTCGTCCGGCTCGTGCAGGCGGATGGCGATGTCGGCCTCGCGGCGCGCCAGGTCGAGAGAATGGTTCTCCACGATCACGTCCAGCGCGAGCGCCGGTAGCACCTTTTGCAGGAGCGGCAGCTGCGGCACCAGCCAGGCGATGGCGAGCCCCTCCGTCGCGGTGATGCGGACCCGGCCGCCGATCCGTCCGCCGCGGTCCAGCTGGCGGGACAGGCTTTCCGCGGCACGGCCCATCAGGCCGAGATCCGCCACCAGCTGTTCCGCGGCCGGCGTGAGGATTGTGCCGCCGACCCCGCGCAGCAGCAGCCGCGTGCCGGTCTCCCGCTCCAGGGCGGCGATCTGGCGGCTCACCGTCGGCTGGCTCAGGTGCAGGCGGCGGGCAGCGTCGCTGAGGCTGCCGGCTTCGGCTACCGCATGCAGGATCTGAAGTCTGTCCCAGCGCATGGTTCCATCCCCACCGTCTCACAAGCCATGCAAATTCGTATGGCTTCTACCCGATCTTGTCGAATTCCTATACGTCAGTGGAGAGCGTAGCCTGCGGCGCATTCCATCGCATCCGGACCGGAGTGGCAGCAGGCATGACAGAGACCAGGACAGAGGGGCCGGGCGGATTGGACCCGGCAACGATGCGCCAGATGTCCGGGCTGGATTATCTGCGGACCATCTTCGAGGCAGGGGCAGGCGCCGCGATCGGCGAGACCGTCGGCTTTGCCGCTGCCCGCTTCGATCCGGGCGAGGCGGAGTTCGCCTGCACGCCGGGCGCCCGCCACTGCAACCCGCTGGGCACGGTGCATGGCGGTCTGGCCGCGACCCTGCTGGATTCGGCGATGGGCTGTGCCGTCCACACCCGGCTGGAGCCGGGGATCGGCTATACGACGGCCGAGCTGAAGATCAACTATATCCGCGCCATGACGCCGCAGACCGGAGAGGTGCGCGCGGTGGGAACGGTAGTGCATGTCGGCCGCCAGCTGGCGGTGGCGGAAGGCCGGCTGACCGGCGCCGACGGCCGCCTCTATGCCACGGGGTCGACCACCTGCCTGGTCTTTCCGCTGCCGCCGGCGGCAGTGTCGGAGTAGCATCCGCGGCACCAATCAGGATCGGGCCCGCGCCGCCATCTGGCGGCGACGGCAGCCGAGGGGGAGCGAGACGATCATGACCGAGAGCCTGGCCGCGCGGGCCCTGCCGTGGTGGCGGGTGCCGGCGCTGGTGATCACCTGCGGCGCCGTCATCCTGCTTCTGTCGATCGGCACCCGCGCGACCTTCGGGCTGTTCCTGGACGACATCTCCGGCTCGATGGGATGGGGGCGGGAGGTCTTCGCCTTCGCGATCGCGGTGCAGAACATCTTCTGGGGGCTGGCGCAGCCCTTCACCGGGGCGATCGCCGACCGCTACGGTGCGGCGCGCACGATCATCGTGTCGGGCCTGCTCTATGCCGCCGGCATGTACCTGATGCAGGCCAGCACGACGCCGCTGGAGATCACAGTGACCGGCGGCTTCCTGCTCGGCCTCGCCATCGCCGGCTCCAGCTTCTCGGTCGTCCTGGCGGCGGTCGCACGCGCCTTCCCGCCGGAACGCCGCAGTCTGGCGTTCGGCATCTGCACCGCCATCGCCTCCCTCGGCCAGTTCACCCTGCTGCCGCTGGGACAGGGCTTCATCACCGCCTATGGCTGGCAGACGGCGGTGCTGCTGCTGGGCGCCCTGACCCTGCTGATCGTGCCGCTGGCCCTGCCGCTCGCCGGCCGCAGCGAGGGCGGCGGCGCTGATTCCGCCGCCAGCTGGCGGATCGCCCTGGGCGAGGCGATGCGTCATCGCGGCTACTGGCTGCTGACCGGCGGCTATTTCGTCTGCGGCTTCCACGTCACCTTCATCGGCACCCACCTGCCGACCTACCTGCGCGACAGCGGCCTCTCCGCGGGCACCGCTGCCTGGGCGCTGGCGATCGTCGGCCTGTTCAACGTGATCGGCTCCTTCGGTGCGGGCATGCTGGGCGGGCGCTATCACAAGCCCTACATCCTGTCGGCGATCTATTTCGGCAGGGCGGTCGTGATCGCGGTCTACGTCCTGACCCCGCTGTCGGTCGCCTCCACCTTCATCTTCGCCGCGGTGATGGGCCTCCTGTGGCTGTCGACCGTGCCGGTTACCACCGCCGTGGTGGGACAGATCTTCGGCGTGCGCTATCTCGGCATGCTGGCGGGCATCGTCTTCTTCAGCCACCAGGTCGGCTCCTTCCTGGGCGCATGGCTGGGCGGCCTGCTGTTCGACGAGACCGGCTCCTACCAGATCGTCTGGTGGCTTTCCGTCGTGCTGGGGCTGGCGGCCGGCCTGATCAACCTGCCGATCGACGATCGCGCGCTGCGGCGGGCGCCGGCCGCCGCCTGAGCCCGCGGGGCGCCTGAGCCGAGAGGTCGCGGTGCATTCAGGCCGGGGCCGTTGACCCGGGTCCGGGCGCGGCGCAAGAATGCCCGCCGCTCCCGCCCCCCTTACGGCCCTGCGCCGCACCAGAACCAAGCGAGGAAACCCATGCAGCTTTCCGACAAGAGCCTGCTGCGCAGCCAGTGCTATATCGATGGCGCCTGGACGAATGCCGACAGCGGCAAGTCCTTCGCCGTGACCAATCCTGCCACCGGCGAGGAACTGGCCACCGTGCCCGACATGGGCGCGGCTGAGACCCGTCGCGCGATCGAGGCCGCCGACAAGGCATGGCCGGCCTGGCGCCGCAAGACGGCGAAGGAGCGGGCGGTGATCCTGCGCCGCTGGTTCGACCTGATGATGGAGAACCAGGACGACCTGGCGGTGCTGATGACGGCGGAGCAGGGCAAGCCCCTGGCCGAGGCGAAGGGCGAGGTGGCCTATGCCGCGTCGTTCATCGAATGGTTCGCGGAAGAGGGCAAGCGGGTCTACGGCGAGACCATCCCGACCTACGCGACCGACAAGCGGGTGCTGGTGACGAAGGAGCCGATCGGCGTCTGCGCCGCGATCACGCCGTGGAATTTCCCGGCGGCGATGATCACCCGCAAATGCGGCCCGGCCCTGGCGGCCGGCTGCACCATGGTGCTGAAGCCGGCGGAGCAGACCCCGCTGTCGGCCCTGGCGCTGGCGGAGCTGGCGGAGCGGGCCGGCGTGCCGAAGGGCGTGTTCTCGGTCATCACCGGCGATTCCAAGGCGATCGGCGGCGAGCTGACCGGCAACCCGATCGTGCGCAAGCTGACCTTCACCGGCTCCACCGAGGTCGGCAAGCTGCTGATGAAGCAGTGCGCGGGCACGATCAAGAAGCTGTCGCTGGAGCTTGGCGGCAATGCGCCGTTCATCGTCTTCGACGATGCCGACCTGGACGCCGCGGTGACCGGCGCGATGGCGTCGAAGTACCGCAATACCGGCCAGACCTGCGTCTGCGCCAACCGGATCTACGTTCAGGACAAGGTCTATGACGCCTTTGCCGCCAAGCTCGCCGACAAGGTGAAGGATCTGGTGGTCGGCGACGGGCTGAAGGGCAAGACCGACCAGGGGCCACTGATCGACATGCATGCGGTGGAGAAGGTCGAGGAGCATATCGCCGACGCCGTGGGCAAGGGCGCCAAGGTGGTGGTCGGCGGCAGCCGGCACGAGCTGGGCGGCACCTATTTCCAGCCGACCCTGCTGACCGGCGTGAACCCGCAGATGAAGGTCGCGCGCGAGGAGACCTTCGGCCCGCTGGCGCCGCTGTTCCGCTTCGAGCGCGAGGAGGAGGCGGTGCAGGCCGCCAACGACACCGAGTTCGGCCTGGCCTCGTACTTCTACAGCCGCGACATGGGGCGGATCTGGCGGGTGGCCGAGGGGCTGGAATACGGCATCGTCGGCATCAATACCGGCATCATCTCCACCGAAGTGGCGCCGTTCGGCGGCGTGAAGGAATCCGGCCTGGGCCGCGAAGGCTCGAAATACGGCATCGAGGATTACCTGGAAGTGAAGTATCTCTGCATGGGCGATGTCGATAAGTGACTGAGGAGCAAGCGGATGGGGCCGCCGTGAGCGGGGCGCAGCAGCCGAGCCTGTTCTTCGTCACCCTGCCGAAGAGCGGCACCACCTATACGTGGCAGACCCTGGCCGAGCTGACCGGGCTGGAGACGACGCCGAAGACCGACGAGAGCCCGGGCTGGACCAGCTACTGGAGCGGGCGCGAGTTCGGCATCGACACACTCTATTCGGCCGGCGACTTCACCAGCCAGATGCTGCGCCCGCAGGCCCTGTCCCGCTTCGCCCCCGACGGCTTCCTGTTCGGCGCGCATATGCTGCCGAGCTTCCACAACGTCACCGCGCTGAAGGATGCCGGCCTGGCGAAGGTGACGGTGCTGTTGCGCGATCCGCGGGACGCCACCGTCTCCTGGGTGCATCACCTGCGGAAGATGGGCGCGGAGACCCGCGGCTATCACAGCAAGATCTACGGCCTGCCGGTCGACCTGTGGGACTGGCCGCATGACCGGCAGATGGCCTTCCATGTCCGCACCTTCCTGCCGCTGGCGGTGAACTGGGTCGAGGCCTGGCTGGAATATTATGCCGACCCGGCCCGCGAGCTGGACATCCAGCTGCTGCTGTTCGACGACCTGAAGACCGCGCCGCGCCGCTATTTCGAGCGTATCCTGGCCTTTCACGGGAATACCGCGCAGTCCTGGGACCCGGTGAAGCCGCCGGAACCGGGCAAGCGCCATTTCCGCGGCGGCCGCCACGGCGACTGGGCGGCCGAGTTCCAGTGGGACGACCGCGCCTTTTCCGATCTGCTGCTGGCGGACCGGCTGCAGCGCGCCTACCGGCGGGCCGCCGCGGCCCATCCTGACATGGCGACGGCGCGGTCGCTGCTGGATGCCGGCGACCCGAAAGGCGCCGCGCGGCACTGGCTCGGGGTCCTGCGGGACTTCCCGCATGCGCGGGCCGCGCAGGACGGCGTTGCCGACTTCCTGCAGTTGCCGGACGGGCTGGGCCTGGAGGTTGACGCGATCGATCCGGTCGCGCAGCTGTTCCAGCGCCCGTCCTCGGCGCTCGACGTGCTGGAGCGCCAGGTCACGGACAAGGCGGCCTGAACCGTGGCCGGCCGCAGGGCGGCCGGCGGGCGGTCGGCACGGGTGTCGAGGCGGGGACGGGCCGGTGACGCAGCCTGATGCGGATGCAGAGCCGGGGATGACGGCCGTGGCGGCGACCGGCCGTGGCGGCCGGGCCTGGCTCGAGGGCCTGCTGCTGGTCGGACTGGGGACCCTGCTCTACACGATCCTGTTCGCCCGGCTCTATTTCCGCGACGACACGGTGATGGGCGGGGACACGCAGGTCCTCTGGTCTCTGAATCACCTGGCCCTGTACGCGCTGAAGGCCTATGGCACCTTCCTGTGGTGGGATCCCACGGCGCTGGGCGGCTGGCCGGCCTATGTCAACCTGTCGGTCGGCTGGTTCAACTATCTGGGCCCCTGGTCGCTGCTCTGGCTGGGCCCCTTCACCCTGCTGGCGCCCCTGCTGGACCTGTCGGTCAACCAGGTCCTGGTGTTCCAGAAGACGATCCTCTGCTTCGTCCTGAATGCCACCGGCGCCTGGCTGCTGTCGCGGGAAATCCTGCGCAGCCGCGCCGCCCGGATCTTCGTGATGCTGGGCTTCGCGCTCGGCGCGATGCCGTTCCAGGGTTTCAGGGATTCGGTGCTGTGGGAGAACATGGCGCCGACCCTGTTCCTGTTCTGGACCCTTGTCCGGCTGGTGGAGCGGCGGGACCTGGCCAGCCTGAAGCTGGTCTACCTGTTCGCGGCGCTGGGGGCGGCGAGCCTCAGCTATGCCACCCTGCAGGTCGCCATCTGGTGGTTCTTCGCCGCCATCTTCCTGATCGTGCTGGTGCATCCGTCGGTGCTGCGCACCGTCGGGCAGCTGCATGTCGCGCTCTGGCGGCAGCCGGGCGGGCGGGCCTTCCTGGCAGTCGCGGTCCTGGCGGTGCTGGCGGGGCTGGTCGCGCTGACCGCGCCGGTGATGTTCCACCTGGGCGAGCTGCTGCGGGTGCTGGGTATCGGCCCGGTCGACTGGGACACCGATGCCGGCGGCAATTTCGGCAGCCTGATGGCGCATCACCAGGGCTGGTCGGTCCTGCTGACCTGGGCGCCGTTCAGCGATCTCTACGAGGCCGGGCTGGGGCTGAAGAACGTCCTGGGCGACATCAACCGGGCCGGCATCGACCAGCGCTATCTGGGCATCGCGACCCTGCCGCTGCTGCTGGTCGCGCTGCTGCGCGGCGAGCGCCTGCGCTGGCTCGTCGTGCTGCTGCTGACCTGGTTCCTCTGCGCGCTGTTCGTCGCCTATACGCGGGAGAACCAGGCGATCGTCGCGCTGATGGACCATGCCGCGGTGTTCCGCAACATCCGCACCATCGCCAACACCCTGCCGCGGGACGTGCCCAGCCTGTTCCTGCTGATCGCGGCCGGCCTGGGGGTCGATGCGCTGCTGCGGCGGCGCGACATGCCGGGCGACGGCTGGCTGCGGGTCCTGCTGGTGCTGCTGGCCGCCGCTGCGGCCGCGGCGCTGCTGGCCAGCATCCTGCCGGTCTTCGCCGCGGTGCGGCACAGCCTGGGCCATATCGGCATCTTCCTGGGCGCGTTGAGCCTACTGGCGCTGGCGATGACCTTTGCCGCCGGGCATGGCGCCCGCCGCACGATGGCCATCGGCTTCCTGCTGCTGGTCGCCTGCGACCTGACCCTGAGCAGCTCGCACTACTGGCAGCGCGGGCTGGTCTGGTTCCGCAACGCGGGGCCGCACAGCCTGCCGCAGATCGACGTCCTGCGGCCGATCGACAGCGCCGGGCAGAACTGGCCGGGCGCTTATGCCGGGGTGATCCACAACGCCTATGTCGGGCCGATCCTGGGCCTGCGTCCCTGGCTGGTGCTGGAATCGCGGCCGGAGCGGCAGGCATTGCTGCCGAACTGGAACGCGGAGATCCGGACCATGAGCCGCTATCCCGATGCCAGCCTGCAGCGGGACGTGGCGGAGATGCCCTTCGCGGCGATCCGTGACATCGACGCCGCGGAGCTGCCGGCGGCCGGCATGCTGCTGCACCGGCCGCCATCCCCGGAGGTCGCGCCGGTCGCCGACGCCGGCGACAGCGACAGCATCGTCCTGCGCAGCTTCGCGCCGGCCCGGTTCGAGTTCGACGTGCAGACCGCGGCGCCGGCCTATCTGCTCCTGCGCGACAATGACGACCGCTTCTGGACCGCGCGGGTGAACGGCGAGGCGGTGCCGATCCTGCGGGCGGACTTCACCCAGAAGGCGATCCTGCTGCCGGCCGGCGAGGCGCGGGTGACGTTCGACTACGACCCCTGGCCGGTGCGCCTGGCCTGGTGGGTCTACTATCTGCTGCTGGCCTCCCTGCTGGCCCTGCTGCTGGCCCGCGGCGGCGGCCATCGGCGCACCGGGCTCTGCCTGGCCGGCGCGGGCGCCATCGTGCTGGCGGCCTATGGCGCGACCCTGCTGCTGGCGGCAAGCCGCGCCGACCAGGCGGTGGCGGCGGCGCAGGCGCGCCTCGACGCCGGCCTTTCGGGCACGACCCTGCGCCTGCCTGGCGGGCGGGAAGTGCCGCTCCGCCCCGGCACCGTCGGTGCGCTGGAACGGGTGCATCTGGACGCGAACGGCCTGTCGACGGTGGCCGGCTGGGTGGTCGAACCGCAGACCGGCATGCCGGCCGACGGGGTGCATCTGTTCGTCGGCGATGCCTACTGGACCTCGGTGACCCCCGACCTGGTCCGCGCCGATATCGGCGGGCGCGTGCCGTCGGGCTTCACCCTGACCGGCCACGGCATGGACAGCAGCACGATCGCGGATGTGCGGGCCTTCGCCAGCTTCCCCGGCGGCTATGCCCATGCCATCGGCGGCGCGCCGGTGCGCCACGCCGACCCGCCCTGGACGCCGCCGCCACTGCCGAAGGACTGACAGGGCTGCCGTTCATGGCCAGGCGTCGGGTGTGTAGCCCTGACAGATCCGGTCAGGCCCGGCCACCTGCCCGCCGTGACCGGACTGGACCGCGGATGCGGCGATGCACATCTTCAGAGGGGAGTGCCGCTGCGCTCCGGCAAGTGTGATCGCCACCCCCGGAGTCATCTGGCATGATCGCGGGGACTAGTACCGCGCGGGCCATGGCGGCGAGGGCCGGATCGGATCCGGCCGCCGACTTCTCGCGGAGCCGACCGGGCTCCGGCTGGAGGGGAGACGAGCGATGGCGCGGTTGCATGACTGCCGGTCCCCGATGGGGCTGCTCCCGGGCGCGGGAAAATGTTCGTGAAACATCCCTATTCAGACATCGGGGCGATGCCCGACAGCGGCTGGGCGACATGGGGCCATGACGCGGACCCCCTGTTGTTCGATATGCCCTGGACGATGGACGGGCGGTTCCAAGGGGCGCATCTGTCCTTCGCGACCGAAGCCGGAGGGACCGCCTGGGCGGATCCGCGGGCCGGATCCGCCGGCAGCCTGACCTTTGCCGCCCTGCAACCGGCACCGGCGGATCCCGCCGTCACGGACCCGGCGCTTCCCGGTGCGGGGCCGCAGGCCGGCAGCCCGCCGGCGGGCGGCATCGGAATGGCGGTCGACATCGGGATGCCGTTCGACATCGGGGTGACGGTCGACTTCGGGATGACGGTCCGGGACGGCATCGCGGCGGGCGAGCCCGCCGTGCCCGGATCCGCGATGGCGATGGCCACGGCCCCTGGAACCGTCCCGCCGGCCGCCGGTGCGGTGGCACCCGACAGCGCAGCTGCGAGCGGCAAGCCCATGGTGCTGGAGGGACTGGACTCCAGTGCCGGGCCTGTGGCGCTCACGGCCGCCGCCGCCAGGGGTTACGGCATGCTGCCGGAGGAGTCCGGCTGGCCGGCCGGCACGCCCCCGGCCGTCACCTGGGCCGGTTCGGTCGCCAACCAGGCCGACGTGGCGATGCGGGTGGATACCGCGCGCAGCACCTACGGAGTCGATGGCAGCGGCCTGCGGGTCGGCATCCTGTCGGACAGCTATAACAGCCTGGGCGGGGCCGCGGCCGACATCGCCAGCGGCGACCTGCCCGCGGCGGGCGTCACCGTGCTGGACGAGTATGACGATACCGGCAGCGATGAAGGCCGGGCGATGGCGCAGCTCATCCACGACCTTGCGCCGGGCGCGGAACTGCTGTTCCACACCGCCTTCGACAGCGCCGCGAGCTTCGCGCAGGGCATCATCGACCTGGCGGCGGCCGGTGCCGACGTCATCGTCGACGACGTCATCTATTTCGCCGAGCCGATGTTCCAGGACGGCCCGATCGCACAGGCGATCGACACGGTCGCCGCGCAGGGGGTCGCCTATTTCTCGTCTGCCGGCAACATCGCCCGCGACGGCTATCAGAGCGCCTTCCAGGGCAGCGGCCAGAACCTGATCCTGGGCGGCGGCAGCCTGGGCGAACTGCACGACTTCGACCCGGGCGCCGGGGTCGACACCACCCAGACGATCTATGTGCCGGTCGGCGCCGCCTTCGCGCTGTCGTTCCAGTGGGACCAGCCGTTCAACAGCTTCGCCTCCAGCGCGGCGTCGGGCGGCTCTGCCAGCGACATCGACATCCACGTCTTCGATGCCAACGGCAGCCTGCGCGGCGGCGGCTGGAGGAACAATCTCGGCGGAGATCCGCAGGAGGTGTTCACCTTCACGAACACCACCTCCTCGCCCTATCTGCAGCTCGCCATCAGCACCTATTCCGGTCCCGACCCGGGGCTGATGCGCTATGCCGCCTTCGGCAATTTCGAGGCGGTGGAATATGGCGGCGGTGGCACGGTTTACGGCCATGCGGCGGCGACCGGCGGGCAGGCCGTGGGCGCGGCCTACTATCGCTCTACCCCGGCTTACGGCACCTCACCCCCGCAGATCGAGGGCTTTTCCTCCGCCGGAACCACGACGGTGCTGTTCGACACCGCCGGCAACCGCCTGGCCAGTCCGCAGGTCCGCGCTACGCCGGACATCACGGCCGTGGACGGCACCAACACGACCTTCTTCGGGACCGACGCCGACAATGACGGCCTGCCGAACTTCTTCGGCACGTCGGCAGCGGCGCCCCATGCCGCGGCGGTGGCGGCGCTGATGCTGCAGCTCGACCCGACCCTGACGGTCAGTCGCATCTACGAGGTGCTGCAGGCCACCGCGATCGACATGGACGATCCCTACACGGCGGGCTTCGACACCGGCTGGGATGCCGGCACCGGCTATGGCCTGATCCAGGCAGATGCCGCCCTCGCCGCACTCGGGATCGCCAGTCCGCCGGGCGGCGGCGGCGGCGGCGGCGGCGGCCCGACGCCGGTATCGCCGACGAACCTGTTCGTCGGCGATTCCAGTGCCAACACGCTCTCCGGCACCACAGGCAACGACACCCTGATGGGCATGGCCGGCAGCGATACCCTGCGCGGCGGTCTCGGCGACGACAGCCTGGATGGCGGCGACGACGGCGACCTGGCCTATGGCGAGGGCGGCGCCGATGTGATGACCGGCGGCGGCGGCGCCGACAGCATGTATGGCGACGATGGCGGCGACTGGATCGAGGGCGGCGAGGGCGGCGACCTGCTGGCGGGTCTGAACCAGGACGATGTGCTGTACGGCAACGCCGAGGCGGACCTGCTGTACGGCAATGCCGGCAACGACCGCCTGTTCGGCGGCACCGGCGACGACCAGGTGAATGGCGGCACCGGTTCCGACCTGGTGGATGCCGGCGACGGCGCGGACACGATCTACGGCCTGTGGGACCTGGCGACCTTTCTGTCTGCGGGCGACGCGGCGCAGACCTTCGACGCCAACAGCGCCGACACCCTGCGCGGCGGCGCCGGGGCCGACAGCATCTATGGCGGCAATGGCGGCGACTGGATCGAAGGCGGGGAGGGCGGCGACTATATCGCCGGCCTGACCGGCGGCGATATCGGCTATGGCGGCGGCGGCAATGACGTCATGTACGGCAATGGCGGCAGCGACAGCCTCTATGGCGGCGGCCAGAACGACCTGGTGAACGGCGGCTCGGGCTCCGACCTGATCGAGGGCGGCGACGGGTCCGACAGTCTGTACGGGCTCTGGGACCTGGACACCTTCCGCGCCGCCGGCCCGGCCGGACAGAGCACAGACAACAGCGCCTCCGACACCCTGCGGGGCGGTGGCGGCGGCGACAGCATTCTCGGCGGCAATGGCAGCGACGATATCGATGGCGGCGACGACAACGACTATCTGGCGGGGCTGACCGGCGACGACACGCTGCAGGGCGGCGACGGCAGCGACATCGGCTACGGCAATTCGGGCGCCGACCGGATCTTCGGCGGCGGCGGCAACGACACCCTGAACGGCGGCGTCGGCGCGGACAGCCTGGAGGGCGGCGACGGCGCCGACATCCTGGTCGGCCTCTGGAGCGTCGAGACCTATGTGCAGGCCGGCGTGCTCGACGGCGGCTACGACGCGGCCAATGCCGATACCCTGATCGGCGGCTCCGGCAACGACACGATGACCGGCGGCTCCGGCAGCGACAGCCTGGACGGCGGCAGCGGCAATGACGAGATCTTCGCGCTGTGGGGCGACGATACCGCCAATGGCGGCATCGGCAGCGACCGGATCTTTGGCAATGGCGGCAACGACCTGCTCTACGGCGAGGACGGCGACGACTGGATCGACGGCGGCGCCGGCTACGACACCGTCAGCGGCGGCACCGGCAACGACACCCTGGTCGGGATCTGGAACACCGACGCCCTGACGGGCGGCTCCGGCGGCGACACCTTCGTCAGCTACGGCGCCGGCTTCGGCAGCCACGTGATCACCGACTTCAGCCTGGCCGAGGGCGACAGCCTGCAGTTCGAGGGCGCCAACAGGTCGGTCAGCGCCGTGCAGGGCACGACCTGGGTGGAGATCCAGGACAGCGACGGCAACCTGCTGTTCACCCTGCAGGGCCTGACAGACCCGAGCGGCCTGACCTTCTCGATCTGACCGCCCCGCTCCCTTCCGCCATCCGCCGGCCGCCCCGGCGCCGCCGTCGGGCTGCTGCGCTTCCCCCACCAGGACGCCGCCCCGTATCGCCAGCCGCATTGCGATGAATGGCCGCAACGGGGTAGACCGGTTCCCGCCTCGGTGCCGCTTGCCGGCGCCACCACGATGAGAGAGCCTGACGGCGATGGAACCGACGCGACATCAGGGCCCGACCGGAGGATCCGGCGATCGGGCGAGAGGGGCGGATGGCTTCGGCGGCTTCGGCCAGCAGGGCGGGGCCGGCGGCATGCCTGACGGCGGTCCGCTGCGGCGCATGGTCGGCGGCATCTCTGCGGTCATGGTGATCGTCTGGACCCTGCTCTGCCTGGCCTTCTACGCACTGATCGAGCTGTTGGGCAACCTGCTGGTCTGGCTGTCACGCAGCGTCTTCGAGGCGCAGGGCCTCGCTGATTTCTTCGCCGGCGTATTCGGCTTCCTGCAGGATCTCGGCTTCGTGACGATCGCCGTGATCTGGCTGATTGGCGTGATCCTGGCGGTCGGGTTCAACCTGGTCACCCACCGCGCCACCCGCGATGCGGAGGCCCGCTGGTCGCAGCGTCGCGGCGACAAGGCCCGCACCGTGGGCACCGGCTCCTCCGAACCGCCCCCCAGCGGCCCTGCAGGCGGCGGCTCTGCCGGCGGCGGCTCTGCGGGCGGCGGGGGCACCAGGGCCGGCAAGGGCGGCAAGGGCGCGAAGGCCGGGGCGCAACGTCCCGTCACCATAGACCTTCACCGCGACGGCGATACCTATCGCTAGGTGCGGGCTTGGGCGGGGGCTTGGGCAGGCTTGCGGCCTGTCGCGGGGGTTGCTAAGCCCGCCATCGAATCCGGGGCGGCAGATCCGGCGATGTGAATCCGGGGCCGCGGCCTCGTGCGGAGGACGGCCATGGCTGAATTCGACTACGACCTTTTCGTCATCGGCGGCGGTTCCGGCGGCGTGCGCGCGGCCCGGATCGCGGCCGGCCACGGGGCGCGGGTCGCCATCGCCGAGGAATATCGCTTCGGCGGCACCTGCGTGATCCGCGGCTGCGTGCCGAAGAAGCTGCTGGTCTACGCCTCCCATTTCCGGGAGGAGCATGCCGAGGCGGCGCATTACGGCTGGGATGTCGGTCCGGCGCATTTCTCCTGGCCGCGGCTGATCGCCAACAAGGACCGCGAGATCGCGCGGCTGGAAGGCCTCTACCGCAAGGGGCAGGAAAGCGCCGGCGTCGCCATCTTCGACAGCCGCGCCGTGCTGGCCGATCCGCATACCGTGCATGTCACCGGCCGCAAGGTCACCGCGGGCAAGATTCTGATCGCCACCGGCGGCCATCCCTGGAAGCCGCAGATCCCCGGCGCTGAGCTGATGATCACCTCCGACGAGGCCTTCCATCTGGAGGATCTGCCGCCGCGCATCCTGGTGCTGGGCGGCGGCTATATCGCGGTGGAATTCGCCGGCATCTTCCACGGCATGGGCGCGCGGACGACCCTGGCCTATCGCGGCGAGCAGATACTGCGCGGCTTCGACGACGATGTCCGTCACCACCTGCATGGCGAACTGCAGAAGGGCCATCTGGACATCCGCCTGCAGGCCGACCCGGTGTCGGTGGAGCGGGTGACCGGCGGGCTTAAGACGGTCTTCGCCGACGGCAGCACGATGGAGACCGACCTGGTGATGGCGGCGACCGGCCGGCGGCCCAACACCTCCGGCCTGGGCCTGGATGCAGCCGGCGTCGCGCATGATGCCGACGGCGCGGTGAAGGTCGACGCCTATTCCCGCACCAACGTGCCCAGCGTCTTTGCCGTCGGCGATGTCACCAACCGCATCGCCCTGACCCCGGTGGCGATCCGCGAGGGCCATGCCTTCGCCGATACCGAGTTCGGCGGCATGGACCGCAAGGCCGACCATGACTGCGTACCGTCGGCCGTCTTCTCGCAGCCGTCGGTCGGCGGTGTCGGCCTGACCGAGGCCGAGGCCCGGCAGCGCTTCGCGCGGCTGGACATCTACCGTTCCACCTTCACGCCGATGAAGAACACGCTGACCGGCATGGCGCAGAAGACCCTGATGAAGCTGATCGTCGATGCCGACAGCGACAGGGTGCTGGGCTGCCATATGGTCGGGCCGGACGCGGCGGAGATCGTGCAGGGCCTGGCGATCGCGGTGAAGATGGGCGCAACCAAGGCGGATTTCGACGCAACGGTTGCCATCCACCCCTCCGCGGCGGAAGAATTCGTCACGATGCGCAACAAGGAGACCGTGACGACCGCCCAGGCTGCGGATTAACCCGGCCGCAGGGCCGGTCGCGGTCGCAATCCGGCACTCCCATATGCGTGGAGTGCCAGCAGGGCGCCGGCCCGACAGGCCGGGCGGCCCGGACGAGGAAACGGAACATGAAACCGATGTCAGGCGCCCAGATGGCCGTCACCAGGGCCAGCGGCGCTGCGAAGGACTGGACCCCCGACAGCTGGCGCAGCCGCAAGGTGGAACAGGTTCCCGACTATCCCGATCCCGCCGCCCTGGCGGATGTCGAGGGGCGGCTGGCGAAGCAGCCGCCGCTGGTCTTCGCCGGCGAGGCGCGCAACCTGAAGAAGGATCTGGCGCGGGTCGCCCGCGGCGAGGCTTTCCTGCTGCAGGGCGGCGACTGCGCGGAAAGCTTCGCCGAGTTCGGCGCCGACAATGTGCGCGACACCTTCCGGGTGCTGCTGCAGATGGCGGTGGTGCTGACCTTCGGCGCCGGCTGCCCGGTGGTGAAGGTGGGCCGCATGGCCGGCCAGTTCGCCAAGCCGCGGTCGAAGCCGACGGAGGTGATCGACGGCGTGGAGCTGCCCAGCTATCGCGGCGACATCGTCAACGGCATGGAATTCACCGCCGAGGCCCGCAGGCCGGGCCCGGAGCGCCAGATGCAGGCCTATCACCAGGCCGCGGCGACCCTGAACCTGCTGCGCGCCTTCGCGCAGGGCGGCTATGCCGACCTGAACCAGGTGCATCGGTGGAACCTGGGCTTCGTGTCGCAGAGTCCGGAGGCCGACCGCTGGCGGGAAACGGCGGAGCGCATCACCGAGAGCCTGCGCTTCATGCAGGCCTGCGGCATCACGCCGGAAGCGACGCCGGAGATGCGTTCGACCCGCTTCTACACCAGCCACGAGGCGCTGCTGCTGGGCTATGAGCAGGCGCTGACCCGGGTCGATTCCACCTCCGGCAACTGGTACGGCACCTCCGCCCACATGGTCTGGGTCGGCAATCGCACCCGCCAGCCCGACGGCGCCCATATCGAGTTCCTGCGCGGCATCGCAAACCCGGTCGGCATCAAGTGCGGTGCGGACCTGGATCCGGAGGAACTGATCCGCCTGCTGGACATCCTGAACCCGACCGACGAGGCCGGGCGGATCGTCCTGATCAGCCGCATGGGCGCGGACAAGGTGGCCGACGGCCTGCCGCCGCTGATCCGCGCGGTGCAGCGGGAGGGGCGGACGGTGGTCTGGTCCTGCGACCCGATGCACGGCAATACCCTGACCTCCTCCAACGGCTACAAGACCCGGCCGGTGGACCGCATCTGGCGGGAGGTGACCCAGGTCTTCGACGTGCATGCGGCGGAAGGCTCCTATGCCGGCGGCATGCATTTCGAGATGACGGGCCAGGACGTGACCGAATGCCTGGGCGGCGCCCAGGCGATCGCGGAGGCGGACCTGTCGTCACGCTATCACACCCATTGCGACCCGCGGCTGAACGCCAACCAGGCGCTGGAACTGGCCTTCCTGATCTCTGGCCTGTTGAAGGAGGAGCGCGACCGTGTCGGCACCAGCCCCGCTGAAGCCGGTTGAGACCAGCCGGGCGGCGGCCCTGGAAGAGGATGTCGCCGCCCGCACCGACGTCTACTTCAAGAAAACCCGCGAGGTCGTGGAGGCGTTCGGCGACCGGGAGGTGACCTATGCCGTGTTCATGCGGCGCCCGGTCATCTTCTGCCCGCGGCTGATGGTCGACTGGCTGGAGGAGGTGAGCCGCGCCCGCGGCACCAGCTTCCGCATCGACCTGCAATACGAGGAGGGCGCCTGGGTCGGCGCCGGCCAGCCGCTGGTCTACCTGACCGGGTCGATGGCGCATCTTGTGGACCTGGAGACCCTGTACCTGCAGAAGCTGGGGCCGCCCTGCGTCGCGGCCTACAACGCCTTCTCGATGTGCTGCGACCTGCCGAACGTGAAGTTCCTGGCGATGGACGCCCGCCACTGCGCCGGCGCGGAGATGGCGGAGATGATGGCCTATGCCGCCTCTGTCGGCAGCCGCGCGGCGCGCGAGGCGCGCAACGCCTGCGGCTTCATCGGCAATGCCACCGACGCCACCGCGCATTACTTCGGCAACGAGCGCGGCTTCGGCACCATGCCGCATGCGCTGATCGGCTATGCCGGCTCCACCGTGCGGGCGGCCGAGATGTTCGTGGAGCGCTACCCGCAGGATTCGCTCACCGTGCTGGTCGACTATTTCGGCCAGGAGGTGACGGACGCGCTGGCGGTCTGCCGCCGCTTCCCGGAGCTGGTGGAGGCCGGCCGCCTGGCGGTGCGGATCGACACCCATGGCAGCCGCTACCTGGAGGGGCTGGACCCTTACACCTCCTACGCGATCCTGGAACGCCACGCGCCGAACGCGATCCGCCAGTACCGGACGGAGACGGAGCTGCGCTGGCTGGTCGGCACCGGCGTGTCGGCGGCGGCGATCTTCCACCTGCGCGACGAACTGGACGCGGCCGGCTTCTCCAAGGCCTCGATCACCGCCTCCTCCGGCTTCTCGCCGGCGAAGTGCAAGGTGATGGCCTCGGTCGAGGCGCCGGTCGACATGATCGGCACCGGCTCCTACCTGCCGGAAAGCTGGACGGAGACCTACTGCACCGCCGACATCATCGCCTATGACGGCCGCGAACAGGTCAAGGTCGGCCGCGAGTTCCTGCTGAAGCGGCGGAAGTAGCGGCCGTCTTCCGACCTGACCGTGCCTCCCTGTTGCCGTCATCCTCGGCCCCGGATTCAGAGAATGTGAGCCGAGGATCGTGGCAGGACGCCGAAGCCGCAGGGAGGTTGCCGCACGGCTGCGGCCTCGCATCGCCGCGGCCATCGGGTCAGGCTCGATGGCGACGGCGGGGCGGGCGGGGCGTCGCCGTCCGACCTGACCGCACCTCCCTGTTTCCGTCATCCTCGGCCCCCGAGCCTACGCGATTCACATATCTCTTCTCTTCGACACGCCTCCCTGCTGCCGTCGCCCTCGGGCTTGACCCGAGGGGCATGACGGGACAGGGACGCTGCGCAACTTCGCCGTCTTGCC
>NZ_JBHRTR010000031.1:299482-302428 GCF_042646425.1 Marinibaculum pumilum
CCTGACCTGACCGCAACTTCCTGTTTCCGTCATCCTCGGCCCCCGAGCCTACGCGATTCACATATCTCTTCTCTTCGACGCGCCTCCCTGCTGCCGTCGCCCTCGGGCTTGACCCGAGGGGCATGACGGGACAGGGACGCTGCGCAACTTCGCCGTCTTGCCACGATCCTCGGCTCGGGGGCCGAGGATGACGGCAAAAAGGTAGGACCGCAGGGCTGATCTGGCCCCGCCGGCGAAATGTGTGAATGCTGTAGGCCTCCGAGCCGAGGATCGTGGCAGGACGCCGAAGCCGCAGGGAGGTTGCCGCACGGCTGCGGCCTCGCATCGCCGCGGCCATCGGGTCAGGCCCGATGGCGACGGCGGGGTGGGAGGGGCGTCGCCGCCGTGCCGCCTATTCGCAATCCACCGCGAACATGTATTGCGGCGGGTTGACCTTGAGGTCCAGGTGCACGACGCCGCGCGCATGGCGATAGGCGCGGGTGCCGCCGAGGACGGCGATTTCCACTTCCTTCGGGCGATGGTTCGGATTGTGGAAGTCGATCCGGTCGACATGCAGGAAGCGACCGAACAGCACGCCGCTCTGATCCTCGAAGGCATAGTCGCCCATATAGGCGTCGCTCATACCGTCCTTGCCTTCGCGCACCATCGTGGCATGCCACAGCGCGTCGCCGACCCTATTGCCATCGGCGTCGCGCAGTTCCATCCGGCCGATCCGCACATCGGCGCGCGTGGCGCCGCTCTCGCCATGGTCGAGGGACACGACCTCGCGGTCATGCCCGCCCATGGTGACCTTGCCGCAGAGCGGCCCATGGTCGTCGGCTGCGGCCGGTGCGGACAGAACAGCACCCAGAATGGCAATGGCGGTGAGCGAGGCTTTCGGAACAGGGAACATAATCTTCTCCTGTTGCTCGCGACGGCCTCCCGCACAGGTCGGCGGGGGATCGCGATCGGCTGGCCCACGCGGCCATGTTGTTGCCAATTCCACCGCTTGTCCATGCTGGCCTCCGAGCGGGCGATGCCGCCGCGCGCGATTCAAATGGCTTCCGCCGCGGACAGGAATTCAATCCTTGTTTGCGACAGGGAGTCCCGAAATCGTTTCCGTGCTGTCATACCCCCGCAATCAGCCTGACACGGTCCCGGCGTAATCGGAGCCTGAGACGCGCCCGCCGGGGGCGACGTCCCAAGCCAGGCTGGAGGCAGCATGAAGCTCCTTACCCTCAGCCGGCGGGCCGCGCTTGCGCTCGGCCTGTCGGCGGCGACGGCCGCGTCCTTCGCGGCCCTTGCCGGTCCCGCAAAGGCCGCCGAAGCGGACAACCGCCCGACGATCACCGTCGCCGTGCAGCAGGTGGTGAATTCCGGCGCGCTGACGCCGCTGCGCGAGCAGAGCAATGTCGGCGCGCGCGTTTTCCCGATGATCTACGCGCCGCTGATCGAGCTGGACCGCCAGGGCGATCTGTCGCCGCAGCCGGGCATCGCAGAATCCTGGCGCCGCATCGACGACCGCACCATCGAGCTGACCCTGCGCGAGGGTGCCACCTTCCACAACGGCGAGCCGGTGACGGCGGAGGACGTGGCCTTCTCCTTCGGCCCGGAGCGGATGTTCGGCGATACCAAGCCGCTCGGTGTCGACGGCCAGACAGAGACCATCACCGCCGACGAGAGCAAATCGGTGCTCGGTGCCGCCACCGGCCCGGAACTGCCGCCGGAAGTGCCGGCGATCGCCCGCCGCCTCTGGCCCTCCCTGAAAGAGGTGCAGATCGTCGACGACCGTACGGTGCGTTTCGTCAACGCGGTGCCCGACCTGACGATGGAGGGCCGCCTGGCCCGCTCCGGCTCCTCGGAGATCGTCTCCAAGAAGGCCTTCCTGGCCGCCAAGGACTGGGCCAGCTGGGCACAGGCGCCGGTCAGCGCCGGCCCGTTCAAGGTCAAGGAATTCAAGCCGGACAACGTCCTCGTCCTGGAGGCGCATGACGGCTATTACGGCGGCAAGCCGAGCGTGAAGGAAGTCCGCTACGTGGTGGTGCCGGAGGTTTCCGCCCGGGTGAACGGCCTCCTGTCAGGCGATTACGAGTTCGTCACCGACATCCCGCCGGATCAGATCGCGACGGTGGAAGCCGACCAGAAGTTCGAGATCGTCGGCGGGCCGGTGCTGAACCACCGCCTGATCGTGTTCGACAAGAACCATCCGCAGCTGGCGAACCCGAAGATCCGCCAGGCCCTGACCCACGCCATCGACCGCAATGCGATCGTCGAGGCGCTGTGGGGCGGCCGCACCAGCGTACCGGCCGGCCTGCAGTGGGAATACTACGCCGACATGTTCGTCGACGATTGGGCGGTGCCGGAATACGACCTGGAGAAGGCCAAGCAGCTGGTCGCCGAGAGCGGCTATGACGGCTCCCCGATCCCGTTCCGGGTGCTGAACAACTACTACACCAACCAGGTCCTGACCTCGCAGATCCTGGCGGAGATGTGGAAGGAAGCCGGCCTGAACGTCGATCTGCAGATGAAGGAGAACTGGCAGCAGATCATGGAGAAGAACGGCGATCGCGCGATCCGCGACTGGTCGAACTCCGCGCCGTTCAGTGATCCGGTCAGTTCGCTGGTGAACCAGCACGGTCCCAACGGCGTGCAGCAGCAGCTGGGCGAGTGGACCAACGCGGAGTTCAACACCCTCTCCGACGTGCTGGAGAAGTCGACCGACCCGGCGGAGCGCAAGGCCGCCTTCGCCCGGATGCTGGAGATCGCCGAGCGCGAAGACCCGGCCTTCACCGTCCTGCACCGCAACGTGGTGTTCTACGGCAAGCCGAAGGCGATCGACTGGAAATGGTCGCCGACCTTCGCGATGGACTTCCGCGCCGACAATATCCGGATGCCGGGAGAGTAAGACGATGCGGGCCCTGCTGAAGCGCAGGCCGGGCCAGGCGGGGGGCGCGGATGGATCCGCGG
>NZ_JBHRTR010000031.1:302550-462288 GCF_042646425.1 Marinibaculum pumilum
CCGGCGACCGAGCCGGCGGCAGCCCCGGAAGCGGCTGCGGCCCGGCCGCTGGTCAGCCTGTCCGGGCTGACCGTGGCCTTCGACAATGGCCGCCGCCATGTGCCTGTGCTGCATGGCGTCGACATGGATGTCCGCCCCGGCGAGGCGGTGGGCATCGTCGGCGAATCCGGCTGCGGCAAGAGCGTCACCTGGCTGGCGGTGCTGCGCCTGCTGGGCCGGCGCGCCTGGATCGGCGGCGAGGTGCTGCTTGACGGCAGGCCGATCCAGGACCTCAGCGACAAGGCGATCGCCCGCATCCGCGGCCGGCGCATCGCCATGATCTTCCAGGACCCGGCCTCCTCCCTGAACCCGGTGCAGCGCATCGGCCGCCAGCTGGCGGAGGCGATCCGCCTGCATCGCGGGCTGGAAGGGGCATCGGTCCAGGCGGAGGCGCGGCGGCTGCTGGACCGGGTGCATATCCCGGACCCGGCACAGCGCCTGAACGCCTATCCGCACGAACTGTCCGGCGGCATGAACCAGCGGGCGATGATCGCCATGGCGCTGGCCGGCGCCCCCGACCTGCTGGTCGCCGACGAGCCGACCACGGCGCTGGACGCCACCATCCAGGCGCAGATCCTGGACTTGCTGCAGGAGATCCGCCGCGACAGCGGCATGGCGCTGGTGCTGATTTCCCACGACCTGGGGGTGATCGCGGATCTCTGCGAGCGGGTGATGGTGATGTATGCCGGCCGGGTGGTGGAGGCGGCCCCTGTGCGGACCCTGTTCGACAGCCCGCGCCATCCCTATACCACCGGCCTGCTGGCCGCGCTGCCGGACCTGGAGGCGCCGCGGCGGCGGCTGGAGGCGATCCCCGGCACCGTGCCGGAGCCCGGTCACCTGCCGCGCGGCTGCAGCTTCGCGCCGCGCTGTTCGCTGGCGGACGAGGGCTGCGCCGTCCTGCATCCGGCCCTGGCGCCGGTGGCGCCGGCACACCGGGTCGCCTGCCTGGCCACCGCCGAGGGCGGCCGGTGAGCGCCACGACCGGCCCGCGGCCGGGCGGGCCCCTGCTGGAGGTGCGGGACCTGGCCTGCCATTTCCCGGTGCGCCTGCCGGGCCGGGCCGATGACGGCCTGGCCGTCCGGCTGCTGGGCCGACCGGGGGTCCTGCGCGCGGTCGACGGGGTCAGCTTCGCGCTGCCGGCCGGCCGCACCCTGGGTATCGTCGGCGAGTCCGGCTGCGGCAAGTCCACCACCGCCCGCACGGTGCTGGGCCTGCAGGCCGCCAGCGCGGGCGAGGTGCGGTTCGAGGGCCAGGCGGTGACCGCCCGGCGCAACGGCGCCTGGCGGGCGCTGCGGCAGCGCATGCAGATGGTCTACCAGGACCCGCTGGGGGCGCTGGACCGGCGCCTGCCGGCCCTGTCGCAGGTGGCGGAACCCCTGACCGTGTTCGGCATCGGCGCCAGCCGGGCGGAGCGCCGGGCGCGGGCGGCGGAGCTGCTGGAGGCGGTGGGGCTGAGCCCGCGGCTGCAGGGCCGCTATCCGCACGAACTGTCCGGCGGCCAGCGGCAGCGGGTGGTGCTGGCCCGTGCCCTGGTGCTGGAGCCCAGCCTGCTGGTCTGCGACGAGCCGACCTCGGCGCTGGACGTCTCGATCCAGGCGCAGGTGATCAACCTGCTGACCGACCTGCAGGCGCGCTTCGGTGTCGCCTTCCTGCTGATCAGCCACGACCTGAAGGTGGTGCGCCAGGTCTCCCACGAGGTGGCGGTGATGTATCTCGGCCGCATCGTGGAGCAGGGCGCGCCCGACGACCTGTTCCAGGCGCCGGCGCATCCCTACACGAAGGCCCTGGTCTCCGCGATCCCTTCGCCCTGGCGGAAGGAAGGCGCGCAGCGGATCGTGCTGGAAGGCGATCCGCCGAACCCGGCGAAAGTGCCGTCCGGCTGCGCCTTCCACCCGCGCTGCCCCTGGGCGAAGCCGGTCTGCAGGACCGAGGCGCCGGTGCTGACCGATGTCGGCGGCGGCCGCCGCGCCGCCTGCCACCTGCTGGCACCTGCCGCGAGCGCGGCGGCTTGAGGGGGGTGCGGATGATGGTTCGGCAATTCGTTGCCGGTTTGCCATGACGATCGCCATGGCCACAGGCCGTCATCCCGGGCTTGACCCGGGATCCATTCCTCTTGCGCGACGGCTTGGCTGGCGGAATGGGCCCTCGGCTCGGAGGCCGAGGGCGACGGTGATTCGAGAGCTCCACCCTCAACCGAACCCCGCCCGGAGACCCATCCGATGCTGCGCTATCTGAGCCTGCGCGGGTTCCGCGCGCTGGTCACCATCTTCCTGGTGCTCAGCTTCGCCTTCATCATCCTGCGGCTGTCCGGCGATCCGGCGCTGCTGATCCTGTCGCCGGAGGCGCCGCCACAGGCGATCGAGGCGTTCCGCAAGGGCTGGGGCCTGGATGCGCCGCTCTACAAGCAGTATCTGGGCTATTTCATCAACCTGGCGGAAGGCAATTTCGGCCAGTCCATGCGCGACGGCAGGCCGGCGCTCGACCTGGTGCTCGAACGCATTCCGGCCACCCTGGCGATCACCATCCCGGCCTTCCTGTTGAAGATCGCGATCGGCGTACCGGCCGGGATCTATGCCGCCCTGAACCGCAACTCGTTCGCCGACCGGGCGGTGATGGGCCTGTCGGTGGCCGGCTACACGATGCCCAGCTTCGTGTTGGGCCTGCTGCTGGTGCTGCTCTTCGCCGTCAATCTGGGCTGGCTGCCCAGCGGCGGGGTGGGGGAGGATGGCCGGCTGCAGATCGAGAACGCGATCCTGCCGGTGCTCACCCTGGCGCTGGGCGGGGCGGCGATCCTGGCCCGTTTCACCCGCTCCGCGATGCTGGAGGTGCTGGGGCAGCCCTATATCCGCACCGCCTCCGCCAAGGGGCTGGTCTGGCGGCAGGTGGTGTCCGGCCATGCTTTGCCCAATGCCGCGATCCCGACCGTCACCGTGGTCGGCTTCATGGTCGGCAGCCTGATCGCCGGCGCGGTGGTGGTGGAGAGCGTCTTCTCCTGGCCCGGGGTGGGGCGGCTGCTGGTTTCCGCCGTCGCCAATCGCGACTTGGCGGTGGTGCAGGCGGTCCTGCTGCTGGTGGCGGCGACGATGATCGCCTCCAACCTGACCGTCGACGCGCTGTATTCCTGGATCGACCCGCGCCTGCGCAGCGGCCGCGGCGTGAAGGCGGGAGGCTGAGATGGCGAGCGTCGACGATGCCGGCGGCCTGGACCGCCTCTCGGGGGCAGCCGAGGCGCCGGGCGAGCGCGGACGGATCGCCCGGTTCCTCGAGGCCTGCCCGCCGCTGGTGCTGTTCGGCCTGGCCTGGATCGCGGCCATGCTGTTCGTGGCGGTCTTTGCCGACTGGCTGGCGCCCTACAAATTCACCGCGATGGACCTGCGCGCCCGGCTGGCGCCGCCGGTCTTCATGGGCGGCAGCTGGGACCATCTGCTGGGCACCGACGAACTGGGCCGGGACGTGCTGTCGCGGCTGTTCGTGTCGATCCGCATCAGCCTGCTGATCGCCTTCGCCTCCACCCTGATCTCCGCCTTCATCGGCGTCGTGCTGGGTTTCCTGGCGGCGCATTTCCGCGGCTGGGTGGAGCAGGTGGTGCTGACCCTGATCGACTTCCAGGCGTCGATGCCGTTCATGATCCTGGCGCTGGCGGTGCTGGCCTTCTTCGGCAATACCCTGGCCCTGTTCGTCTGCCTGATGGGCTTCTACGGCTGGGAGCGGGCGGCGCGCATCGCCCGCGGCCTGACCATCGCGGCGAACCAGCAGGGCTATGCCGGCGCGGTGCGCAATATCGGCGCCTCGCCGTTCCGGGTCTATGTCCTGCACGTGCTGCCGAACATCGCTTCCACCCTGATCGTCAGCGTCACCCTGACCTTTCCGGAGCTGATCCTGCTGGAAAGCGGCCTGTCCTTCCTGGGCCTGGGGGTGCAGCCGCCGATGACCAGCCTGGGCAACATGGTCGGCTATGGCCGCGACTATCTGCAGACGGCGCCCTGGACCCTGCTGGCGCCCAGCGCGGTGATCGTGCTGACCACCTTCTCGATCTCGATGGTCGGAGACTGGCTGCGCGACCGCCTCGACCCGACCCTCCAATAGCCTCACCGACACTCAGGAAAGAACCGCCATGGGCAAGCGCCGCAACGTGCTGCTGATCGTCGTCGACCAGTGGCGCGGGGACACCCTGAAGATGCTCGGCCATCCGCTGATCGACACGCCGAACGTCGATGCGCTGGCCGCCGAAGGCGTCACCTTCGCCCGGCACTATACCCAGGCCGTGCCGTGCGGCCCGGGCCGTGCTTCGCTGCTGACCGGCCTGTACATGATGAACCACCGGGCGGTGCAGAACACGATCCCACTGGACGCCCGGCACACCAACATCGCGCATGAGCTGCGCCATGCCGGCTACGACCCCGCCCTGGTCGGCTATACCACCACCACGCCGGACCCGCGCCGGGTGCCGGCGGAGGATCCGGGCTTCCGGGTGCTGGGTGACGTGATGGACGGCTGGCGCCAGGTCGGCCATTGGGGCCTGAAGATGGAGCATTACTTCGCCTGGGTGGCGGCGCAGGGCTATGCCATGCCCGACAATCCCTGGGACATCTGGCTGCCGGAAGGGCAGGCGGCGGAGCTGCCCGGCGCCACCGGCGCGCCCAGCCGGATCCCCGCGCACCTGTCCGACACGGTCTGGTTCACCGAGCGCGGCCTGGACTATCTGCGCAGCGCGGCGGGGAAGAACTGGATGCTGCATCTGGGCTACTGGCGGCCGCATCCGCCGTTTGCCGCGCCGGCGCCGTACCACGACATGTACGACCCCGCCGCCTGCCCGCCGCCGGTCCGCGCCGCCAGCGCCGCGGCGGAGGCGGAGCAGCACCCACTGCTGCGCTTCTACCTCGACACCGTGGAACGCAGGTCCTTCTTCCACAACGGACGGGGCCTGGGCCGCGACATGGACGAGGCCGAGGTGCGGCAGATGCGCGCCACCTATTACGGCCTGATCTCGGAGATCGACGCCCAGCTGGGCCGGGTGATCGCCTGGCTGAAGGAGAGCGGGCAGTGGGACGACACGCTGGTGATCTTCACCTGCGACCATGGCGAGCAGCTGGGCGACCATCACCTGCTGGGCAAGATGGGCTATTTCGACCAGAGCTTTCACATCCCCATGATCATCCGGGACCCGGACGCCTCGGCCGACGCCACCCGCGGCAGCATCGTGCAGGCCTTCACCGAGACGGTGGACATGATGCCGACGGTGCTGGACTGGCTGGACCGGCCGGTGCCGCGCGCCTGCGACGGCCGCTCCCTGCTGCCCTTCGTGCGGGAGGGCGCGGCACCGCCCGACTGGCGGCGGGAGGTGCATTACGAGTTCGACTTCCGCAACGTCTTCTACTCGAAGCCGGAGGAGGTGCTGGGCCTGTCGATGGACGATTGCGCCCTGGCGGTAGTGCAGGACGAGCGGCACAAATACGTGCATTTCGCCGGGCTGGAGCCGCTGTTCTTCGACCTGGAGGCCGACCCCGGCCAGTTCACCAACCTGGCGAAGGATCCGGCCCATGCGCCGGCGATGCTGGACATGGCGGGCCGCATGCTGGACTGGCGCCTGCGCCATGCCGAGCGCACCCTGACCGGCTATGCCGCCTCGCCCGACGGGCTGCAGTCCCGGAGCTGATCAGGAGCGGCCGCCGCCGTCCGGCGGCCGCTCCCGCCGGGAATAATCGGCGGCGAAGGCATCCAGGTCGGCTTCCTCCACCTGGAAGCCGTGCGCCCGCGCGATCGCCAGCAATGCCGCGCGGTCCCGGCCGCGCTCCGCCACCAGCCGCGCCAGGTCGGCATCGGCCCGGATGCGGTCCACGAACGCGATGCAATCCTCCCGTGCCATCCCTGCTCCCCCGTCTTTCCTCGACCGGTGGATTGCAGCCGGGCAATGGGGCGGGAATGTTGTCTGATGCAGGCTTTCTTGTGTCGGAATGTGGCGGCCGGGCGAAGGTGGCCCGCTGTCAGTCGGGTTCCAGCGCGGCCAGACGGTCCCTGAGGGCGGCGGCCTCGGCCTTCTGGCCGTCGCTCATCACCGCCTCGACGTCCGGCAGCAGACGTCGCGCATCGGCGGCACCGGGGATCGGCGTCTTTTCCGCCGCCAGGGCCAGCCAGGCCCAGGCCGCCACAGGGTCGGGCCCGGCCTGTTCGCCTGTCCAGTACAGCCGGCCCAGGATCGCGCGGGCGTCGGTGTCGCCGGCCAGGGCCGCGCGGGTCAGCCAGTCGACGCCGTCCACATCGCTCTGGGCCACGCCGACCCCGGCGAAATACATGTCGGCAAGCCACTTCATGCCCTCGATGCGGCCGGCCTCCGCCGCCGCCCGGAACCAGCGGGCGGCCTCCTGCGGGTCGGCTGCCACGCCCTGGCCGTTCAGGTAGTAGCGGCCGACCTGCACCTGCGCGCGCGGATCGCCTGCTTCCGCCTTCGGCAGCGCCTCGGCGAAGGCGGCGCGGTAGTTGGCGGTGGGCTTGTCGCCCAGCTGCGCGGCGGCGGGGGCGGGAGCCAGCAGCAGTGCCGCCAGCATCGCGGCAAGGCGGATGTCAGTCCGGGTCGGCCACATGGATGATCTGCTTGCCGAAATTCTCGCCGCGCAGCACGCGGGCCAGTGCGCCGGGCATCGTCTCGAACCCCTCCAGCACATCCTCGCGATAGACCATCCGGCCCTCGATCAGCCAGCCGGCCAGGTCGTTCACCGCCTCGTCCAGCCGGTCGGCATAGTCGGTGAACAGGAAGCCGCTCATCACCGAGCGGGTGATCAGCAGGAGCCGCAGGTTGCGGGGGCCGAGGTCCGGCTCGCCCATGCGGTTGTAGTTGGAGATCGTGCCGCAGATCACGATCCGCGCATGCAGGTTGATCAGCTGCATGCAGGCATCGTGGATCTCGCCGCCGACATTGTCGAAATAGACGTCGATGCCGTCGGGGCAGGCGGCCTTCAGGTCGGCGCCCAGGTCGGTCGTGGTCCTGTAGTTGATGCCGGCGTCGAAGCCGAGCTGCCGGCAATAGGCCAGCTTCTCGTCGGAGCCGGCGATGGCGACCGCCCGGCAGCCCTTGATCTTCGCGATCTGGCCGACGATCTGCCCGACCGCGCCGGCGGCGGCGGAGACCACCACCGTGTCGCCCGCCTGCGGCCTGCCCTGGTCCAGCAGCGCGAAATAGGCGGTGGCGCCGGGCATCCCCAGGATGCCGTTGGCATAGCTCAGCGGCAGCTTCGCGAACGGGCCGGTGCTGCGGTCCAGCCGGCGCAGGCCGTCCCCCTTCAGGGTGGCGGCGGTCTGCCAGCCATGGCCCATCGTCTCCACGACGTCGCCGGGCTGCAGGCCGGGAAAGCGGCTCTCGGTCACCTGCGCGACGGCGCCGCCGACCATCGTCTCTCCCACCTGCACGCCGCGGGCATAGGAGCGTGCCTGCGCGATGCGGCCGCGCATATAGGGGTCGATGCTGAGGTTCAGCACCCGGGTCGCGACCTCGCCATCTGCCGGTGCGCGCTGCGGTTCCTCCACCAGCTCGAAATCCTCCGGCCCCGGCATGCCTTCCGGATGCCGCTTCAGGCGCCACTGGCGGTTGATGGTCATGCTGTCTCCTCCAAGCTGCCCGGGGTTGTGACGGGGCCCATGGCGCGCTTTCTAGCTGCCGTTCAGGCGCCGCGCCAGAAGCTGTCGCTTTCCGCAGGCAGCGCATCGACCATCCACCATTCGACGATCCGGCCGCCGCGGACCCGGCAGAGATGCGCCGCGTGGTTGTGGAGGCGGACGCCGTCGCTGCGCGCCGCCCGCACCTCCACCATTGCCAGTGCCTGGTCCGGCGCCGGTTCCACCGAGTTGGTCACCCGAAGCGCGAGCCGCGCGGCGCCATAGTCGAAGGCCGCGATCCGCTGCAGCAGCGGCTCGCGGCCGGCGATCCGGTCGGTGCCGCCCGCGGCATTGGTCACATGGGCGACGATTTCCGGGTCCATCAGCTCGGCCATCGCCGAACGGTCCACCCGGCCGAAGGCGGCCACCAGGGCGCACAGGATTGCCGCGGGGGCGGTCAACGCACCGTACCCGTCACCCGGACATTGCACACCGGCCGGCGCAGCAGGTACTGCTTGCCGTGCCGAAAGCGGATCTGGCCATCCTCGATCTTCCCCTCGATGATCCACTGCGAAGAAGCGGAATGCGGGACAATCTTCACATCGTGCTGGCGCAGATCAACCCACGTCTGGGCGCCTGCACCGCCAACTGCGCTGCGATCGCCGCGGCGCGTGCCGCTGCGGCGGCGGGTGCGGACCTGCTGGCATGCGCGGAGCTTTCGGTGACCGGCGCACCGCTGGGCGACCTGCCGCTTCATGGCAGCTTCCTGGACGCTGTGGCGAAGGCCGTCGCCGACCTGGCGGCGGAAACGTCGGACGGCGGCCCGGCGATCCTGGTCGGCGCGCCCTGGCGGGACGGCGACCGGGTCCACGACGCGGTCCTGCTGCTGGACGGCGGCAAGGTGGCGGAGATGCGCTTCGCCCAGCACCCGTCGCCGCCGTTCGACGCCGGCGCGCCGGCAGGGCCGATCGCGGTGCGCGGCGTGCCGTTGGGTGTACTGATCGGGGCCGAGCTGGACGATGCCGATGCCGCAGAGACCCTGCGGGAGACCGGCGCGGAAATCCTGTTGGCGCCCTGCGCTTCGCCCTGGCTGGCCGGCATGCCGGACCTGCGCCTTAACCTGGCCGTGGCGCGGGTGACGGAAACCGGCCTGCCGCTCGCATGGCTCAACCTGCTGGGCGGCCAGGAGGAGGCGCTGTTCGACGGCGGCGCCTTCGTGCTGAACGGCGATTGCAGCCTGGCGGTTCAGGCGGAAGCCTTCGCACCGGGCCTGTTTGCGGCCCGCTTCCGCCGCGGCCCCGGCGGCTGGGCCTGCGCGACCGGCAGCCTGGCGCCGCCGCCGGAAGGCGAGGCGGCGCTGTATCGGGTCCTGCTGCTGGCGCTCGCCGACCGCCTCGCGAAAGGCGGCTGCTCCGCCGTCGCCCTTTGCGGCGGCGAGCAGCCGGGCGCGGCGCTGCTGGCGGCGTTGGCCGCCGATCTGTTGGGGCCCGACGGCCTGCGCGACGGCCCGGGGCCCGGAGTGTTGGGCCTCGCCACCTGCGACAAGACCGGCCTGGCGCTGGGCCATGCCGGCACGGACGGGGATTTCGCGCCGCTGCGCGACCTCTGGGCGGGCGAACTGCGCCGGCTCGGCCGCTGGCGCAACCGCCAGTCGTCTGCCGGGACGACGGAGCCCGCAGTGCCAGAGGCTGCGTTGACCGAACCAGGGAGCGATCCCGATCCTGTGCTGGCCGCGCTGCTGGACAATGGCAGAGCCGCATACGGGCAGGATGCGGAGGCCTATGAAACGGCGCTGCTCGCCGCCGAGGGATGCCGCCGGCGGGTGCCGCCCGGGCCGCGGCTGAGCCGCACCGCCTTCGGCCGCGACAGGCGCTATCCCGTTGTCGCAGAGCTTCCGGGGAGACCGGCAGGATGAGTGTCCGTACCCGTTTCGCACCCAGTCCGACCGGCCTGCTGCATGTCGGCAATGCCAAGCTGGCCCTGGTCAACTGGCTGTTCGCCCGGCAGCAGGGCGGCCGCTTCCTGCTGCGCCTGGACGACACCGACACGGAGCGGTCGACGCCGGAATTCGCCGCCGCGATCGAGCGCGACCTGGACTGGCTCGGCCTGCGCTGGGACGAACGCATCCGGCAGTCCGACCGCCATCACCTCTATGCCGCCGCGGTGGCGCGGCTGCAGGCGGATGGCCGCCTCTATCCCTGCTACGAGACGCCGGAGGAACTGGAGCGTCGGCGCCGGCTGCAGCGCGCCCGGGGTGCGCCGCCGGTCTATGACCGTGCCGCCCTGAAGCTGGATGCGGGGCAGCGCGCGGCGCTGGAGGCGGAGGGGCGGGTGCCGCACTGGCGCTTCCGCCTGTCGGACGGCCGGATCGGCTGGACCGACCTGGTGCGCGGCCCGGTGGAGATCGACCTGGGCTCGCTCTCCGACCCTGTGCTGCTGCGCGCTGACGGCCGGCCGCTCTTCACCCTGACCGCGGTAGTCGACGATATCGAGACGGGCATGACCCATGTGGTGCGCGGCGAGGACCATGTCGCCAATACTGCCGCCCATGTCGACATCTTCGCCGCTTTGGGCGCGGTGCCGCCGGACTTCGCGCATCTGGCGCTGCTGGTCGGCGCCGACGGGGCGCCGCTGTCGAAGCGGCTGGGCGGTCTGAGCCTGGCCGGCCTGCGGGAGGAGGGGATCGAGCCCGCGGCGGTGACCGCCCTTCTGGCGCGCCTGGGCAGCGCCGACCCGGTGGAGCCGGTGGCGGACCTGGCGCCGCTGGTCGCGGGCTTCGCCTTCGACCGGCTGGGGCGTGCGCCGGCGCGCTTCGATCCCGCGGAGCTGCGCGCACTGAATGCCCAGATCGTGCACGAGCTGCCCTTCGATGCGGTCGCCGATCGCCTGCCGGCCGGCGCCGATGCGGCATTCTGGGAGGCGGTGCGCGGCAATCTGGAGCGGGTGGCCGATGCCGCCGACTGGTGGGCGGTGATCCACCAGCCGCTGGACCCGGTGATCGAGGATGCGGCCGTCACCGCCGCCGCCGCGGCGCTGCTGCCGCAGGGCGAGCCGGCGGAGGCCGACTGGGGCCCCTGGACGAAGGCGGTCGCCGCGCAGACCGGGGCGAAGGGCAGGACCCTGTTCATGCCGCTGCGGCTGGCGCTGACCGGCCGGCCGCATGGACCGGAACTGAAGAAGGTGCTACCTCTGATCGGCCGCGAACGGGCCCTCGCGCGCTTGCAGGGCCGGCGCGCATGACCCCGAAATCAGGTTCCGGCAGCCAGCCGTAAGGGCCGGCGCGACCGCACATATCAGGCTTCGAAAGCGGCAATGGCTGAGCGTCTCTATCTCTTCGACACCACCCTGCGCGACGGCGCGCAGACTCAGGGCGTGGATTTCTCCGTCGAGGACAAGCGCACCATTGCCGCCGCCCTGGACCGCCTGGGCATCGACTATATCGAGGGCGGCTGGCCCGGCGCGAACCCGACCGACAGCGCCTTCTTCGGCGCACCGCAGGGGCTGAAGCGCGGCCGGATGGTCGCTTTCGGCATGACCAAGCGGCCGGGCCGCAGCGCCGCCAACGACCCCGGCCTGGCGCAGGTGCTGGACAGCCATTCCGACGCCGCCTGCCTGGTCGGCAAGACCTGGGATTTCCATGTCGACGTCGCGCTTGGCATCAGCCGGGAGGAGAACCGCGACCTGATCGGCGAGAGCATCGCCGCCGTGAAGGCCCGCAAGGGCGAGGCGATGTTCGACGCGGAACATTTCTTCGACGGCTACAAGGCCAATCCCGACTATGCGCTGGAATGCCTCGCCGCGGCCTACGAGGCTGGCGCGCGCTGGCTGGTGCTGTGCGACACGAACGGCGGCAGCATGCCGCACGAGGTGGCGGAGATCACCGCCGTTGCCGTGGCGCGCTTCGGCGGCGACCGGATCGGCATCCATGCCCATAACGACACCGAGAACGCGGTCGCCAACAGCCTGGCGGCGGTGAAGGCCGGCGCCCGGCAGGTGCAGGGCACGATCAACGGCCTCGGCGAACGCTGCGGCAATGCCAACATGATCGCGCTGATCCCCAGCCTGATCCTGAAGCCGCCGTTCCGCGATGCGCTGACCACCGGCATCTCCGCCGACCAGCTGGCGCATTTGACTTCGGTTTCCCGCCTGCTGGACGAACTCTTGAACCGGGCGCCGAACCGGCATGCCGCCTATGTCGGGGAGAATGCCTTCGCCCATAAGGGCGGGCTGCATGTCTCGGCGGTGGAGAAGGATCCCCGCACCTACGAGCATGTGCCGCCGGAGACGGTGGGCAATGCGCGCAAGATCCTGGTCTCCGACCAGGCGGGGCGGTCGAACGTGATCGCCCGCTTCCGCGAACTGGACATCCACCTGGACCCCAAGGACCCGCGCATCAACCGCCTGCTGGACGAGGTGAAGGAGCGCGAGGCGACCGGCTATGCCTATGACGGGGCGGAGGCCTCGTTCGAGCTGCTGGCGCGCCGCGCCCTGGGCCAGGTGCCGGACTATTTCCAGGTGGAGCGCTACCGCGCCCTGGTGGAGCGCCGCTACAACGCGCGCGGCCAGCTGACCACCGTCTCGGAGGCGGTGGTGAAGTGCATCGTGGACGGAGAGACGATCCTCTCGGCGGGGGAGGGCAACGGCCCGGTCAATGCGCTGGACAATGCCCTGCGGCAGGATCTGGGCCGCTATTCCGGCTATCTGAAGGGGCTGCGCCTGGTCGACTTCAAGGTGCGCATCCTCAACGGCGGCACAGAGGCGGTGACCCGCGTCCTGGTGGAGAGCGCAGACGAGGCCGGCGCCCGCTGGTTCACCGTCGGCGTCTCCCCCAATATCGTCGAGGCGAGCTTCGACGCGCTGATGGATTCCATCGTCTGGAAGCTCTACCGCGCCGGCGCGCCGCCGGGCCGGGTGGGCCAGACGGCTCGCCTGGCGGGGGCCTGAACCCGGCCGCGGGCCGGTCTGCGCAGGCCATGGCGGGAACCGACCTCAGCAAGGGCGATGTCCGGGCGGACGGTGCCGATACGGCCCCGGCCATCGTGCTGGTCGCGCCGCAGCTGGGCCAGAACATTGGTGCGGCCGCGCGCGCGATGCTGAACTGCGGCCTGTCGGACCTGCGCCTGGTGGCGCCCCGCGACGGCTGGCCGAACCCCTCCGCCCGCTCCGCTGCCGCCGGCGCCGACATCGTCATCGACCGGGTGCGCGTCTTTGCCACAACGGCAGAGGCGGTGGCCGACCTGAACTGCCTGCTGGCCACGACGGCGCGGCCGCGCGACATGGTGAAGGACGTGCTGACCCCGCGTGCGGCGGCAGCCCGCGCCCGTGCCGAGATCGCCGCGGGACAGCGGGTCGGCCTGCTGTTCGGGCCGGAGCGGACCGGCCTGGACAATGACGACATCGTCCTGTCCGACGCCATCGTGACCGTGCCGCTGAACCCCGGCTTCACCAGCCTGAACCTGGGGCAGGCGGTGCTGCTGCTGGGCTACGAATGGTATACCTCCGGCGACGACACCCCGGCGGAGCGCTTCGAGACCGGCGGCGCGGTGCCGGCGACCAAGGAACAGGTGCAAGGGCTGTTCGACCATCTGGAGGCGGAAATGGTCGCCAGCGGCTTCTTCGATCGGATCGAGGAAAAGCGGCCGGCCCTGATGCGCAACGTCAAGAACTTCCTGCAGCGCCGTCCGGTCTTCGAGCAGGACGTGCAGACCTGGCGCGGCATCGTGAAGGCCCTGGCGCATGGCCGCTGGCGCCGCGACCGACGCGCCCATAAGGTGGCGGAGCGCGCGGCGGCGGAGCGTGCGGCACAGCCCTTCCGCGCGGAGGTGGCGGCCCTGGCAAAAGAACCGGAGGGCGGGGGCGAGCGCTGATCCCGCTCGGCTCTCCGGCGATCCCGTCATGTTGACAGCAGCATGCTCCGCCGCGTAAAAGGCGCGCTCCGCACGCGGCAGTCCCGAACTGCCGCGCCGTCCGATATGTGCCGCACGGACGGCGCCCGGCCGATCCGGTCCGGGCGGGCCTTCGAGGCGCGATCCGCTGCAGCCCGGAATCGCCATTCCTGAACGGGCAATCCTGGGCGCGCGGGTCCGAAGCAACAACAATACGGAAAGGATAGCCGTCCCATGACCAAGCGGCTCCAGTCGAAGTACAAGATCAACCGTCGCCTCGGCCAGAACCTCTGGGGCCGGCCGAAGAGCCCGGTGAACCGCCGCGAGCACGGGCCCGGCCAGCATGGCCAGCGCCGCCGCAAGCCGTCGGACTATGGCGTGCAGCTCGCCGCCAAGCAGCAGCTCCGCTTCTACTACGGCAACATCACCGAGCGGCAGTTCAAGAACATCTACCAGGAAGCGGTGCGCCGCCGCGGCGACACCTCCGAGAACCTGATCGGCCTGCTGGAGCGCCGGCTGGACGCGGTGGTCTATCGCCTGAAGTTCGTGCCGACCGTCTTCGCCGCGCGCCAGTTCGTGAACCACGGCCATATCCGGGTGAACGGCAAGCGGGTGAACATCCCCAGCTACCGGGTGCAGGAAGGCGACAAGATCTCGATCAAGGACGCCTCCAAGCAGCTGGTCATCGTGCTCGAGGCGCTGGACAGCCCGGAGCGCGACATCCCGGAATATCTGGAGCTCGACACCTCCAAGATGGAGGGCACCTTCCTGCGCACGCCGCAGCTCTCCGACGTGCCCTATCCGGTGCGCATGGAGCCGAACCTGGTGGTCGAGTACTACAGCCGGTAACCGGTGCCGGGCCGCGCGGCCCGGAGACAGGACCGACGCAGTTCGCGGCGCTCCCGGGCCGGACCCGGGGGCGCCGCTTGCGTTTCGGCCAAGGGAAACATCGCCATGAGCTATCCACCCGCCAAGTTCGCCGGCGCTGACCGCGAGGCGGCACTGCAGATCGCCGCCGCGACCCGCTTCGCCACCCTTGCGGCGGTGCATGACGGCGATCTGCTGACTGTGCACCTGCCGCTGACCCTGGTGGCCCAGGGCGGCGACGGCACCGCCGTGCTGGTCGGCCACCTGCTGCGCAACAACCCGCTGTTCCTGGCGATGCAGGCCGGCCCTGTCGCCGCCCGCGCGATGTTCGTGCCGGCCAACGGCTATGTCAGCCCGTCGGTCTATGCCGAGAAGCCGGTCAGCGGGAAAGTGGTGCCGACCTGGAACTATGTCGCCGCGCATCTGGACGGCACAGCGGACCTGGTGGCGGAGACCGACCTGCGCCGGATCCTGGAGATCCAGGCGGCCGACTATGAGGGCGCGACCGGCGGCGACTGGGCGGTGGCCGATGCGCCGGCGGATTTCGTCGACGGCCTGGCCCGCGCCATCGCCGGCTTCCGCTTCGCCGCCACGGGCTACCTGGCGATCCGCAAGCTCAGCCAGAACCGCGGCGAAGTCGACCGCGCGGCGGTGACCGACTGGCTCGGCCGCACCCGGCCGGACAGCGGCGACATTTCCTGGTGGATGGCCGAGGCCAGGCAGGGCTGATCGCTCCGCCTGCACGACCGGATCCCTGACTCTCCGATGGCCATGGCCTCGAAGCTCCTGGTCTGCGGCCTGCTCACCCTCGCAGCCGTCGCCGGCCTGTCCGGCATCGATCTTGTCCTGCCGGCGGTACCTTTCCTGCCGCAGGCCCTGGGCGGCGGCACGGCCCTGGCGCAGTTCGTGCTGGCCGCCTATGTGGTCGGGG
Source organism: Marinibaculum pumilum (assembly GCF_042646425.1). Classification (NCBI taxonomy): domain Bacteria; kingdom Pseudomonadati; phylum Pseudomonadota; class Alphaproteobacteria; order Rhodospirillales; family Rhodospirillaceae; genus Marinibaculum; species Marinibaculum pumilum. The sequence goes on from NZ_JBHRTR010000031.1 coordinate 317,863, forward strand.
CGGCCTGTGGCCTGCTGCTCTATGGCAGCCTTGGGGTGCATTTCGGCCGCCGGCGATGCCTGGCCTGGGGACTGGTGGCCTACGGCCTGTCGTCCTGGCTGGCCACCCTGGCACCGGACATGTCGGTGCTGGTCGGGATCCGCTTCCTTCAGGGCGTGGCGTCGTCCGCGCCGGCGGTGTTCGCCCCTGGCATCATCCGCGCGATGTTCTCGGAACGTGGCGCGACCAGGGCGATCGGTGCGCTCGCGAGCGTGGAAAGCCTGACCCCGGGGGCGGCACCGCTGCTTGGACTGTGGCTGCTCGAGCTTGGTGGCTGGCGGTCATCGTTCTGGGCGATCGCGGCCCTGGCTCTCGCCCTCGGCCTCGTCCTGCACCTGGGCAGGGACCGGCTCCCGCCTCCGTCCGGTATCGGACGGCAGGGGTCCTATGCCCGGCTGCTCCGCCGGCCCGCATTCCTGCGCTATGCCTGGAGCCAGGCCTTCACCCTTGGCGGGGTCCTGGTGTTCGTGTTCGGCGCACCTGCAGTCATCGTGCATGCGATGGACGGCAGCGTCGCAGACTTCGCCTGGATGCAGGCCGTCGGTGTCGGCTGCTTCATCCTCGCCTCCAACGCCACGGGCTTCGCGGTGGAGCGGTGGGGCGCCGAGGCGGTGATCTGGAGCGGCAGCCTGATCGCCGCCCTGGGCGCCGCCGGCATCCTGCTCTTTGCGCTGTTCGCGGCAGGCGACAGCTTCTGGCTCGTCCTTCTCTTCGCGCCGGTCAACGCGGGCCTGGGCCTGCGCGGACCGCCGGGCTTCCTCCAGGCGATCATCGCCGGAGAGGGCGATGACGACAGGGCTGCGTCGCTGACGGTGCTGGCGATCCTTGCAGTTGCGGCGGTTGCAACCGCGCTGGTGGCGCCGTGGATCGCGGCGGGACTGCCCCTGCTGGCGGGCGCGGCGTTCCTCCTCCACCTGGCCTCCCTTCTGTGCCTGGCCCTGCTGCCCGTGCGCCCCGGGACGGGATAGACCGGGTTTCGCGTTGGACGTCGGCGGCGCGGGCTGCCTATCATTCCGCAGCAATGGCCAAGCGGCGGGAGGACCGGCATGAGCAAGGGCTACTGGATCGGCCATATCGATGTGCACGACCTGGAGAGCTACCGTCCCTACATGGCGGCGGCGCAGGCGGCGATCGAGGCGCATGGCGGGCGCTACCTGGTGCGTGGCGGAAAGAACGAGCTGGTGGAAGGGGCCGCAAGGTCCCGCCACGTGGTGGTGGAGTTCGACAGCTACGAGACCGCCCTGGCGGCCTACAGATCGGACCAGTACCAGGCCGCGAAGTCGATGCGCACGCCCTATTCCGAGGGCGATATCCTGGTAATCGAAGGCTATGGCGGCTGACCCCGCCGCGGCACCGACGCTGCCGCTGCTCGACGAGGTCAAGCTGCAGGCGAAGGTGCTGGTGCCCCTGATCCGTTCGCTGCGCGCGCGGCTGGGAAAGGTGGAGGCCGACCGCCTGGTGGAGAAGGCGCTGCGCGACTGGTCGCGCGACCTGCAGCGCCGCATCGCGGCGGAGAAGCCGGGCGGCGCGCGCGAGAAGTGGGATGCGATCTGGGACGACCTGCGGCCGCGTATCGGCGCCACCATCGACCGCGAGATGCTGGTCGATGACGGGACGGTGCGCGAATACAACGTCACCCGCTGCGGCTATGCGGAGTTCTTCAAGGACCTGGGCGAGCCGGAACTCGGCCGCTTCCTGCTCTGCGACCTGGACTTCGACATGGCGGAGGTCGGCGCCCCCGATGTGGAGTTCCGTCGTACCCAGACGATCATGCAGGGCGCGCCCTATTGCGACTTCCGCTACCGGTTCCGGCGCGCCGGGGAGGGGACGGGCGGCGCCTCCGGCGCCGGCTGAACCGGGCGCAGCAGCTGCGCCATGCCGCGCTCGATATAGGCCTCGCCCCCGGGCTGCGGTTCCAGCCGCCAGGCATGCAGCGGCCAGGCATGGACATAGACGACGAGCTGGTAGGTCAGCAGTTCCGGATCGGCGACCTGCAGGACGCCGGCCCGGCGGCATTCTTCCACGCTTTCCGCGATCAGACCGGTCGTCTCCCGCTCCCGTGCCATGATCTCCGTCATCCGGGCGCGTGGCAGCACCCGGGACTCGCGATAGCCGATCAGGGCGGCCGCGCGATGCTCGTCGACAACCCTGAAATAGGCGCGCACGGCGGCATGCAGGCGTTCCAGTGGCTCTGTCTGGGTGGCGCGCGCGGCCGGGATCTCCCGCAGGTAGGAATCGAGGATTTCGCTGATGACGGCGTGCAGCAGATCCTCCTTGTCCCGGAAATACTGGTAGATCAGGCCGACGCTGATACCTGCCGCGCGACTGATCTGCTGCATCGTCGCGTCGTGGAAGCCGCGCCGTCCGAAGATCTCGATGGCCGCCGCAAGGATCTGTTTCCGCCGCTCCTCGATCGCCTCGGGCTGTGGCGGCCGGCCGCGTCGGCGCGCTGCAGGCCGGGCCGCGCGGCCCCCTTCCTTTTTGCCGTCCTTGCCGTCGGGCGCCTGGTCGGCTTTTCCGTCGGTCACAGGGTCCCGTCCGGTGCGTCTCCGCCGTCTTGCCGCCGCGCTGCCGCCGGCGCCATGCCGTCGGCGAAGGCGAGGTCGGAGGCGGCCTGCGAGAGCGGCATCGCCTCCAGCATGGTGATGTTCACCCGCCGCGGCAGGGTCAGGCAGAACGCCACGATCTCCGCCACATCCTCCGCCTCCATCAGGTTGGGCCGGGCATAGTAGTCGGCGGCCGCTTCGGCGGAGCCGGTCCGCACCGCCGCGAATTCCGTGCGCACCGTGCCGGGCTCGATGCAGGTCGCGCGCACATTGTGGCCCAGCAGGTCGGCGCGCAGGTTCTGCGTGAACTGGTGCACGAAGGCCTTGGTCGCGCCATAGACATTGCCGGACCGGTAGGGCCAGCGGCCGGCCACCGAACCGATATTCACGATGTCGCCGAAGTCCCGCGCGGTCATCGCCGGCAGCAGCAGCCGGGTCAGGTTCAGCATTCCGCCGATATTCGTGTCCACCATGCGCCGCCAGTCCTCCGGGTCGGCTTCCTGCGACAGGGCGCCACCGAGCGCCACCCCGGCATTGTTCACCAGGATGTCGGGAGACGCGATGGCGGGCGGTAGCGCGGCCAGCGCGGTCGACAGCTGCGCCTCATCGGTGATGTCGGCGGCAAGGGCATGACACCGTGCCGGACCCAGGCTGGCGCAGAGCTGGTCCAGCCGTTCCCTGCGGCGTCCGAGGGCGACGATCCGCGCGCCGCGGGCCGCCAGGGCCCGCGACACGGCTGCGCCGATTCCCGAGGTCGCGCCGCTGACCAGTGCCACCCGTCCGTCCAGCGGCTGCGGGCCGGTTTCCCTGTCTGTCATCCGCTTCGGGCCTCCCTCGTTTCGCTGCACCGCTTGACGGGCATATTAAACTGAACATAAATTCAGTTAAAACAGACGCAAGCAAAATCAGGCGTCCAGGAGGATCCGCCCCAGTGAGCCCCCAGTGAACAGCCACGCGAAGCAACCGCCCGAAGAGGGTGGCACCCCGCTGCCGGGCGGCCTGCCGGTGCTGGATCGTCCGGCCTTTCCCGCGGCGACGATCGCCCGTCATCGCCGCTCCGGACATTGGCCCGGCCAGACCCTGTATCAGCTTCTCGCCGCGCGGGCGGTGGAGATGCCGGACCGCACCCTGCTCGTCGACCGGGCGGGGCGGCTGAGCTATGCCCAGACACTGACGGCCACGCAGCGCCTTGCCTCCGGCCTGGCGGCGGCGGGTATCGGTGCGGGCGACATCGTCGCGGTGCAGCTTCCCAACTGGCGGGAGTTCCCGCTGCTGGAATATGCGCTTTCGCTGCTGGGCGCCGTCTGCGTGCCGCTGCCCCAGATCTACCGGGAGCGGGAACTGCGGCTGATGCTCGGCCTGGTGCAGCCGCGGGCGATGGTGATCCCGGACATCTTCCGCGGCCATGACCACCGCGCCATGCTGGCCGGGCTGCGGCCGGGCCTTCCCGGCCTGCAGTCGGTCTTCGTGGTCGGCGATCCCGGCGATGCGGGCCGTCCCTTTGGCGACCTGCTGCAGGCGGGGCAGCCGATGCCGCCGGTGGCGACCGACCCCGACACGGTCACCGAGATCGTCTTCACCTCCGGCACCACCGGCGAGCCGAAGGGGGTGATGCACACGGCGAACACAAACTTCTGCCCGCCGCTGGCGCTGGCCGCAGACCATGGGCTGGGCGCCGACGATGTCGTCCTGATGGCGTCGACCTTCGGACACCAGACCGGGTTCGTCTATGGCGGACAGCTGCCGCTGCTGATCGGCGGTGCCGTGGTGCTGATGGAACGCTGGGATGCGGATGCGGCCCTGCGCCTGATCGACCGCGAGAAGGTCACCTTCTGCATGGGGGCCACGCCCTTCCTGCAGGATCTGGTCGATGCGGTCGGTCCGGCCGGCGGCGCGGCCAGCCTGCGCGCCTTCCTCTGTTCCGGTGCGCCGATCCCGCGGGTGCTCCTGGACCGTGCCCGCGACCGGCTGGGCTGCACGGTCAGCACCGGCTGGGGCATGACCGAGGTCGGCCTGGTCACATTGACCGGCCTGGCCGAGGCGCCGGAACGGGCCGCGGAATCCGACGGCGCCCCGCTGCCCGGCAACGAGGTGCGCATCCTCGACGATGCCGGCGGCGAGGTCCCGCCCGGGGAGGAGGGCGACCTGGTGTGCCGCTGCCCGTCGATGTTTGCCGGCTATTACCTGCGGCCGGAGGTTACCGCGGCGGGCTTCACTGCGGACGGCTGGTTCCGCACCGGCGATCGCGCGCGGCAGTCGGCCGATGGCCATATCAGGATCACCGGCCGCAGCAAGGACATCATCATCCGCGGTGGCGAAAACATCCCCGTGGTGGAGGTGGAGGAGGTGCTGCACCGGCATCCGGCGATCCTGCGCGCCGCCGTCGTGGCGGTGCCGGATCCGCGCTTCCAGGAAAAGGCCTGTGCGGCGGTCCAGCTGCATCCGGGCGGCGCTTTCGACTTCGCGGAGATGCGCCGCCATCTGGAGGGCCAGCGGCTGGCCCGGCAGTACCACCCGGAATATCTGCTGGTCCTGGACGATTTCCCGCTGACGCCGAGCGGCAAGGTGCAGAAGTTCCTGCTGCGCGACCGGGTGGTCGAACGGCTGCGCGACCTTGGCGAATTGCCCGCCGCTACCGAAGACACCCGACCGGCGGCACAGGCCGGGCGACATGCTTGATCGTGTCGTGAGAGCCCTGGTGGAGCCCGCCAGCATCGTGGGCGGCATCGCCCTGATGCTGCTGGCACTGGTGGTGACGGCCGACGTGGTCGCCCGCGCGGCGGGATTTGCCCTTGTCGGCGCGGCGGAGGCGGGCGGCGTGCTGCTGGCCCTGCTGGTCTTCCTGGTGATCGCCTACACACAGCGGCAACGCGGCCATGTCGCGATCGAGGCGCTGGTCGTGATGCTGCCGTCCGTCGTCCGCCGCTGGGCCGACGTGATCTCGCTGGCGCTCTGCCTGGGCTTCACCGTCCTGCTGGCGGTGACCACCATCGGCGCCGCCTGGCACAGCTACCAGAGCATGGAGTTCCAGGTCGGCACCCTGCCGTTTCCGATCTGGCCGGTGCGGGCCGTGATCGCACTGGGCTTCGTGCTGTTCGGGCTGCAGCTGCTGGTGCACCTGCTGGCGGCCCTCGGGGCCGCGATCCGCCCCGCCGGACGCGGGGAGGCGGCCTGACCATGGACTCCCACCTGATCGTCGTCGCCGTCTTCGTGCTGGGTATCCTGGTCGGCCTGCCGGTCGCCTTCGTCCTGCTGATCGCGGCCTTTGCCGGCCTGGTCGCGCTGCGCGGCCTGCCGGTGGCGATGACCGCGCTCAGCCACATGCCCTATGGCAAGGTCACCGACCTGGCGCTGATGACCATCCCGCTGTTCATCCTGATGGGCGCCTTCGCCACCCAGGCAGGGGTCAGCGCCAGCGCCTACCAGATGGCCAACCGCTTCGTCGGCCATCTGCGCGGCGGCCTGGCGATGGCCACCGTCTTCGCCTGCGCCGCCTTCGCCGCGACCTCCGGCTCCAGCGTCGCGACCTCGGCCGCGGTGGGCAAGATCGCGCTGAAGGAGATGCGCCGCTTCGGCTATGACCGCAGCATCAGCGCCGGCACCATCGCCTCCGCCGGACTGCTGGGGATCATGATCCCGCCCAGCATCATGCTGGTGGTCTACGGCATCATCACTCAGACCGATATCGGTCAGCTGCTGATCGCCGGTGTGCTGCCGGGGATCCTGACCGGCCTGGTGTTCTGCATCGGCCTCTACCTGCTGGCGCGGCTGCGCCCCGACCTGATGCCGCGCGCGGACCAGCGCTTCAGCTGGGGGCAGCGTCTGTCCGGTCTGCGCGACGGCTGGGGCGTGGCGGTGCTGTTCGGCGTGATCGTCGGCGGCATCTATTCCGGCCTGTTCACCGCGACCGAGGCGGCGGCGATCGGCGCGGTCGCGGCTTTCCTGATGGTGCTGGCGCGCCACGGCTTCCAGTGGCGGGAGCTGCTGGCGAGCGGCCGCGACGCCGCCGGCAGCTGCGCGATGATCTTCCTGATCCTGATCGGTGCCGGGCTGCTGAGCCAGTACATCGCCTTGTCCGGCCTGGCGCGGCTGCTGGGCGGCATCGTCGCCGACAGCAGCCTGCCGGCCTGGGTGATCCTGGCGATCATCCTGGCCGCCTATATCCCGCTGGGCATGTTCCTGGAGCCGATCTCGCTCTGCCTGATCACCCTGCCGATCGTGTTCCCGACCGTCACGGCACTCGGCTACGACCCGGTCTGGTTCGGCATCATCGTCGTGAAGATGAGCGAGCTGGCGAACATCACGCCGCCGCTCGGCGTCAATGTCTTCGTCATCAAGGCCGTCGATCCGGAGATGCCGATCTCCGCCGTGTTCCGCGGTGCCGGCTTCTTCGTGCTGCTGGAGCTGGTGACCCTGGCCCTGCTGGTCGCGCTGCCAGAGATCTCCCTGCTTCTGCCGCAACTCATGCTCGGATGACCGCGACGCGGCGCCGGGCGAACAACCAAGGGAAGGAAACCGAGATGCATCCCAGAAAGGCAGTCACGGCCCTGGCCGCGGCGGCGGCCCTGCTCGCCGCCGGCACCGCGGGCGCGGAGACGAACCTGGTCTATTCGACCTACGTCTCCCAGGGCTCCAGCTCCAACCTGCAGTACGAGGGCTATCTGGACGAACTGAGCCGGCGCACCGACGGTGCGGTGAAGGTGCAGGACAAGATGTACATGTCGGCACTGATGAAGGCCGGCGAGCATCTGTCCGGCATCGGCCAGGGTCTGGCGGATGTCGGCTATTTCTGCACCGGCTATACCCCCGCCGCGCTGCCGCTGACCTCGATGGCGGAGATGCCCTACGTGACGGAGAAGGGCGATGCCGTCTCCGCCACCCTGGCGGAACTCTACGAGAGCTATCCGCCGCTGCAGAAGGAATACGAGAAGCAGAACGTCGTCATCCTGGCCTTCGACGCGCCGTCGGCCACGATCATCGGCGTCGACGAGCCGGTCTCCTCCGCCGCCGACCTGAAGGGCCTGAAGGTCCGCGCCTATGGCGAGGTCGGCAATATCGTCGGCAAGGCCGCGGGCATGATCCCCGTGCCGATGTCCACGGCGGACATCTACACCGCCCTGCAGACCGGTGCGATCGACGGCTATACCGGCATTCCGCTGTGGATGCCCGGGCCGGAGAACTGGCTGCCCCATACCAAGACGATCGTCGCGCCGGGGATCGGCACCTACTACACCTGCGGCCTGGCGATGAACAAGGACGTCTATGACGGCCTGCCGCAGAAGGTGAAGGACGAGATCGCCAAGATGCGCCGCGAGTTTCCGGCGAAGTCGATCGAGTATGTCCGCAAGGGCGATGCCGCGACGGTGGCGAAGGCCCAGGAACTGGGTGTCGACTTCTACCGCTTCACCCCGGAAGAGGTCGCAGCCTGGAAGCAGGCGATCGACTACGAGCAGCTGAAGGCCGACTGGATCGAGAGCCGGCAGGCCCGCACCGACGCCGATGTCGCGGCGTTCCTGCAGACCTATCGCGACACGCTGGCGAAGCACATTCCCCAGTCCAGCTACGAGCAGAAGTTTCCCGAATAGGCCGTATCCGGCCTGAATGGACCGCCGGGGCGGGGCCGCCGGAGCCCCGTCCCGGCAGCGTGACGGAGTGAGTCAGAACATGGGCACAGAGATTGCCATCGTCGGCATCGGCGAAACCCGGCCCTGCCGGCGTGCCGACAAGGACATCAGAGCACTGGCGGTGGACGCCATCGACCTCGCGATCGCCGATGCCGGGGTGGATCCGGGAACGATCGACGGCATCGTCACCGACGGCATGATCATGCCCGGCACCGTGCCGCACGAATATGTCTCCGCCCAATTCGGCATCGAGCGCCGTTTCGACGGCGGTATCTCGTATGGCGGGACCGGGATCGTCTGTGCGCCGATGATCGCGCGGGCGGCGATCGAGGCCGGTCATGCGGAGACGGTGCTGTGCTATTTCGGCGTCGACTGGGGCAGCCGGGCCGGCGGCCCCTACGGCTTCCACGACTACTATCCCGCAAAGCTGGCCTTCGAGAAGCCCTACGGCTTCAACGGCCAGCCCTCCTATTTCGCGCTCTGGGCCCAGCGCTACATGCACGAATACGGCGCGACCGAGGCCGACCTGGCCGCGATCGCCATCGCGCAGCGCGGCAATGCCCTGCGCACCGGCCGCAGCCAGCTGGACCGGCCGCTGGACATGGACAGCTATGGCGCGGCGCGGATGATCTCCGACCCGCTGCGGGTGCCGGACTGCTGCGTGATCTCCGACGGCGTCTGCGCCTTCATCGTCACCACGGCGGAGCGCGCCCGCGACCTGCGCCACCGGCCGGTCAAGGTGCTGGGCTGCGGCTTCGGCAGCGAGGCGGTCAGCGGCGACGACATCTTCACCCAGCGCGCCGAGATGCTGCGCATCCCGGGTGCGGCCAAGGCCACGCAGCGCGCACTGGGCGAGGCCGGGCTGGAGATGGCCGATATCGACTTCGCCGAGATCTACGACTGCTTCACGATCTCCTGCCTGATGCAGATCGAGAGCATGGGCTTCTGCAAGCCGGGGGAGGGCGGCGCCTTCGTGCGCGAGCGCGACACCTCCACCCATGGCCGGCTGCCGATCAACACCCATGGCGGGCTTCTGTCCTACAGCTACCTGCTGGGCGCGGAGCATGTCATCGAGGCCGTCCGCCAGCTGCGCGGCGATGCCGGCGAGGCGCAGGTGACGGATCCCGAGGTGGGCCTGGTCAGCGGCCTCTCGGTGCCGGACTACGGCGTGCTTCTGCTGGGAAGGTGAACGGGATGGACGAGATCGACATCAAGGCGCCGGAATTCGCCGGCTTCTTCGAGGCCGCACGACAGGGTGCGCTGGCCTTTCCGAAATGCGGCAGCTGCCGGCGTTTCCACTGGTACCCGATGAAGGCCTGCCCGCATTGCCGCAGCCGCGACATCGCCTGGCAGAAGGTGGAGGGCACCGGGACGGTGTTCTCCTGGACCGCGGTGCGCCATGCCTTCGACCCCGCCTACAAGGAGCGGCTACCGTATATCGTTGCGCTGCTGGAGTTCGACGATGCGCCGGGCATCCGCCTCGTCACCAATGTCGAGGAGGTGGCGCCGGAGGCGATGAGGATCGGCGACCGGATGCGGCCACGGTTCCACGACAGCGGCAAGGTGACCTTCCACCCGGCGCAGGCCTGACGATGGCGGCGGCGCCGTTCAGCACCCTGGCGGCGGCCTTCGACGCCGCCGCGGCACAGGCCGGCGACCTCTCCTGCCTTGTCGTGCCGGCGCGGGCGGAGCGTGGCTATCTGCCGGACGGGCTGGACTGGAGCTATGCCGAGACGGCGGAGCGGGTCGAGCGCCTGGCGGAAGCCTATGCCGCCCGCGGCTACGGGGCGGGGCATCGGGTGGCGCTGCTGCTGGAGAACCGGCCGGAGTTCATGCTGCACTTCCTGGCGTTGATCCGCCTCGGCGCCTGCACGGTCCCGGTGAACCCGGACTACCGGGCAGAGGACCTCGCCTTCCTGCTGGCCCATTCGGAAGCGGATCTCGCCATCGCCCTGCCGGACCGGTGCGACGGCCTGGCCGCCGTCTCGGCCGGCGTGCCGGACGGTGCGCCGGTGATACCCTCGGACCGTTTTGCCGACGCGCTGCCGCAAGCCCGGCGGCCGGCGGCCGGCGGAGCGCCGGACGAGGACAGCCCCGGCGCACTGCTCTACACCTCCGGCACCACCGGCATGCCGAAGGGATGCCTGCTCAGCAACGCCTATTTCCTGTTCGCCGGGCGCCGCTACCTGGAGGCCGGCGGCGCGATGCAGGTGCGGCCGGAAGCGGAGCGACTCTACAATCCTCTGCCGCTGTTCTACGCCAACAGCCTGGGCATCTCGAACCCGGCGATGATCCTGTCGCGCAACGCGATGATCTTTCCGGACCGGTTCCACCCGCGCTCCTGGTGGCAGGACCTGGTACAGACCCGCGCCACGATCATCCATTATCTGGGCATCGTGGCCCCCGTGCTGCTGGCCGCCCCGCCCTGCGACGCGGAGCGCGCCCATCACGTGCGCTTCGGCGTCGGCGCGGGCCTCGATCCGGCCCAGCATGATGCCTTCGAACGGCGCTTCGGCTTTCCCATGATCGAGGTCTGGGGCATGTCGGAAGTCGGCATCGCGACGGCCGCGAACCATGAGCCGCGGGGCATCGACAGCCGCACCATCGGGCGGCCGCTTCCCGGCATCGAACTCTCCGTCGTCGACGACGCGGACCGGCCCGTGGCCGACGGCGGCGAGGGCGAGCTGCTGCTCCGCCGCGCCGGGGCGGAGCCGCGAAAGGGCCTGTTCGCAGGCTACTGGAAGGACGAGGCGGTAACGGCGGAGGCCTGGCGCGGCGGCTGGTTCCACACCGGGGACATCGTCCGGCGGGCGCCCGACGGGCTCTACCATTTCGTCGACCGCAAGAAGCACATGATCCGCCGCAGCGGGCAGAACATCGCCGCGGCGGAGGTGGAGGCCTGCCTGCGCGGACATCCCGCTGTCGCCGAGGTGGCGGTGCTTGCGGTCCCGGACGAGCTGCGCGACGAGGAGGTACTGGCCTGTCTGGTGCCCCGTGCGGGACATGTGCCCGACGCCGCGCTGGCGCAGGAGGTGGTGGGGCATGCGCTTGGGCGCCTCGCCTATTTCAAGGCGCCCGGCTGGGTGCTGTTCCTGGACGAACTGCCGCTGACCGCGACCCAGAAGCTGCGGAAGTCGGCCATCTTCGCCGCGGGCGAGGACCCGCGGCAGCGCGCCGGCATGTACGACTGCCGCGCCCAGAAGCAGCGGCGGGCGCGATGACCGGAACGGCGTTGATCCTGGGCGATGGCGGCGTCGTCGGGCGGCACCTGGCGCTCAGGCTGAATGCCAGCCCGGGCTGGTCGGCGATCGGCCTGTCGCGACGTGCGGAGGGACCGGAAGGGGTGGTGCATATTGCGGCCGATCTGCTGGACCGGGCGGACCTGTCCCGCCATGCAGAGGGCCTGCAGGCGGTGACCCATCTGTTCGTCGCCGCGAAGGTCGCTGCCGCCGATGCGGTGGCGGAGGCGGAACGCAATGTCCGCCTGCTGGCCAATGCGCTGGACCTGCTGGAGCGCCATGCGCCGGGCCTGCAGCGGGTGGTCCTGGTACATGGCACGAAATGGTATGGCTGCCATCTCGGTCCCTATGCCGTGCCGGCGCGGGAGGCGGATCCGTCCGGGCCCGGGCCGCTGTTCTATTTCGACCAGCACGACCTGGTCCGCGTGCGTTCGCAGGCCTGCCCGGCTGCCCGGCGATGGACCTGGTGCAGCCTGCGGCCGCATACCGTCTGGGGCTATTCGCAAGGGTCCGGCAACAACCTGGTGACCCTGATTGCGGTCTATGCCGCCCTGCTCAAGGAGGCCGGCCTGCCGCTGTCCTTTCCCGGCAGCGAGGCGAATTTCCGCAAGCGCTCCCAGGCGACAACCGCCGACCTGCTCGCCGATGCGCTGCTCTGGGCGGCTGTGGCGCCCGCTTGCGCGGGTCAGGACGTCAATATCGTCAACGGCGGCTGGTTCCGCTGGTGCGATCTCTGGCCGTCGGTGGCTGCATTGTTCGACATGCCGCCGGCACCGCCCGACCCTGTGCCGCTCGTGAAGCGGATGAAGCCGCTGGAAGCGGCATGGCCGGCGCTCTGCGACCGGCATGGGCTGCGGGAACGCGATCTTGGGCAGTTGGTGAACTGGGCCTATGGCGACGGCCTGTTCGGCGTGACATGGGACGATGTCTCCGCCATGGACAAGGCACGCCGGCTGGGCTTCCACGCTACGGAGGACAACGGCGCGGCCCTGCTCAGGATTCTGGACGGCCTGCGCCGCGACCGGATCGTGCCGTGAGCAGGGAGGCCTGCCCGTCGCCGGCACGCCCTGTGCTGCTGGCCCCGCTGTCGCTGCGCGGCCTCACCCTGCGCAACCGGCTGGCGATCTCGCCGATGTGCCAGTACATGGCGCGGGACGGCGTCGCCAATGACTGGCATTTCGCGCATCTGGCGAAGTTCGCGCTGGGCGGTGCCGGCACCGTCTTCGTGGAGGCGACGGCGGTGGCCGAGGAGGGCCGTATCACGCATGGCGATGTCGGCCTCTGGGATTCGTCACAGGTGGCGCCCCTCCGTCGCATCGCGGCCTTTCTGCGCGCCCATGGCGCCGCGCCGGCAATCCAGCTCGGCCATGCCGGCCGCAAGGCCGGCACGCAGCGCCCCTGGCATGGCAACGGGCCGCTGGGCGACCTCGACCGGGCCCGTGGCGAGGCGCCCTGGCCGGTCGTCGGACCCTCGCCGCTGGCGGCGGCCGCAGGCTGGCCGGTGCCGCGGGCCCTGGACCGGGACGACATGGCGCGCCTGCGCGAGGCATGGCGCAGCGCCGCGCTCCGGGCGCTCGACGCCGGCTTCGACGTGGTGGAACTGCATTGCGCCCACGGCTACCTGCTGCACCAGTTCCTGTCGCCTCTGTCCAACCGGCGCGGCGACGCCTATGGCGGCGATCTCGCCGGGCGCATGCGCTTTCCCCTGGAAGTGGCGCAGGCGGTGCGCGACGCCTGGCCGGCGGAGCGCCCGATGTTCGTGCGGATATCCGCACGCGACTGGGAGGAGGATGGCTGGTCCCTCGACGATTCCGTGGTCTTCGCCCGTGCGCTGGCAGCGCGCGGCATCGACCTGGTGGACTGTTCGGCCGGCGGTCTCGGCGGCTCCGCCACCGCGGCGCGGGTGCCCCGCTGGCCGGGCTTCCAGGTGCCGTTCGCGGCCCGCGTCCGACGGGATGCCGGGATCCCGACGATGGCCGTCGGCCTGATCACGGAGCCACGCCAGGCGGAAGCCGTGCTGGCGGAAGGGCAGGCCGACCTGGTGGCGATCGGACGCGAGGCGATGGTGGACCCGAACTGGCTGCTGCGGGCGGAGCGGGACCTGGATCCGGAGGCCGGATTCGCCGCCTGGCCGCAGCCCTATGGCTGGTGGCTCGACCGGCGGGAGCGCCTTCGACGAGAGGGGGCCTGACTAGGGACTCGTTTCAGCCCAGCAGGTCCGGCCTGTCGCCGTCGGTCGCCGGCAGTTCCAGGATGCCGGCCAGCATCGGCAGGTAATCCTCCGACACCGCGCGGTCGATGCTGCCGCGGCCGATGCCGGCGCCGTAGAAGGCGCAGAAGCGGTCGTCGGCCGGATCGCCCGGGCGCAGGCCGTGGGTGGAGACGTATTTCGGCGGTCCCATGGTCTGCTCCGCCGGCAGGCCGTCGGGCTTCGCCTCGAAGCTGTGGCGGTCCGGCGCGACGAAGGTGGCGATCCGGTCGCGGTGCGGTTCCGGCACATGGGTGCTGTCCAGCTCCGTCACCCCGAACGGCGCCAGCCGCTCCGCCGCCTCCCGCCGCTCCGCTGCGCTGCGCGCGACGACATGCAGGGTGGCGCCCTCCGCCTCCCACAGATGGTCGGGCAGGATCGCGCCGGGGAACAACGCCGTCTCCATCTGCGCATGGCCGTGGTCGCTGCAGACCGCCACGACATACTCGTCCAGCCGGCCCGCCTTCTCCAGCCGTTGCAGCAGCGAGCCGATCAGCAGGTCGGCGGTGGCGAAGGCCCAGTGCGCCGGATCGCTGGCGAAGCCATGCAGATGCTGGATCGCGTCGGTCATCGCCACCTCGGTCAGGATCAGGTCGGGCGGGCTGTCGGAGCAGGCGAGGGCGGCGACCGCGGCCAGGCTGCGCTGGTCGTTGTGCATGCCGTTCATCAGCGCCGCCGCGGCATCCTCCGCCAGATCGGCCGACAGCAGGAGCGGGCCGTCCGCGACCATCGCAGCGGCCAGGCGGTCGTCGGGGTCCAGCACATGGTCGGTATAGATGCCGCCGTCCAGCCGCGCCGACTTGGCGAAGCGGCTGCCATCGACGAAGCCGCGCAGCCACCAGGGCGGGTAGAAGCAGTCGGCATCGCCCGGATGCACCATGGCATGGCCGATCGCCGCCACGTCGCGGCCGGCCGCCCTTGCCCGCCCGGCGATCGTCGGCACCTTCAGGTCGTTGGCCAGGGCGCAGCGGAAGGTCTGGCCGTCGAAGATATGGTTGCCCCAGGCGCCGTGCCGCTCCGGCGGCGCGCCAGTCAGCATGGTCGCGCGGCCGGGCATGGAGGTCGCCGGCACCGCCGAGGCCAGCCGCACCACCCGGGTGCCGTCCTCGGCCATGGCGGAGAGGTGCGGCATCCGCTGCCGATGAGCGTCGAAATAGTCGGCGCTCAGGCCGTCGACCAGGATGGCGATCAGTTTCCGGTGCTGCTGCGGCATGGCGGGTCCTGAAGGTATGGGCGTGGATTCCGGAGAGTCTAGCCGACCCATATTGCAGCCATGTGTCGGCAGGCCCTGTGGCCCGGGTCGCTGCCGGGAAGGGTTGCTGTTATCCTACGGAATTGTCGGACAATCCGGCCTGCCGCTCCCGGCCCGCCCGGGCGGCCAAGAAACACAGACGGAGGAGACAGCCATGGGCTTCGTGAAGACCAAGGAGGAGGTCGCCCGCATCCAGGCGGTGCTGAGCGCGCCGCGTTTCGTCGGCGCGGAGATGCTCTCGATCGACTTCCTGACCCGGAAGGAGACCGTGGCGGCGATCCTGCCGCCCGGCCTGGAGCCGGCGGACGAGCCGCTGGTCACCGCGATGGTGGGGCGCTGGCGGTCGAACTGCGTGGCCGATTTCACCGGCGGCGCGATCTATGTCATGGCCCGCCACAAGGACATCACCGGCCCCTATGTCCTGTCGATGTACATGGACCAGGACCATGCGATCATCTTCGGCCGCGACCTGTTCGGCGAGCCGAAGAAGATGGCAAGCACCACCCTGCAGCGGCGCGGCAGCTTCATGCACGGTTTCGTGGAGCGCGGTGGCACCCGGCTGATCGAGATCAAGGCCGACCTGACGGAGGATCTCGGCCCAGGGCAGGCGCAGGGCGTGAACTTCAATATCAAGGCAACCCCGTCCTGCACCGGCATCGGCCTGGAGGACGACCCGGTCCTGACCCTGGCGGAGTTCCGCAACAGCCTGGATGTGCAGCGGCGCGGCCGCGGCAGCCTGACCCTGGGCCATACGGTGCATGATCCGCTGTCGGACCTGGAGATCGTCGAGCTGCGCGGCGCCGCCTATCTGGAAGGCGACCTGATCACTTCCTGCCGACCCCTGGCGCGGCTGAACGCGGATGCGTTCCTGCCCTATCTCTACGGTCGCCTGGACGACTGGTCCGCCCTGGACACGGAGAACGTCCAGACCATCCATCCCCAGAACGCCTGAGGGAGACCCGACATGTCCCGACTGCCGCTTGCCGAGGCCGAGGCGCTGCCGGCCTTCCTGAAGGAGATGCACGACGGGGCCGGTGCGCAGGACTGGTCCACCCGCCATGTCGCCCGCGCCTTCGCCGCCCATCCCGACCTGCTGGAGCGCTACCTGTCCTTCTACTATCCGTTCCATTCCAATGACGGGGTGGACGGCGCGCTGGAGCCACGCCTGAAGGAACTGGTGCGGCTGCGCATCGCCACCCTGAACGGCTGCAAGACCTGCAAGGCCGCGCGGCTGGACCCTGACCACGTCACCGAGGACGAGGCCGCGCGCGGCGTCGACACGGTGGCGGAGGGCGGCAGTTTCAGCCCGCGGGAGAAGGCCGCGGTGCGGCTGGCCGAGTTGATGGCGGAGAACCATCATGCCTTCGATGACGACACCATGCGTGAGCTGCGGGCGCAGTTCAGCGACCGCGAGATCCTGGAGCTGATGATGATGGCCGGCCAATATATCGGCTTCGGCCGGATGCTGGCCGCGCTGCAGCTCGAAACGGTGAGCTGCCCGATCTGAGGGTGAGCGCCGGCCGCGCCGGCCGTCAGATTGGTGCCAGGCGGTGGAACCGCGACCGCTCATAGAGCAGGGCGGCGCCGTCGGCCTGGCGGATCTCCACGATCCGGCCGATGAAGATCGCATGGCTGCCGGCCTCGACCTGCTGGTCGACTTCGCAGGAGAAGGCGACCGGTGCGTCGCGCAGCACCGGCAGGCCGCGGCCATCCTCGGTCCAGTTGCCCAGGGCGAATTTCGCCTCTCCGGTCGCGCCGTCGGCACCGGCGAAGCGCATCGCCAGCGGCCCCGACGGGTCCGGCAGCAGGCTAACATTGAACAGCCCGCTGTCGGCGACCGCGGCGCAGGTGCCGGTGCGGCGGTTGACGCAGGCCAGCAGGCTGGGCGGCTCCGCGCTGACGGAACAGACCGCGGTCGCGGTCAGGCCCAGCCGCTCGCTGGCGGAGCGGGCGCTGACGATGGTGACGGCGCCGGGAAAGCGCGCCATGGCGGCCCGGAAGCTGTCGGGATCGACCGCGATGCCCATCGTCGCGCCCTCCTGGCCCTGCCTCAGGCCGCCTTCAGCTCGGCCATGTAGCTGGCCGCGGCGTCGGGATCGGCGAACCAGGGAAAGAAGTCGCGCGGATCGTCGAAGCCGTTGGCCATGCGATGCGCCAGCGCCGGGACCTGGCAGGCCGTGCCCATGATGTCGAGCACGAAGGGCGGCGGCGGCGACAGCAGCATGTTGGTCCAGGCCGTCACCCACTGCGCATAGTCCCAGTAGGCATCGAAGGTGCCCTGCATCCAGGCCGCGTCGTAGGGCCGGTCGCCGTGCGACAGGATCCGCTCCAGGTAGACCGCCGCCGCCTTCGCCGCGTTGTTCGAGCCCTGGCCGGTGATCGGGTCGTTCAGGCAGACGGTGTCGGCCAGGCCCAGCACCTGCGCGCCCGACGGCAGGGTGGCCACGGGGTGGCGGACGGTCGGCGGGAAGCGGCCCGACAGGATGCCGTTGTCGTCGGTCAGCGCCACCTCGCGGCAGCGCTCCGCCTCCCAGGGCAGGAAGGTCTCCAGGATCTTCTTCGAGGTGGCGAGATGCTGGTCGGGACTCTTCACGTCCCCCCAGCAGTCCATCGGCCCGCCGGGCACGCCTTCGAACACCATGATCTCGCACGGGCCCGTGGTGGTCAGGGCCGGGAAGACGAAATACTCGCCGACACCGGGGATCAGGTTGAAGCAGACCGCGGAATATTCCGGCCGCGGTGTCATGCCGGTCACATAGGTCAGCGCCAGTGCCCGCATCGGCTTGTCGTAGGGCGATTTGTCGGGGTCGCGCTCGAACAGGCGGCCGATCTCCCCCTTGCCGGAGGCGACGATCACCAGGTCGTCCTCGCGGGCATAGAGCTCCAGGTCGGAGATGCCCGCCTCCTTGATGATCATGGAGCCGCCCAGTTTCCGGAATTCGTCTATCCAGCGCGGGATCTTCACCCGCTGGTCGACCGAATAGGCGTTGCGGTCCAGCCGTCCGGCCCAGTCGATCGCCTTCTCGCCCGGCAGTTCCGGGTGGGGGACCATGAAGTTGATCCCCTCCACCGGCGGGCATTCCTCGGTCCAGAAGTCGATGCCCAGGTCGCGTTCGTGTTGCACCGCGTTAGCGAACATGCACTGGCTGGAGAGGACCTTGCCGGCGGCGATCTCTTCCGCCGTGCGGTTCTGGACGACACGGACCTGGTAGCCGTTCTTCAGCAGCCCCAGGCCCAGCTGCAGGCCGGACTGGCCGCCGCCGACGATGGTGATCCTGCGCATTGTTCTGCCTCGCCTGTTTGGTCTTCGCCTATTTGTTCTTCGTCTGATGTCTGTCGTTCTCGGGCCTGATCCGAGAATCCATTCCGCAAGCGGTGTGAAGCCTCGAGGCTGGCGGAATGGATCCCGGCTCTAGGCCGGGATGACGCCGGTGGATGGGGCCCGGCAGAGTTCGTGGCCGCTCTATTCCATGAGCAGCGGGATGGCCGGGTCCGCCCTTTCGGGGCCCATGGCGGTGTAGCCGCCGTCGACCCGGATATCGGTGCCGGTGATGAAGCCGGCCGCGTCGGAGCAGAGGAAGAGCACCGCGCCGGCGACTTCCTCCGGGTCGCCAGTGCGGCCCAGCAGGTGGAAAGGGGCGGCGACCCGGTCGGTCTTCGCCCGGTCGCCGCCGGTCAGCTCGTCCATGATGTTGGACCAGGTCCAGCCGGGAGAGACGGCATTCACCCGGATCCCGTCCGGCGCCAGGTCCATCGCCTGGTTGCGGGTGAGCTGCAGGATCGCCGCCTTCGACACCGGATAGAGCCAGCGGCCGGTCTGTGCGACCCGGGAGGAGATCGAGCCGAAATTGACGATTGCGCCGCGGTTGCGCGCCAGCTCCTCTCGCGCGGCCTGCATCAGCATGACGGAGCCGACAATGTTGACGTCCAGCGCCTCCAGCCATTCGGCGCGGGTGGAATCGCGGCCATTGTCCAGATAGGTGCAGGCGACGTTCACCAGGAAGTCGATGCGGCCGAAGCTGTCCTTCGTGGCCTGCACCAGGCCTGCGATCTGGTCGTTGTCGCGCAGGTCGGTCTGCCGGAAGGCGATGCCGTCGGCGACCAGTGCCTCGCCCGCCTCGGTGGCGATATCGGCCGCCATCACCTTCGTGCCCGCCGCGCGGAACGCCGCGACGATCGCCGCGCCGATCTTCGTCGCGCCGCCGGGTACGATCGCCACCTTGCCGTCCAGCCCCTTCATCAGACCGCTCCCCGTTCCTTTGCGTCGGGGAAAGGATCGGGGCGGGGCAGGGGACCGGCTATCCGGATTCCGCAGTCAATGTCCGGATTGCGAATTTATTGTTACCAGCCGACGGACGGATTGTTACGCTTGTGTGGGAATTGCCGTTCCGGGACGGGAGCCGCCATGACGGCCGAACAGTCCGTGCCGCTTGCCGGGCATATGCTGTTTCGCAGCCGCGACCTCGACGAGGCGCGCGACCGGGTGGCGCGCGTCTTCTGCCCGCACCGGCTGGAGACGATCGGCAGGGGCAGCCGGCTGGACGCGCGGCACCACCACTATCCGGGCGAGCGGCTGTCGCTGAACTATATCGACTATGGCGCCAAGGCCCTGATCGCGCCGGGCGAGCTGCAGGATTTCTTCCTGCTGCAGATCCCGCTGTCGGGCAGTGCGGCGATCGTGAACGGCACCCAGGACTACTGCTCCCATCCCGGCCGTGCCGCGCTGCTGAACCCGCACCTGGCCACCCGCATGATCTGGGACGAGAACTGCCGCCAGGTGCTGGTGTGGATCGAGCGGCAGGCGCTGGAGCGCTTCCTCGCCGAACAGAGCGGCGCGCCTTTGCGCCGGCCGCTGACCTTCCTGGGCGGCCTGGACATGACCCGGCCCGAAGGCGCGCGACTGCGGCGCCTGGTGATGCATCTGGTGGCGGAGGTCGATGCCGGCATTCCGAGCATCGGCACCGGCGGGCTGATGGGGCGCCAGATCGAGGCCGCGGTGATGGCCGGCCTGCTGGAAGCCGCCGCCCACGACCAGGGCGATGCCGCGGATGCCGGCGCCGCGTTGCCGCGGCAGGTCCGCCGGGCGGAGGCCTTCATCATGGCCAACCTGGAACAGGCACTCGCGCTGGAGGATATCGCACGGGCCGCCGGTGTCAGCATGCGCGGCCTGCAGCAGGGTTTCCGCGACCATCGCGACACAACCCCGATGGCGTTCCTGCGCGACGCCCGCCTGGAGCGCGCCCATCGCGACCTGCAATCGGCCGCACCGGGCTGCAACGTCACCGCGGTGGCGCTGCGCTGGGGCTTCGCCCATCTGGGCCGCTTCGCGCAGGTCTACCGGGCGCGCTACGGCTGCAGCCCGGGGCAGACCCTGAATGCCGCCCGGGGAGCCGGGTTCGAAGGGTAGGGGCGGCGCCTCATTCTTACCCGTCACTCTCGGGCCTGACCCGAGAGTCCATTCCGCCGGCCCTGCGGAGCCTCGCCGCCGGCGGAATGGATCCTTGCCCCACAGAACTCACGTCTTGGGGCGAGGATGACAGGGCAGGTAGGGTCCGCCGCCGCTCAGGCCGCGCGTTCGGTCGGCACACCCTTGTCGTCGAGGTACTGCTGCAGCTCGCCGGTCTCGAACATCTCGCGGATGATGTCGCAGCCGCCGACGAACTCGCCCTTCACGTAGAGCTGCGGGATGGTCGGCCAGTTGGAGAATTCCTTGATGCCCTGGCGGATCTCCGGATCGGTCAGGACGTCGATGGAATTGAACTTCACGCCCATATGGTTGAGCACCTGGACGACCACGGAAGAGAAGCCGCATTGCGGAAAGACCGGAGTGCCCTTCATGAACAGCATGACCGGGGCGGTCTCGATCTCCTGGCGGATACGCTCGTGGACGGTGTTCTCGCTCATCTCGGATGTCCCTGCTGAAGTGTGTCGATGCGCCGGTGCGGGAGGTCTCTGGAAAGGTCAGTCCGGGGCATAGGTCTGCAGCGCCAGGGCGTGCAGGGCATCGCCCATGCGGCCCTGCAGCGCGGCATAGACCATCTGGTGCTGCTGCACCCGGGTCTTGCCTTTGAAGGCGGGGGAGGAGACATGGGCGGCATAATGGTCGCCGTCGCCGCGCAGGTCCTCGATCCGCACCTCGGCGTCGGGGATCCCCTGCCGGATCAGCTGCTCGATCTCGCCCGCACTCATCGCCATCGCAAGTCCCCGCCTTTCGTCCGTTCCTGAACCTGTTCCACCCGGGCCTGGGCTAGCGCGCCATGTAGCCGGGCAGCCAGCCTTCATGCACATCGGCCAGCGCGTCGACGGATATGGTGAACGCATCCGTC
This sequence comes from Marinibaculum pumilum, assembly GCF_042646425.1. Taxonomy (NCBI): domain Bacteria; kingdom Pseudomonadati; phylum Pseudomonadota; class Alphaproteobacteria; order Rhodospirillales; family Rhodospirillaceae; genus Marinibaculum; species Marinibaculum pumilum. The sequence goes on from NZ_JBHRTR010000031.1 coordinate 339,137, forward strand.
ACAGTCAATTTCGCGTCCGTCACCCGACCGATGGCTGTCACCGGCACCTCGGCCGCCGCTGCAGCCTGCTGCACGGTCTCCGCCAGGTCCGTTGGCACTGCCAGCAGGTAGCGGGCCTGGTCCTCACCGAACGCCCAGGCCGCCAGGCGCGCCTTGTCCGACCCCGGGTCGATGCCGGCCGGCCGGTCCAGCGCCGCGCCGCGGCCGCCGGCCATCGCCATCTCCGCGACCGCCACCAGCAGGCCGCCGTCGGACAGGTCGTGGCAGGTGTCGACACCCAGCTCCGCGATCGTCCGGCGTACGAAATCGCCGTTTCGCCGCTCCGCCTGCAGGTCGACCGGCGGCGGCGGGCCCGCCTCCTGGCCCAGCACCTCGCGCAGATAGAGCGACTGGCCCAGATGGCCCCGGCTCTCGCCGACCAGCAGCAGGATATCGCCGTCCCGCTTCAGCGCGACGGAGGCGGTGCGCGCCAGGTCGTCGATCACACCGACCGCGCCGATCGCCGGAGTGGGCAGGATCGCCCGGCCGTCGGTTTCGTTGTAGAGGGAGACATTGCCGCTGACGACCGGGAAGTCGAGCGCCAGGCAGGCGGCCTTCATGCCCTGGATGCAGCCGACGAACTGGCCCATCACCTCCGGCCGTTCCGGATTGCCGAAGTTCATGTTGTCGGTGACCGCGCGCGGCAGGGCGCCGACCGCATTCAGGTTGCGCCAGGCCTCCGCCACCGCCTGCGCGCCGCCGGTCTCCGGATGCGCGCGGCAGTAGCGCGGCGTGCAGTCGGTGGTCATCGCCAGGCCGCGGCCCGGCCGGCCGCCGGTGGCGGAGCCATGGATGCGCACCACGGCCGCGTCGCCGCCCGGACGCTGCACGGTGTCGGCCATCACCGTGTGGTCGTACTGCTCCCAGATCCAGCGCCGGCTGGCGATGTCCGGGCAGCCCATCAGGGTGCGCAGCGCATCCTCCAGGCCGCCCGGCGCCTCCGGCGGCTCGACGGAGGCGGGCGGCGGGGTCGGCACCCAGGGGCGGTCGTATTCCGGCGAGGCCTTGGCCAGCGGGTCGATCGGCAGGTCGCCGACGGTGTCGCCGTGGAAGCGCAGCACCATCCGGCCGGTATCGGTCAGATGGCCGATCACGGCGAAGTCCAGCTCCCACTTGCGGAAGATCGCCTCGGCCTCCGCCTCGCGGCCCTGCGCCAGGACCATCAGCATACGTTCCTGGCTTTCCGACAGCATCATCTCGTAGGGGGTCATGCCCGTCTCGCGGCAAGGCACCCGGTCCAGGTCGAGCGCGATGCCGACCCCGCCGGAGGAGGCCATCTCGAACGACGACGAGGTCAGTCCTGCCGCGCCCATGTCCTGGATCGCCACGATCGCGTCGGTCGCCATCAGTTCCAGGCAGGCCTCGATCAGCAGCTTCTCGGTGAACGGGTCGCCGACCTGCACTGTCGGCCGTTTCTCCTCCGCATCCTCGGAGAATTCCGCCGACGCCATGGTGGCGCCGTGGATGCCGTCGCGGCCGGTCTTCGACCCGACATAGACCACGGCATTGCCGATGCCGCTGGCGCGTGCGGTGAAGATCCGGTCGGCGGGCGCGATGCCGACGGTCATGGCATTGACCAGGATGTTGCCGTTATAGCTGTCGTGGAAGTTCACCTCGCCGCCGACCGTCGGCACGCCCACGCAATTGCCGTAGCCACCGATGCCGGCAACGACGCCGCGCAGCAGGTGGCGGGTCTTCGGATGGTCCGGGCTGCCGAAGCGCAGGGCGTTCAGGTTGGCGACGGGCCGCGCGCCCATGGTGAAGACGTCGCGCAGGATGCCGCCGACCCCGGTCGCCGCGCCCTGATAGGGCTCGATAAACGACGGGTGATTGTGGCTTTCCATCTTGAAGATCGCCGCCAGCCCTTCGCCGATGTCGATCACGCCGGCATTCTCGCCGGGGCCGTGGATCACCCAGGGCGCCTTCGTCGGCAGTTCCTTCAGCCAGCGCTTGGACGACTTGTAGGAGCAATGCTCCGACCACATGACAGAAAAGATGCCGAGTTCCAGCAGGTTCGGCGCGCGGCCCATGATCTCCAGCACGCGGGCATACTCGGCCTCGGTCAGGCCGTGCTCGCGCACAATTTCCGGGGTCACTTCGGCGGCGGCGGTCACGACAGATGCTCCACGGCGGCGTCGAACATGGCACGGCCGTCCGCGCCGCCCAGCATCGCGTCCGCCAGGCGTTCGGGGTGCGGCATCATGCCGAGAATGCGGCCGCTCGGGTCGCAGATGCCGGCGATGTCGTCGAGCGACCCGTTCGGGTTCGCCGCCGGGCCGCGCGCGCCCTCCGCGGTGACATAGCGGAACACCACGCGGCCCTCGCCCTGCAGTTCGGCCAGGGTCTCGTCGTCGGCGTAGAAATTGCCGTCGTGATGGGCGACCGGGATGCGGATCACCGTGCCGGCATTGTAGCGCGACGTGAATGGCGCCGTGCTGCGCTCCACCTTCAGGTGCACGTCGCGGCAGACGAAGCGCTGGCTGGCATTGCGCAGCAGGGCGCCGGGCAGCAGGCCGGCCTCCTGCACGATCTGGAAGCCGTTGCAGATCGCCAGCACCGGCGTGCCGGCGCGGGCGCGGGCGACGACTTCCCGCATGATCGGCGAGTGCGCGGCGATGGCGCCGCAGCGCAGATAGTCGCCGTAGGAGAAGCCGCCCGGCACCACGATCAGGTCCAGCGCGGGCAGCTGGGTCTCGCCATGCCAGACCATCGTCGTCGGCCGGCCGGTGCTCTGTTCCAGGGCGACCGCCACGTCGCGGTCGCAGTTGGAGGCGGGGAAGACGATCACGCCAGCTTTCATGGGGCGTCCGTTCGCTGCCGGAAAGTAGGAGGGGAGGGGCCGAGCCGCTGCGACTCAGGGGGCATCGATCTCGATGGCGTAGCTCTCGACCACCGGGTTGGCCAGCAGCCGGTCACACATCTCCTTCACCGCCGCCTCCGCCGCGTCCCGGTCCTCATAGCCCAGGTCGATGTCGAAGAACTTGCCCTGGCGGACATCGCCGACCTGGTCGAAGCCCAGGCTGTGCAGGGCATGGTTGATCGCCCGCCCCTGCGGGTCCAGGACGCCTGGTTTCAGGGTGACATGCACGCGCGCCTTCATGGGCCGACCTGCCTTCCGGTTGCCGGCGCCGTCGAAGACCCCGGGGTGGACCCCCGGGCGCCCCGGGACGGGGCGGGCGGCCGGTTACTGCATGGTGCTGGGGCCGGGCATATCGCGGGGGCCGCTTTCAGGCAAGATGCCAAGTCGCCGGGCGACCTCCTGATAGGCTTCGGCCACATTGCCCAGGTCCCGGCGGAAGCGGTCCTTGTCCATCCGTTCGTTGGTCTGGATGTCCCACAGGCGGCACGAATCGGGGCTGATCTCGTCGGCCAGCATGATCCGCATCTCGTCGCCATGCCAGTAGCGGCCGAACTCCAGCTTGAAGTCGACCAGGCGGATGCCGATGCCCAGGAACAGCCCGGACAGGAAGTCGTTCACCCGCAGCGCCAGGTGCATCAGCTCGTCCAGCTCGTGCGTGTTCGACCAGCCGAAGGCGGTAATATGTTCCTCGGTGACCATCGGGTCGCCGAGCTCGTCGCTCTTCAGGTAGAACTCGATGATCGAGCGGGGCAGCTGCGTGCCCTCGGCGACGCCGAGCCGCTTCGACAGCGAGCCGGCGGCGACGTTCCGCACCACGACCTCCAGCGGGATGATCTCCACCTCCTTGATCAGCTGCTCGCGCATGTTCAGGCGGCGGACGAAGTGGGTGGGGATGCCGATATCGTTCAGCCGGGTCATCAGATATTCCGAGATCCGGTTGTTCAGCACGCCCTTGCCGGTGATCGTGGCCTTCTTCTGGTTGTTGAACGCGGTGGTGTCGTCCTTGAAGTACTGCACCAGGGTTCCGGGTTCCGGACCCTCGTAGAGCACCTTGGCTTTTCCTTCGTAGACGCGGCGGCGGCGGGACATATGGCGAATCCTGATCGTTGCTGCGCGCATCGCGGCCCGGCCGCCGGCGCCGGCCGCGCATCGCACGGTCTCGACATGCCGGGGCGGCGCTGACGCGGCACACGGGTAAACAAAGCCGGCAATCCAATCGGAATGTTCCGACCAGACCACCGGCATCAAATCATAATGGCATTTCGACGCCGCCGGCACAAGGCTCCGGCGCCGGCGCGACAGCCGCCCAGGCGCACAGCATATGCTTGATTTGCTGCGGCCTGCGGGATATGGCACACCAGCCTTCAGGTCCAGTTTCAGGCCCGGCCCGGCGCGCGGCAAAAATGATCGCGCGCGGCCGGCTCTCAGCGGGAGTGTTTCATGTCCACATTCGACGAGCGCGAAAAGGGGTACGAGGCCAAGTACGTCCACGACGAGGCCACGACCTTCAAGATCATGTCCCGCCGCAACAAGCTTCTCGGCCTTTGGGTCGCGGAGCGGATGGGCAAGTCGGGTGCGGATGCCGAGGCCTATGCCAAGGAGGTCGTGATGGCCGACCTGGACGAGCCCGGCGAGGAGGACGTCTTCCGCAAGGTCCGCGGCGACCTGGACAAGACGGCGGCGCATGTCACCGACAACGAGATCCGTCGCCAGATGGCGGACCTGCTTGTCACGGCCCGGCAGCAGATCCTGGAAAGCAAGTAGGCGCCTCCCGGCCCGCTCTGCCCGCCGATCCCGGGTCCGGCGGTTCCGGACCCGTCGATCAGATCTGTGCCGGTGCGCCAAGCCGCCGGGGGCCGGTCATTCCCTTTCGACCAGGGTGAAGGTGGCATGCGGCAGGTTCGCGACCTGCACCGCATGCACGTTCACCTTCTCGTTGCCGCCGAAGCTGGTGCCCAGCTTGCCCTGCGCATCGAGGGTCCATCGCAGGGTGATCGGTGTCCCGTAGCCGGTCAGGACGATCAGGCCGGACTGTCCGCCCGGCCCGTCGGTCTGCGCCCGGATCAGCTCTGCCGCATAGACTTCCAGGGTCGCGCCGCGTTGCGGCGCATCGCCGAGCCAGTGCCCCCCGTCGATACTGGCCTCCTCAAGGGTGAAGTCGGCCATCGTCAGGTTGCTCAGGTTCACGCTGACGACCGACGGCTTTGCCTCCTGCGCAATGGCGGGCCGCCGGGCGTCCGGTGCGAAGGCGACTGCCGCCGTCAGTGCGGCAGCCAGGCATGCGACAGCCAGGGAACTCATCGGCATGTGGTGCTCCTTCCGGATTGACGGCGCGGTACCGCCCCGAAGCTCCGGGAGCTATGCGGCCGCCTCGACCCGACCATTATCGTCGAAGACCCGTCGAAAGACGGTGTCGACATGTTTCAGGTGATGCTTCAGGTCGAACAGGGCCGCCAGATCGTCGCTCGACAGGTGCGCCGTGACCTCCGGGTCGGCCTGCAGCAGGGCCAGCAGCTCGCCCTTGCCCTGCCAGACGGCCATCGCATGGCCCTGCACCTTGGCATAGGCGTCCTCGCGGCTCATGCCGGCCTGGGTCAGCGCCAGCAGGACCTGCTGCGAATGGATCAGGCCGGACAGCCGGTTCAGGTTGCGGGCCATGTTCTCCGGATAGACCACCAGCTTGTCGACCACGCCGGCCAGGCGCACCAGGGCGAAGTCCAGGTGCACGGTGGCATCCGGGCCGATGCCGCGTTCCACCGAGGAATGGCTGATGTCGCGCTCGTGCCACAGCGCCACATTCTCCATCGCCGGGGTGACGGCGGAGCGGACCAGCCGCGCCAGCCCGGTCAGGTTCTCCGTCAGCACCGGGTTGCGCTTGTGCGGCATGGCCGACGAGCCCTTCTGGCCCGGCGCGAAATATTCCTCCGCCTCCAGCACCTCGGTGCGCTGCAGGTGGCGGATCTCCGTCGCCAGCGCCTCCACCGAACTGGCGATCACGCCCAGGGTGGCGAAGTACATCGCGTGGCGGTCGCGCGGGATCACCTGGGTGGAGATCGGTTCCGGCACCAGGCCCAGCTTGGCCGCGACATGCGCCTCCACCTTCGGGTCGATATGGGCGAAGGTGCCGACCGCGCCGGAAATGGCGCAGGTCGCGACCTCCTTCCGGGCCTGTGCCATGCGGGCACGGGCGCGCCGGAAGGCGGCATAATGGCCGGCCAGCTTCAGGCCGAAGGTGGTGGGCTCCGCATGGATGCCGTGGCTGCGGCCGATGCAGGGCGTGTCCTTGAACTCCAGGGCGCGCTTCTTCAGTGCGGCCAGCACCAGGTCCAGGTCGTCCAGCAGGATGTCGGCAGCCTGCACCAGCTGCACCGCCAGGCAGGTGTCCAGCACGTCCGACGAGGTCATGCCCTGGTGGACGAAGCGCGCCGGCGGGCCGACATGCTCGGCCAGGTTGGTCAGGAAGGCGATCACGTCATGGCGGGTCTCGCGCTCGATCGCGTCGATGCGGTCGACCTCGAAGCGGCCCTTCTCCCAGACAGCCTTCGCTGCGTCCTTCGGGATCACGCCCAGCGCCGCCTGTGCGTCGCAGGCATGGGCCTCGATCTCGAACCAGATGCGGAACTTGTTTTCCGGCTCCCAGATCTCGGCCATCTTCGGGCGGGTGTAGCGGGGAATCATGGCATGCGATCCTGACGTGTCGACGGGCCGGCCGGTGGTGCCGGCGCGCCCCGGGTTATAGCAGCTTCGGCGGCGGCGTGCGCAGCGCGGCCGCCCGACAGGAGGCGGGTATGCCGACCATCAGGGATGCCGACGCGGCCGACCTGCCGCAGATCCTGGCGATCTACAACGAGGTGATCGCCAGTTCCACCGCGGTCTATTCGGAGACACCGGTCGACCTGGCGGAGCGGCAGGCCTGGCTGGCGGCGAAACAGGCGGCCGGCCATCCCGTCCTGGTCGCCGTCGAGGCCGATGGAAGCGTCGCCGGCTTCGCCAGTTTCGGTCCCTGGCGGGGCGCCTGGTCCGGCTATCGCCATACGGTGGAGCATTCGGTCCATGTGCAGGCCGGCAGCCGCGGCAGCGGCGTCGGAGGGGCGCTGATGGAGGGTCTGTTCCCGCGTGCGGCGGCGCAGGGCATGCATGTGATGATCGGCGGCATCGACGCGGCGAATGCCGGTTCGCTGCGCTTCCACCAGCGGCTCGGCTTCGTGGAGGTGGCGCATTTCCGCGAGGTGGGCGTGAAATTCGGCCGCTGGCTCGACCTCGTCTTCATGCAGCGCTTCCTGACCGCGCCGGGGGGGACGCCGCCAAACGGACAGCCATCCGGCGCCTGACGTCAGGCGGCGTCGATTTCCTCTTGCAGCGCCGCGATGTGCTGCGCCGCGGCGGAGGTGGCGGCCCGTTCAATGGCGCGATAGCGGCTGATCACCGCCAGGCCGACATTGGTCAGCTGGGCGCCGCCGCCGCGGCGGCCGCCGGTCTGCGCGGCCACCACCGGTTTGCCGAAGATCTGATTCATCTCCTCCACCAGGTCCCAGGCATGCTTGTAGGACATGTTCATCGCCCGGGCGCCGGCGGAGATCGAGCCGAAGGCGGCGATCTGCTCCAGCAGCTCGATCTTGCCCGGGCCGATCCGGCCGTCGGGGTCCAGGTCGATCCTGAGGCTGAGCGACGGCATCGGCTCCGTCCTCCTCCGTCCGGTGGTGCGGCCGGTGAGGGGGATGCGCGGCCGGTCGGTCCTGTCTATCGCAGAGGCACGGCCCCGGCAATTGCCCCGGCCCCGGCATCCGTTTCACTGCCGGCGCGCGGTGCCAGCACGGCGCTCTTCACCTGCGCATGGACTGCCATGCCTTCCGCCAGCCCCAGCGAATCCCAGGACCGCCGGGTGACCCGCGCCAGCAGGCGGGCGCCGGCACCATCGACGCCCAGCGCCAGGACAGCCAGCATCTGGTGCGGCCCGGCCTGCGCGACCGCATCGATGCGCGCCGGCAGCACGTTCAGGATGGTGGTGCCGCGCGCCGGCTCCAGGGTCAGGCTGACATCGCCGGCGCCGATCCGCAGGCGCAGCCGGCGGCCTGTCGCCGGCGGCGCATCGACCGGCACCAGGAAGCGCCCGCCGGGAACCTCCAGCCGGGCCAGGCCATAGGCCGGGTCGTGCCCCGTCACCTCCGCTTCCAGGCTGACCGCGGCGTCACGCTGCAGCGCCAGCGGCAGCGACGGATCGGTCTGCAGGCGGGCGAGGGGGCCGCTGGCCGTCACCCGGCCCGCCGACATCAGCACCAGCATGTCGGCCAGGCGCTCCACCTCCGCCATGTCGTGACTGACATAGAGCACCGGCAGGGACAGGCTGCCATGCAGCCGTTCCAGGAAGGGCAGGATCTCTTCCCGTGCCGCGCGGTCCAGGGCGGCCAGCGGTTCGTCCATCAGCAGCAGCCGCGGCTGCGACAGCAGCGCCCGGCCGATGGCGACCCGCTGCCGCTCGCCGCCCGACAGCCGTGCGGTGGCCCGTGTCAGCAGCGGTGCCAGCCCCAGCAGCGCGACCACCTCGTCGAAGCCGATGCCGCCGTCCGCGGCGGCGGGCGGCCGGCCGCGACTGGCATAAAGCAGGTTGCGGCGCACAGAGAGATGCGCGAACAGGCTCGCCTCCTGGAAGACATAGCCGACCGCCCGGCGGTGCGGCGGCAGGAACGCGGTGTCGTCCTGCCAGCTTTCTCCCGCCACCCGGCAATGGCCGGCCAGGCGCTGCAGGCCGGCAATGCAGCGCAGGACGCTGGTCTTGCCGCAGCCGGACGGCCCGAACAGGGCGGTCACCCCGCGCGCGGGCACCGCGAAGGCGGCATCCAGGTCGAAGCCGCCGAGCCGGCCGCGGAAGGCGATGTCGATCAGCGGGCCTGTCATCGCCCGACCCGGCGCAGGCGCTTTTCCAAGAGGGTCATCGCCAGGATCACCGCGAAGGCGAAGGCGACCATGCCCGCGGCGATGATGTTCGCCTCCTGCCAGCGCAGGGTCTCCACATAGTCGTAGATCGCCACCGACAGGACCCGGGTTTCCCCCGGGATGTTGCCGCCGATCATCAGCACCACGCCGAACTCGCCCACGGTATGGGCGAAGCCCAGTACGGCGCCGGTCAGGAAGCCGGGCCGGGCGAGCGGCACCGCGACGCTCCAGAAGGCGCGGGCGGGGGAGGCGCGCAGGGTCGCCGCGACCTCCAGCGGGCGGTCGCCGACGGCCTCGAAGGCGTTGCGGATCGGCTGCACCACGAAGGGCAGGGAATAGATCACGGAGCCGATCACCAGCCCCTCGAAGGTGAAGGCCAGGGTGCGGGCGCCCCACAGGCCGGCCAGCGCGCCGCCGGGCCCGTCGGGGCCCAGCGCCACCAGCAGGTAGAAGCCCAGGACGGTCGGCGGCAGGACCAGCGGCAGGGCGACGATCGCCGCCACGATCTCCTTCCAGCGGGCGGGGGAGCGCGCCAGCCACCAGGCCAGCGGCGTGCCGGCCAGCAGCAGGATCAGGGTGGTGACGGCGGCCAGCGCGATGGTCAGCCGCACCGCATCCCAGATCTCAGGCCCGATCCCGCTCACGCCCGTCCCGTCCCCCGACCCGATGCGCCGCGCGGCTGGCGGCGGAGGCCGTCACTGCATGCGGGTCTCATGGATGACCGGCCTCATCTCTGATCGCTGTCATAACCGTAGCGCGCGATGATCGAGCTGGCCTCGGGGCCCTTCAGGAAGGCCAGGAACGCGGCCGCGGTGGGATTGTCGCGTCCGCGCTGCAGCAGCACAGCGTCCTGCCGGATCGCCGGATGCAGGTCCGCCGGCACCAGCCAGCGCGAGCCGGCATCCTGGCCTGCGATCTGCGACAGGGCAACGAAACCCAGCGCGGCATTGCCGGACGCCACGAACTGGTAGGCCTGGGCGATATTGCTGCCGCGGACCAGCTGCGGCGCCAACGCGTCGAAGCGGCCCAGCGCCCGCAGCACCGCCACCGCCGCGACGCCGTAGGGCGCCGTTTCCGGATTGGCGATCGCCAGCGGCCCGACGCCGGCCGCCGCCAGTGTCTCCGGTCCCCTGACCAGGCCGGGGTCGCGGCTCCACAGCGCAAGCCGCCCGACGGCATAGGTGAAGCCGCTGCCGGGCACGGCCAGGCCCTCGGCCAGCGCGCGCGCCGGCCGTTCCGCATCGGCGGCAAGGAAGACATCGAAGGGGGCGCCCTGCACGATCTGGCCGTAGAGCTGGCCGGTGGACCCGAAGCTGAGCCTGACCCTACCGCCGCCCGCTGCCGCGAAGGCGGCGGCGATCTCCTGCGCCGCGGCGGTGAAGTTGGCGGCCACAGCGACCCGCGCCTCGGCCGCGACGGGGAGGGGCCGCAGCGCGGCCGCCATCGTCATCCCGGCCAGCAGCAGGCCGATGGCGGACATGCCGCGCCTCCAGAAGATCGACCGCATTCCTCTGCCCACTGGTGGCATCCCGGACGTTATATTCATTGGAACATAATAAAGTCGATCAGGCCCCGGTCTCAATCCAGATGATCGGCAACAGGCCACCGACCGCAGATGCCGCTATGCGAATCAAAAAAATAATTCAATATCAATAAATTATGGCGATTTCCTGCGGGCGGAATCCGGAAGCACGGCATCGCCGTTCACCGCTCCGCTGTCCGGAGGGATGGAGGGAGGGTGAATAACGTCCGGCTAGATCAGCTTCTGTGCGCGGAAGCTCAGGTGACCGCCGCGCACGATGATCAGGTGGTCGTGCAGCACGATGTCGACCGCCTTCAGCGCGTCCCGGACGGTGCGGGTCATCTGGATGTCCGCCTGCGAGGGGGCCGGGTTCCCGCTGGGATGGTTGTGCACCATGATCACCGCAGAGGCCTCCATTTCCAGCGCCCGCTTGACCACCTGGCGGGTATAGACGGGCGTATGGTTGACCACGCCACGCTGCTGCTCCTCGTCGTCGATCACCTGGTTCTGCACGTTCAGGAAGATCACCCGGAACTGCTCGACCGGCTCAAGGCCCATCCTCGCGCGGCAATAGTCGATCACCGCCTGTTCGGAACTCAGCGTGTCGGGGTCGAGCATCTTCTGGCGAAGGAGGCGCAGGCCCGCCTCGTGAACGACCTTGAGGCCCGCAGCTACCGCCGGCCCGCTGCCGTCGATGGCGGTGAGTTTCTCATACGGCGCCGAAAGAACGCCAGATAAGCCTTTGAATTCTTCGAGAAAAATCTTAGCCAGCGGTTTCACATCCTTGACCGGGATCAGTCCGATCAGGATGAGCTCGAGGATCTCGTAATCCTCCATGCCGCGACCGCCGCTTTCCAGGAAGCGTTGCCGCAAGCGCCCGCGATGGCCCTGCTTCCGCTTCTTCTCGGCGGCCTCTCTGTCGGCGGCCTTCCTGTCAGCGTCCCTGCTGTCAGGGGCCTCGCTTTCGGGCTGTACCCGCCCATCGACGAGAGACAGCGGAAGGCGCGGCTCTTCGGCCCCGACCCGGCTGGCACGACGGCGCGGCACGGCCGTACCCGGAAAAGCCGGGCCGCCGCCTTCAGGCGTAGGGCGGCTGGTGCAGGCCGGCGGGGGAGGCGGTGAAGATCTCCACCCCGTCCTCCGTCACCCCGACGGAATGCTCGTACTGGGCGGAAAGGGAACGGTCGCGGGTGACCGCGGTCCAGCCGTCCGACAGCATCCGCACCTGCCACTTGCCGGCATTCACCATCGGCTCGACGGTGAAGAACATGCCGGCGCGCAGGACGGTGCCGGTGCCGGGCTCGCCGTAGTGCAGGATGTTCGGCGCATCGTGGAAGACGCGGCCCAGCCCGTGGCCGCAGAAATCCCGCACGACGGAGAAGCGGTTGGCTTCCGCGAAGCTCTGGATGGCGTGGCCGATATCGCCCAGGGTCGCACCGGGGCGCACCGCCTGTATGCCGCGCATCATCGCCTCGTAGGTGATGTCGCACAGTTTCCGCGCCCGCACCCCGACCTCGCCGGCGAAGAACATCCGGCTGGTATCGCCGTGCCAGCCGTCCAGGATCACGGTGACGTCGATGTTCATCACATCGCCTTCGCGCAGGCGCTTGTCGCCCGGGATGCCGTGGCAGACGACATGGTTGATGCTGGTGCAGATCGACTTCGGAAAGCCGCGATAGCCCAGCGGTGCCGGGATCGCGCCATGGTCCATGATGAAGGCATGGCACAGCCGGTCCAGTTCGCCGGTGCTGACCCCGGGCTGCACGTGCGGCGTGATCATGTCCAGGCATTCCGCCGCCAGCCGTCCGGCGCGGCGCATCCCCTCGAACTCCTCGGGGCCGTGCAGCTTGATGGCATTCGAGCGGCGGGTGCGGCTCTCGGCCTCCTCGGCGGTGATGTAGTTCATGCCTGCGATCGTCCTTCTTGCCCTGGCCGGCAGGGCAGGGCCCTTGCCCGCCGGCATTGCGTTCCTATTTAGTGCATGCCCTGCGCCGGTGCCAATCCGCACGGCGCGGAATCCGGGTTCAGGGCCGGCCGGCTTCCCAATCCGCAGGCAGCCGCCGGTCAACACGGATCTCCTGCGGCGAGAGGCGGCAGGCATAGACCAACGCCTCGACGCCAGCCGCCTGCGCCGCCGCGAAGGCGCGCCAGTAGGCCGGGTCGAGGTCCGCGGCGGGCCGGAAGCCGTCGCAATCCTCCCGCTGCACCACGAACAGCATCACCGCCCGCGCGCCGGCCTGCGCCATCTCCGCCAGTTCGGCGAGATGCTTTGCGCCCCGTGCGGTGACGCAGTCGGGGAACTCCGCGGCGCCGCTTCTGCCGCTGCCGGCCCGTTTCAGGTGGACGTTCTTCACCTCCACATAGCAGGGCGGCCGCGCCGGATCCTCCAGCAGAAGGTCGATCCGGCTGTTGCGGCCATAGCGGACCTCGCGGCGCAGGCCCTCATAGCCCGCCAGTTCCGGGATCGTGCCCGCGGCCACCGCCTCGGCCGCCAGCGCATTGGGCCAGGCGGTGTTGATGCCGACCAGGCCGGCGCCGGTCGCGGGGTCCGCCTCCACCAGCTCCCAGCTCCATCTCAGCTTCCGCGCCGGGTTGCGGGCCGGGCTCGCCCAGAGCCGGCGGCCGGGGTCCAGCAGGCCGAGCATGGCGCCGGGGTTGGCGACATGGATGGTGTCCGGCCCCGGTGCGTCGTCGAACTGCACGTCGGCCAGGAACCGCTTGTAGCGGCGCAGCAGGCGGGCGGGGCGAAGCGGGTCGGGAAAGCGCATCGACCTCCAGTGCCAGGGGCTGCCGGAGATGGCAAGCCGCTTGGCCATCCCGGCTTTGCCATCGGGGGCGGCGGTGCTACATCCGCCACAGGCAAGGCGGTGTGACTGAAGGAAGGGGAGGGGCCGGTGGCAGAGGAAGGCAAGATCGTCACGGCGGCGATGCTGGTGATCGGCAACGAGATCCTGTCCGGCCGCACCCAGGACGCCAACATGCACTACATCGCCGGGCGGCTGAACGAGCTCGGCGTGCGCCTGGCGGAAGCGCGTGTGGTGCGCGACGTGACGGAGGAGATCGTCGCCGCGGTCAACGCCCTGCGCGCCCGCTACGACTATGTCTTCACCTCCGGCGGGATCGGCCCGACCCATGACGACATCACCGCCGACGCGATCGCGTCGGCTTTCGGCCTGCATATCGACATCCGCGACGATGCGCGCGCCCTGCTGGAGGCCCATTACGAGCCCGGCCAGCTGACGGCGGCGCGGCTGCGCATGGCCCGGATCCCCGACGGGGCCAGCCTGATCGACAATCCGATCTCCACCGCGCCCGGCTTCCGGGTGGAGAACGTCTTCGTCATGGCCGGCGTGCCGGCGATCTTCCGCGCCATGTTCGAGAGCTGCCGCCACGACATCGCCGGCGGCGCGCCGCTCTTGTCGCGCACGATCTCGAGCGAACTGCCCGAAGGCCGCCTCGCCGAGCCGCTGGGCCTGCTTCAGGAGCGCTATGCCGATGTCGACATGGGCTCCTACCCGTTCTACCGGGGGCAACGGTTCGGCACCTCGATCGTCATGCGCTGCACCGACGCGGCCCGGCTGGACAGCGCGGTGGCGGAACTGAAGGCATCGATCGTGGAACTCGGCGGCAGCCCCCACGAGGGCGATCCCCCGGCCTGAAGCGGATCGGCGCAGCCGGCTGCCACGGAAACGCCGCGTTTCGGACACGCGGTCGAACGCTTCCCCTGCGAAACCTGACATGGTCGACGATGCGGCGGCGGCGCGGACGGGCTCCGCGGCCGGCGTATCACCTGGAAGGAGAGCGAAGGAAGGAGATCCCCATGCCCAAGGTCCCGGCCATCCGCAGGCCCGTTTCGGCCGTCCCGGCGATCGCATCGGTGGCGCTGGCGGCTTTCATTGCCGCTCCGGCCGCCCAGGCGGCCGAGCTGACCAGCTTCAGCTGCAGCGACGAAAGGCTGGCACGCAACGTGACGACCATGCCGGTCACGTTCCAGAAGTCGGCCGACTCGCCGGTCAGCAAGACCTTCACCGCGCACCTGCAGGGCCGCAAGTCGCGCTTCTCCGCCCCCGAGGCGATCACCGCCACCTGCGAACTGAAGCCCGACCTGCACTATATCGTCGAGGGCTATGACCGGGCCACGGGGCGCTACCTGCCGGTGAACGGCGCATACAAGATGGCCATCGCCTGCAAGGCCGTCCGCGCCGACGGCACCGGCTACCAGGGGATCGAGAGGCGGCTTTCGATTCCGGCACCGGCACAGGGCGGGCCGTTCGACGATCCCGAGGCGCGCAGCCGCTTCGACACCGCCGCCTGCCAGTCGGCGACGAGCGCGATCCGCGGCAGTCTCAGCCGGTAGTCAGCAACCGATGGCCGGCGGCCGTTAACGGTCGTTCAACACTGGTCCGCCAGACTTCCGCCTTTGGGTGTTGCGCTGCGGGATTGCGCCTGTTGCGGTGCAGCATTATCTGTACGCATCCGGCATCGCCGCAGGCGGGCCGGGCAGACAGCCACAAGGCGGCCCAGCATGAACGCCATTCGCCGCGCGGCCTTCGGCCGCCAACCGCTTTCCACCCGTCCCGGCAGTTCCAGGTCTGCCGCCGGCAAGGACGCCATCCTGCGTGCACGGCACCGGGCGAGCCAACGCGCTGCGCTTGCAGCGCTGCGCCGCGCCGGCCGCGGCACGCGGGTCCGCAGGCGGAGCGGTGGCCTGCGTCGCTGAGATCTTCAGGCCCAGATTGTCCGGCGGCTACTGTCTGTCCGGCAGACAAAGGCGGCCTGGACGCGGGCGCCGCGCAGGCCCGATAATCCCGGCCTCAGGATCCCTGCGTCACCGCATATAGGGGTCTGCGCCGGGCGTGGCGGAATTGGTAGACGCGAGCGACTTAAAATCGCTTCAGGGTTCCCTCCGACCCCCTAAGCATCCCCCTTGGACCGCAGGAAACTGCGGATCTCCGGGTGCTTTGTATGTTTTCGATCTTGGAGGCGTGACGGCGAAGCTGGAAAATCATTGGCGTCACACCGTCACTGCGTTCCCGTTTAGGTCCCTTTCAGAGCCACGATTGAGACCGCATTTCGGGACGCATCATCCCTCCTGGCTCGTAATTAATGGCCCACTGTGAATGAACCTCCGTGCGCTCGGCACTCGGAGACAGTGCGGGTGACATCCAGTCCGATGGTCCATTGGGTGGATCGGTACGCCCCATTGTCCCCGGCTTGGTCGCACTGCCCCCTCAATCCACCCTGACCAAGGAGAACCCATCACCACCACGACCAACCCCGAACCACGCGACCGCCCCTTTGAGCCCCGCAGGCGCCCCAGAAGCACTCAGGCGAAGGCCCTGGTGGCGGACGCCATCCCGCTCCTCGAGGCCCATGAGACCCGACAGCGGCGCCGGAAGGCAGGACACGATCAGGAGACCTTCGGGGCCACCGTGGCAGCCGTCCTGTGCGACGTCGTCCACCATCACCTGACCGGTCGCGACGGTGCCGTAGCGATCCCCCGCTCAAGCACGAAGCTGGGTACCAAGAGCCGATATCGGCATCGGGTCCTGTCCAAGCAGCTTCCCCAGATCCTGGACGCGATGGCCAAGCCGGAAGTTGGCCTGATCCGGCAGGAGGTGGGCAGACGTGGTCTGTTCGGCTTCCAGGGCTGGGAGACCACCATCCAAGCCGGGCCGCGTCTGCGACAGCACATCCGTGTCCTCGATCTCGACAAGACGGACCTGAAGCTGGCAGCTGAGGGTGAGGTGATCATCCTACGCCGCGACGAGGATGACAGCCCAGAAGGACACGACAGCCCAGGCCAGGACGCCGACATGGGCGCCACGAAGGCCCACGGTCGGAAGACCAGGAAGGTAGTCGTCGAGTACGAGGACACTTCCGACACGAACGCCATGCGAGCCAGGATGGAGACCATCAACGAATGGCTCTGGCAGGCGGACCTGGATGTGTACGAGGCCCTGGTGGGGCACCACGAGGTAGACCCTGAGGAGCGCCGCCTCCGCCGGATCTTCAGCTTGAGGAGGTTCGACAGGGGCGGGCGGCTCTACGGCGGCTTCTGGCAGACCATGAAGAAGGAAGCCCGTCGGAAGGCCATCACGATCAACGGGGAACCGGTCGTCGAGTTGGACCTGGGCCAGGTGGCGCCACGCATCCTCTACGGCATGGTCGGTGCCAGGCCGCACTGGAAGGACGCCTACATTGTCCCCGGTCACGAGTGGCATCGCGAGGGCATCAAGCTCCTCCTCAACACCATCCTCTTCGACACCAAACCCCGAACCCAGATGCCCCAGGGCGGCCGGAAGTTGTTCAGCATGTCCGACCATGCCAACGACAAGACCAGCCACAAGCAACTCCGGGAGAAGGAGAAGGTCGAGACGATCATTCAGGCCATCGGAGACCACCACCATCCCATCCGGCACCAGTTCTTCACAGGGGTGGGCCATGAGGTCCAGTACCGGGAGAGCGAGATCATGGTGGAGATCCTCCTCAGGCTCAGGGAGAACGACGTCGTCGCCCTGCCCATCCATGATGGCCTTCTGGTGCCCAGGTCTGCCCTGGAGGTCTCCAGGGAGGTCATGGTGGGGACCTTCGAGGAGATGGCCCAGGTAGAGGCTGTTGTCCGGATGAAGGGTTGGACAACCCACTAACGAAGGAAACCCTTTGGGTCTGGTCCTCGTGGTGGTTTGGTGAAGACGTAGATGTCTTGGAAGGCGATCATCGGGAGCATTGTATGGGTAGCTGGGGGGCTCCTGTTATGGAGTACCCGTAGGCTCCACCGATGAGCCTCACCGCATCCTGGTGGTCGACACGTCCACGAGACGATAGCTCATGGAGTCCACAGGGGGCGCTGTACGGGGTTCGGAGGTCTCCTCGGTGGGGGAAGGCCTCTGGTGATCCTCGAAAGCCTGTGTGCGGGCCTCACTCATGGAGAAAAGGGATGGCATGTCGGCAGCTTTGGCGCCGATGTCGGTGATCCGACTTACTGGCTCCCGCCACTGCCGCCGCCGCCCCCGCCTCCGGCACCACCACCGGCAGACCCGGCGCTGTTGGAGATCAGGACGGCCAAGCTGCGGGACTGGACCACCTCGTTCAGGTCCTGGAAGGACGCGAAGCTCTTTCCCTCCAGGCCGTAGAAGCTGGCCGCCTGGGTTGCCGTGACCATCCCCTCCACTCCATCCGGGGCCGGCTCCCCGTAGATGCGCAGGACCTCGGCGGACAGCTCGGTGATCTCCGGGGTGCCCATGGAGTCGGACATGCCGGTGGTCTTGCAGCCGGTCACCGAGCCTACGGCCAATGCTCCTGCAACCAGCCAGCGAAAAGGAGGCCACGCGGTGGTCATCACCTACGCGACGGGTCCGCGATAATCCTCGAACGCGAGCCGTAGAGGACGATTACACGATCGCCTTCGGCAAATCGTTGAGCCGTGCCCTGGACCACGGTCAGCAAGGCGCCGTTCTCCGTTTCCACGACGTACTCAACTGCCTTTTGGCCGGTAGTACCTTCCTCGATTGCCGCACCAGCAACACCACCGGCTACAGCACCCGCGATTGCCCCGATCACATTGGTGCGCGTGTTACCACCAATGAACGATCCACCAACAGCCCCGGCCCCAGCCCCGGCGGCTGCACCTACGCCGGACTGACTACCTTGCACATCGACATTCCTGGCGCTTACGACGGTCCCTCGGACAGAGCGGTTTACCTGACCAACAGAGGTTGCCGTGTAGGAGTCTGGGGAGATGTCTCGCTGGCACGCCGCGAGCGCGGCCGCCAAGGCTAGTGCGACGACGACTTTTCTCATTGTGATCTACGAACTGGGTGCTGAGCGGTCGGGCTTGCTCGGCGCGGGGAACATTGGGCGCTTCAGGTCGACTGTCTCCAAAGCCTGGAGGAAGGCGAGAACGTTGTTCTTCACAGAGCGGTTCACGCTTTCCCGTGCTCGGACCACGCCAAGAAAGTCATAGTCCCCCGGTGTCGTGCCTTGGGAGGTTATGTCCTGCGAGAAAATGATATCGCCATTGCTGCGGTCGATGATCTCGTATTTGGCGACGGTGTCGGTGGTCATGGAGATGCCCATGGCCGGGACGTCAAGCTTCAGCACCTTCACCGCTATCGACACTGTCTGAGGGGCTCTGTCGGTGAAGATAGCCATCCTGGCCAGGCTTTCTTCGATGGCGCCTTCCCAGGTGTCGGTAAGGGAGGTGCCTGAGCCCATTGCGCCGCCGGCTTCTGTGAACATGGTCTCCACTTCGCCCTGCTGTTCTCCTTCAGGGGCAATGCTGACCGTTATCGAGCGGACCTCCGCTGGCAGCTTGGTCGTCGAAACCCCTACGTTGTTCGGTGTGAACTGAAGAGGTGGTAATTGCTTCGCGCAACCGCCCAGTCCAATGGCGACGAATGCGATGGCAAACCAATAGCGCTTCATGTGGTCCCCCCGGATGTGTTCCGCGTTTGGTAGCCTAGCGGGCGGTTTTGGGCTTTGACGAGCAAATTCGACATAGCGCGCCCGCCAATGGGGCATTGCTGTCAAGTGGCGCAACCGCCCAAGGCCGAAATCAGGTCCGGATTTTTGGGGCAAGTTTGTGAGCGGCTACCCACGGACCTTGTGGGGTCGACTTCCCCCCGTTGGGGGGTGGTTCTGCGCAACATGGCGCTTGATGCCTGGGGGTGGGGTGTGGCTTGGAGCGCCCCTTCCACTTCGAGGGCATGCCCGTCCGCATCTGGGATGCCAGCGGCGAGCCCTGGTTCGTCCTGGTGGATGTCTGCCGGGTCCTGGAGATCGGCAACACCACCATGGCTGCCCGTGCCCTGGACCCCGACGAGAAGAATACCCTCAACATTACTGATGGTAATCGCGGCAACCCCAACCGGACCATCATCAACGAGAGTGGCCTTTACTCCCTGATCCTGACCAGCCGGAAGCCGGCGGCCAAGCGGTTCAAGAAGTGGGTCACCGCAGAGGTCCTTCCGTCGATCCGCAAGACGGGCAGCTACGGTGCCCCGGCCCTGGACATGCGGGACCCGGCTCAGATGCAGCAGGCGTTCTTGGGGGGCTCAGGTAGGGGGTCAGAAAAGCCTCGCCGATTGACGGCTTGAAAGGCCCGGAAACCCTCGCCCATAACTGGCCCATCTAATGGGTCGGAAAAGAGTTGATTTCTGACCCTATGGTTCCCAGGTGGTGGTCGAGGACGGCAACGGCCCACCAGCACCAGGGGACGGACCATGACCAATACCGCAGCCATTTACCTTCGGGTCTCCACCAACGAGCAGACCACCCAGAACCAGCGGGAGGCTCTCCAGGCTGTAGCTGAAAAGGCAGGCTGGGAGGTGGCCGAGGTCTACGAGGATGCCGGCATCAGTGGCGCCAAGGCCAGGGACAAGCGTCCTGCCCTAGACAGGCTCATGAAGGATGCCGCCCGCCGCCGGTTCGATGTGGTGATGGCATGGTCGGTGGATCGCCTGGGGCGGTCCCTGACGGACCTGGTGGGCCTGTTCGAGGACCTGAAGGCATCCCAGGTGGACCTCTACCTCCACCAGCAGGCCCTGGACACCTCGACCCCCTCAGGCAAGGCCATGTTCCAGATGTGCGGAGTCTTTGCGGAGTTCGAGCGGTCGATGATCCAGGAACGGGTCAAGGCAGGTCTGGAGAGGGCCAGGAAGTCCGGCACCCGGCTCGGTCGGCCCAGTGTGGGGGACACCGTCGAGGAGGCCATCAGGGAGCGCCTGGAGGCCGGCATGGGCAAGCGCAAGATCGCTGACGAGCTTGGTGTCGGGAAAGGGACCGTGGTCCGGGTGGCGAGAGCCCAGGCGGCGTGAACGTCCCTCAAGTCACTACGCCCCTGGCCCTGGTGACGCTTGGAGCAGGCCTGCACAGTTACTCCCGTCGACGTAGAGGCCGAGTTTCCATATGGGACCGGCCGGCCCAGGGTATGGCTCAGACTGAGGAGCGCCCAGAAAATTGGCGGACCTTGCAGTGATGTGTGAGCGGAAGAAACAGAATGAACAGAAGCGCTGTTGAGGCAGCTATCGGCAATCGACGAGCAGATGGAATCGGCACTAAAGTGCACTCATTGAGTTTTGGGGCAATCAGCGATGGCGAAGAGCGTTAAGGCCCTGGTGGAGCCTGCGGTGCTCGCTTGGGCGAGAAAGACTGCAAAGCTGACTGTGGAAGAAGTTTCGACCCGCATTCACGTAGATGAAGTTCGCATCAGTGGATGGGAGGACCCTGAAACCGACGATGCGCCAACGGTCCGCCAATTGCAGCGGCTTGCCGGCATCTACAAGCGTCCCCTCGCTGTCCTCTACCTCTCGGAACCGCCCACAGAATTCCAGGCGTTGCGCGACTTCCGTCGGCATCCCGGATCTACTGACCCTACTTCGCCCGATCTTGTCTACCAGATCCGGCGCGCGCAAGAACGCCGGCATATCGCACTTGACCTCCTCTCCATCGAGAACGAGACGCCTAGCCGCCTGGAATTGCAGGCCTCCCTTGCGAGCGACCCGGAAAATGTTGGGCGAGACGTGCGGGATCTACTTAACGTAGATGAGCAGCAGGTGAGCAGTTGGCGAGACGCGCGCGAAGCCTTCAATGGATGGCGTAGGGCTATCGAAAGCAAAGGTGTGCTCGTCTTCCAAGTGAGTGGCATTCCGGTTAGCCAGATGAGGGGATTTTCGGTTTGGGAACCAGAGCTGCCAATCATTGCAGTCAATATGCAGGATGCCCCGAACGGCAGAATGTTCTCGCTCTTGCATGAGTTCACACACTTGATGCTGCGCGAAGGTGGTATCTGCGACTTCGAAGAGGATGATCGCTCACCAAGCCAGGCCGTGGAAGTCTTCTGCAATGCGGTAGCTGGCGCTGCGCTCCTGCCAAGCTCGGATCTGCTAGGCGATCCCGTCGTTGTTGATCATGGTCGCGGGCCAGCTTGGTCAGATGCTGAACTTCAGGATCTGTCGCGGCGCCACCGTGTAAGCCGAGAGGTCGTTCTACGGCGGCTCTTACGGTTTGAACGCACCACTCCAGGTTTCTACCGCCAGACGCGGCAGCGCTTTCTGCAGGAATACGTGCGAGCGCGAGAAAGCAGCACCGGTTTTGCGCCCCCATCTACCCTGGCTGTGGCTAGGCTGGGCAAGCCATTCGCCCGATTGGTGCTCAGAAGTTACCGCAGTGAGCGAATATCGCTGAATGCAGTCTCAGACTACCTGGGTGTTCGGGTAAAGCACCTGCCGAAAATCGAAGAATTAGTGGCGGCTGCGTGATTCGATGTACTCGATTGATACCAGTGCCCTGCTTGATGGCTTGGTGAGGCATTATCCTATCGCTACATTTCCAGGGCTTTGGAGCCGGATCGACGACCTGATCCAGAATAATCGGCTCAAAGCATGTGAGATGGTAAAAGATGAACTCGATCGTAGGGATGACGATGCTTCGGCTTGGATAAAAGCAAGGCCAGAAATGGTGGTCCCGATCGACACTGAGCGACAACCGCACATTCGTCGAATTCTTGCTACACACCCTCGGCTTGTGGACACGCGTAGAGGTAGGTCGACGGCAGACCCCTTTGTCATTGCCTTGGCCATGCAGCTCGGTTGCCCAGTGGTAACTGGGGAGGCGGCAACTGGGGTTCCTACAAAGCCCAACATTCCGGACGTGTGTCAAGCAGAGGGAATTGAATGCATCACGTTCCTACAACTCATCCAGCGGAGTGGGTGGGTATTCAGATAGAAAAGACTTCTCCAGGGACGGGACAGTTAATAAATTGAAGAGATTTGAACGCTTATTCATGGCATAAACTAAGGGACTGTCTACGTCTAGGAGGTGGATATGCCGAGTAGAGAGGAAGATGGCGTCTCCATCGACGGAGATCGTTGGGATCAAACGCCAGAGTTTGCCGCCATGATCCAGCGATATTCATTGAATGCGCAACAACGTGCCGCCGAAGAGTTCTCTCGTCTAGTGTCGCATATGACGCCACGCTGCCGTTCTCCGTCAGAGTTCCGACTGTTGTTGGCATTAATTGATGCGCTTGGTGATATTTCGGACTTTGAGATCAGCTGGATGAATGGCGATGGGCGCTTCGAGCTTGAGCCCTGGCGTTACATTGACTGTATGTACGCTTACTGCAACGCTCAAGTTGGTTCATTCATCGCAGATTTCCTCTTTGAATTTGACTATATGGACCAGAGAGCCTTCGTAGTCGTCGAGTGCGATGGGCATAAATTCCATGAACGTACGAAAGAGCAGGCTCGACGGGACCGAAGCAGAGACCGTTGGATGACATCGAAAGGCATAAAAATTCTACGTTTTACTGGCTCGGAAATTTACCGAGATGCTGACAGGTGTGCTAACGAAGTCGTAAATCTTCTCATGAAAGTATACGGAGAGGTCACAGAAGGATTTTCGCCCCACCGGACGGGTAATTCTTGATCGGATTCGGCCCAGGTTTACTCTTGGAGCAAAAATAAACTGCGACAGGTTGGTCCTCCGTTGCTGGTCATTTGATCAGCTAAAATTCCTGATCTGACTAGGTGAGTCGTCGACTGACCGGTTCTCCCACGTTCATCCACTATAGTCGCGCTGCAGGGTGTTCGGGATCATTCTGTCACCGCGGACCTCTGCGCTAGTCACAAGGTACGACGACGCTTTCGGACTACAAGCGCGAGCCGAAATCTAGGCTAGATCTTCATCTTCTACGTAACCTGTAGAGTACCGGCATTCTAGCAGTGCCCGAGATTTGCCAAATATCAACATCCGCATGTCATGGGATATCAGTCTTTTTGACGATACCTCTCGCATGCCAGACAGCAACAAAGGGGGGGGCAATTCATCCCATGTCCCCCTCTCGACATCTGCAGAGGTAGATCCCATCTCGTATATATCCGGTCGCCATTGACCGGCGCTGGATGGGAAGCTTCGCAGGGGCGCATGGCTAGTATCGAGACGATTTCTAAGCCCGTACCTGCCTAATGGTCTGCCATCCGGTCCAACTAGCTAGAGCCTTGGAGGCATATGACGATGTTGGAACCCATTTCTGAGGATGGGGCCACAGTTGGAAGGACCGCTCGAGCCAAGCTGCACCGCGCCCTGGATGTCTGGCACAGCCGGACGAACGGCCTGGGGAGCGTCAACGAGCTGCGAACCTTGATGTACGTGGCAGAGCGACCTGGGGCGTCTGTCCGGGAGATCGCCAACCGCATGGACATGAGCGGTCCAGGGACCACCCAGATGGTCGCGATGCTGACCCGGAAGTCACGAGGAAAGAGCCCCCCGTTGGAACTGCTGAGGGTTGAGAGGGACCCCAAGGACGGGCGGGGCCGGCATCTGTACCTGACCACGAAAGGCAGGGCCTTGGTCGACCGACTGACCGAGGAACTGGTGGGGTGAGATGCCCCGCAAGTGCCCAGCTGGATGCAGCTGTGGCTTTCACTGAAGCGGCCGCTGAGTGCGCCGCGATCAACATCAACAGAATGAGGAGAACTGTATGACAGCACGGCAACGAGGGCAGAGCTGGCAGGCCGACTTCAGCATCCAGGGCCGGCGGTACCGCCGGGACTTCGACACCAAGCAAGAGGCCGAAGCCTGGGAGAGGGACACCAGGGAGACGGTCAAGGCCGGTCGCACCGAGGCCCTGGTGAAGCAGGTCCGGGACATCAAGATGGAGGAGCTGAAGCGGAAGGCCCACCAACGGTTCTGGCAGGGCACCAAGAGTGAGCTGGGCAGCGTGCGGAATGCCGAGGCTGCCGTGGCCTACTTCGGGGCCTCAACACCGGCATCCCAGGTGACCGCCGCCTGGATCGACGATTGGATCTCCGGGCTCCAGGACGAGGGCAAGGCCAACGGCACCATCAACCGCAAGCTGGCGGCCCTGAAGCGGATGCTAAGGTTCGCCCACCGCATGGAGTACATCGAACGGGTCCCGCATATCGAGATGCTGAAGGAGAATGGCGGCCGGATGTACGTCCTGGACGAGCAGGAGGAGGCGAGCGTCCTGGGGCTGGCCCGGCAGTGGGGCTACGAGGAGGAGGCCGACCTGCTGGAGTTCTTGATTCTTCAGGGCTGCCGCCTGGGCGAGGCCCTGAAGCTGACCGACCGGGACATCGCCGTGACCCCCAAGGGTGGGCACGTCACCTTCGGGGACACCAAGAACGGGGACGACCGGATGGTTCCGCTGCGGGCCAGGGCTCAGGAGATAGTAGCGCCGCGCGTCCGCCGGGGTGGGAAGCTCTTCAACACCACCATTTGGCGGGCGGAGAATGTCTGGGCTCGCATCCGTGCCCACATGGGGATCGACCGCAAGGACTTCGTCATCCATGCCCTTCGGCACACCTGCATCTCCCGGTGGGTGGCGGCCGGCATCCCGCTGCCGATGGTCCAGAAGCTGGCGGGCCACAAGACGATCATCACCACCCGCCGGTACACCCACTTCAGCCAGACCCAGCTCGACGGGTTCATGGCCCAGCTCGACCAGACCGAGGCACCGGCGGATCACCTCCGGGTTGTGAAGTAGATACCCCGAACAGATTTATCCTGTCGTGATAAGGTGTGACGACACCTGTGCCGTGGGCGTGGCGGAACGGGTAGACGCGGGGGGCTTAAAACCCCCTGGCTTATGCCGTGCAGGTTCAAGTCCTGTCGCCCACACCAATATCCTGGAGCTGTCGTAAGCTCTCAGGGGGGTCGGAGGACCCAGCTGGCACTACCCACCGGCCAGAAGTCCAAGCCTCTGTGTGAGGCTCCTTGTCCGAGATACCTAACAGCTTGGACTTAAAATCGCTTGGCTTATGCCGTGCCGGTTCAAGTC
Source organism: Marinibaculum pumilum (assembly GCF_042646425.1). NCBI lineage: Bacteria > Pseudomonadati > Pseudomonadota > Alphaproteobacteria > Rhodospirillales > Rhodospirillaceae > Marinibaculum > Marinibaculum pumilum. The sequence goes on from NZ_JBHRTR010000031.1 coordinate 364,295, forward strand.
CGGCCGCCCGGACCAGCCGAAGCCCTAGTCGCTGATGATCTCCAGGATCCGGCGGGTTGCCTCCCCGATCAGCAGCACCTCGCTGTCTGCCCGCACATAGACGGCGCCGGGTGGCGGCTGGCGATAGTCGCGGATGACGGAATAGGGCAGGTCGGCCGGCAGGACCTGACCCACCTGCCACTTTTTCGCCTGGCCCGGCGGCACGCAGCCCTTCTTGGCCAATCCGGGCGGACAGTGGGACGGACCGCCGGCCACCTTGCCTTGCACGGCATTGCCTTGCGCGGCATTTGCGGGCCCGGCGGCTGCAGCGCCGAGGCCAAGGGCAAGTGTCACGGCGATCATGGCCACGAGGCCGCCGTTCGGCCGCGTGCGCGGGTCGCCGCGCCGGCAATCGGTTCTGTATCTGGTCGACATGGTCTGGCCTCCTCCTGCTCTGCACCTCGGCTCCGCAAGCTCCCGCAAGAACGGGGTCATGGCGTGCGAGGTTCCGGACCTGGTCACTGCCGCCCGGTGCAGCGCTCAGACGCGATAGGGGTCGCGGCGGCCAGGCTGGCCGTGCGGCGTCGGCGTGGCCTGTCCGGCAAAGACATTGGCACCGATCAGCGCCGGATGCAGCGGTCCGCCGCCGATAGGGTTCTCGGTCCAGCGGCGGCCCGGGCCGTCCTGGCCGGCGACGGCCTGGTCCAGGGCGGCCGCGAAGCGGCTGGCGCCTGCGGCCGGGCGGTGCCGGTCCTGCTGCTGCGGAACCGTGTCCCGTTCCATCTGCCAGGCGCCGGGGCGGATGGCAGTGACTTGTGTCGCGTAGCCCATCTGTCGTCTTCCGCTCTGTCAGGGCAGCCCCGACTGATAAATAGATTGGCAGGCGCAAAGTTCCTGTGGCGGACGTCACAGTGCTGCGCGAGACGGTGACATACGTGGCGAATTCGGCGGGAAGTTGGCCATCGCCGGGCGCTGATTGGGCGAGGGAGCGGGCGCCCGCCCGCATGAGCCCTGGCGCCGTGCCGGCGAAGAGCGTATCGAACTCCCGCGGGCGCTGGCATACCCTCGCCCCTGCCCGCCGGTGCGTCGCCCGGCTGGCGCCGGCTTGGCGGCGTGCGCTCTGGCGGAACGGGTCGGGACGAACGGCATGGCTCTGGGATGACGCTCCGCTACCGGGCGGTCGGTTTCGTGATCGGCCTGCTCCTGGCCATGCTCGCGCTGCTGATGCTGCTTCCGGCCGTCGTCGACCTGGCCGACGGCAATAGCGACTGGCTGTCGTTCGTCCTGGGCGCCGCGGTCACCGGTATCGCCGGCGGCTACCTGATCATCTCCTGCCAGTCCTCGGGGCCGTTCGAACTGGAGGTGCGCGACGCCTTTGTCCTGACGGCGGCGACCTGGGTCGCGATCCCGGCCTTTGCCGCCCTGCCGCTGATCGGGCTGGGCATCAGCTATACCGACGCCTTCTTCGAATCGATGTCGGGCCTGACCACCACCGGCTCGACCGTCCTGACGGGGCTGGACGGCCTGCCGCGCGGGATCCTGTTCTGGCGGGCCCTGCTGCAGTGGATCGGCGGCATCGGGATCATCGTCATGGCGATCGTCATACTGCCCTTCCTGCGGGTGGGCGGCATGCAGCTGTTCCGCACCGAGAGTTCGGAGCGGTCGGAGAAGATCGTCCCCAACGCGTTCTCGATGGTGGCCTGGATCCTGTCGGTCTATGGCCTGCTGACCCTGGCCTGCGGAACCCTGTTCCTGGTCTTCGGGATGTCCGCGTTCGACGCGCTCTGCCACGCCTTCTCGACCCTGTCGACGGGGGGCTATTCGACCCACGACGCCTCGTTCGGCTATTTCCGGGAGCCGGGCGCGGAGTGGGTGGCGGTGGCCTTCATGCTGGCCGGCGGGCTGCCCTTTGCCGCCTATATCCGGATGGTACGCGGCGAGAGGGCGGCGCTCTGGCGTGAGCCGCAGGTCCGGGGCCTGCTGGCCAGCCTGTTCGTCATCATCCTGATCGGTGCCGCCGTCCTGGTCGTCGACCGTGCCTACGCGCCGCTGGATGCGCTGCGCGAGATGGCGTTCAACACCGTCTCCATCGTCACGACCACCGGTTTCGCCAGCACCGACTATACCCTGTGGGGCCCGTTCTTCGTCGCGCTGTTCTTCGTCCTGACCTTTTCCGGCGCCTGCGCCGGGTCCACCAGCGGCGGCATCAAGGTCTACCGGCTGCAGGTGCTCTGGCTGTCGCTGGGCGCCTATCTGGCCCGCACCCCCAGCCCGCACCGGGTCGTGGTGCTGCGCTACGGCGGGCGGCGCCTGCCGGACGATGTGCCGTTCGCGGTGCTGGGCTTCCTGGCGGCGTTCCTGGGCTCGGTCGCCCTGGTCACCGTGCTGCTGGGGGCGATGGGGCTCGACTTCGTCACCGCGCTGACCGCCGCCAGCACCGCGATCACCAATGTCGGCCCCGGCCTGGGGCCGGTGATCGGCCCGGCGGGCAATTTCGCCGGGCTGCCGGATGCGGCGAAATGGCTGCTGGCCTTTGCCATGATGCTGGGCCGGCTGGAAGTGTTCACCGTGCTGATCGTGCTCGACCCGCGGTTCTGGCGGGGATAAGCCGCGGTCTTGCCGGCATGGACCCGGCGGGCCGGCAGCCTATCATTGCGGTTCCTCCGCCGTTCGACATGGACCCGTCCCCAGTGATCGATCCGCCTTCCGACCGCGACCCGCCAGGACCGGCGTCCCGGCCGCTTCGCCTGCTGCTGCTGTCGCCGGCGGCGGAGATGCCTGGCGGGGTGGCGGAATATGTCGGCATGATCCTGCACTGCCTGTCCCCCGCCGTGGTGGGAGAGCGCTTCGCGATCGGCCGGCGCCCGGGGGAGGGGGGCCATTCGCCCTGGCGGATGCTGCGCGACTATCTCCGCTTCGCCGTGCGCCTGCTGGGCCGCGACCGGCCGGACGTCCTGCATGTCAACCCGACCCTGGACCGCAACGCCCTGCCGCGCGATGCGCTGTTCCTCGTCCTGGCGCGGCTGCGGCGGCCGCGGGCGGTGATCGTCACCTTCCACGGCTGGCGGCAGGGCACCGAACGGCGCCTGCTGTCGCCCGGTCCGACCGGCGCCGTGCTGCGTCTGGGCATGCGGCTCGCCTTGCGGGGGGCGGACCGCGTCCAGGTCCTGGCCGAACCCTACCGCCAGGCATTGCTGAAGCTGGGGCTGGAAGCGGAGCGGGTGGCGACCACCAGCACCATGTTCGACGGCCGGCTGTTCGGCGGCCGGCTGCCCGACGACCGGCTGTCCGACGACCGGCTGTCCGACGACCGGCTGTCCGACGGTGAGGCGCCGGCAGGCCCGGGGCGCGAAGCCGGCCCGCGCCGGCGGATCCTGTTCCTGTCGCGCTTCGTGGCCGGCAAGGGGGGCGCGGAACTGATCGAGGCCTTCGGCGTCCTGCACGCGGCATTTCCGGAGTTCCGCCTCACCATGGCCGGCGACGGGCCCCTGGCGGCCGAATGGCGGCAGCTTGCCGCGGCGTCGCCGGCCCGGGCGGCGATCGACTTCCCGGGCTATGTCTCCGGTGCCGCGAAGGCCCGGTTGCTGCAGGACGCGCTGCTGTTCGTGCTGCCCAGCGCGACGGAAGGAATGCCCGTCTCGCTGCTGGAGGCGATGGCCGCCGGCGCCGCGGCCCTGGTCACGCCGGTCGGCGGCATCCCGCTCGTCGTGCGTCCCGGGCAGACCGGGGCGTTCCTGGAAACCGCCGATGCGGCAGGCATCGCGGCCGCCCTGCGCGACATGCTCGCATCGCCCGGCCTCGTCGAGGGCATGGGCAGGGCGGCGGCGGAACTGGCGTGGCAGCACTACGAGAGCGCGCAGGTGGTGGCGCGGCTCGAACGGCTGTACCTGGAGACCGCGGCGGCGCGGCGGCGATAGCGCCGGCGGCCGGCGCGGCGCAAAGAAAAAGGCCCGGCACCTGGGTGCCGGGCCCTGTCGCAAGACCGATCCCGCAAGACCGGTCCCCCGACCGGCGGCGGAACGCCGCCAGTCGGGGTTCCGCTGCCGTCTTACGGCGCCATCCGGATGATGACCAGACGGTTGCTCTGCTCTTTCACGCCATCGGCGGTCGGTTTCGGCAGGTTGAATTCGCCGCGGACCGACATCTTGATCGCGCTGGCCGGCACGCCGCGGGCCTCCAGGGCACCCTTCACGGCAGCCGCCCGGCGGGCAGCCAGATCCTCGTTGTAGGTCACGTCGCCGGAGGTGTCGGTGTAGCCGTACAGCGCGACATTGGCGAACCCGTCCATGCCGAACGCCTTGGCGGCATTGGCGATGGTCTCTTCCGCGGCCTGGTCGAGGAAGTTGCTGTCATGCGCGAAGTAGACGCGGTAGCTCTTGGCATCCGGCTTCTTCATCGGCTGCAGCTGCGCCATCGCCTTCTCGAACTCTTCGCGGCACATGGCGATGTGGGCGGGCTGCCGGTTCTCTTCCTGCTGCTCCATCCAGCAGTCGAACATCGCCTGGGCACGGGCGGCCGGCTTCGGGCTGCCCTGCTTGGCGCCGCTGGCGAGGGCGGCGGCCAGGCGCTGGCGGGCGTTGGACAGGTCGCCCTCGGTGCCGGCCGGCAGCATCCGGGCGTCCATCGCCGTCGGCTCGACGGCTTCGCCCTTGGCGACCATGATTGCCCGATCGGCATAATAGTCGGAATCGCCGTAGTCGGACTCGCCATACTCGAACTGCGACAGCTCGATATACTCGCCATAGAGCGCGGTATCGAAGTCGGTGCCCGACGGCACCACGGTCCTTGCGGTCTCAAGCCGCGTGCCGCAGGCGGCCAGCGCGAGACACGCTGCGGCCACACCCGCAATCCCAAGAATCCTGTTCATCCCCGTCGTTCCTCCTCAAGGTGGTGGAAGCAGCACCGTGGGTGCCCCTCATGATGGTTCCGGCAGGACCCCGCACGGCCCCGGCGCAGGGGGTCCAGTCTGATTCCGGTACGCTTGCACTCTCGCAAAACTGCTGCGGCAAGTCCAATATCGGCGGAGCAAACCGCGCCGCCCTACGACGATTGGCGTAGAAGCGTTGCATCCCTGCAGCGGAGCCTGTACCCCTCCGGCCGGGAACAGACCATGTCGGAAGGCACCATGCTGCAGCATCAACAGAAGAGCCCGGCATTGCCGGAGCGGACCGTCATCCTGGGCGCGGGCGGCTTTGTCGGCGCGGCTACTGCCGCCGCCCTGAAGGCCGCAGGCGGCGAGGTGCTGGCGCTGGGACGGGGCCAGGTGGACCTGCTGGCGGACGATGCGGCGGACCGCCTGGCGGCGCAGCTGAAACCCGGCGATGCGGTGATGTTCGTCTCGGCCAAGGCGCCGGTGAAGGACAATGCGATGCTCCTGGACAATATCCGCATGGGCGATGCGGTCTGCCGCGCCCTGGCGGCCTCGCCGGTGGCGCATCTTCTCTATGTCAGCTCCGACGCCGTCTATGCCGACACGCCGGTGCCGCTGACCGAGGCGTCGGCCGCGGCGCCGGGCTCGCTGCACGGTGCCATGCATGTTGCGCGCGAGGTGATGCTTCGCAGCAACCTGCCGCAGACCCCGCTCTGCTGCCTGCGGCCCACCCTGATCTATGGGGCTTCCGACCCGCACAACGGCTATGGCCCGAACCGCTTCCGCCGCCTGGCCAACGAGGGCAGCCCGATCCGCCTGTTCGGCGAGGGCGAGGAACTGCGCGACCATGTCCTGGTCGACGATGTGGCCGAACTGGCGCGCCTGATCCTGTGCCACCGCAGCACCGGGATCCTGAATGCGGCCAGCGGCACGGTGACTTCGTTCCGCCGGCTGGCGGAGCTGGCGGTTGCCGCAGCCGGCCGCGAGGTGGCGATCGAGGGCTCGCCGCGCAGCGGGCCGATGCCGCACAACGGCTATCGCCCGTTCGACATCACGGCGATCCAGCAGGCATTCCCGACCTTCCGGCCGACCCCGATCGAGGACGGCATCGCCCTGGCACAGAAGACGGCGGCCGCCGCGGCCTGAGGGCCTTCCGGCCTGTCGCCTTGCCTGCGGTGAACGCTGCCGCGGCCGATCCGGATGCCGGCCGCATCCTGTGCAGCGGCTGGTGGCCGGCAGCGTCGCTGCGCTGTTCGGTCGACCTGGACCGGCCCGTCGACCCGCCGGCGGACCTGGCCGGGGCGGCAGAGGCGGCATGGCAGAACCATCTGCTGCGGCATCCCGCCGATTTCGACGGCCGGATCCTGCACCTGCTTTCCTGGAGCGGCGGCGTGCCGGGCGAAGCGCCTGCCTTCCGGCTGGCGCCCATGCGCTTCGCCTTCCAGGCGGCGCGGCGCGCCCCGGACCTGCAGCCGGCCGATCGTGCGCGTCTGCCTGGGCCGATCGGCCTGTCGGTGATCCCCCGCACCGCTGACGGAAAGCTGATCCTGGCGCGCCGCTCCGACCGCGTCTCGATCGCCCAGCGCAGCCTGTTCTTCTTCGGGGGGTTCGGCGAGCCGCCGGCCAGCAGCGGCCCGTTCGACCTCGCGGCGGAGGCGCTGCGCGAACTGCACGAGGAACTGGGGACCGGCTTCATTACCCGGGATGTCGGCCTGCTGGGGCTGGGGGAGCGGCCGCGCGGACACCAGCATGCGGTCTTCCTGGCGGACCTGGATGCCGATTCCGACACGGTCCTGGCCCAGGCGGGCGAGGCAGCGGATGCCTTCGAGTGGGACCGGCTCTGGGCATTCCCGCCGGCAGAGCTGTTGCGGCTGCAGCCGGCGGAGCTGGAGGCGGGGGCAAGCTCCTATGCCTTCGAGGCGGGCCGGATTCTCCTGGCCCGCCATCTGGGCCTGCCGGAGCCGGTGCCGGCGCCGGGCGAGCTCCCCTGACCGGCAGGGCCGGCGCGATCGCGCGGGGCGGTGAGGATCCGGTCCGTCCCCCTGGTCAGTCTTCTGCGCCGAATCCCTGCAGGGCGCCGAACATCGCCCTGGCCTGGAAGTCGTTGGCCTTTTCCTCCAGATAGCTGATTTCGTCGGCCAGTTCGTCGGCCCGCTGGCGCAGCGCTTCCGCTTCTTCGGCGACGATCTGTGCCTGCATGTCGCGAATCCGGGCGAAGACGTCGGAACCGGGTTCGTCTGCACCGGCCGGATGGTAGTCGGGGATCGACAGGATCTGCGTGCACAGGTCGATGGTTGCGGATACGGTGGGCATCAGTCCCAGCGGCGCCCCGGTGCCCAGCGCCACGATGCGCCAATAATCGCCATCCTCATGCACACCCAGTCCGTCACAGGCATAGCCCGATACCTGGATGCTCTCGCTTCCGCCGTCCGGGCCGACGATTTCCGTGCGGAAGGCCGTCGCGGCAAAGTCATGCGCCGCGAAGGCCGCCGTGATCGCATCCTGTTCCGCCCGGCCTTCGGCGGTGCGGTCTGTGGTCATTCTCAGTCACTCTCCGCGAGGGCATCGGCCGGAGCATTCCCGTTGCCGGTGCCTGCAATACCAGATTCGCCGAACTTGGCGACTGCCGTCGACGGACGCAACCGTCCGGATGGCCGATGACCGACGCGCCGGACTTCACGCCATGGTGGTGGCAGGACGTGGCCACCGCAGCCGTTCCGCCCCGGGACCCGCCCCCCGTCGCGGAGATCGCCGTGATCGGCGGCGGCTATACCGGCCTTGCCGCCGCTCTGACCTGTGCGGAGGCAAAACGTGACGTCGTCCTGCTGGAGGCGGACCGGCCGGGCCGGGCGGCGTCCGGCCTGAACGGCGGCATGGCGGGCGCCGAGCTGGCGCACGACTGGTTCGCGCTGGAACGCCGCTTCGGGCGCAGCAGGGGGGCCGCCCTGGCGCAGGAAGGCCGTGCCGCTCTGGGCAGCCTGGAGGCACTGCTGCAGCGGACCGGGATCGACGCCGACTACGACCGCTGCGGCCGCCTGAAGGTGGCCGTGACCCCGCAGCAATACGTCGCGATGCAGCGCGCCGCCGAGCCCTTGGCGGCGATGTTCGGCATCGCGCCGCAGCCGGTGCCGCCGGCGGCGCTGGGCGCCCATCTGGCCGCCAGCGGCTATCATGGCGGCCTGGTCTGGCCGCTGGGCGGCGGGCTGCATCCGTTCAAGCTGGTGCAGGGGCTGCTCCGCGCCGTCCAGAAGGCCGGCGTGCCGGTCGTGCCGCATTGCCCGGTCTACCGGCTGGAGCCGGACCCGGCGGGGGAGGGCTACCGGTTGGTCACGCCGCTGGGCACCATCAGGGCACGTCGGGTGATCGTGGCCAGCAATGCGCTGTCGCCGAAAAGCTTCCGCTACATGCGCCGCCGCCAGGTGCCGGTGGGCAGCTACATGATCGCCACCGCCGCGATCGGCGCGGAGCGGGTCCGGTCGGTGATCCCCTGCGGCCGCATGATCGTCGACGGCTATCGGCGGCTGCATTACTACCGGCCCTCGCCCGACGGCAGCCGGATCCTGTTCGGCGGCCGGCCGCAGATCCTCGACACCCGGCCGCAGGCCTGTGCCCGCCGGCTGGCGGCGGAGATGCGGCAATTGCTGCCCGCCCTGGCCGACGTGCCGGTCACCCATGCCTGGAGCGGCATGCTGGGCTTCGCCCTCGACAAGCTGCCGCATATCGCGGAGCCGCTTCCCGGCGTGGTCGCCTGCGGCGGCTATGGCGGTTCCGGCGTGTCGATGTCGGTTCATCTGGGCACCAAGGCGGCATTGCGGCTGATGGGTCGCAGCGACGGTGCGACGGCGTTCGACGACCTGCCGTATCCCACCCATCCCCTGCACCGCGGTGCCGCCTGGTACCTGCCGGCGGTGATGGGATGGTATGCCGCGCGCGACCGCATCGGGATCTGACGATGCGGCCGCGCGACACCCTCTGGCACCGGCGGGTGCTGGCGCTGGCCTGGCCGGTGATGATCGGCAACATGACGGAGCCGCTCCTGGGCGCCGTGGACTCCGCCGTCGTCGGCCATCTGGAGGCGCCGCAATACCTGGCCGCCGTCTCCGTGGGCACGACGATCTTCTCCTTCGTCTTCTTCAGCTTCAACTTCCTGCGGATGGGGACCACGGGCCTGACGGCACAGGCATTCGGCGCCCGCGACGATGCGCTGGTGAAGGCGATCTTCCTGCGCGCGGCGGCGATCGGCCTGGCGCTGGGCATCCTGGTGATCGCGCTGCAATGGCCGATCCGCTGGCTCGGCCTGGCGGTCTACGACCCCGGCACGGAGGTGGCCGTCCTGGCGGATTCCTACCTTGCCATCCGGCTGTGGGGGGCGCCGGGCGCGCTGCTGAATTTCTGCGTCATCGGCTGGTTCATCGGCCGGCAGGATACGCGCACGCCGCTTCTCCTGCAGGTGCTGATCAATGTCGGCAATATCGCCCTCGACCTGCTCTTCGTCGTGGTCCTGGACTGGTCCGTCGCCGGTGTGGCGCTGGCCTCCGCCCTGTCGGTGAGCTTCGGCGCGCTGCTCGGCGTGGCCCTGGTCTGGCGCGCCGCCCGGCGCCGCCATGGCCGGCAGCCGGCGGCGCCGGTCTTCGACCTGCCGGCCATGCGCCGCCTGGTGGTGCTGAACAGCGACATCTTCCTGCGCACTCTCTGCATCCTGGTCGCGATCGGCTTCCTGGTGCAGCAGGGGGCCCTGCTGGGCGAGGTGGTGCTGGCCGCCAACGCGATCATGCTGAACATGTTCATCTTCCTGGCGTTCGGGCTGGACGGCTTCGCCTTTGCGGCCGAGGCGCTGGTGGGACGCGCCATCGGCCGGCGGCGGCGGCGGGACGTGCGCCACGCCATCCTGGTCTCCAGCCTGTGGGCGGGGGCGGCGGCGCTGGCCTATGTCCTGGTCTACCTGGCCCTGGGGGCGCAGATCGTGGGCGCGCTGACCTCGCTGCCGGAAGTGAAGGCGGAAGCGCTGGACGTGCTGTTCTGGATGCAGCTGATGCCGCTCTTGGGAGTGTGGAGCTTCCAGCTGGACGGCATCTTCGTCGGTGCGGCACTGACCCGGGAGATGCGGAACTGGATGCTGGCGGCGCTGGCGGCCTATTTCGCCACCTGGGCGCTGCTGCCGACGGAGATGGGCAATGACCGCCTCTGGGCCGCGGTCAGCGTCTTCCTGGTGGCCAGGGCACTGCCGCTGGCGCTGCTGCTGGGGCGGGTGCTGGACTGTGCCGGGCCGGCGTCCGGCCGCCTGCCGCAATCCGACGAGGCGGCGGTCAGCCGCGCTGATCGAGCGGTGTGACCGCGGCAATGATGGTCTTCGACAGCAGGGTGACCTCGCCGCTCTTCTGTTCCCGGAACGGGAAGAAGCCGTTCGCCTCGTTGAGCATGTCGAGCACCCGCTGGTTCGCGGCGATGTAGACCTGTCCCCGATGGATGGAGCCGTCGTTCAGCGCGATCTCCACGTCGACGGCGATCTTCGGGATGTAGTGCGGTTTCGCCAAGGTACTGGTCCCTGCCTATCGTCCCTGCCAATAATCCCTGGGCGCGTCAGCGCCGGTGCGACAGGCGCCAGAACAGCGGGGCTGCGACGATGACCAGCACGATACGCCAGATGTGCATGGTCGTGACATACGCCGTATCGGTATCCAGGGCGAGGGCGACCAGCGCCATCTCCGCCAGCCCGCCGGGCGCGATCGACAGGGCGACGACCGCGGCCGGCAGGCCGATCAGCGGCGCGGCGGCGAAGGCGGCCGCGACGGTCAGGGCCAGCAGCAGCAGCGTGGCGCCGACCGCTTCCTTCAGGGTGTGCGCCAGCTCGCGCCAGCGATAGCCGTGGAAACGGCTGCCGATCGCGGCGCCCAGCACCACCTGTGCAGCGGCGACCAGCACCGCGGGTGGCGTGGCCTGGGTCAGGCCGGCCAGATGGATGCCCGCCGACAGCACCAGCGGTCCGGTCAGCACCGCGGCCGGCAGTCGCACCGCGGCCGCCAGCGGCCAGCCGATCAGGATGCAGCCTGCCAGCAGGGCCCAGTCGCCGGCGGCGACCTGACCGACCGGCGGCGTCGGCAGCAGCGACGGCACGTCCAGCTGGGCGCCGAAGCGGAAATAGAAGGGGATGACGAAGACGACCACCATGATCCGGGTGGCATGGACCAGGGAGATCCGCCGCACATCGCCGCCATAGGCGCTGCCGACCAGGATCATCTCGGTGATGCCGCCCGGCGTGGCGGAAAAGAAGGCGGTCACCGGGTCGTAGCGCCGCACGACGCGGAAGTAGAAGGTCATCGCCGCCATGCAGAGTGGCACGAACAGCGCCACCAGGACAAAGCCGCCCAGCCATTCGTCCAGCCGCCCCAGCAGCTCCGGGGTGAAGGCGGATCCCAGCATCACGCCCAGCAGTGCCGCCATCGGCCCGCGGGCCATGGAATGCACCGGCACGGCAATGCCGGCGACGGCGGCGGCCATGGAGGCGCACATCGCGCCCAGCATCCAGGCAAGCGGCATGCCGGTGAGCCAGAACAGCGCGCCGCCCGCCGCGCCGAGCGCGAGGGCGAGGGCGGTCCGCAGCCAGAGCTGTCCGTCGCGCCAGTCATGGCGGGGCAGCCCGGCCCGGCTTCCGTCCCCGGCGCCGGCCGCCGCCTCTCCCTCTGGCTCCTGCGCGGGATCCGGGCGGCCTGCCGCCGTCACGGCAGGAACTGCTCCGCGATGATCCGCTCCTCCAGGCTGTGTTCGGGATCGTAGAGCAGGCGCAGGGTCACGTCCGGGGCCTCTGCGATCGTCACCCTGACGACATCCCGCACCTCGGTGGCGTCGGCCGTGGCGCTGACCGGCCGCTTGTAGTGATCGAGGATGTCGAGCTCCACCTGTGCGTGGCGGGGCAGGATCGCGCCGCGCCAGCGACGCGGGCGGAAGGCGCTGATCGGCGTGAGGGCGAGCACCTGGGCGTTCAGCGGCAGGATCGGGCCATGGGCGGACAGGTTGTAGGCGGTGCTGCCGGCCGGCGTGGCCAGCAGGATGCCGTCGCAGGTCAGTTCATCCAGCCGCACACGGCCGTCGACCTTGATCCGCAGCTTCGCCGCCTGCCGGGTCTGGCGCAGCAGCGAGACCTCGTTGATCGCCAGCGCTTCCATCTCGGTGCCGCCGTCATGCATCGCCCGCATGCGCAGCGGGTGAAGGCTCGCCACCTCCGCGTCACGCAGGCGCTCGCGCAGATTCTCCTCGGAAAAGCCGTTCATCAGGAAGCCGACGGTGCCCTGGTTCATGCCGTAGATCGGCGTTCCCTGCTGCATGTAGCGGTGCAGGGTCTGCAGCATGAAGCCGTCGCCGCCCAGGGCGACGATGCAGTCCGCCTCGCCGGGTGGCACGCCGCCATAGCGCTCCTCCAGCCGACGCTTCGCCTCCGTCACGCCCTGACCTGGCATGGCGACGAACGCGATCTTCTCGCCGATGGTCATTTGTCCTCGATGGCTGGCAGGGAGGGGGCCGGCGGGGTTGGCCGGTGGCCCCGGGGGGCTTTCGATCGATCGGGGCGACTGCCCCCTTGGGCCTTTACGCGCTGCGATCGTGCGCCGGCGCCGATGGCGCTGGCCAGTGTCGCGCTGCGCAGTATAGGTTTTCCCGCGGCAATGGCGATGGCCTTGCCGCCCGGGCCGGCGGTCGGCCAGGGCCGGCGGTCGGAATGAGGCCGGCCGCGTCTCCACCGGAAGGAACGTCCATGACCGACATCAGGCTTCTGCGGACCGGCCTGCGCCAGGCCCTGCACCGCGTATCGCCCGGCACCGGCCGCGTCGCAGAGCCGCGGCGCCGGGCCCGGCATTCGCTGCTGGCCGTCGTGGCGATGTCCCTGGCCCTTGTCCTGGGTGTCGCTTCCAGCGGCCATGCGGAGGACCGGCACGAGGAATATTACTACCCCTCTCCGGTGACCAGCGAGACCTATGTCTCCCGTGCCCAGATCATGCCGGAGGCCGAGCGTGCCACCAGGCTCGGCTTCGTCACCGGCCTGACGCAGCAACTGCTCAGCCGGCCCTATCCGCCGGGCTATGTGATCTTCGCCAAGGGCAACGAGGCTGAGAAGATGATCATCGTCGCCGTCGGCGACAACGGCTTCCGCACCCTTTACCAGGCACGGGCCCTGCTGGCGGAACTGACGGCCGTGGCCCGCTCCACATCCCTGCTGCAGGAACTGGCGGTGGAGGACATCTTCACTTTCTTCGATCTGGCTCGCCTGCTGGGCTTCGAACAGATCACGATCTCGAACGGGGTCGACTTCTCGCACCAGATCGAACTGGACTAGCCGGCGGCGGCCTGGCCTGGCCCGGCTCGAGCCTGGGCTACAGCTGGCCGGGCCGCGCGCCCAGCAGTCGCAGCATGCGGTCGTCGTCATTGGCCGCGGCCCGGTCGACGGCGGAGCGTCCCTCCGAATCGCGCCGCCTGGCATCGGCGCCGGCCGCGAGCAGTCGTTCGGCGACCGCATACTTGCCGTTCCATGCCGCGCGGATCAGGGGCGTGGCGCCAAAGGCGTCGGTGATGTCGACATTGGCGCCGAAATCGAGAAGGTCGTCCGCGATCTGCGGATAGCCGTTGATCGCGGACCAGAGCAGGGCGCTGCGGTTGTCGGCATCGCGGAGGTCGGTCATCACGCCATGCTCCATCAGCAGGCGCACGATGCTGCGCCGGCCGCGCCAGGATGCACCGACCAGCGCGGTGCGACCGGAATCGTCCAGCGACTGCGGGTCGGCGCCCTCCTGCAGCAGCCGCTCCACCTCGGCATAGTCCTGCCGCTCGATCGCCTTTGCCAGGTTGCGGTCCAGTTCGTCCTGCCCGGGTTTCGTGTCCGGCCCGTGCATGGCCAGCCACTGGGCGAGGATGCGCTCCGCCTCGGCGCGGACCTCGGGCGAGAGTTCGACCGCATAGGCGGCGCCGGCCTTCTGCGCTGCCGTGCTGCCCCGCAACGCCGCGATCCGGTACCAGGCCAGGGCCTGGGCCGGATCCGCGGGCTGGCCATCGCCCAGCATCGCGATCTCCGCCATCCGCAGCTGCGCCGGGCGGAAACCGTCTTCCGCCAGATCCTTCATGATGGCCGCGGCCTGTTGCGGGGCGCGGGCCACTCCGTCCGCATTCAGCAGTGCGTTCGCCAGGTTATAGAGCGCGCTCGGCGTCCGGACCGTCCGGGCAATATGGTTCAGCCGCGCCGCGTTCAGCGCCGCCTGCAGACCCTGCGGCAGCGGTGCCGTCCGCGGTCCGTTGACCGGTGGCAGCGCCGGATTCGCCTCGCGCGCCGCCTCCAGGACCCGCTTCTGGTGCAGGGTGGGCTCCGGCGGTGGCCGGGAGGCGGCTTCCTGCGCCGTCCGCTCCGCCTCCTGGCGCCGCTGCTCGACCAGCCAGTCGAAGCTGTCCCGCATCACCCGCGCCCAGTCCGCCTCCTCCTTCGGCAGGCGCGCAAGGACCGGCTCCATGGCCGCGGCCACCGAGCCGGCCGTGTCCACGAAGGCCGCGTTCGCCGCCTTCAGGCGAGCCGCGCGCTGCGGATCGGGGACGGGGGGGCGGCCTTCCTGCCGCGCCTTCCGCAGTTCCGCCTGCTCGGCCTGCAGGGCCGCGACAAGGTCGGCGGCAGCGGCATCGAGGTTCCGCTGCCGCATCTCCAGAGCCCGCATTGCGACGCGGGCATCGGGCGAGGACAGGCTGCTCGGATCACCCTGCAACCGCCTGACCATGCGTTCGATGCGGTCGCCCAGCCAGGCCGCTGCAGTGGTCTGGGCCACGCCGCGCTGCAGGCCCGCCTCCTGGACACCGACCTGCTCGAATGCAGGACCGTCGGCGCTTGTCAGCACGGGTGCCGGCTGCAGGGTCGGCTGCGGTCCAGCGGGCGGTGCCGCGATTGCGCTATTACCGGCTGGCTCAGGCGCGACCGCCACCGTTGGGGCCGGGCCCGCATCCGGCTTGTCCGATTCTGCCGGGGAAGGGGAAGGCGGCGTGCCGCCTCCTGGCGGTTCGGCTGGCCGGTGCACCTCCAGGAGCGTGGCAAGCTGGCGGCGGCTGCTTTCGGCTGCCTGCGCGGCCTGTTCGGTGCGACCGCGTGCCGTCGCGATCGCATCGGCCTGCCGGATGATCGCCGCAGGGCTGGGGTCGCCGGCGATCTCCGCCGTCAGGGTCTCCGCTGCAGCGGCATTGGCCGCCGCGGCTTCGGCTGCCCGTCCGGCGCGCTCCGCGACCGCCCGGGCCTCGCCATCCACTTTCTCGACCTGGTCGCGTGCCCATTGGGCGGAGGAAGCCTCCATCATCTCCTTCAGGCGGGCTGCCAGCTGGCGCAGCAGGTCCTCCGACACGGCAGCGGCGCTCTGCGTCCGCGCCGCCGCCGCCCTGATCGCCTCGATGTCCTGCGCCGCGGCCGCGCGGCGTTGCGCCGCCAGTTCGTCCAGCCTGCCAGCGCGCCGCCGCTCCGCCTGACCGGGGTCCGGCGGCTCTGCCGCCTCGGCCGCAGCCGTTGGTGGCGCGGTGCGGATGTCGGCCGCGGGGGGCGGCCCTGCCGTGGCCGCCGGCCTTGCGGCGGGCTCGGGCCGCGATGCCGGCGGGGAAGCCTGGTCCTGCGGCGCCTGGATGCGGAGCGGCGGAGAGGCAGGTGGCCGGGCCGCTGCCTGCGCCGGAACGGCCTCGGGTGGTGCTGCCTGTGGGGCTGGTGCTCCAGAAACGTCAGGCCGGGGAACGTCTGGCCGGAAAGCATCAGGCCGGGAGGCTTGGGATCGGGCCGCTTCAGTCGGAGAAGCGTCTGCCTGCTCGGCAGCAGGCCGCTGGCCTGCGCTGCCCGGTCTTGCCGCGTCCGGCCGCTGAACCTCCGGCGGGGTTGCCGGCGATGCCTGCGCCGGGGCCGGCGGGGTGCGTTCGCCCGGCTTTGCAGGCGGCGAAATCCTGCCGCTCTGTGCCGCAGACGGGCTGGCTTCCGCTTCGGCGGCGCCTGCGGCCGACCTACCGCCGCCTTCGGGCCGGTCGGTGGTTTCCGAAACGGACTGGGCCAGCCGCCTCAGCGCCTGCGCGAGATCGGGCTGGGGGGTCGGCCGCGCCGCCTCCTGCGGCTTCGGTTCCGCGCGGGGCCGTTGCGGTTCCGGCGCCGGTGCGTCCTCGATCCGAACCTCGAACTGCGGCGGCTCCGGCGGCGGGTCGCTTGCGAAGGGCAAACCCAGCGCAAGGGCGACCGCGACAACCAAGCCACTGTGGATCGCGACCGACACCAGCGGGCCGCGCCACCGGCTGCGGCCCGTCATGCGCCAGTCGGGGACCACCCGCCTGCCGATCAGTCCATGTCGCTTTCCCTCGGACACCGCCCGTGCAGCCCTCAAGCCGGCTCCGCCAAGACACCAGGATACCCTCCGCCGCGCCTTCCGGCACGCCGCTTCAGGTCAGGCTTCAGCCGCCGGTGACGCTCATATGGCGATTGACGGAGGGCGTCTTCCGCCGCCGGTCGATGACGAAATCGTGACCCTTGGGCTTTCGGGCGATGGCCTCTTCCAGCGCCAGATCCAGGGCGGCATCGTCGGCACCGTCGCGCAGGACCGCACGAAGATCGGCGGCATCCTCCTGTCCCAGGCACATGTACAGGGTGCCGGTACAGGTCAGGCGGACCCGGTTGCAGCTTTCACAGAAATTGTGGGTCATCGGCGTGATGAAGCCCAGCCGGCGGCCGGTTTCCGCCACGGTCACGTAGCGGGCGGGCCCGCCGGTCTGATAATCGCTGTCGGTCAATGTCCAGCGGCGGGACAGGTCGGCCCGCAGCATCGACAGGGGCAGGTACTGGTCCACCCGCGCCACGCTGTCCAACTCGCCCATCGGCATGGTTTCGATGAAGACCAGGTCAAAGCCCTCTTCGCCGCACCAGGCGATCAGGCGGTCCGCTTCGTCGTCGTTGGTGCCCTTCAGCGCCACGGTGTTGATCTTTACCGCAAGGCCGGCCGCCTTGGCCGCGGCCAGGCCGTCCAGCACCTGTTCCAGCCGGCCCCAGCGGGTGATCCGGCGGAACTTCTCGGCATCAAGGGTATCGATGGAGACATTGATGCGCCGCACGCCGGCCCGGAACAGGTCGTCGGCATGGCGGGCGAGCTGGCTGCCGTTCGTCGTCACGGTCAGCTCCGACAGGCCCTGCCCGGGACCCTGGCCCAGGCGCCCGCCCAGGCTGTCGAACAGCGACATCACGCCGCGCCGGACCAGCGGCTCGCCGCCGGTGATCCGGATCTTCCGGACGCCGCGGCGGATGAACGCCGCGCAGAGCCGGTCGAGCTCCTCCAGGGTCAGCAGTTCCGCCTTCGGCAGGAAGGTCATGTTCTCTGCCATGCAGTACTGGCACCGGAAGTCGCAGCGGTCGGTCACGGAAACGCGCAGGTAGGTGATCGCCCGGCCAAAGGGGTCGACGAGCGGTTCCCGGCCGCCGGCCGCCCGGCTCGTTGCGTCGGGCACCGGTGCATCCTGCGGGGCAGGGGCAATATCGCTCTGGGCATGAAAGTTCATGACGGCCCGCTGCTGTCCTTTCGTGCCGGCAGCCGCCATCGGCGGGCGGACACGCATCCATGGCGCTGCCGGTCTTTCGCTATATCCACCTGACTATATAGGGTTGCGGGCGGTCGCGTCATCCGCCAATTGGCCGGGGGCCCGTCAGACGCGGTCCGCCGGTGGCGCCGCCACCGGCATCAGCACCACGAACTCCGCCCCGCCCTCGCCATTGCGGGCGGCGATCGAGCCGCCCATGTCGGACACCAGCGCCGCACAGATCGACAGGCCCAGCCCCGTGCCGCTGCCCGGTGGCTTGGTGGTGAAGAAGGGGTCGAAGATGCGGCCGAGATAGCGGTCGGGGATGCCGGGGCCGGTATCGCTCACCCGGATCTCGACGCATCCCGCGCCCTCAGTCACGCCGGGCAGGACCGTCACGGCCACCCGCACATCGCCAGCCACGCGCCCCTGCCGGCCGGCCGGCGTCGCCGGATCTTCGGCCGGCGGCAGGCCCGGCTCGCGGAGGATGGCGTCGCGCGCATTGATGAACAGGTTGACCAGCACCTGCTCCAGCCGCAGCGGCAGGCCGAAGGCGATGGCCGCTCCGTAGGGTAGGCTGATGAGGGAGCGGATGCCGCTGCGCCGGAAATCCCGTTCCATGAGGGCGAGCGCGGTGCGGACGCTGTCGCTGACGTCGAAGGACACGGGATCGATGCGTTCGATCCGGGCGAAATGGCGGAGATGTTCCAGGATGCGGGCCATGCGCTGCGACTGGCCGCTGATCAGGCCGAGCTGGCCGCGCAGGAAGCGGGGATCGGTCTCGCCGTCCTCGACCATCAGGATCGTGTTGTCGGCGGACATGCGGATCACGCTGAGCGGCTGCTCCAGCTCCTGTGCCAGTCCTGCCGCGATCTGGCCCAGGGTGGCAAGCTGGGAGCTGCCGGTCGTTGCGGCCGGGTCGGGCCGGCTCTCGCGCCCCTCCGACAGCAGCAGCAGGGCTTCCGGGCGGCCGCGGCGCAGGGCCCGCCCCTGGATCCTGAGCTGCAGGCTGCGGCCGTCCTTGCATGTCAGGCGGCAGAGGATCTGCCGCGGCGTCTCGCGCCGCGACAGACCCTGCAGCTGCATCGCCGCGGTCTCCGACAGCTGCTGCAGGGGCACGCCCGCCAGTTCGCCCGCCCGGTAGCCCAGCAGATCCTCGGCCGGGCGGTTCGCGAAATAGATGGCATAGCCGTCGTCGAGCGCCAGAACCGGGGTGGGCAGCGCGTCTAGGACATCGGCCAGATGGGTGCCGACCGGCAGGTCGTGACGGCCGCGCTCCGGCGCATCCGCACCTGCCTCGTCAATGCTGCGCGCAGCAGGCTCCTGGCCGCCAACAGCCAATATGCCCGTCCTTCCATGACCTCGCCCGCGCCCCTTCGGCGGGGAGGGGGAGTGTTGTCTGTGTCGCAGCCCGGCAGGCATGGTAGACGAAATCCATTCATTGTGTATCCCGGACCGCAGCGGCATCGCCGGCGATCCGGCGCAGCGGCGGCGTCCGGCCCCGCCGGAGGAAGCGGACATGGCGAAGAGCGAACTGGCCGAGGCGCGCAGCCACATGGCAGAGGGCCGCTGGCCCGAGGCGATCCGGGCGCTGACGGCAGCGGCCGGTGGCGAGGGACCGGACAGCCGCGAGGCGCTGCTTCTTCTGTCGCAGGTCTTCCGCCGGCTGGGGCGCCCGGAGCAGGCCGTCCAGGCACTGGAGATGATCCTGTCGCGCGATCCGTCGGACGCCGAGGCAAAGTTCCAGCTTGCCAACATCGCCTCCGAGATGGGCGCCGGGGACGGTGCCGAGCGCCTGTACCGGGAGCTCCTGCAGGCCGTGCCGGATTCCCTTCCTGTCCGGAACAACCTGGCCAACCTGCTGCGCGGCCTGCACCGTCCCGAGGAGGCACTTCAGGTCATGGATGCCGCCATGGGGCAGGGACGCGACAGCGCGGACGCCATGTCCACCTATGGCCTCTGCGCGATGGAGTGCGGCGACCTGGACGGTGCCAGGCAGGCGTTCGAGCGCGCCCTGCGCCTGGACCCGGGGCATGGCCAGGCCCGCGCCAACCTGGGCGAGCTGCTGCTGCTGACCGGAGAGATTGCGGCCGGGCTGGCGGAACTGGAGGCCGCCCGCCGCCAGCTCGACAGCCCGGCGCAGGTCGATGTGAACCTGGCCTATGCCCGCTTCCTGGAAGGCGAGTATCGCGCCGGATGGGAGGCGTTCGAGAGCCGCTTCGATGCCGCGGCGCCGACGGAGCGGCCGCCGCGGCCCTTCACGCAGCGGCGCTGGCGCGGCGAGAAGGTTGCCGGCGCCGTGCTGGTCTGGGGCGAGCAGGGGGTGGGCGACGAGATCGTCTTCGCCTCGATGATCCCGGATGCGATGCGGCGGGCGGAGCGGATCGTGCTGGAATGCGAGCCGCGGCTGGCACCGCTGTTTGCGCGCTCCTTCCCGGCGGTCGACGTGGTGCCGCGCAGCGACCCCCCGGCGCCGCGCCTGCAGGCGCCGGACATCGCCGCTCAGATCCCGCTAGCCTCCCTCGGCGGCATCTTCCGGAACCGGCGGGAGGACTTCCCCGCCGACACCGCCGGTACCGCGGCTGGCGCCTATCTGCATGCCGATCCGGACCTGCGGCGGGGCCTGCGCGCACGCTATCGGCAGTTGGGGGAGGGGCCCCTGGTGGGCCTGTCCTGGCGGTCGGTGAATGCCCGGGCGGGGCCGGCGAAGTCGATGGCGCTGACCGACCTCTCCGAGCTGCTGGCCGTGCGGCCGGCGACCTTCGTCAACCTGCAATACGGCGATGTCGAAACGGAGGTGGCGGACCTGCGGCAGCGCACCGGCATCCGGATCATCCAGGATTCCGCGGTCGACCAGATGCGCGACATGGATGCCTTCGCCGCCCAGGTGGCGGCGCTGGACCTGGTCATCACGGTCAGCAATACGGCGGCCCATGTCGCCGGCGCGCTCGGCCGGCCGACCTGGGCCATGGTGCCTGCCGGGCCGGGGCTTCGCTGGTACTGGGGCCGCAGCGGCGTCGCCTGCCCCTGGTATGGCAGCCTGCGCCTCTACCGCCAGCCGATGCCGGGACGCTGGCACGGCCTGCTGGCGGAAATGACGGCGGCCTTCCGGGACTGGCAGCCGCCGTCGGTGGACGATTAGACGGACGAACGGGAAGCGGCGAAGCGGAAGCTGTACAGCTCGGCCTTGTGCAGCCTGAACAGCAGCCGTACCGGCCGCCCTGGCGACACTTCCGGCGTGTCCGGGCCGGTCCAGGACAGGGCAAGGTCGGTGTCGTCGATGCCGCCCAGCACGGCGCTCTCCGCGATCACCCGGCTATCCTCGGCGTCCAGCAGCAGCGCCTGCAGGCTGCCGTGCGGCGCCCGGACGTTCATCCGGAGCCCGCCCACCGCATCCGGCAGGACGGCCGTGACCAGTTCGCCGGGCATGTAGCCGGCCGCGAGGCAGGCGAAGCCGTCCAGCCGGAGCCGGGCGCGGCCGATCGCATTTTCCCGGTAGCGGCCATCGTCATGCCGGACATTGACCCCGCCATAATAGATCCAGATGGCGTCCGGATCGGTGGCCGGGGCGACCACCGGGACGGAGGCCGGATAAATGCTGCCGGCATCCCAGCTGCCGGCGCCGCCGACCGGCAGGATGGTGCGCCGGTCGGCCGCCCGCTGCCAGTTGCCGTCGGTCCCCTCCGCGGCCAGTTCGACCTCTACCCGCTTGTCGTCGGGGCTGTTGCGATAGACCCAGAGCAGGCCGAGGCGGGTGCCGAAATAGTCGAACCCGCTCATGCCGTAGAATTCGGTGCCTTCCGGATCGCGCCAGTCGGGCCTGAGGATGACCTTCGCCGGCTCCCAGGTGCGGAAGTCGCTGCTCCGCGTCCGCCCGACGACCCGGAAATGCCGTTCCTCGCGCACGCCGATCTTGAAATATGCGGCATAGCGGCCGTCCTCCTGACGGCTCATGGCAGAGGCATCGACCTCCCCGCCGACGATCGGCTGCGGCTGACAGGCGCGCCAGGACAGGCCGTCGGGGGAGGTCGCGGTGAACAGGCCTTCGCCTGCCATCGGCTGCCAGCCCTGCTTGCGGGCCGGCAGGGGGAAGGGATCGCCATGGGCGGCAAGGTCGGCCTCCGACATGGCGTCCCAGTTCAGCAGCCTGTAGCGCGCCTCCGGCGCGGCCTGCGGGTCCAGCAGCACCGCCGGGCTCAGCAGCTGGCCACGGCCGCGGCAGGTCGCCACGATGTTGCTGGGCTCGCCGCGCGGCGTCGCCAGTCCGGTCGTCGGCTTGGTCCAGACCCGTCCGTCCGCGCTCTCGGCATAGCCGATCGCGCTGTCGAAGCGGGGATCGTCATACCGGCCGCGCGCATAGATCTGGTACCACATGCGATAACGACTTCCGGACGCTGTGCCGAGGCAGCCGTCAGGATCTTCCAGCACGGTACCAAAGCAATTGAGACCGCCTTCCCAGGGCTGGTCGGCGACGACAAGCGGGTTGGTCGGATCCTTTTCTGCGACCGGCACCTGCCGATACACGCCATGCGTCGAACTGATCCAGCGATCGTCGACGAACAGGTGCTTTCGTCCAGTGGCGCTCATGTCCGTCACGTCATCAGTTCCTGGGCAGTGGCAAATATCAGCAATTTGATCTTTATCACCGAGCATCTATTGCCGGATTCCGATCCCACGATAGGCGGGTCTTGCCGGGCAAAGTTTGCATTCCAGCCCCTTTCGGGTTCGCCGAAAGCGGTCATTCGGTTCTTCAAATAACTATAACATATTGAAAAATATAGAAAAAATGAGCGGCAGGTAAACTGGCAAGCCGCTTGCTGTTAGCCGGCCGGGAGCGTTCGGTCCGACCGGACGCATTCGATTGAAGTTGCCCATGTCGAAGGTGCGGCGGCGGCCGGCAACAGGTGGAAGAAGGGAATGTAACACATGGCCGATATCGCCCTTTCCGCGAGCATTCGGTCCAACCTGCTCTCGCTGCAGCGGACCGACAGTCTGGCCCAGCGGACCGAAACCCGTCTGGCGACGGGCCGCAAGGTCAACTCAGCCATTGATGATGCCGTCGCATTCTTCGCCGCCAAGGCGTTGTCTGACCGTGCGTCCGATTTCAACGACCGCAAGGATGCCATCGGGCAGGCGGTCTCGACCCTGCAGGCCGCCAACGATGCGGTCGACGCGGTCGACAGCACCCTGCGGCAGCTGAAGGGTCTGCTGCAGAGCGCGAAGACCGCCTCGACGACCGAGCGGAATGCGCTGCAGAGCCAGTTCAACACCCTCGCCGAGCAGATGAACCAGCTGTTCAACGACTCTGCCTATCAGGGTCTGAACCTGCTGAACTCCTCGACCTCGGTCCTGCGGGTGGACTTCTCGACCAGCTCCAACGCCCAGCTGAGCGTGCAGGGCAAGAACCTGCTGGTTTCCTCGACCACCAGCGGTGCGCTGTTCACCTCGATCGGCGCGACGGCTGCCGGCTCCCTGGCCTGCAACATCATCGCCTTCTCGGCGGCGAGTTCGGTCTCTTTCGCTTCTGCGTCGGTCAGCAACTTCGACCGGGGCATCTCCAGGATCGACGACGCGATCACGACCCTGCGTTCGACGGCGGCGCAGCTCGGCTCGAACGTCACCTTCCTGAACACCCGCCTCGATTTCTCGGTCAAGTACATCAACACCCTGGAGACGGGGTCCGACAAGCTCACCCTGGCGGACATCAACGAAGAAGGCGCCAACCTGGTGGCCCTGCAGACCCGGCAGCAGCTGGCCCTGCAGGCATTGTCCTTCGCCGGCCAGAACGAGCGGGCCGTCCTTTCCCTCTTCGGCTGATCGGCCGAAGCGCTTCTTCCACCCCGGCCCGGCCGGCGTCCCCGGGGCGCAGGCCGGGCCTGGCGGTGGCGCCGCCGGGCGTCATGTGCCGGCCTTGCCCGCCGCGAGCGGGTTTTTTTCTTTCGTCCAGCCGTCCTCCCGCTTGGCAAGCGGCGCCCGACGTCCGTCCGGGCGGACTGGCGGGCTGGCCGTCCTCCGGATGCGGTCCCGGCTGCTGCTCCTCGGTGTCGCGCCGGCATGCCCCGATATGGGCGGCACCGGTCCTTTCGTGCGCCGCCTGCCGGCACAGCCGGCTTGCATCGGGTCCGTGTCGTCCCGGTTTGCCTCCTCAAGGCGGCTCCTTATGTCACCTATCCCCGGCGCATTGTTCTCCAGGATGTCTTTTCCCCGGCCGGGACGCGTCGGTCCTGCCGCTGGCGCGGGACACGACGGCAAATTCTGCCGTCCGCTGCAGGCAGCTTCTGCAGCCCCGGCAGAAAATGCAGCGCGCGCCCGGCAAAACCTGCCGATGGATCCCGCGCCGGGTGGGAAAATCCTGCCGGACCGTGCCGGTCGCCTGGCATGGATTGCCAGCTAGGCAGGTTTGTCCGGATGGTTTTTCGCGGATTTCTGCAGATTCCAGCCCCTCGGCCTGTGCGGGAAAAAACGAGCCGGCAGGTCCTGCCGGTTCTGGCACGCTCTGTGCTAGGATGTGCCTGCCCGGAAAATCCGGGGGATCGAGCAGGCGAAACAAGCCCGCCGGTCCGGTGCACATACAACAGTTCCAGAAAGGAGCTGACCAATGGCTGAAATAGCCCTTAGTTCGTCCATCCGGACGAATCTGCTGTCCCTGCAGCGCACGGATTCCCTGGCGCAGCGGACCGAGACCCGCCTGGCAACCGGCCGGAAGGTCAATTCCGCCATCGACGATGCGGTGGCGTTCTTCCAGGCGAAGGCGCTGAGCGACCGCGCCAGCGACATTTCCGACCGCAAGTCCGAGATCAACCAGGCCATTTCCAGCCTGCAGGCGGCGAATGACGGCGTGGAAGCCGTCGACAGCACCCTGCGGCAGCTGAAGGGCATTCTGCAGAGCGCCAAGACCGCCTCGACCACCGAGCAGCAGGCGCTGCAGACGCAGTTCAACACCCTGTCCGAGCAGCTGAACCAGATCCTGAACGACAGTTCGTACCAGGGCCTGAACCTGCTGAATTCCTCGACGGCGAAGCTGACCGTCCAGTTCTCCGACAGCTCGAACGCCAAGCTCGACGTCCAGGGCAAGAACCTGCTGGTCTCCTCGACCACCAGCGGCGCGCTGTTCACCTCCATCGGGGCGACGGCAGCCGGCTCCCTGGCCTGCAACATCATCGCCTTCTCGGCGGCGAGTTCCGTCGCCTTCACCAGCGCCAGCGTGTCGAACTTCGACCGCGGGATTGCCCGCATCGACGATGCGATCACGCGACTGCGCTCGACGGCGGCCGACCTGGGTTCGAACGTCACCTTCCTGAACACCCGCCTGGATTTCTCCCAGTCCTATGTCGACACCCTGGAGACGGGGTCCGACAAGCTGACCCTGGCGGACATCAACGAGGAAGGCGCCAACCTGGTGGCGCTGCAGACCCGGCAGCAGCTGGCCCTGCAGGCGCTGTCCTTCGCCGGCCAGAACGAGCGGGCCGTCCTCTCGCTCTTCGGTTAAGGGCAGGCGGCGCACCGCATCCCCGTACATAGTCCGATTTGAGTAGCGCAGGTCGCCAAAGGCGACCTGCGCCCGGAGACCACGCAGGACGCGGCAAGCGGCCTGCGAACGACCCCGCGCATCCAGAATGGGCCGGCGCGGTTCCAGAAAGGAACGTTACATGGCTGAGATCGCCCTTAGTTCGTCCATCCGTACGAACCTCCTGTCCCTGCAGCGCACCGATGCCCTGGCGCAGCGGACCGAGACCCGCCTGGCCACCGGCCGCAAGGTCAATTCCGCCATCGACGATGCGGTGGCGTTCTTCCAGGCGAAGGCGCTGAGCGACCGCGCCAGCGACATTTCCGACCGCAAGTCCGAGATCAACCAGGCCATTTCCAGCCTGCAGGCGGCGAATGACGGCGTGGAAGCCGTCGACAGCACCCTGCGGCAGCTGAAGGGCATTCTGCAGAGCGCCAAGACCGCCTCGACCACCGAGCAGCAGGCGCTGCAGACCCAGTTCAACACCCTGTCCGAGCAGCTGAACCAGATCCTGAACGACTCGTCGTACCAGGGCCTGAACCTGCTGAATTCGTCGACGGCGAAGCTGACCGTGCAGTTCTCGGACAGCTCGAACGCGAAGCTGGACGTGCAGGGCAAGAACCTGCTGGTCTCCTCGACCACCAGCGGCGCGCTGTTCACGTCCATCGGCGCCACGGCGGCGGGGTCGCTCGCCTGCAACGTCATCGCCTTCTCGGCGGCCAGTTCGGTGGCCTTCACCAGCGCCAGCGTGTCGAACTTCGACCGCGGGATTGCCCGCATCGACGATGCGATCACGCGACTGCGCTCGACGGCGGCCGACCTGGGTTCGAACGTCACCTTCCTGAACACCCGCCTGGATTTCTCCCAGTCCTATGTCGACACCCTGGAGACCGGGTCCGACAAGCTGACCCTGGCGGATATCAACGAGGAAGGCGCCAATCTTGTCGCCCTGCAGACCCGGCAGCAGCTGGCCCTGCAGGCCTTGTCCTTCGCCGGTCAGAATGAGCGGGCCGTTCTCTCGCTGTTCTAATCCGGCAAGGCCTGAGCGGGGCCGCCGCCATCGCAGACCGGGCAGGCGAAGCCTGACCCGGCGACGGGGGAGTCCGCCAGGTTCACCGAAGAGGTCCGAATGTCCTCAGTTTACCAAGGTTCCAGAAAGGGACTCCGATTATGGCTGAAATAGCCCTCAGTTCGTCCATCCGGACGAACCTGCTCTCGCTGCAGCGAACAGATGCGCTCGCTCAGCGGACGGAGACGCGCCTGGCCACCGGCCAGAAGGTCAACTCCGCCATCGACGATGCCGTGTCGTTCTTCATGGCAAAGGCATTGAGCGACCGCGCCAGCGACATCTCCGACCGGAAGTCGGAGATCAATCAGGCGATCTCCAGCCTGCAGGCTGCCAATGACGGCGTGGAGGCGGTCGACGCCACCCTGCGTCAGCTCAAGGGTATCCTGCAGAGCGCCAAGACCGCTTCGACCACCGAGCAGACGGCTCTTCAGACACAGTTCAACACGCTGTCTGAGCAGCTCAATCAGATCCTGAACGACTCGTCGTACCAGGGCCTGAACCTGCTGAACTCCTCGACGGCCAAGCTGACCGTGCAGTTCTCGGATAGCTCGAACGCCAAGCTCGACGTTCAGGGCAAGAACCTGCAGGTCTCCTCGACCACCAGCGGCGCGTTGTTCACCTCGATCGGGGCCACCGCGGCGGGATCTCTCGCCTGCAACATCATCGCCTTCTCGGCGGCGAGTTCGGTGGCTTTCACCAGTGCCAGCGTGTCGAACTTCGACAAGGGGATCGCCCGCCTCGACGATGCGATCACGACCCTCCGGTCGACGGCCGCCGACCTGGGTTCGAACGTCACCTTCCTGAACACCCGCCTGGATTTCTCGGAATCCTATGTCCAGACCCTCGAAGCGGGTGCGGACAAGCTGACCCTGGCGGACATCAACGAGGAAGGTGCCAACCTGGTTGCCCTGCAGACCCGGCAGCAACTGGCCCTGCAGGCATTGTCCTTCGCCGGCCAGAACGAGCGGGCCGTTCTCTCGCTCTTCTAGTAGGCAAAATTTACCTAGCGCAGAAGGTGGCTAGGTAAATTCTACCCAGTGGCCCGAAGGGCCGCGTCATCGAGCTTCAGAAAGGAGCTGACCCATGGCTGAAATAGCCCTCAGTTCGTCCATCCGGACGAACCTGCTGTCCCTGCAGCGGACGGACTCGCTCGCTCAGCGGACGGAGACCCGCCTGGCCACCGGCCAGCGGGTCAACAGCGCCATCGACGATGCCGTCTCCTTCTTCCAGGCGAAGTCGCTGACCGACCGGGCCAGCGACATCTCCGATAGGAAGTCGGAGATCAACCAGGCGATCTCCAGCCTGCAGGCTGCCAATGACGGCGTGGAGGCGGTCGACGCCACCCTGCGCCAGCTCAAGGGTATCCTGCAGAGCGCCAAGACCGCCTCGACGACCGAGCAGACGGCGCTGCAGACGCAGTTCAACACGCTGTCGGAACAGCTGAACCAGATCCTGAACGACTCGTCGTACCAGGGCCTGAACCTGCTGAACTCCTCCACGGCCAAGCTGACCGTGCAGTTCTCGGATAGCTCGAACGCCAAGCTCGACGTTCAGGGCAAGAACCTGCAGGTCTCCTCGACCACCAGCGGCGCGTTGTTCACCTCGATCGGGGCCACCGCGGCGGGATCTCTCGCCTGCAACATCATCGCCTTCTCGGCGGCGAGTTCGGTGGCTTTCACCAGTGCCAGCGTGTCGAACTTCGACAAGGGGATTGCCCGCCTCGACGATGCGATCACGACCCTGCGGTCGACGGCCGCGGACCTGGGCTCGAACGTCACCTTCCTGAATACCCGTCTGGACTTCTCCCAGGCCTATGTCGACACCCTGGAGACGGGCGCCGACAAGCTGACCCTGGCGGATATCAACGAGGAAGGTGCCAACCTGGTTGCCTTGCAGACCCGGCAGCAGCTGGCCCTGCAGGCACTGTCCTTTGCCGGCCAGAACGAGCGGGCCGTTCTTTCGCTCTTCTAGGTAGGCAAAGTTTACCTGGCACAAAAAGTGCATAGGTAAATTTGTCCTGGTGGCCCGAATGGCCACCGTTCATGAGGTTCCAGAAAGGAGCTGATCCATGGCTGAAATAGCCCTCAGTTCGTCCATCCGGACGAACCTGCTGTCCCTGCAGCGAACGGACTCGCTCGCTCAGCGGACGGAGACCCGCCTGGCCACAGGCCAGCGGGTCAACAGCGCCATCGACGACGCTGTCTCCTTCTTCCAGGCGAAGTCGCTGACCGACCGGGCCAGCGACATCTCCGATAGGAAGTCGGAGATCAACCAGGCGATCTCCAGCCTGCAGGCTGCCAATGACGGCGTGGAGGCGGTCGACGCCACCCTGCGCCAGCTCAAAGGTATCCTGCAGAGCGCCAAGACCGCCTCGACCACCGAGCAGACGGCTCTTCAGACGCAGTTCAACACCCTGTCTGAGCAGCTGAACCAGATCCTGAACGACTCGTCGTACCAGGGCCTGAACCTGCTCAATTCGTCGACGGCCAAGCTGACCGTGCAGTTCTCGGACTCCTCGAACGCCAAGCTCGACGTTCAGGGCAAGAACCTGCAGGTCTCTTCGACCACCAGCGGCGCGTTGTTCACCTCGATCGGTGCGACAGCGGCAGGCTCGCTCGCCTGCAACATCATCGCCTTCTCGGCGGCGAGTTCGGTGGCTTTCACCAGTGCCAGCGTGTCGAACTTCGACAAGGGGATTGCCCGCCTCGACGAGGCGATCACGACCCTGCGGTCGACGGCCGCCGATCTGGGTTCGAACGTCACCTTCCTCAACACCCGCCTGGACTTCTCTCAGTCCTATGTCGACACCCTGGAGACGGGCGCCGACAAGCTGACCCTGGCGGACATCAACGAGGAAGGCGCCAACCTGGTGGCCCTGCAGACCCGGCAGCAGCTGGCCCTGCAGGCGCTGTCCTTCGCCGGCCAGAACGAGCGGGCCGTTCTCTCGCTCTTCCGGTAAGGCCGGTAGTATCAGTCCTGAGTAGGATAGAAGGTCTGTCTATCTAGTACTTTTGGGCTTGAGAAGTCAGACCAAGGTCTTCTCAAGTTCCGCCCGCGGCGCGCTCCAGAGGAATTTGCCAGATTGGCAAGCATCGGCAACGATGTCCTTTGGGCCGGTTCTGCACCCGTCCGGTTTCCGCGTCGCGGGCTTTTTTTTCCGGGAGTCAGGTGTCCTCCCGCACATATTCAGAGGCGTGCGCATGGGGGCGATCGGGCCGGCACACCGGCCCGGCGCCCCCCTTGCCTGGCCGCCAATCCCTTCCGACGTTCAATCGTGAGCCTTCAGGCACGGCTTCATCGGTCCCGGTTCTGCGGGGCCGGTTCTGCGGTCGTGGCAGCGCAGGGCGGCAAATGCTGCCGGCAGAAATTGCCGGGCCTGGCCAGGATCGCCTGGCGGCAATCGAGGCGGCGCGATCTGAGTTCTTTAAGATATTGAATTATTTGAGTTATTCTTGGCCGGGCGATGGCCGCCTGGTGTGGCACGAGACGTGCTACCAGCGATCGGTGGGCGGCTCTGGCGCCGGACGGCCTGCTGGTTGTCTGTCTGTGCCGATGTTACCCTACGGAAGCGGGTCGGCGGCGCCTTGTGGCTGCCGCGACTGCTAGAGTGATGACATTCGGCCAGGCGGATGGTCCGCCGGCCGGGAAGGTCGCCACGGAACGGTTTCATAGGGCGCAGAAGGCGTCCGGAGAGGAGGTAGAATGCCGCTGAAGATCAATCTGAAACCGAACGAAAAAATCATCATCAACGGTTGCGTCCTGGAATCCGTCGGTGCGTCGGCGAATCTCGTCGTGCACAACGAAGCGCTGTTAATGCGCGAGAAAGACATCATGACGGAGACTGAGGCTGCGACACCGGCACGGCGGATCTACTACGCGATCCAATGCGCCTACTTGTTCGAAGCGAACCGGGACCGCTATCTGGCGCAGTTCGATGAGCTGACGTCGCAGTTCGAAGAGGCGGTGCCCAGCGCGCGCCAGCTGACCGGGGAGTTCCGGCAGTCGGTAGCCGAGGGGCGGTTCTACAAGGCGTTGCGTCAGGCGCGCGAGCTCATCGATCGGGAGCAGGAGATCCTCGATGGCATACATGAACGCGGCATATCCACGGACGGGCTATTCAAGAATCCCGCAGGAGGGGAATCCGCGTCGGACAGAAGGCTGGGCCCTGATGGAGGCGGCAAGACGCCTGCGCGAGGCCAAAAGCAAAGACAAGCGCGAGCTGTCTGAAGCCGTCCGTCTGAACTGGCGCCTATGGACCATCTTCCAATCCAGCATGCTGGAGCCGGACTGCCCCTGGCCGGTGGATCTGCGCGGCAATATCCTGTCGCTGGCGGATTTCATCGACAAGCGGTCGGTGGCGCTGCTGTCCAAGCCGGATCCCGACGGGGTCGAGGTGCTGGTCAACATCAACCTGCAGATCGGCGGCGGTCTGCTGGCCGAACCCCCGCAGTCTCATGACACCCAGTCCCAGGCCCCAGTACCCGGTCGCGTCAACCAGGTTCTCTGATCCCGCAAGCATACAGGATCTGATCCCGGCCGCGCGCGCCCTGGCGCGTGGCGAAACCGACACGGCACTCACCGCGCTGGAGGTCCTGGCGACCCAGCGGCCCGATCACCCGCCGACCCTGCTGCTGCTGGGGCTGCTGGCCTGGCGCAGCGACGATCTCGCCGATGCCATCGCCCTTGTCCGGCGCGCCCACGATGCGGAGCCGGAGAACGGCTCCTATGCGGAGGTGCTGGCCTCGCTCTATGCCCTGGCCGGCGACCTCAACGAAAGCCTGTTCCTGGGGAAGCTGGCCACCGGGATGGGGCTGGACGCCACCCTGCAGGACCTGGTTCCGCCGGACTTTCCGACCTTCGGCCAGGCCTTCCTCGCGATCGAGGAGCGGCCGCTGGCGACCGCCGCCCGCAATGCGGCGGCCCGCGACCGGCCGGAACAGGCGATCCGCTACCTGCGCGACCATCTGAAGCTGTTCCCGCGCGACCTGGAGGCGCAGGGCGACCTGGTGCGCCTGCTCCTGACCGAGGAGCGCTTCGGCGAGGCGGCGGCGGCGGCCGAAGGGCTGGCCGGCCGGCGCGATGCCGCGGCCCTGAGCCTGATCGCCCAGGCGCGCTGCGCCGCAGGCGAGCATGCGATTGCCGCGGGCACCCATGACGGGGCGGTCATGGTGCCCGGTCTCGACCCGCTGGCAGCCTGCCAGGTGGCGGCGCACCGGCTGTCCGACCTGTGGTGGTGCGAACCCGATACCGCTGCCCTGGCCCGGGCCTGCGGCGACTGGGTTGCGGCCTACTGCCCGCCGCCGGTGGCGGCGCGGCGGCGGCCGTCGGCCGAAAGGCTGACGATCGGCTTCCTGGTCGCCGGCGAGGTGCGGCCCGACATCCGAAGCGCCGTCGCCCAGATCTGCCGCGCCTTCAACCGCCAGACCGTGCGCCCGATCGCCTTCGGCTACGGACCCGCAACGCATCCCCGGAACAGTGTCTATCGCGGTGCCTTCGAGCTGTGGCGCGACGTGCGCCAGGTCGACGGCGCGACGATGGCCCGGATCTTCAGCGGCGAGGGGCTGGACGTCGTCATCGACACGGCCGGCTTCGGCTGTGTCGACGGGGTCCTGGCGGTGGCGCAGAGCGATGCGCCGCTGCGGCTGCTGTGGCCGCAGCTGCCGGTCGCGCCCGACGGGCGCCCCTATGATGCGCGCCTGGCGGCCGGGGAGGCCGATGTACCTGGCGGCAGCATGACGGGCGGGGCGGCGGGCCTGTCGGTCCTCACCTTCGGCCTGAGCGACGTCCCGGCCTCCCGGCAGGCCGCCATGCCCGGCGTGGCGGACGGGCAGGGGGGCGATCCGCAAAGCGATCCGGGCCCCGGCCTGGTCTTCGGCTGCGACATGCGGCCGGGCCAGGCGACGCGCGAGATGCTGTCGATGCTCGCCGCGATCGCCATGGCGGTGCCCGATGCGACGATCGCGATCCGTGACAACGGCTTCTCCGAACCGGCGCTGACCGAGCGGCTGCTGCAGGGCTTCGGCGACGCCGCGGCCGCGGTCACCCTGGTGAAGACGGACAGCGCCGATGATTTCTGTCGCTACCTGGATGTCGCGGTGGCGCCGACCCTGCCGGCCAGCGCGCAGCCGGTCGTGGCGGCCCTTGTGGCAGGCTGCCCCGTGCTGACGGTCGCCCCCGAAGGGCCGGAAGCCGGCCTGCGCGACGGCAGCTATGCGGCGCTGCTGACGGCGATGGGGCTCGGCGCGCTGGTCTGCGACGGGCCCGCCCAGCTGATCCGGCGGGCCGCCGAACTTGCCCTGGATCGCGACGGCTTCGTCCAGCTGCGCGACGGTCTGCGCGCCCGGGACCGGCGCCGCGACCTGTCCGCCTCGGTCCTGGCGGACCGGCTGGAGCAGGCGATCCGCGGCCGTCTGACCGCCTCCGGCGGCGACGCGGCGGCGACGCAGAGGGGAGTGGCGCATGGCTGATCGCGCGCGGTCCCTGGCGGCGATCCGCCAGCGCTTCCCGGTCCTGGCCGACAAGCTGGCGGAGCCGATCGCCAATCTGGTGCCGATCCTGGACGGGGAGACGCTGATCGACGTCTCGCTGGACGGCAAGCGCTTCTACGGCGCCGACGGGCGGGAGAGCACGCGGCGCCAGCTCGATGCCTATCTGGCTTCGCCGCACCGCTTCGCGCTCGGTTCGCCGGATTCCATGGGCCTTTCAAGCCCGCTCTCGAAGCGGATGACCCGCCACATGCTGGCGCTGACCCGTGCCAACCAGGCGGAGGAGGTGCCGGTCTACCCGCTGCGGGGCAAGACATTTCTGTTCGTCTACGGCGTCGGGCTGGGCCATGGCCTGGAGCGGCTGGTGGCGGAAACTGAGGCCAGTTTCGTCCTGTTCATCGAGCCGATGGTCCAGGTGCTGGCCCATTCGCTGGAGGTGGTGGACTGGGAGGCGCTGCTGGACAGTGTCGAGACGCGCGGCGGGGTTGTCGATTTCGTCACCCTGGACGATCCGAAGGCGATCCAGTCCATGGTGGAGATCTTCGTGGAGCGGAACGGCCCGGGTTTCCTCGACGGCAGCTTCATCTTCCAGCATCACGGCCTGTGGTCGCTGAACGAAGCGAAGAAGCTGCTGCAGGAGAAGATCCACGAGATGTTCCTGGCGATCGGCTATTTCGAGGACGAAATGGTCATGATCCGGAACACCGCGGGCAACTTCATCGGCCGCAGCGGCGGGCTGATCGACGGCCAGCCGCGGGTGGAGCGGCCCGAACCGGTGTTCATCGTGGGCTCCGGCCCGTCCCTGGACGAGGCGGTGCCGGTGGTGCGCGAACTGCGCGACCGGGCGATCGTGGTGAGCTGCGGTACCGCCCTGTCCGTGCTGCTGCGCCAGGGCATCACCCCTGACTATCATGTGGAGCTGGAGAACGTCCCCGTCGTGTTCGACCTGATGCGGCGGATCGGCAGCGAATTCGACCTGTCGCAGGTGCATTTCATCGGCTCCACCTCGTGCGATCCGCGGATTGCGGACCTGTTCGGCAAGGCGGATTTCTTCCTGCGGGATGCGATTTCCTCGTCGAAGGTGTTCCGGGGGCGGCTGAAGGAGCTGTTCGGCGTCGCGCCGACCTGCGTGAATTCGGGGCTGTCCTGCTTCTCGATCCTGGGCTTCCGGACCTTCTACCTGTTCGGCGTCGATTGCGGGAAGCGGGTCGACAAGCGCCACCATGCGAAGGGCTCGATCTATTTCGACCTGGGCATGGGCGACGACCGCTTCCGCTACCCGTTGAAGGTGCGCGCCAATTTCGGCGGCGATGCCCAGACCAGCTGGGCGCTGGACCTGTCGCGCATGATGCTGACCCAGGTGATCAAGAACCGGGTCATCACGGTGTTCAACTGCAGCGACGGCGCCATCGTCGAAGAGACGATCCCGCGGCTGCCGACCTCGGTGCGTCTGCACAACCCGCCGCTGGACCGCCCCGCGCTGCTGGCGGAGATCCAGCGCCGGATGGCGCCCTACACCGGCGACGACCTGATCCGGGCGGCGAACCTGCCGGGCTTCCTGGGCGATTGCCGGGACCTGACGGACGGGGTGTCGCAGATCCTGCGCGACTGCGCGGATGCCGATGAGCCGTTCTCGGAGTCCTTCGCCCGGATGCATATCCTGCTGATGAAGGCGCAGGCCCTGCACCAGGGCGCCTTCGCCACGATGGGCGGCAGCATCCGGGCCCTGGCGCGGGTGGGGATGTATTTCGGCAGCCGCGCCAGCGATCCGGCGACCAGCCGGGCGATCTACACTCTGTACCGGGAAGAGGCCGACCGCATCATGCGCCACATGATGCGGGAGATGCGCTTCGTCATCCAGGAGATCGGCTTGACGGTCGACGATGTCCTTACCGATGCCGACGAAGCCGTCGCATTAACAGGAAGTTAGGCTTTTTCGTTAAAATTTCCCGTTTCAGTTTTGTCTTAAATTGTAGTTGACCGGACGCACCCCCGGTGCCATCATGGTATTGCCTCTAGAAAAGGAGGGCAGTGCAATGGTGGTATCAGCTCTTGATAGCGCCCGCACGACGCCCCCATCCAGTTTTCCGCCGAAGGCGGAAGGGCTAGAGACCTCCGCTGTCGCTCCGGCATCGGACGGTAGTCAGCAGAATGCGCGTTACTTCAGCCCGTTCATCCAGTTCGACCACGAACTGGGGCTTGCGATCATCCAGTATCGCGATGCCGAAACGGGCGCGGTGATCCGCCAGGTGCCGTCGAAGCAAGCTGTCGACGAGTACCGGGCCAGATCGTCCGGACTCTCCCTGTCCGGATCCGAGACTTCGGACCGCACGCCAGGCGGCTCGCCGGGAAGCTCCGCTTCCAGCGAGGACTCCGCTTCGGGCGCCAGCAACGGACCCAACGGGTCCGCGCCGGCGATCGGGACTGCTGCCACCGGCTCGAACCAGACGATATCGGCGGATACGCCCACGGGTGGTGGCAAAGGCGAGAGATCCGTTCTCGCTTGAGCGGGCCGCGGCGATCGGATCGCCGCACACGACCAGGACGGGCCGGCGGGTGCAGCCGGTGCCGTTCCCTCGCAGAAAATGATGGCAAGACGCCAAAGAGCGTCTACCGGGGTCCGCCCCTTCGTCGCATCGATCGCTGCCTGATCGCAGCTGTTCCGATGTCGCCGGGGTGACGGGACGAATCCGGCCGGGTCATGCAGGCGCGCCGTGGGCGGGCGGCTGGCCGACAGGCGAGGTGCGTCCGGCGGGTCCCGAACGGATCGGCGCGCCGGGGCAGGGACCCCGGCGCGAACGCTCTTCTTCTGCCTGATCGCACGACGGCGTGCCGGCGGTCCCTGCCGCCGGCACATCCGAAAAGCTGATTTTCGTGCCCTGACGCCCGGCAATCTCCGGAATCCGGCACGGCGGATGCATGTAGACTCAGGCGTCAAGCGATGACGCAGCGGGGCCGGGCCGGTCCCCGGTGGAATGCGGGCGGACCACCCTTGCGGGCCCCGGCCGCCCGACACATCATCGGCCCGACAGGGACGGCATGGGCTCTGGCGGTGGGTTCGACCCGCGGAACGTCAGCCGTCGCGGGATCGGACAGCGCAACGGTGCATGTTCCGGATCCCTGGCAAGGGCTCACAGCGATGGCATCGACCATCTTCGGCAGTTTCGAGTTCAATTTCCGCAAGACCGAGTTCTTCATCAACCGCGCCTACACCCTGACGGCGGGGCAGTTGAAGATTCAGTCCCAGAAGGAGATTGGCGCCATGTCGGCCCGCCATCAGGCGGAGATCGTCAAGGCGCAGCAGCCGGTCACCAAGAACCTGGCCAACAAGTTCGAGGCAGGCGACGCGGTTGCAGACCTCAAGAACGCCCTGGACCGCATCGTCGACATCCGCAACTCGCTGTTCGAGGCGCGCGCAGCCGCCAAGCTGGGCGAGCGCGCAGGATTTGACAATGCGCTCTTCGACATCAACCGCAAGGCTCAGGATGCCTCTCAGGACAGCCATAACCTGATTGGCTGGCTGGCGGTCGACGGCAACGGGGTGCGGTCCAGGACAGTGGAACTGGGACCGGCCAGCTTCAACATTGCATCGCGGTCGCTGGGCGCCACCTACGCCGTGGAACTCGACGACGGCGAGCGCATCCGGCCGGAATTCCGCAAGAACGAGATGGAGCTCAACGGCCAGAAGTTCCTGGTCAATGAGCTGAACTACGTCTCGGAATCCGACGGCGCGATCACCTTCACGGTCGGCGAGGGCGAAGAGCAGCAGACTTTCACCGGTACGGTGAAGAAGGGCGGACTGGGGATCGCCAGTTCCTGGGTCTACGGCAATTTCGATAGCCAGGAGTTCCAGGACTTGGCTGTAGGGGATGTCAACGGCGCATTGCAGCGCCTGAACGCAGCGGAACGCGAACTCAACGCGTCGCTTATCCAGGCGGAATACCGCTACAACAAGTCGAAGACGCTGGCGGAGGCTGCCCAGACCAAGGTCGACAATACCGTCCGCGCACAGCTGACCGAGCAGCAGGCGCTGAACAAGGCGATCGAGGCCAAGACAAAGATCGCGCTCGTCGTTCTCAGCCTGGGCGCGCAGCAGAAACTGACCCAGATCGACGCGATCTTCCGGCCGGCGCCAAAGCCGACCAACACCATCCTGGACCGGTTCGGCCTGTTCGACTGAACCGGCGGGGTGCCGCCGGGCACCTGGACCCCAGGCTGAAACCCCAGATTCCCCGCCATGTGGCGCGGGATTTGCATTTTGTTTCTCGGGTTCGCGACGATTGCGGCCTGGGCAAAACGCAGTGGATCGATGGCGTCCGACTTCTTCAATTTCGACTTCGGTTTCCGGCAGGCCGAATTCAACGTGAACCGGGCCTACACCCTGACCAAGGCCCAGAACACGATTCGTGCCCAGCGCGAGACCGCCGCGATGACCTTCCGTCATCAGGAAGAGGTCGTGCGGGTGCAGAAGTCGGTGACCGCGTTCACCTCCGACAAGATCGAGGCCGGCGATGCCAAGGCCAATCTCGAGAATTCGCTCGACCGCATCATCGACATCCGGAATTCGCTGTTCGAGGCACGCGCCGCGGCCGCCACGGGCGACCGCGCGGCCTTCGACAATGCGCTCTACAACATCAACCTGAAGGCGCAGGACGCCTCCCAGGACCAGAACAACCTGATCGGCTGGCTGTCGGTCGACGGCAGCGGCACCCGCTCCAACACCGTCAGCCTGGGCCAGAGCAGCTTCAACATCTATTCGCGCTCCCTCGGTGCGACCTACAGCGTGGAACTGGACAGCGGCGAGAAGATCCGGCCGGAGTTCCGCGACAACGAGCTGGAGCTGAACGAAGAGAAGTTCCTGGTCACCGAGGTGAATTACGAGTCCGAAGCGGGCGGCGAGATCACCTTCAGCGTCGGCGACGGGGTCGACAAGCAGACCTTCACCGGCACGGTGAACAAGGGCGGCCTCGGTGTGGCCAGCTCCTGGGTCTACGGCAACCTGGACAGCCAGGCCTTCCAGGACGCGGCGGTGGCCGACATCAACACGGCTCTGGAGACCCTGAATGCCGCTGAGCGGCAACTCAACGGCACCCTGATCCAGGCGCAGTACCAGTACGACAAGGCCGTCACGCAGGTCGAGGCGGCACAGGGCAAGGTCGACGACACCATCCGGCGCCAGCTCACCGAGCAGCAGGCGCTGGACAAGGCCATCGAGTCGCGCAACGAGATCGCGCTCGTCGTCCTCAGCCTGGGCGCGCAGCAGAAGCTCACCCAGATCGACGCGATCTTCCGGCCGGCGGCGGAGCCGACGAACACGGTTCTCAACACCCTGGGCCTGTTCGACTGACGATTCGCGGTGCGGCAGGGTCGATCGTCGCTGTCGTCTTTGCGCTTCATTAACGGCTTGAATGGATCATCTTGCCGTATTGATCTGGCCTCTTTCTTGCTCCTTGCCGGGTTGTAGGCCACGCTGGCCTTGCCCCATCGATGGTATGGGGGCGGGCTCGGCGAGGCAGGCGACGGGCCGGCCCGGCGGACCGGATGGCCGGCGCACAGTGAGGAACGGGAGTATCCCCGAGCATGGCTCAGAACGGCAGCGGCAAGGGCAGGAACGGCAGCGCCGGCGGCAGCAATGGCCGTGGGGCGGGGAAGAATGGCCGGGTCACCAAGCTGCGGACGGTTGCCGCCGCGCCGGCGATCAGCATTGGCCAGGACTTCGCGGCGGTAGAGGATTTCAGCAGCTTTGCCGGCAAGTCCGTCCTGGTGACGGGCGGGACCGGGTCGTTCGGCCGCCGTTTCGTCGAGGAACTGATGGCCCGCGCGAAGCCGAAGCGGCTGATCGTGTTCTCCCGCGACGAATACAAGCAGTACGAGATGCAGTCCGCGCTGGACGGCAGGGATGCCCGGGCGCTGCGCTTCTTCATCGGCGATGTGCGCGATGTCGAGCGGCTGGAGCTGGCGATGCGGGAGGTGGATTTCGTTATCCACGCCGCGGCGCTGAAGCATGTGCCGGCGGCGGAGTACAACCCGTTCGAGTGCATCAAGACCAATGTCGAGGGGGCGCAGAACGTCGTCACCGCCGCGCTGCGCTGCGGGGTTGAGCGGGTGGTCGCCCTGTCGACGGACAAGGCCGCGAACCCGATCAATCTCTATGGCGCCAGCAAGCTGGCCTCCGACAAGATCTTCATCGCCGCCAACAACATGTCCGGCTCCGTCGGCACCCGCTTTTCCGTCGTGCGCTACGGCAATGTCATGGAATCCCGTGGCGGCGTGGTGGAACTGTTCGACCGCCTGCTGCGACAGGGCGCCACGGAACTGCCGATCACCGATCCGCGGATGAGCCGCTTCTGGATCACCCTGCGCCAGGGGGTGGATTTCGTCGTCTCCTCCCTGGCGATGATGCAGGGCGGCGAGATCTTCGTGCCGAAGATCCCCAGCATGAACGTGCTCGACCTGGCCAACAGCCTGGCGCCCGGTCTGCCGCACCGGGTGATCGGCATCCGTCCGGGCGAGAAGCTGCACGAGGTCCTGGTGACGGAGGACGATGCCCGCCAGACCATCGAACTGCAGGACCGCTACGTGATCGAGCCGCTGTTCCGCTGGTGGAAGCGCACACCTTACGTGGCGCTGGGCGCGAAGCCGGTGCCGGAGGGCTTCCGCTACGCCTCCGACACCAATGCCCATTGGCTGGACGCAGAAGGCGTGCACCGGCTGCTTGCCGGTCCGGAAGCGGCCGTCCAGGCTGCGGCCAGCGCCTGATCCCGGCCGCTCGTCCCGCGCCGCTACCCCATGCCGCCCGTCCTGCACGTCATCGATCCGGCGCTGCGCGGCGTCGCGGGCCATTACCTGAGCCAGCATGCCGCGCTCTGGCACCTGTGCCGGCAGCATGGCTATGCCATGCACAGCTATGGCCACGCCGCCTTCGATCCGGCATCGCTGCCGCCGGGCACGGGCTTCACCGCGCTGTTCGACGACACCCGTCCCAACGACAGGATCGGCCATTTCGTCACCGACGCGTCGCAGGCCAACCTGCAATGCCATGACGGGCTGTCACGGCTCGACGCCGGGCATTTCGCGCCGGAGGACCTGATCCTCCTGACCACGGCCACGATCCGCAATGTGCTGGGCTATGGCCGCTGGCTGCAGGACGCGGCGGCCGGCCTGGCCTGCCCGGTGGGCATCTATTGCACTTTGTCCGCGGAACTCGACGACACGGTCGGCCGCGCCCTGCGGCGCGACCAGGTGGCGATCGACGATGCCGGCTTCGACCTGCTGGACAGCATCGTCGTGCCCAACGAGTTCAAGCGCTCCGCCTATCGCTATATGTTCCGGCAGGTGCCGCGCGACCGGCGCAACCGCTATGCGGTCTTCTACGAAGAGCCGTTCCCCAGCCGCAGCCTGCTGGATTCCCTGGGCGCGGACGGCATCCGCTTCCACTCGCTGCGGTCGATGTACCAGGGCGGCGACCATGAGAAGGCCGATCCGGCATCGGTCGGCCGCAGGACAATCGCCTTTCTCGGCTCCGGCGGGCTGGCGGAGGGCGAGAAGGGCTGGCACCGCATCGTGGAGATCGTGCAGCAGGTCCTGGAACAGCGCGACGATGTGCGCTTCACCATTCATGCCGGCGGGCGGATGGCGCCCGCGGTCGAGCAGGCATTGCGCGACCTGGGGCGCCGGCATGACGGCCAGGATCGGGTGGACCTGCTGTTCGGTGCCCTGGACAGTGCCGCCTACTGCGCCTTCCTGGAGCGCGCGGACATGGTCTGCCTGCCCTATGGCGACAGGTACCGCCATGTCATGTCGGGCGTTTTCGACGACTGCGCCTTCCTGGGCACCGTCGCCGTGGTCCCGGCCGCCAGCAAGATGGCGCGCTGGATGGACGTCCACAACCTGACGCCTGCCTGCTTCCAGGAGGCCAGCCCGGCCGGCATCGCCGCCACGCTGGTCGATGCGCTGGCGGATTTCGACCGCCACCGGGAGACATTCCGGCGCACGCGGGAGATCGCGCGCGCGGGTTTCCGCCGCAACAATCCGGTCGCCGTCCTGTCGGCAATGAACCCGGCGGCGGGCCGGCGCGACCGCGCCTCGGCCTGACCGTCGCAATGGGGCAGGGCGGGGACAGGATCGACCGGGAAAGGATCGAGCGGGGCCGCATCGACCTGTCTGCCGACCCGGACGGGGTGGTGGCGGAACTGGCGGTGCGCCTGTCCGCATTTCCGCGGCATGGCGGGCAGCCAGATGCCGCCGATCTCAAAGCCGCTTCCGTCGCGATCCTGCTGGTGCACCAGGCGGACGGCTGGTCCGTCGTGCTGACCCGGCGCGCCGCCGGCCTGCGCCGTCATGGCGGCCAGTGGGCGCTGCCGGGCGGCCGCTGCGAACCGGGCGAGACGGCCGTCGCCGCCGGCCTGCGCGAGGTAGCGGAGGAGATCGGGCTGGACCTGCCGCCGGCCCGGGTCCTCGGACTGCTGGACGATTATCCGACACGGTCCGGCTATCACATCACGCCGCTGGTCATCTGGGGCGGGGCGGCGCCGGCGTTCCGACCGGATCCGGCCGAGGTCGCCTCGATCCATCTGATCCCGCTGGCAGACCTGACGGTCGAGGATGCGGTCGACTTCGTGACGATCCCGGAAAGCGACCGCAAGGTGGTGCGCTTCCGGCTGCAGGAGCGCCTGATCCATGCGCCCACCGCAGCTTTGCTGTACCAGTTCCGGGAAGTGCTGGCGGGCCGGGTGACCCGGGTGGCGGAACTGGAGCAGCCCACCTTTGCCTGGCGTTGACCGCGGCCCGCGTCACATCCCGGCGCCGATATGGATGCCGCCGTTGACGTTCAGCACATGGCCGGTGACGTAGCGGCCGCTCTCCGCCGCCAGGTAGAGGGCTGCCTCGGCGATGTCCCCGGGCAGGCCGATCTCGTGCAGCGGCACGTCGGCGATCGCCTGTGCCTCCTCCTCCGGGGTGACGACCGCGGCCATCATTTCCGTCCGGATCAGGCCCGGGGCGATCGCATTGACCGTCATCCCGTCGCCGGCATAGAGCCGCGCCAGCGACTTGGTGAGGCTGATCAGCGCCGCCTTGGACGCGGCATAGGGCACTGCCTTGGTACCGCCGAACTGCCCGCCCATCGACGAGATGTTGATGATGCGACCGCGCCGGCCGGCGGCCTTCAGGTGCGGCAGCACCGCCTGGCACAGCAGGAACGGCCCGCGCAGGTTCACCGCCAGGGTATGGTCCCAGTCCTCCGGGTCGATCTCCGCGAAATCGACCCGGTTCAGGTAGCCGGCATTGTTGACCAGGATATGCAGGCCCCCGAAGGCCTCCACCGTTGCCGCGACTGCCGCCTGCACCGAGGCGCGGTCGACCACGTCCAGCGGTACGGCCCGTGCGGACAGGCCGGTCGCCGTCAGGTCTGCGGCCAGCGTCTCCGCGCCGTCGCGGCCGCGGCGGTAGCCGATGGCCACGGATGCGCCGGCCTCCGCGAGGCGGCGCGCGATGCCGGCGCCGATGCCGCGGTCGGCGCCGCTGACCAGGGCGGCGCTGCCGGCCAGAATAGTGCTCACGGGGCCAGTGCTCACGCGGCCGGGCCCAGGGCGAGGTCGGGCCAGCGAGCGCCGATCGCCGCCAGGATCCCCGCTTCGTCCAGGCCGTAGGCCGCCTCCAGCTCCGCATTGCTGCCGGGTTCGACGAAGGACAGGGGGATGCCGATACGCAGCAGGGGGCGCAGCAGGTCGCTGTCCGCCAGGATCTCGGCCACCGCGGCGCCGAGGCCGCCGGGCAGCACATATTCCTCCACCGTCACGATCCGCGCCGCCCGGGCGGCGCGTTCGGCGAGCCAGCCGGCGTCGAGCGGGTCGAGGGTCCGCATGTTCACCAGGCCGGTCTCGTAGCCGGCGGCGGCCAGCCGGTCGGCGGCGGCAGCGGCGGCCTCGAACTTCTGGCCCGCTGCAAGGATCAGCGGATTGCCGCCGTCGCGCAGCACTTCCGGCCGGAAGACGGCCGCATCGTCCAGGGTGGCGACCCGGGCATCGATCTCCGGCGCCGGGCCATAGGGCATGGCGATGACGGTCGGGCCGGACAGGGTGGCCAGGGCGGCCGCAACCATGCGGCGTGCCTCATGCGCGTCTTTCGGGACATGGACCTTGAGGTTCGGCAGGGCGCGCAGATAGGGCAGGTCGTAGATGCCGTGGTGGGTCGGATTGTCGTAGCCGCTGAAGCCGCTCCGGAAGGTCAGGATCAGGGTCGGCAGGTTCATGAAGCAGACGTCGTGGATCAGCTGGTCGAAGGCCCGCTGCATGAAGGTCGACTGATAGGCGATCACCGGCACCCGTCCGGCAAGGGCCAGGCCGACGGTCATGCTCATCGCATGCTGTTCTTCCATGCCGGGATCGAAGCAGCGCTCCGGCCAGGTGGCGAAGACCTTGGCCAGCCCGGTGGCATAGAGGGTGGACGGCGTGATGCAGCAGATCCGCGGGTCTTCCTCCATCGCCGCAGCCACCGCCTCCGCGGCCACGTCGGGATAGCCAGGCGCCGGCGGCGGTACCGCGGCGGCGCCGCTCTCCGGATCGAAGGGAAACGAGAAATGCTGCCGGAACGGGTGGCCGTCGGCCGGCGGCCAGCCATGGCCCTTCACCGTCCGGACATGCACCACGACCGGTCCGCCATTCTCCTTTGCGGCCTGCAGGGCCGGCAGCAGGGCGGCGATGTCGTGGCCGTCCACCGGGCCGATGCTGGTGAAGCCCCAGCCCCGGAAGATCTGCGCCGCCCGCGCGCCGTCCTGCAGCGCGTCGTGCAGGCCGCCATAGCCGGGGCTGATCGCATAGCCGTTGTCGTTGACCACCAGGATCGGCGGGGCGGGATCGACCGCGGCATCGTTCAGCGCTTCCAGCGCGATGCCTTCCGCCAGGGCGCCGTCGCCGACGATGGCGACGACCCGGCCGGCCGTGCCGGCCAGCCGACGGCCGCGGGCCATGCCCAGCGCGATCGACAGGGCGGTGCCGGCATGGCTCGCCTCGATCGGATCGTGCGCGCTTTCCGCGCGGGTCAGGAAGCGGTTCATGCCGCCATAGCTGTTCAGGCTGGCGAACAGGTCGCGGCGGCCGGTCAGCAGCTTCTGGGTATAGCCCTGGTGGCCGGTATCCCAGACCAGCGCATCCTCGGGCGAGCGGAACACCGCATGCAGCGCGATGGTCAGCTCCACCGTGCCCAGATTGGCGCCGATATGGCCGCCGGTGCTGGAGATGCTCGACAGCAGGAAGGCGCGGACCTGATCCGCCAGGTCTCTCAGGGCGGCGATGCTGCGGCCCTGCAGCGCCTCCGGTCCGGTCAGCGCCTGGAGGTCCAGCGCATCCGCCGGCCGCGCGGCTGTCTCACCTGTCATTCTCGCCCGCCTGTCATTCTCGATGTCACTCCCCAATGGTTCGGGCGCCCGTCAGACCTTCATCGGCGCGCTGTCGCCGGCGATCACGGCACGCAGCGCGCCGGCCGCGGCGCTGAGCCGGGTCTTGAGCTGGATCCAGTTCTCGCCCTCGCCGAACACGAAGGCGATGACCGCCCGGTTGTCCGTGCCCGCCGGTACCAGCTGGCCGTTCCGGCGGATGACGATGACGTCCAGGATGCCGGCCATGTCGATCGCGCTTTCCAGCCCTTCGACCCGCAGGAACCGTCCGGCCATCGGACTGAGGACGGCGCGCCAGCCGATCAGCCGGCCGGCCTTCTGCGGGCCCTCCGTCGCCGACCGCCAGTCCTGGCCGGCAAGATGGCGGAACCAGGGCAGGGCCGGATGCCAGCCCAGCGCGAGCGGGCTGACATGGCTGGAGCTGACATCGCCGTGAAAGCGCGGCGAGACCTCCAGCAGGTGCGGGCCGTCCTCGTTGACCACCACGTCAGCCTTGACCGGGCCCTGATCGAGACCGGCGGCCAGGGCGGCCTCCGCCACCAGCGCGTAGATCGCGTCGGCTTCCGCCGCGCCGATATCCGCCGGCTGATGGCCCCAGAGCGGCACATGCAGCGGCGGCAGGGTGAAATAGCGGTCGAGCAGCCCGCAGCGCACCACCTCGCCCTCGATCAGGCAGAGATTCACGTCGACATGGCGGCCATGCAGCTGCCGTTCCAGCAGGATGACATTGCCGAAGGCGCTGGCCTCGGCCCAGGCACGGTCGATATCGGCGGCCTCGCCAATGCTGCGCACGCCCCGGCTGCCGCTGGACCCGGCGGGCTTGAGGATCGCCGGGCCGCCGATCTCGGCAAAGGCGGCGCGGGCATCGTCCGGGTCCGCGACCCGCCGCCCTGCGGTCGTGCGCAGGCCCAGGCTGCGCCACAGCTCCGTCGATCGCGACTTGTCCAGCAGGATCGACAGGCTCTCCACCGACGGGCCGGGCAGGCCCAGGCGGGTGGTGACCCGGGCCAGGGTCGGCAGCGCGTGGTCGCCCGCCGTGTAGATGCCCACCAGGTCGTCG
This sequence comes from Marinibaculum pumilum, assembly GCF_042646425.1. NCBI lineage: Bacteria > Pseudomonadati > Pseudomonadota > Alphaproteobacteria > Rhodospirillales > Rhodospirillaceae > Marinibaculum > Marinibaculum pumilum. The sequence continues at coordinate 409,206 of NZ_JBHRTR010000031.1, forward strand.
ATATCCAGCGCCGCCTGCAGGATCCCCTCGGTGTCGTCGGCGGCCACGCGGACGAAGCCGTCGGCGCGGTGCCGGCAGAGGGCGTCGGGATCCCGGTCGGTGGCGATCACCTTCAGGCCGGCGGCATGGGCCGCCCGGATCGATGGCATCTGGAGCTGGCCGGCGCCGATATGCAGAAGGGTCGGCATTACGCGGCCGCCGCCGTCCAGCGCCCGCCGCCGGCGCTGGCCGCCGCCGCGAGCGCCGCTGCGTTGGCTGCGGCGTCGCCGGGCAGCAGCCGCGTGCCCAGCAGGGTGGCGGGCCCCGGCGCCGGAAGCGGTCCGGCGGGCAGCGGATCGCCGCCCGTCCAGGCGGCGATCTCGGCCGCGAACGGGTCGAAACCGGGGAACAGCCCCGGCAGCAGAAGGTCGGCGATGCCATCGCCGCAGAGACCCGGATTGGCCTCGTACAGATGGGCCCGGCCGCCCGCGTCCGCCCGGAAGCTGAAGAAGGCGAAGCCGCGATCCATCCCCAGCGACCGTGCCAGGGGCAAAGCGAGGGCGGTGAGCTGCCCGGCGCCCATGCCGGTGGCAGGTGCGGCCAGGCCCAGGCCGCGGACGGAGCCGTCGGCCTGCTGGGCGACGATCTCGTCGTAGGCCAGGGCGAGAACCGGCGTTCCGCCGGCGAGCAGCAGCAGCAGGCCGATATCCTGCCCTGGCAGCCAGTCCTGCACCTCCACCTTGCCGTTGGCGGAGGCCTCCGCGGCGTCGCGCAGCAACGCGGCCACCGCGCGCGGCGTCCCCGCCGGCGGTGCCGGCAGCCGCACCACGGCGGCCTTGCCGCGTAGCGGCATGTCGGGTTTCGCGAGCAGGCCGCGATGCAGCGGCAGGTCCGGCGGCAGGTCGCGCTCCGGATCCGCGACAAGGCGGCCGGCCGGGCAGGGCAGGCCGAGTGCGGTGGCGGCTTCGCGCAGCACCGACTTGCGCACGGCCGCCGCGCAGAAGGCGGCGGGCGGTCCGGCAACATCCAGTGCCGCGGCCAGGGCGGCCGCCGTGGCCAGCGCGGGGCCGGAGGTCCGCTGGATCACGGCCCGGGTGCGCTGCGCCATCGGATGCGCGCGCGCGGCCGCCACGGCCGGCCCTGCCTCGAAAGTGCTGATCCGCAGATGCGCCTCCAGCAGGTCGGCGGCCGCCGGAATATCGGCCCGGTCGATCGCCCAGATCGCGAATCCGGCCGCGGCGGCGGCACGGATCAGGGGCAGTTGCGCCGGACCCGCGCCGACGCTGAGGACCGCATCGCGGCCATCGGCCCGCGGCTCTGCCCGGCGCGCCGCCTGCGGCACCGTTTCTTGCATGTCAGCTGGGTCCTGCCGTGGCGCCATGATCGGGAAAGGCTCGCCTGTCTCTGCTTGCGCCGGTGGGAGGGGGAACGACCGGCCGGGCATCGGCTGCTGGCCGAACCCGCCGAATTCTAGCAATCTCCGTACCGTGAACCAAAGCACAGAGCAGATGATGTCAGCGCCCCAGGCGGCCGCCGGCGCGAACGCGTTCGGCCAGGCCTCGATCATCCGATGCCAGGTATGCGGCGATTCCGCCGCCAGCCCGGCCTACCGCTTCCGGCAGCGACTGCCCTGGGCGGCGGAAAGCACCGAACAGGTGGTGCAGGGCTGCGGCAATTGCGGCTTCCTGTTCCTGTCGCCGCGACCGGACCGTGCCGCGCTGGCCGCGTACTACACGGCCGATACCCATGGCTCGGGCCAGGTCTTCCGCGACGAGAGCGGCGGCAGCCGGGCCGGCCAGAACGCCCGCATGCGGGCGGCCTTCATCGCCGGCATGCTGCCGGCCGGCGCGACCGTCCTGGATATCGGCTGCGGCCAGGGACTGGTGCTGGAGGCGCTGCGCGGCCATGGCATGGCGGTGTCCGGGCTGGAACTGTCTCCGGCGGCCGCGGAGACGGCGGCGGCACGCGGGCTGGACGTGGTGCAGGGCGGCCTGGGCACCGCCCTCGGCCGCCGCTTCGACGCGGTCGTGATGATCTCAGTGCTGGAGCATCTCTGGGATCCGGGCGAGGGGATCGCCGGTGCGCTGGACTATCTGGCGGCCGACGGCCTGCTGATGGTGGAGGTGCCGAACGCCCTGGTGCCGACCCCGTCGCTGACCGACTGGTTCAGCTTCGAGCATCTGTCGCATTTCTCGCCGGCGACCCTGGCGCGGCTGCTGCGGCGGCATGGCTTCCGCTGGGCCGCGCTGGGCAGCAGTTTCCGCGAAGGCGGCATCCGTCTGGGCGCCCTGCGCGGCGCCGACTATCCGACACGGCCCGGCCATTGGGAGGCGATGGAGGAGATCGAAGCGCGCTGCCCGGTCCCGTCGCTGGAATACAGCAGCTATCCGTCGCGCCAGGCCGCCCTGGTCGACGGCGTGACGGCGCGGGTCACCGGCCTGTTGCGGGGGTGGCGGGATGAGGGGCGCCGGATAGCGGTCTATGGTGCCGGCCTGCACAGCCTGCAGCTTGCGGAACTGGTGCCGCTGCAGGATTGGGTCGACTTCTTCGTCGATGGCGACCCGCGCAAGCAGGGCACGCGCTTCTGCGGCCTGACGGTCGAGCCGCCGGAGGCCCTGCGCAGCCGCGGCATCGGTGCCGTGCTGCTCTCCACCGGCGCCTTTGTCGAGGAGATGGCCAACCGGGTCCACGGTATCGCCGGGGAAGAGGTCGCCGTCGCGGACTGCTATGACCGCCTCTGAAGCGGGGCAGGGCGGCGGCGACAGGCCGCCGCTGCTGGTGGTCCTGGGCGCGGGCAGCGACCAGCGCTTCCTGCTGCAGACCGCCCGGGGGATGGGCCTGCGGACCCTCGCCTTCGACATGAACCCGCAGGCGGAGGGGGCCCCATTCGCCGACCGCTTCGAGGCGATTTCCACCCGCGACGTGCCTGCCATCTGCGGCCGTCTGGATGCCCTGATCACCGAGGGCGAGCGCCCGGCCGGCGTGACCACCATGGGCAGCGACATTCCGGAGATCGTGGCCGCGGTGGCGGCGCATCTCGGCACCCCCTCGGTCTCGGCAGAGACCGCGCGCCTGGCGACCGACAAGTTCGAGATGAAGCAGGCCTTCCGGCGGGCCGGCGTACCGATCCCCTGGTTCGCCGCGGTGCGCGATGCCCGCGACGTGCAGGAGGCGCTGGATACGCGCGGCGGAAGACTGGTTGTGAAACCGGTGGACCGGTCGGGCTCGCGCGGGGTGTTCCTGGTGGATCGGGACATGCGCGACCGGGTGCCGGCCCTGTTCGAAGCGGCGCTCGCGCAGTCCTTTTCCGGCCGGGTCCAGGTCGAGGCATTCGTGCCCGGCCCGCAATATTCCACCGAGACCGTGTTCCATCGCGGCCGCGGCGTGACCCCTGGCTTTGCCGACCGCAACTATGAATGGCTGCAGCGGCTGGCGCCACGGATCATCGAGAACGGCGCCTGGATGCCGACCGCCCTGAACGCGGCGGGGCAGGCGCAGGTCGACGAGCTGCTGGCGTGCGCCGCCGCGGCGCTTGGGCTGAGCGACGGCACCGCGAAGGGCGACGTGGTCTGGGGACCGGACGGGCCGCTGCTGATCGAGATGGCGGCGCGGCTGTCCGGCGGCGATTTCTGCGAAAGCCTGGTGCCGCTCTGCACCGGGGTGAACTACGTGCCTGCCGCGATCGACCTGGCGCTCGGCCGCACGCCCGACTTTTCCGTCCTGACGGCGCCGCCCAGGCAGGCGGTTGGCAACCGCTATTTCATTGGCGGGCCGGGCCGCCTGCAGGCGGTGGAGGGATTGGACGAGGTGGCGCGGCAGCCCTGGATCCACAAGCTGGAACTCTGGTACCGGCCGGGCGACGAGGTGCCGGCGCCGGTCAGCCATGCCCACCGGCTTGGCGTCTTCATCGCCACCGCGACGGACAAGGCGGAACTGGATCGCCGGATCGACTGGGTCTACCGCACCGTCAGGCTGCAGATTCTGCCTAGCGGCGATGGCGATCCGCTGGCCGGCCCGGCAGGATCTGCCGCCTGACCCGGCAGATTCTGCCGGGTAATGCGACTTCCATTTGCAGTCAGGCGGGTTGCGCCATCGGCAGGTGGCGCACCGCTTCGGCCAGGCAGGCCGCGATGCGGCTGGCGCCGCGTCCGTCGACCAGGGCGGCGGCCCGCTCCCCCATCGCAGCGAGCCCGTCGGGATCGGCCAGCAGGGTGGCAGCCTGGCTTGCGGCCTCCGCCGCCCAGTCGCGGCGGCGCAGGTCCACGAGGGCGGCGATGCCCGCCTCGGCGAAGCGTCCCGCCGTCGCCAGGTCGGCGTCGGAGCGGCAAAGCAGGATGCTGGCGCGGCCGCGCGCCGCCGCTTCGTAGGCGGTGACACCGAAGCCGATGACCGCCAGGGCGGCCCGGTCCAGAAGCGGGGCCAGGTTGTCGCAGCCCCGGCGGACGGTGACGGGGCCGTCCTCCATCGCGGCAGCCTCGGCCAGCCAGGGCACGGCGGGGCCGGCGATCAGCTCCAGCCAGGCCAGGGCGGGCAGGTCGCGCAGGGCGGCCACGGCCCGGGGCGCCAGGCCTTCGGGGTCGGCGCCGCCGAGGCTGAGCAGCACCCCTCCGGAGCGGCAGGCAGGGCCGGAATCAGGCCGGGGTGCCGAGAAGCTCCGTGCCAGTGGCATCCATTGCCAGCCGGCCTGCAGCCGGCCGCGGTAGCCTGTCCAGTCCAGCGTGCCGGGCGCGTCCTCCGGCGCCGGCGGCGGATAGAAGGCCAGATCGGCGACCAGGCGCCGCGGCGACGGGTCGTCGAGCACCGCCACCACCCGGCCGGTCCCGCGCAGGCCTTCGACCTGCGTCGCGGTCAGTCCGGTCCGCACGTCCAGCAGAATGGCCTGGTGGCGGTGGCTGGCGGCCAGGTCGCGGAGCCAGGCCGCCTCGGCGCCGGCCGCGATGCCGTCGGCATTGCCGCTGGCAGGCCGATGCACCCGGAAGTCGCGTTCGGCGAACAATGCGGCCGCCGCCGCATCGCGAATAACGGCAACATGGACGACGGCCCCCTGTTCGTCGCGCAACCGCTCCGCCACTGCCAGGCAACGGCGGACATGGCCCAGCCCCAGGCCGGCACCGCCGTCGCAGCGGATCAGCACCGACAGGCCGCGATGGTCGACGCTCTTCTGCCGCACATGGCCGTTGATCGCCAGCAGGTCGGGGCGGCGGCGCAGCAGCGCCAGCACCTCCGTCATCTCCGCCTCCGGCGCCGGGACCTCGAGCGCCGCGTAGAGCGCTTCCATGAAGGCGAGGTCGTCGGGGGTGTCGACCGACAGGCGGGCGCCTTCCACGCCGCGATCCTCGTGCAGCGGCAGGTCCAGGGTGCGACCGAAGCCGGGATCCACCCGGCGATAGCCGCTGACATGCTCGCGGGCCGCCGGATGGTCGCCATGTTCCGCGGCCAGCCGGTCCAGGGCGCGACGGCTCATCGGGGTATAGCCTTCGTCGCTGACCAGGCCGCCGGTCTGCAGGTCGACGAAATCGGCATCGGCTTCGACCATCGCCCGCACCATCAGGTCGGTCAGGCGCGGATCCACCAGCGGCGCGTCGCCGGTGACCCGGATCACGACGTCGGCTTGCAGCGCCTCCGCCGCCAGCACGAACCGCTCCAGCACATTGTCCAGCGGGCCGCGGATGCAGGGAATGCCAAGCCCGTCGGCGAAACGCTCCAGGGCATCGTCGCTGGGATCGGTGGAGGTCGCGATCGCAACTGTGTCGACGGTCTCCGCGCGCGCCATGCGGCGCACGACATGTTCCAGCACCGGCATGCCGGCCAGCGGCCGAAGCACCTTGCCCGGCAGCCGGCTGGACGACATCCGCGCCTGGATGATCGCGGCGACCTTGCGGCTCTGGACGCTCACGAAGCGGCCTTCCAGGTGCTGCGCAGGTATTTCAGCGGCCGCAGCCCGTCCTCCGGGTCGGCGCGCCATTCGCGCTCTTCCGCCTCGGCAGGCACCGGTCCCTTCGTGCCGTCGCCGTCGGCGCCGGCACCGCGGCGGATCTCGCCGATCACCCGGCGCAGGTCATCGGGCAGCCAGCAATGGCCGGCAGCGAATTCCGCGCCTTCGCCTTCCAGGTCGACATGGCATTCGATCGCGCCGGCGCCCCAGCGATGGACGGCGCGCTGGATCACCGCGGGATCTGTCGTGTGGTCCGACCAGCCGATGGCGCAGCCGAGTGTGGCGCGCAGGGTGGCGATAGCGGCCAGGTTGGCCTCGGCCGCGCTGGCCGGATAGTGGGAAATGCAGTGCAGGACCGTCAGGTCGTGGCAGCCGGCATCGCTTGCGGCCTGCGCCGCCGCCTCGCATTCCGCCATCGTCGCCATGCCGGTCGACAGGATCACTGGCTTGCCGGTGGCCGCCGCTGCCCGCACCAGGTCGAGCCAGAGCAGTTCGTAGGAGGCGATCTTGTAGAAGTCGACATGGTCGCGCAGCGCCGCCACCGCCTCCAGGTCGAAGGGGGTGCAGGCGAAGGCGATGCCGCGCGCGCGGGCACGGGCGGCGATGTCGGGCAGGAAGGCCTCCGGCAGTTCCCAGGCACGGCGGGCACGGTGGCGTTCGCTCTGCGCCAGGATCTCCGGGGCGAACAGCCTGTCGATCTTGAACAGCTGGAACTTCACTGCAGCGCAGCCGGTGTCGGCGGCCAGGTCGACGAAGGCCAGGCAGCGGTCCAGGTCCGTCGCATGGTTGCTGGACACCTCGGCGATGAACCAGGGGCCATCCGGGGTCTGCCAGGCGGTGTTCTCGGGTGCTGTCACGTGCGGGTCCGTCGCGTCTCGTCAGCTCGCAGGGCCGCGCTCCAGACGGATGCGGAAGCCGATGCGGAAGGGCAGGGGAAGGCGCGGCTCGCCCTCCTGCACTGCCCGGCTGGTATCGTCCACCTCTGCGGCGGAAAAGGCCACCTGCGCGAAATAGGTCTCGGCGACGCTGCGGCAGGTCACCTGTCCGACCAGCGCGGCGGCACCGCGGTCGAAGGAAATGCAAAGCCTGTGCCTGTCGTCGCCGATCTCGAAGCGGCCCTCGGTGACGCCGAGCGCGGTGCCGGCGGAGACCAGAAGGGAGACCGGCCGGCCATGCTCGACCTCGCCCTGCGACAGGCCGTGCCGGTCGGGCACCCGGCCGCCATTGTGGCAGACATAGGCCAGGCTCCGGCGATCGAAGGCGGCCGGGTTCAGAGTGACGAAGCCCAGCCGCAGCAGGCCGCGCGGCACCTCCGGCCAGTGCAGCACCAGGTCCAGCGCCAGCTCCGGTTCGTGCCGCAGGATGCGGTAGCGCTTCTCCACCGGGCCCAGCGCGGTGCCGATCACACTGGCCACCTGCACCGCGTCCGGGTCGCTTTCGTCGACGGTGACGGCGCAGGGGTTGAGGTCGGTGACCTGATGGGCGCCGGGGCTCTGCTGCACGACATTGCCGCTGTACCAGTCGGCACCCAGCAGGATGTCGTCGAAATGGTCCAGGTGGAGGGTGCCGAACAGCCAGTTGCCCGGCGCCTCGGGCAGCCAGCAGCGTTCCACCGCCAGTCCCCGGCGGCGGTTCAGCGCGATCCCCAGGCCCGCCGTCTCCACCGTCAGCAGGCGCGATTCCGCCGGCGCCGAGGGCACCGCCGGTGCCGGCGCCGGCGGCGCTTCCGGCGACAGGCCGAGCGCCGCCTCGAAACCGGCCAGCCGCGCCTTGTAGGCCGACCAGCGGTCCGCGGTGATGTGGGTGCGGAAATCGCTGCTCCACAGGAAGCAGAGCTCCTTCCACTGTGCCGCCGTGGCGGCCGGGTCGGCGGCCAGGCGGTCGGCGATGCGCTGGCAGCGGGTGTTGATCGTGAAGCTGGAGCGGCCGCTGACGGCCCAGCGCAGGATCGTGTACTTCGCCTGCTTCTTCGTCGGCAGCGGCACAGAGGCGGACTCCAGCCGCAGGGCCGGCCCGGCCGCCGCCTCGGTCAGCAGTGCCGTCGGGTCGGTGAAGGCGACGCCGTCCAGCGCGGCGACGGCGGCGAAGGCGTCGGCGATGCGCTGCCATTCGGACTCCGCCGCCAGGGCCGGTTCCGCCTCGAAGCGGCCGGGGCGGAAATCGAACACCTCGGCATCGTTGCAATAGAGGCAGAGCGCCCGTCGCGCGCCGCCGGGCGGCGGCCGGTGGCCGGCGACGAAGGTCGCGAATTCCTGCGGCTCGAACTCGCCATGCGCCATCCGCTGCAGCTTCTGGAACGGGATCGTGTGGCTCCAGATCACCGGCAGGCTGGCGCCGTCGCTGCCGGCGGCGCGCAGCGGGGCGTAGCGCCGCGCCGGCGGCCAGTCGGGATGGGCGCGGAAGCAGTTCTCCCATTCCATCACCAGGCCCTCATAGCCGGCCTCGGCATAGAGCGCCGGCAGGCCGGGGCCGTAGGTCTGCTCGTTCACCAGGGCAAGCCGCGGCGCGGCATCCAGCAGATCGGCATAGGCCTGCCGGCCCAGTTGCAGGTTCCAGGCATTGGCCGCAGCGGGCATCAGCGGGCCGATCGCCTGCGCATAGCCGGAGCCGATCAATGTGACCCGCCCGGCCGCCACCAGGCCCTTCAGCCGCGCGATCCAGTCCGGCGCAAGCCGCGCCAGTTCCTCCAGGGTATAGCCGGTCGCCTCGACGCCGATCGGGCCGGGAGCCGCTTCCGCCAGATCCAGCAGCCGCGCATAGGCGCGCGCGACCAGCGCCGGGCGGGCCTCCTCCGCGATCGAGGAGAAGGCGATGTTCAGGTGGAAGATCGCATAGACCCGCAGGCCCGGGGCGGCATCTGCACCGGTCTCGGGCGGGGGCTGGTCTGCGGGCCGATCAGAGGAGTGTGACATGGCGGAGAAAGCAATAGCGCGGGTCGGCCGCGATGCCCACTGCCGCCCGATATCGCCATTGCGGAGACCGCTGCTATGCGGCCTCTTCCTCCGCCCAGACGCGGAACCCGGACAGGGTATTGGGGCCGAAGGTGTGGGTCAGCGGCACGTCGGCGGCATCGCGGCCATGGGCGATCAGGATGCGGCCGATGCGCGGGCTGTTGTTGCGGGGATCGAAGGTCCACCAGCGGCCGTCCATGAACACCTGCATCCAGGCTGCGAAATCCATCGGCGCATAGGGCGGCGGTTCGCCGATATCCGTGACATAGCCGGTGCAGTAGCGGGTCGGGATATTCAGGCAGCGGCAGAAGGTGACGGCCAGGTGGGTAAAGTCCCGGCACACGCCGACGCCTTCGGCATAGGCCTCCGCCGCGGTGCGGGTGGCGCGCGAATGCTCGTAGCCGAAGGCGATGTGGCGATGCACGAAGTCGCAGATCTCCTGCACCAGCGGCCAGCCGGGGGTGCAATGGCCGAACAGGCGCCAGGCTTCGGCCATCAACAGGTCGGTCTCGCAATAGCGGCTGCCCAGCAGGTAGATCAGCACGTCCGGCGGCAGGTCCTCGACCGGGTGCCGCCTTGCCCGCTGGTCCCAGCGGTCCGGCAGGCCGTCATCCTGGATCACGCCGTCGGTGCCCAGGGTGAAGCGTCCCGGCGGCGCGACCAGCCTGTTGCACCAGTTGCCGAAGCCGTCGCGATAGCTCTCCAGCGGCAGTGGCGGATCGGTCCGCAGCAGGTCCGGGACCTCCAGGAAGCTGACCCGCGAATAATGCACATTCAGCATGGCGATCATCGGTGTCGCCTGCGGCAGGTCGTAGCTCATCTCGCAACCGAGCCTGATGCGCATCGCCGGGACTCCCCTTGGGTATCTGGCCGGGCGGCGGTCGCCGGGCCGTTCGTGCCGGGCTGAAGCGGGACCTTGGCCCGCCAGGCCCTGTCCCTTCAACTCCAGCAGGCAACCGGTGCGGCGGCGGCAAGGTTCCGCGATGCTGCGTTCCGGGGAGGCCGGCCGGGTTCTCAGTCCGTGCCGATGACCGTCCGGTTGCGCCCCTCTTCCTTGGCGCGATAGAGCGCCTGGTCGGCCCTGCGGGACAGGCGGTCCAGATCGTCGCCGGAATGGTCGAAGGTCGCCAGGCCGATGCTGACGGTGACCTGGAACGGGTCGCCATGGCCATCGAAGCGCAGGTCCTGCATCCCGTGCCGGATCCGTTCCGCGACGGCAAGGGCCGCCTGGCAATCGACACGCGGCAGCAGGATCGCGAACTCCTCGCCCCCCAGGCGTGCGGACAGGTCGCTGTCGCGCAGCGAGGCGGTGACGATTTCCGCCAGCTTGCGCAGGACCTCGTCGCCGGCCGGATGGCCGAAGCGGTCGTTGATCGCCTTGAACTGGTCGAGGTCGAGATAGAGCAGCGCCAGGCTGCCGCCGAAGCGTCGGGCGCGCCGGATCGCTTCGCCGGCACGGGTATCGAAGGATCGCCTGTTGTGCAGCCCGGTCAGCGGGTCCAGCTCCGCCTGGCGCTTCAGGTCCGCCTGCAGGTACTCGGTCACCATCGCCGTGTAGGTGGTGGCGACCATGACGGAGATGATCAGGGCGTTCAGCAGCGTGATGGTGATGTCCCAGCTGGCCTCGGACTGTGTCTCCGGTGAGGGGTGGATCGCGCCGAACGCCGCGCGGACCAGGAAGAACAGGGCGTTGTAGCCGAAGACGCAGGACATCAGCCGGCTCGATACCCGGACCGCGTCGCCCCTGGCCGGCCAGAGCGAGACCGCGTTCAGAGTGCAGACGACGAAGATACCGGCCGATGTGATGCTGATCTGGCGGGCAATCTCCGATCCGGTCTCCAGCAGGGTCCAGAGGATCGCCGCATAGAGCAGCGGCATCCCCCAGGCGAGCCAGCTGGGGAACGGGCGGCGTCCCATGAACTGGCGGGAGCCGACGGTCGCCACCATCAGCCCTGCGACGGCCAGCAGACCGGCGGCGACCACCACCGGAATCCGCGGCAGACCGAACTGCAGGGGCAGCATGGCGAAGCTGATGCCGATCATCACGCGGCCGACGATCCAGGCGACGATGCCCGGGACCTGCGGGTTAACGGCCCAGACGGCCACCAGGGCAGCGGTGCCGGCGATATGGGCGATGGCGAGCGCGACGACGAGCGTCACCGGGTCGAACAAGTCTGGCCTCTTGACGGGTTTGCCGCACCGCGGGACCGGGCACGCCCGGGTACCAGGGCGTCGGCGGGCGCGGTGCGTCCGGAACGCGGAATGATCCCCCAGGCGTAGCGGTTTCGCCATCACGAAACCGGCAACTAGCCGGAAGGAGGATGCACAGGCTGTCCGCCCGCCGTGCCGGACCCCGGCCCGGCAGCCAGGGGGAGACGGGCAGGGGAGACGGGCCGCGACCCGCTTCGCAGACGCGGCGTCAGGAACTTCGGCAGAGCCGGGCTGTTTCCAGCGCATCTGAATCAAGACGTGTGAGGGATAGATGCACGGGATCATTTACCTGGTGGGACTTGTCGTCGTCGTGCTCGCCATTCTGTCCCTGCTTGGCTTGGCCTGAACGAAACCGCGCCGCCGGCAGGACGAACGAATTCGATAGGGGAAAGAGATGGCAGAGGTCTCCACTTCCGCCGGCCGACAGCCGGCGCATCTGGACTGGCCGGCAATCATTGCCGGCGCCGTGATCGCGACCGCGGTGTCGTTCGTGCTGCACACATTCGGTGCGGCACTGGGGCTCTCCGTGGTCTCGCCGTTCGGAAGCGACGGAATCGGCGGGACGGGGCTTCTGATCGGGATGGCCCTGTGGGTGCTCTGGGTCACCGTTTCCAGCTTCATGCTGGGGGCCTATGTCACCGGCCGCCTGCGGCGCCGGGCCTATGACGCGACGGAGCATGAATCGGACCTGCGTGACGGTGCCCATGGCCTGACGGTCTGGGCGCTGGGCGTGATTCTTGGCGCATTCGTATTGGCCTCCGGCGTGGACAGCGCCAGCCGTACCGGGGCCGCCGCGGTGTCCGGCGTCGCCGAAGGCGCCGGCACGACGGTGCAGGCGGCGACCCGCGCGATCGATGAACCCGGCTTCCAACTGGCTCTCAGCCGGCTGCTGCGCCCGGTCCAGGGCGGCAACGGCGATGCCGAGCAGCGCCGCGCGCTGCAGGACGAATTCGGCCTGATGCTGGAGGGCACGGCCGGACCCGCCGGAACGGGGCAGGACGCGGCGGCAGTGGGGATCTCCGACAGCGACAGGGCCTACATGGCCAATGTCCTGCAGCAGGAACTGGGCCTCAGCGAAGAGCAGGCCCGGGCCCGCGTGTCGGATCTGGCGGAGAGCTGGAGCCAGCTGCAGGCCAGGGCGGAGGAGGCGGCGCGAACCGCCCGGACGGCGACCGTGCTGGGCGCCTTCGTGCTTGCCGCCGCGCTGCTGATCGCAGGGGCGGCCGCCTGGGTCGCCGCCGGCATCGGCGGACGGCATCGCGACGAGCAGACGGTCTTCCGCTTCATCGCCCGCCGCTTCTGAGCCGCGACAAGGAGAATCCCGATGCTTTATCTGCTTCTCTGGCTGCTTGGCGTCCCGCTGATCGTGGTGGTTCTGCTGGCCGTCGCGCTGTAGCGCAGGAGGTGTTCGACCCGGCCTGTCGTCCCGCTCAGCCGCCGCCGGGACCGACCCGGGCGCGGATGAAGTCGACCAGCCGGTCGACCGACGCCTCGGCGGTCTCGCGGCCGGTGTCCAGCACCAGTTCGGGCGCCTCCGGCGGCTCATAGGGCGCGTCGATGCCGGTGAAGTCCTGGATCTCGCCGGCGCGGGCGCGGGCATAGAGCCCTTTCGGGTCGCGTTCCTCGCAGACCGACAGGTCTGCGGAGATATGCACCTCGCAGAACCTTGCCCCGGCGGCCTTGCGGGCGCGGTCGCGGTCCGACCGGTAGGGCGATATGAACGCCGTCACCACCACCAGGCCGGCATCCGCCATCAGGGCCGCCACCTCGCCGACCCGGCGGATGTTCTCGGCGCGGTCCTCGGGCGAGAAGCCCAGATTGGCGTTCAGCCCGGCCCGCACATTGTCACCGTCCAGCACGTAGACCTGGTAGCCCAGCGCGAACAGCCGGCTCTCCGCCTCGATCGCGATGGTGGACTTGCCGGCACCCGACAGCCCGGTCAGCCAGATCACCGCGCCTTCGTGGCCGTTGCGGGCCTTGCGCTGCGCGCCGGTCACCCGGTGCGCGACCGCCATCAGGTTCGAGCCCTTGACCGTGACCAGGGCGCGCTGGTCCGCATAGCCGGCCATGGAGGCGCGCCCCGCCGCCACGACGCGGTCGCCGTCCACCAGGGCGAATCGCCCGGTGCGCGCCAAAGCGGGGTCGTCGTCGAGCGCCATCAGGCGCGCGCTGCGCAGGGTGACATGGCCCAGAGCCAGTTGCGTCACCTCGGTCGCCGGCGCCATCTCCAGGCTGTCCAGATCGGTCACGCCGTCGATCGACTGGACATGCACCGCATGGCTTGCGGTGGTCAGCCGCAGGGTCAGGCGGCGCCCGGCCTGCAGCGGCTGCCGGTCGAGCCACAGGATGCGCGCGCGGCAGACATCGGTCTCCTTCGGCGGTGCCTGCAGGTGGCTGGCGATGCTGCCGCGCTCGACGAAGACCTGGTCGTCCAGGGTGAAGCCGACGCAGTCGCCGGGCCCGGCGCTCTGGCCGGGCAGGTCCGGCCAGCCCTCGATCCTTGCCACCTTCGCCGTGACGTTGTGGGGGGAAAACAGCAGCGTGTCGCCGGCGGCGAGCCGGCCGCTCTCCACCCGGCCGACCAGGATGCGGCGTTCGTCGAACTTGTAGATGTCCTGGATCGGCAGGCGCAGCGGCGTCTCGCCCGGGTCGGTTGCGACATGGAGCGCGTCCATCGCGCGCAGGATCGTCGGGCCGTCATGCCAGGGCATGTTGCCGGACGGCGAGGCGATGTTGTCGCCGTCGCGGGCGACGATCGGCACGATCGCCGCCGGTGCCAGCTCCAGCTTCGCCAGATAGGCGCGGATGTCGGCGGACAGCGCCGCGAAGCGCGCGGCGTCGTAGCCGACCCGGTCCATCTTGTTGACCGCGACGACCACCTGCTTCACCCCGATCAGGGCGAGCAGCGCGCCATGCCGCCGGGTCTGCTCCCGCACGCCTTCCTCGGCATCGACTACCAGGATCGCGGCATCGGCCTGGGCGGCGCCGGTCAGCATGTTGCGGACGAAGTCGCGATGGCCCGGCGCATCGATGATCACCACGGTCCGCGCGGCGGTGCGGAACCAGATCTGCGTGGTGTCGATGGTGATGCCCTGGTCGCGCTCCGCCTGCAGGGCGTCCAGCAGGAAGCCGTATTCGAAGGGCATGCCGCGGCGCTTGCAGGCGGCGCGGATGCCCTCCTCCTTGCCCTCCGGCAGGGCGTCGGTGTCGTGCAGCAGGCGGCCGATCAGGGTGGACTTGCCATGGTCGACATGGCCGGTGACCACCAGGCGCAGGGTGGGCAGGGCGGCGACCGTATCGGTGCCGGGCGAAGCTCCGGAAGTCATGGGCGGTTCACATATAGCCGGCGTTGCGCAGCCGCTCGAAGGCGTCCTCGGACTCGTGGTCCATCGCCCGGCCGGCGCGTTCCTCGGTGCGGGTGGCGGCCAGCTCCGCGATAATGGCGTCCAGGTCGGCGGCGTCGCTGTCGATCGGGTTGGTGATGCCGATCTCGCCCAGCGACCGGAAGCGCCTGCCGCCTTGCGCGAAATAGAGCGGCACCACGGGAATGCCCTCGCGCTGGGTGTAGCGCCAGATGTCCAGCTCGGTCCAATGCAGCAGCGGATGCACCCGGACATGGCCGCCGTCGGGCGCGCGGTCGGCATAGAGGTCCCAGAACTCCGCCGGCTGGTCGCGATAGTCCCAGTCGCCGGTATCCACCCGCGGGCTGAACACCCGCTCCTTGGCGCGTGTCGCCTGCTCGTCGCGGCGGATGCCGACGATCACCGCCTTCAGCCCGTAGCGGGCGACCGCCTCCTTCAGGCCGGCGGTCTTGCGCGCGGCGAAGCGGGAGGCGGGCGGCAGGGTGGGGTCGATGCCCTCCAGCGGCGGGCAGGGGTCCGCGATCAGCTCCAGCCCCCATTCCTTCGCGTAGCGGTCGCGGAAGGCATAGACCTCCGGGAACTCCGCGCCGGTGTCCAGGTGCATGGCCGGGAAGGGCATGCGGCCGAAGAAGGCCTTGCGGGCCAGATGCACCATCACCCCGGAATCCTTGCCGATCGACCAGAGCATGGCCAGCGGCGAGAAATGCCGGAATGCCTCGCGCAGGATGTAGATGCTCTGATGCTCCAGGGCGTCGAGGGCGCTCATGGTGGGCTGGTCCGCATTGGTTGCAGAACGGGGGCGGGCGGTTGGGCCGGCGGTTTAGGCGCTGGGCCGGCGAAGCGCAAGGGACGCCGGGTCGCAGGCAACTCCCCGGTGCCGCGGTCAGGGCGCCGCTTGCGCCGGCACCGGATTGCCGGCCTGCGGCAGCAGCATGGTGAGTTTCAGCCCCGGCTGGCTGGCCAGGGTGAAGCCCACCTGTTCGAAGCAGAGCGCGCCGTCCCGCGGATGGCAGAACCGGCGCAGGCCACCCTCGCGGCCCTGCACGTCCTGCGCCGCCCAGAGCCGGGCGAAGTCCGGGCTGTCCCGCCGCAGGCCGTCGACCAGGGCGCGGATCGACGGATCGGTCATCCGGGGCGTGGCCTCGGCGCGGAACTCCGCCACCACCCGGCGGGCACGTGCGTCATGGTCCTGGATCAGGCGCCGGGCCACGGGCGACAGGAAGATGAAGCGCAGCATGTTGCGCCCGTCCGCGCCGGGCGTCTCGCCTGCCATGTCGCCCGGTGCATCGCCGTCGAGCCAGCCCGCGAACAGATGCGCGGCCGCGCCGTTCCAGTGCAGCACCGTCCAGCAGGGGTCGAGGATATAGGCCGGGCAGGCGATCGCCGCGACGCAGGCGGGCAGTGCGGCGGGCAAGGGCGCGCCCTCGGCATCCTGCCGCTCCGGGTCGCGGCGCGCCGCCAGTTCGAACAGGTAGGTGCGCTCCGCCCGCCCCAGCTGGAGCGCACGCGACAGCCGCGACAGCGCCGCGCGCGACAGCGAGATCTCGCGGCCCTGCTCCAGCCAGGTGACCCAGGTGGTGGAGAGGCCGGAGAGCTGCGCCAGCTCCTCGCGGCGCAGGCCCGGCGTGCGGCGACGCGGGCCGGGCGGCAGGCCCAGGGCTTCCGGCGACAGCCGTTCGCGCTGGGCCCGCACGAAGGCGCCCAGGGCGCGCCGGCGTTCGGCATCTTCGGAAGGATTCATGGTGTTATATATACCAGGATAAAAATGGATCTTATAACAGTGTCGAACTGTGCGTAGATCATCCCCGTGACCGGCAAGGGCCGGTCGGAACCAGGGAAATGCGGAGATGTCGGAGCACAGGAGTCACGAGGCGACCGTCGGCAGCCAGTTCGGCGTGCAGGCGAAAGCCTATCTGAACAGCGCGGTCCATTCCCAGGGCCCGGACCTGGAGGCGCTGGCGGACCTGGCGCGGACCTGGCCGCAGGCGCGGGTGCTCGACATGGGCTGCGGCGGCGGCCATGCCACCTATACCATGGCGCCGCATGCGGAATCCGTCATCGCCTACGACCTGTCGCCGGAGATGCTGTCGGTCGTGGCTGCGGCGGCGAAGGAGCGCGGCCTGTCCAACGTCACCACCCGGCAGGGGCGGGCGGAGCGCCTGCCGTTCGACGATGCCAGCTTCGACCTGGTGGTCAGCCGGCTGTCGGCGCATCACTGGCAGGATGCCGCCGCCGGGGTGCGGGAAGCGGCGCGGGTGCTGGCGCCGGGCGGCACCTTCTGCCTGATCGACATCGTCTCTCCCGGCACGCCGCTGGCCGACACCTTCCTGCAGGCGATCGAACTGCTGCGCGATGTCTCCCATGTCCGGGACTACAGCCGCGCGGAATGGGAAACGATGATCGCTGCCGCCGGCCTGACGACCGTGGTCACCCGGCAGAACCGCATGCAGATCGACTTCGACAGCTGGGTGGCGCGGATGTCGACCCCGCCGGAGAACGTGGCCGGCATCCGGGCGCTGCACGCCGCCATGCCGCAGGAGGTCGCCGCCTGGTTCGAGCTGAAGGCCGACGGCAGCTTCGTCTTCGACAACATGCTGTTCCAGGCCGTGAAGCCGGCGCGGTAGGCGCGGAAGGGATTGTCTTGCGACCATCACATGACTAGTTATCTGACTAGTCATGTGACGGTTCATTGGAGCGACGGCGATGGCGCGACCGGAATCCTGGTCCGTGCAGGATGCGAAGGCACGGTTCAGCGAGTTTCTCGAGACCTGCCTGAGCGAAGGGCCGCAGATCGTCACCAAACGCGGGACGGAGACCGCGGTTCTGGTGTCGGCGCAGGAATGGCGGCGGTTGCAGGCCGCCGCGCAACCGGACCTGAAAGCGCTTCTGCTGTCCGATGCCGGCCGCATCGACCTTCCGGTGCCGCGCCGCGGCCGATTGCGGCGCAGGGCACCCTGATCGCCCGATGTATCTTCTGGATACCAATATCGTTTCGGAACTGCGGCGCCCGAAGCCGCATGGCGGTGTGGTGGCCTGGATCGCGGGCATACCGGACACCGCGCTTCACCTGTCGGCCGTGACCATCGGCGAGATCCAGGCGGGCATCGAACGGGCACGCGAACAGGATGCCGCAATGGCAGCGGAGATCGACGCCTGGCTCGACCGGGTCGCCGGCAGCTGGAACGTCTTGCCGATGGATTCGCGGTGCTTCCGCTTGTGGGCCCGCCTGATGCACGGCAGGTCGGACAGCCTTCTGGAGGACGCGATGATTGCCGCAACCGCGATGGTCCACGACCTGACCGTCGTGACACGGAATGTGCGGGACTTCGAGGTCTTCGCGGTTCCGGTGCTCGATCCCTTCCGGGGCGACTGACGGGGCGGCGCCCCTCCCCACCTTGGCTCTCGATCGGGCCCTCGATTGGTCCGCGGACGGTTCTCCCATACCCTGTGGCAGACGGAAGCGGGGGAGGGAAATCATGACGCGCCGGAACCTGGCAGGCCTTCTCGTACTCATTGTCCTGGTGTCGGGGCCTGGCCTTCACGGACCGGCGGCGGCGGCTTCGCCCTGCCAGCGCTCGCTCGACTATCTGGCGGACCGCTACGCGGCGGAGCCGCAGACCCGGGCCGCGTTCCAGGCCGCCTATGACGGTCTGCAGCCCTTGCCGCCGGGCTACAGCTATGGCGGGTCGGGTGCCAATCCCTGGACGGCGGCCGGCGACGGCGAAGGCCTGGCGAAGGCGGTCGGCCGCTTCTACGCGCAGGTCTGCACGACCCTGCCGCAGATCGTCGGCGACAGCGACAATGCCCTGGATTCCATCCAGTATTTCGCCTGGCTCTACTATCACAACAAGGCCGGGCAGCGGCTGGTGCAGGGGATCGACCCCGTGGATCCGGCCCGGAAGCTCCCCAGCGTCGCCACCTTCCTGCAGATGTTCCTGGAGGACTACAAGGCCTTCATGGACAGCCCGCAATCGACCGGGCAGGTGGCCGAATGGATCGCCGACCCGCGCATCGAGATCGAGGATTACCGCCGCACCAGGGCCGCCGAGTATGAGAGCTGGAACGCCTTCTTCGCCCGCAACCTGAAGGGCGATCCGGCGACCGGCTATCCGTCGCGGCCGGTGACCATGCCGGACCGGGACTATGTCGTCGTGGCGCCGACCGACTGCATCATGAACCCGCTGGTGCAGGTGGTGGTGAAGGATGCACAGCCGGTGGAGCGCCGGCTGCTGGAGAACCCGCTGCAGCGCGACACGGTGCTGGACGTGAAGGGCATCCCGCTGTCGGTGGACGAGCTGCTGGGCGATGCGCCGGACGCGCTGAAGGCGAAGTTCGTTGGCGCCACCGGGCTGGCCTGCGTGCTGATGCCCAACACCTACCACCATTTCCACAGCCCGGTGGACGGCACCATCCGCTATGCGCAGATCGTGGAGGCGGGCAGCCCGGGCGCGGCCGGCGTGTTCGGCTATATCGACTGGCCGAACTGGGTGCCGCTGGACGGCAATGTCGGCCGGCCGGGCACCGATTTCAGCCAGTTCCAGGGCTTCACCCGCGGCGTGATCGTGATCGAGGTCGAATATGCCAACCTGCCGGGCCGGGAGCCGGCGATGCTGAAAGGCCATGTCGCCTCGATCCCGGTCGGCCTGGACACGGTCGGCTCGGTGGTGTTCCACGACGGCGTGACCGAAGGCGCGCGGGTGAAGAAGGGTGTCACCCCGTTCGGCAACTTCTTCTTCGGCGGCTCCCTGGACATCATGCTGTTCTCGCCGATCGAGGGGGCGGACGGCGCCGAAATGCTGAGCCCGGCGGTGCAGGTCCGCATGGGCAACCAGATCGGCATCCTCAACACCCCCCAGCCGGCGCCCAGGACGCCCTGGACGCCGGATTGAGCTGTGGTCCCTAAGCGGCGCCTGCTGGCACCGCAGGTTCGATATCGGTGCGCCGGAAATCGTCGCCTACGAACAGCAGCGGGGCGGCCGTGCGGCGGGCGAGGGCATAGGCGAAGCAGTCGCTGAAGTTGAGACCGGCGGGATGAATGCCCTTGCCCCAGCGGCGATAGGCGGTGGCGACCTCCTCTGCGGCATCGCGGTCGACCGGGTGGATCTCCATGCCCAGGCCGGTGATCAGCCGGTCCATCTCGGCGGCCAGGTTGCGATGCGCCGCGACGATCTTGGCCTCGGCCACAGTGCCGGCGGAGATGCAGAGGGACGGAGCGCCTTCCAGGACCGGCATGCACGGGCGCCCGCCCGGTTCGCCGCACAGGACCGCCATAAGGGCCGAAGTATCGACGACGATCACCCGGGCAGTCCCTCATCTCCGTAGAGGAAGTCCTGGCTGCGGGCGGCATCCGGGCCGGCAGTGATTTTTCTGGCGGCCGCAGCCTGCAGGGATTGCAGCAAAGCACGGCGGTCGGCAGGTCTGGGAAGGGCCTGAAGCCCGACCAGTCGGGCCACCGGCCGGCCATGCCGGGTCAGCAGGATCTCCTCGCCCGCCTCGGCCCGCCGGATCAGGTCGGTAAGGCGCCCCTTGGCGTCTGTGACCGGAATCTCCACGCCTGCCTCCTATCTGGACCAGAGAATGGTCCAATATTGCCATGCTGTTCGGGTATGGCTAAGCCGCGTGGTGGGCCGCCGCATAGCTGCGGGGGCAGCGAATTGTCGGCGCCGGCCCCGCCTGCTACCGTTAACCCCTCTGGGCCGCCCCGCGGTGCGGGCGGCGGTGGGTGATGCGGAACCGATGGCCCAGCTGACGGGCATGGCGGCAGGCGCCGTCCAAGCGACTTTACCGGCCGATGCCGCGATGGCGGCAAGCTACGACCCCTGGCTGGTCGCGGCTTCGATCGCCATTGCGGTGATGGCCTCCTTCACCGGCCTGCGGCTGGCCTCCGGCCTGAAGGACCTGGACGGCGCGGCGCGCCGCCGCCAGCTGGCGAAGGCGGCGCTGACCCTGGGCGGCGGCATCTGGTCGATGCATTTCGTCGCGATGCTGGCGGTGAAACTGCCGGTGCTGGTCAGCTACGACGCGCTCTACACCCTGGGCTCCGTCCTGCTCTCGATCCTGATCGTCGGCATCGGCCTGTCGCTGATGCATCTGGGCGCGCGGACCTGGCCGCGAACGATCTTCGCCGGCACCCTGACCGGGCTGGGCATCGTGTCGATGCACTATGTCGGCATGGATGCCATCGGCGGCGCCTGCATCGTCGACTACCGGTTCGGCGGGGCCGTCGTCTCCTCCGCCGTCGCGATCGGCTTCTCGATCTGCGCGATCCGGCTGGCCTATGGCCGGCGCACCCTGCTGCAGCTCTGCCTGGGCGCCCTGCTGCTGGGGGTCACGATCGCCGCCATGCATTATTCCGCCATGGCCTTCACCCGGTTCCTGCCAGTGCCGGAGACCTGGAGCCTGGCCACGCCGGAGATCGACCAGGGCCAGCTGGCCCTGATCGTGGCCGTCGCCGCCTTCCTGGTCTGCGGCCTGTTCCTGCTGACCGCGATGCCGCTGGACGGCCGTGCCTCCGCCGCCGGCGGCAAGGCGGCGGCGACCGGCGGTGGTGCAGGAACTGTCCCGCCCGAGGCGGCCATGGCCGCGGGTGCCATGCTGGCGATGGCGCCGCAGCCGGCGCTGGCCAGCGGATCGATGGACGAACAGCCCGCGGCTCTGCGGACGGCCTTCTTCGACGGGGCCGGGGAGGGGGCGAAGCCTTCACCTGCCGAAGGGGCGGCGCCTGCCGGGACGGCCGCGGTCACGGAGCCGGCCGCCAACGCCCCGGAGGCCCATCCCGCCGCCCGGGTGCGGCTGCCCTACGAGCAGAACAACGCCACCCTGTTCATCGATGCCGGCCGGGTGCAGGCGGTCCAGGCCGACGGTCACTACACCCGTCTGATCGACGGGGCGGGCCGGCATTTCTGCCCCTGGTCCCTGTCGAAGGTCGAGGCGCATCTGGCCGGCGGCCCGTTCATCCGCACCCACCGGTCGTTCCTGGTCAACCTGGACCATGCCAGCGGCCTGCGGCGGGAACGCGACAAGGCGTTCCTGATGCTGCCGGCGATGAACGACGACCCGGTGCCGGTCAGCCGCTCGCACCTCGCCGAAGTGCGCCGCGCCCTCGGCCTCTGATCCATCTTCCATCGCCCCTGCGGGACCGCCGGCCTGCTGCCGGCCACGGCCGATGCCCGGCATTCGCGCAGGCGTTGCCGCCATTCGTGCAGCCATGCCGCCGTTCGTGCGAAATCGCGGTCATCCGCGGTTTCCCGGCCGCGAGCCTGGCCGAACCGCGCCAGACTCAACCCCAACGAATTGAGACCCGGGCCGGGCCCGGGCAGCGAAGGGAGGGTCGCGGGGCATGATTCCCGGCACATTCGAATACCATCGGCCGTCGCGGCTGGACGAGGCTGTCGCGCTCCTGGCCGAGCATGGCGACGAGGCGCTGGTGCTGGCCGGCGGCCACAGCCTGATCCCGATGATGAAGCTGCGCATGGCGGCGCCGGAGCATCTGGTCGACCTGCAGGCGCTGGCCGACCTGCGCTTCGTCGAGGAACGCGACGGTCACCTGGCGATCGGCGCGATGACCAGCCAGCAGGACCTGCTGGCCTCCGACGTGGTAGGTCGCACCTGCCCGATCCTGCACGAGGCCGGCGCCCTGATCGCCGACCCCCAGGTCCGCGCGCAGGGCACGATCGGCGGCAATGTGGCGAACGGCGATCCCGGCAACGACATGCCGGCGGTGATGCTGGCGCTCGATGCCCGCTATGTCCTGGCCGGCCCGGGCGGCGAACGGGAACTGCCGGCGCGGGGCTTCTACCATTCCGCCTACGAGACCGCGCGCGAGGATGGCGAAATCCTGACCGCGATCCGCATCCCGCTGCCCGCCGCCGGCCATGGCTGGGCCTATGAGAAGCAGAAGCGCAAGGTCGGCGATTATGCCACCGCCGCCGCGGCCGTCCTGCTGCAGATGCAGGGCGGCACCTGCCGCGCCGCCGCCATCGGCCTGACCAACGTCGCGGCGGTGCCGCTGCTGGCGGAGGAGGCCGCCGCCGCCCTGGTCGGCACGACCCTGGACAAGGCCGCCGTCGATGCCGCTGTCGCCGCGGCGAAGGCGATCACCGAACCCGCCGCCGACGGCCGCGGCCCGGCCGACTATCGCACCCATGTGGCCGGCGTGATGGTCCGCCGCGCGATCGCGCGCGCGGCCCAGCGCGCGTCCTGAAGAGGAGCCCGGCGATGAGCAAGAAGCACGTCAAGATCACCGTCAACGGCACCGCGCACGAGGCGCTGGCGGAGCCGCGCACCCTGCTGATCCATTTCCTGCGCGAGGCGCTGGAGCTGAAGGGGCCGCATATCGGCTGCGACACCGGCCATTGCGGCGCCTGCACCGTGGACCTGGACGGCCGCTCGGTGAAGTCCTGCATGGTCTTCGTCGCCCAGGCCGACGGCCATGAGGTGACCACCATCGAAGGCGTCGGTGCGCCGGGCGCGCTGCACGCCCTGCAGGAGGCGTTCCGCGAACATCACGGCCTGCAATGCGGCTATTGCACGCCGGGCATGATCACCCGCGCCTGGCGGTTGCTGCAGGAGAACCCGGCGCCGACCGAGGCGGAGATCCGCATGGGGATCTCCGGCAATCTGTGCCGCTGCACCGGCTACCAGAACATCGTGAAGTCGATCCAGGCCGCGGCCGCGACGTTGAGCGCCGCAGGTCAGGAAGCGGCGGAATAGGGGAGGGCAGGCGATGACCGAGACCGAGAGCCGCGAGGCCCGTACCGCGAAGCTGGAAGGGCTGGGGACCAAGCGCAAGCGGGTGGAGGATGCCCGTTTCACGCAAGGAAAGGGCAACTACGTCGACGATATCCGGCTGCCGGGCATGCTGTTCGGCGATTTCGTCCGTTCCCCGTACGGCCATGCCCGGATCAAGTCGATCGACGCCTCCGCGGCCCTGGCCCTGCCGGGGGTGAAGGCGGTGCTGACGGCGGCCGACCTGAAGCCGCTGAAGCTGCACTACATGCCGACCCTGGCGGGTGACGTGCAGGCGGTGCTGGCGGACGAGAAGGTGCTGTTCCAGAACCAGGAGGTCGCCTTCGTCGTCGCCGAGGACCGCTACATCGCCGCCGACGCGGTGGAACTGGTGGAGGTGGAGTACGAGGAGCTGCCCGCCCTGGTCGACCCGTTCAAGGCGATGGATGCGGACGCGCCGGTGCTGCGGGAGGACCTGGCGGGCAAGACCGAGGGCGCGCACGGCCCCCGGCGCCACCACAACCACATCTTCACCTGGGAAGTCGGCGATGCCGGCGGCACCCAGGCCGCCATCGACGGGGCGGAGGTCGTGGCGAAGGAGATGATCTCCTACCAGCGGGTGCATCCCTGCCCGCTGGAGACCTGCGGCTGCGTCGCCTCGATGGACAAGGTGAACGAGCATCTGACCCTGTGGGGCACCTTCCAGGCGCCGCATGCGGTGCGCACCGTCGCCTCGCTGATCACCGGCATCCCGGAGCACAAGATCCGCATCGTCTCCCCCGATATCGGCGGCGGCTTCGGCAACAAGGTCGGCGTCTATCCGGGCTATATCTGCGCCGCCGTTGCCTCGATCGTGCTCGGCGTGCCGGTGAAGTGGATCGAGGACCGGATGGAGAATCTCTCCACCACCGCCTTCGCCCGCGACTACCACATGACGGGCGAGATCGCCGCGACCCGCGACGGCCGCATCACCGGGCTGAAATGCCATGTGCTGGCCGACCATGGCGCCTTCGACGCCTGCGCCGATCCGACCAAGTTCCCGGCCGGCTTCTTCAACATCTGCACCGGGTCCTACGACATCCCGGTCGCGCATCTGGTGGTCGACGGCGTCTATACCAACAAGGCGCCGGGCGGGGTCGCCTATCGCTGCTCCTTCCGGGTGACGGAGGCGAGCTATTTCATCGAGCGCATGGTCGACGTGCTGGCCCGCAAGCTGGAGATGGACCCCGCCGAGCTGCGGCGGAAGAACTTCATCGACAAAGCGCAGTTTCCCTACACCTCCGCTTTGGGCTGGGAATATGACAGCGGCGACTACCACACCGCCTTCGACAAGGCGCTGGCGGCCGTCGACTATCAGGGCCTGCGCGCCGAGCAGGCGGCGAACCGGCAGGCCTTCGCCCGCGGCGATACCCGCAGCCTGATGGGCATCGGGGTCGCCTTCTTCACCGAGATCGTCGGCGCCGGGCCGGTGAAGAACTGCGACATCCTGGGCCTGGGGATGTTCGACAGCTGCGAGATCCGCATCCACCCGACCGGCAGCGCCATCGCCCGGCTGGGCACGATCAGCCAGGGCCAGGGCCATGCCACCACCTTTGCCCAGATCCTGGCCTCCGAGATCGGCATCCCGGCCAGCCAGATCACGGTGGAGGAGGGCGATACCGACACCGCGCCCTACGGCCTGGGCACCTACGGTTCGCGTTCCACGCCGGTCGCCGGCGCCGCCACCGCGATGGCGGGCCGGAAGATCCGCGCCAAGGCGCAGATGATCGCCGCCTGGCTCTTGGAGGTGCATGAGGGCGACCTGGAATGGGATGTCGACCGGTTCGTCGTGAAGGGCGCGCCGGAGCGGTTCAAGACCATGGCCGAGCTGGCCTTCGCCGCCTACAACAATGTGCCGCCGGGCATGGAGCCGGGGCTGGAGGCGGTCAGCTACTACGACCCGCCGAACATGACCTATCCGTTCGGCGCCTATATCTGCGTGGTCGATGTCGACGCCGATACCGGCGTGACCCAGGTCCGCCGCTTCTACGCGCTGGACGATTGCGGCACCCGGATCAACCCGATGATCATCGAGGGCCAGGTGCATGGCGGCCTGACCGAAGCGCTGGCCATCGCGATGGGGCAGGAGATCTCCTACGACGAGCTGGGCAATGTGCACGGCGCGTCGCTGATGGACTTCTTCCTGCCCACTGCGGTGGAAACCCCGGCCTGGGAGACCGACTTCACCGAGACCCCGTCGCCGCACCATCCGATCGGCGCCAAGGGGGTGGGGGAGAGCCCGAATGTCGGCGGCGTCTCCGCCTTTTCCAACGCGGTGAACGACGCCTTCGCCCATCTCGGCCTGACCCATACCCAGATGCCGCACGACCATTGGCGGGTCTGGAAGACCGCCGAGCGGCTGGGCGTGGCGGAAGCTTAGGCTAGAACCGTCGCCCTCGGACCCCGAGCCGATGGCCCATTCCGCCAGCCCCGCCGCGAGGCTGGCGGAATGGATTCCAGGCACAAGGCCTGGAATGACGTGAATGCGGCGGCGGAACTGTATCACCACCGTCATCCTCGGGCCTGACCCGAGGATCCATTCCGCAGGCCTCGAAGCGCGGCACGGCTTGCGGAATGGGTCCCCGGCTCAAGGCCGGGGACGACGGGCAGCGCGGCGAGGGAACCATGGACCTCGACTACAAGGCCCTGCAGGACCGGCTCGCCGCCACCGGCTATGTGGCGGAGGATGCGCTGGCGATGGCGCTCTGCCTGGCCATCGGGCTGCAGCGGCCGTTGCTGCTGGAGGGCGAGGCCGGGGTCGGCAAGACCGCGGTGGCGAAGGCGCTGGCGGAGCTGCAGGGCGCGCGGCTGATCCGGCTGCAGTGCTACGAGGGGCTGGATGCCGGTTCGACCCTCTACGAATGGAACTACCAGCGCCAGCTGCTGGCCATCAAGGCGCATGAGCGCGACGGCGCCAGCGCCGCGGAAGTGGAGCGGCAGATCTTCTCCGAGGCCTATCTGATGCGCCGTCCGCTGCTGGAGGCGATCAGCCAGGACAGCCCGCCGGTGCTGCTGATCGACGAGATCGACCGCGCCGACGAGGAGTTCGAGGCCTTCCTGCTGGAAGTGCTGTCGGACTTCCAGGTCACCGTGCCGGAACTCGGCACCATCGCCGCGCGGGCGATCCCGCAGGTGGTGCTGACCTCCAACGGCACGCGCGAGCTGTCGGACGCGCTGCGGCGGCGCTGCCTCTATGCCTGGATCGACTTCCCTGCGGCGGAGAAGGAGCTGTCGATCCTGCAGGCGCGCCTGCCGGGGGTCGACCGGGCGCTTGCCGCGCAGGCGGTGCGCTTCGTCCAGGCCCTGCGGAAGGAGGAGCTGGAGAAGGTGCCCGGCATTGCCGAGACCCTGGACTGGGCTGCCGCCCTGTCGGGTCTGGACCTCGACCGGCTGGACCGCGACCCGGTCGCCCTGCAGGCAAGCCTGATCTGCCTTTTGAAGACCCGCACCGACCAGGCCGCGGTGACGCCGGAGGTGACGGCCCGGCTGGTCGGCCAGGCTGCGGAGTGACGATGGCGGCGGCCCTGCCATCGGCGCGGGTGCTGGAATTCATCCGGCATCTGCGCCTGAACGGCTTTCCGCTGGGCGTGGCAGAAGCCGAGGCCGCCTGCACGGTGCTGGCGGCGGTGCCGCCCGGCAGCGGCGCGGCGCGGCTGTGGCCGGTGCGCCTGGCCCTGCGCAGCCTGCTGGCCGGCAACCGGGAGGAATGGCAGCGCTTCGACGCGCTGTTCGACGCCTGGTGGCTGGCGGGGCCGCGGCGCGGGCGCCGGCTGCGGCAACGGCAGGCAGCGGAGCCGGCGGCGCGGCAGGGCCGGCGACCGGCCCTGTGGAACGCCGTGCTGCCGTCGGAGGGCGAGGCCGCCGCGGGTGCCAGTGCGGTGGAGACCGCGCCGGAGGAGGATGACGGCAATCCGCCGGAGGTGGCGGAGCGGCCCGGCCGGCTGGTCGCCAGCCGCCGCTCGGTGATGTCGCGCACCGACCTGCGCCGTTTCTCCACCCCGGAAGAGGCGGCGGCGGCCGAGGCGGTCGCGCTGCGCCTGGCGGCAGCGCTGCGCTACCGGCTCAGCCGGCGGCGGGTCGCCGCGCGGCGCGGCCGGCAGCTCGACCTGCGGCGCACCATCCGGCGCAGCCTGGGCCATGGCGGCGAGCCGCTGGAGCCGGCCTGGCGGCGGCGGCCGGACCGGCCGGTGCGGCTGGTTGTGCTGCTGGACGTGTCGGGCTCGATGCAGGTCTATGCCCGCTGGTTCCTGCTGTTCCTGCGCGGTCTTGTCGGCGGCTGGGGACGGACCGACGCCTATCTGTTCCACACCCGTCTGGTGCGGGTCACCGACGCGCTGCGCAACCGCGACACGAACCGGGCGCTGTCGCAGCTTTCCCTGATGGCGCAGGGCTTCGGCGGCGGCACCCGGATCGCCGGCGCGCTGGCGGATTTCAACGACCGCCATGCGCGCAGCGCCATCGACAGCCGCACCGTGGTGGTGGTGATGAGCGACGGCTATGACACCGATGCGCCGCAGGATCTGGCCCGTGAGCTGGCGCGCCTGAAACGCCGCGCGCGGCGGCTGGTCTGGCTCAACCCGCTGAAGGGCTGGCAGGACTATGCACCGGTGGCGCGCGGCATGGCGGCTGCGCTGCCGCATCTCGACTGTTTCGCCGCGGCCAACACCCTGGAGAGCCTGGCGGCGCTGGAGGCGGAGTTCGCCCATGTCTGACGAGCTTTACGACCGCATCGCGGCCCTGCGTGCGGCAGGGCGGCCGTTCTGCGTGGCAACCGTCGTGCGGACCGAGAACGCGACCTCCGCCAAGGCCGGTGCCAAGGCGATCGTCGATACCGAGGGCGCGATCCATGGCCATGTCGGCGGCGGCTGCGTGCAGGGCGCGCTGCGCCGGGGTGCGGCCGCGGTCCTGCAGTCGGGGACGGCGCGGCTGATCCGGGTGCGCCCGCGCGAGGATGTGGACGGGCCGGTGGACAGCGACGGCACGGAACTGCACGGCAGCGCCTGCCCCAGCGGCGGCACCGTCGACCTGTTCCTGGAGCCGATGGGCACGGCGCCGCGGCTGGTGCTCTGCGGCGCTTCGCCGATCGCGCTTGCCCTGGCGGACCTGGCGCCGCGGCTCGGCTATCGGCTGGCGGTTGCGGCGGCAGAGGAGGACCTCGCCGCCTTCGACCGGGCGGAGCGGCGCCAGGCCGGCTACGATCTGGGACCGCTGGAGATCGCCGCCGGCGACTTCCTGGTCGTGGCGACCCAGGGGCGCCGCGACCTGGAGGCGCTGGCGGCGGCGCTGAACAGTCCCGCCGGCCATGTCGCCTTCGTCGGCAGCCGCCGCAAGACGGCGGCGCTGGCGGCGCGCCTGCGGGCCCAGGGCGTGGCGGAGGCACGCATCGCCGGCCTGCGGGCCCCGGCCGGGCTGGACCTGCAGGCGATCGAGCCGGCGGAGATCGCGCTGTCGATCCTGGCGGAGATCGTGCAGCTGCGCCGTGCCGGCCAGCGCGACCGCGACCGCATGGCCCGGACCGCCTGAGGTTGGCCGCCTCGGGCTGAGCCCGCGCGGCTGCTTCGGCGCTACCTGTCCCGAGGGGGGCCGGGCGCCGTGTCCGGTCCCGAGCGCAGCACCTTCTGGTGCACCGGCACCAGGTCGAGCACGATCTGGACCGGCTGGCCGATCTGGCGCTCCAGGCTGGCACGAAGGCGGTCCAGTTCCTGCTGCAGGTCGGGGGAGATGCCGCGCACGGCGATCAGCCGGATCACGATATGCAGCATGCCGTCGCGATAGGCGGCATGGACGTTGCGCACGTCCAGATAGGGCGCGTCGCTGTTCTGCGCCTGCCGGTCGGCGACCTGGCGCAGGACCCTGTTCTTCAGCTCGAAGAAGAAGAAGGCGTCTGCCAGCGGCTGCATGATCAGCCAGGACATCCCGGCGATCGCCGCCAGGGACACTATGGCGCGGCGCCAGCTGCCATAGCCCTGGGCGAGAAAGGTGATGGTGCCGATCGCGACGATCGCCTGCAGGTTCGCCAGGAACAGGAGGAACGCGCCGCCGGCCAGGTCGTAGCCGCTGTCCTGCATGGCGTCGATGCGGCCGATCGCAACGCCGGTAGAGCTGATCGCCTGCTCCCCCAGGCCCAGGGTGATGCCGCAGACCGCCAGCGGCGGCACCAGCGACACGGCGATGGCGACCCCGGCGATGGAATTGGCGATGCTGGGCCGGGCATTGGCGACGGCCGCCGCGCATCCGGCGGCCAGGGCGATGCCGTAGTCGAGCAGGGTCGGCGCGGTGCGCGACAGGATCTCGTCGCCGGCGATGCGCGATCCCACCAGGACGACGCCGAGATAGGCGACGGCGAGCACGATGCCCAGCCCGACCAGGATGCTGGCGGCGGCGAGGGCGATGATCCGCCGGTCCAGGCTGGCCAGGCCGTAGGACAGGCTGACGATCGGCATCATCAGCGGTGCGACGATCATCGCACCGATGATGGCCGGGGCGGAATTGGCGATCAGGCCCAGGGTGGCGATCACGCTGCTGAGGACCAGAAGCGCCAGATAGCCGAAGCGCGGCGCGGCGCCTTCCAGCATCTGCTGGCGCATGTCCCAGCGCGAGATCTTTGCCTCGAAGAAGCTGGTGCCGCCGCCGGTCAGAAGCGCCCAGCCGCCTGTCTTGGTCCAGCGTGGCCGCCGGCCATCCCCCTCTGCCATCCCTGATCTCCCGGAAGTCGGCGCCCGGACGGGTCGTCGACGATGCCCGAGACTAGCACGGCCCGCAGCCGGACGCGGCAATCACGGAGACCAGCCTTGCAGCATCGGGCCCGGCGCCCATCACCAGGGCGGAGGCCCGGTTGTGCTGCCAGGGCCGTCCCAGATGGTACAGCCCGGCCACCGGCGCGTGGCCGCGGCAGTGGCGAAAGCGGCCGTCGGGCCCGACGGCCCCGGGGATGTCGAGCCAGCCTGTGTCGTCGCGATAGCCCACCGCCCAGACGATTGCGGCGACCTCTGCCGAGCGGCCATCGGCAAAGCGGGCCCGCCGTCCGTTCAGGCCGGTCAGGCGGGGGCCCAGGACGACACCGCGCTCCGCCAGTCCGGCCCGGCCGCGGTGGCGGTCGGGGAAGGGATCGGCGCGGCGCATCGCGCGCCCGACCGAACCGTCCGGCGCGGTGCGCAGCAGTCCGAGCCGGTCCAGCCACCACCAGCTGGAACGGCCCAGGACGGCCTGTGGCAGCAACCGTCGCCGCCGCCCTCCGGACAGGATCACGTCCCGGCCCGCGGCTGCCAGTTCGGCGGCAATGTCGCGGCCGCTGGCGCCGTCGCCGACCACCAGGATCCGGCCGGGCGGCAGTTGGGCGGGGCGCCGGTAGTCGGCGAGGGTGAGTTGCGGCAGGTCCGGGTCGGCGCCGGCTGCCAGTGCCGGCACGACGGGATACTGGAAGGCGCCGGTCGCCACCACCACCCGGTCGGCCCGCAGGCTTTCGCCGCCGGCAAGCGCTGCCGTGAAGCCGCCATCTGCGTCCTGCCGCAAGCGACGCACGGCGGCCCCCAGGCGGAGGGGCAGGGTGAAATGCGCGGCATAGCGGGCCAGGTAGTCGGCGAACTCGCCTGCGCTGGCAAAGCCGTCCGGGTCGCCGGGCAGCGCCATACCGGGGAGGGCGCTGTAGCGACGCGGGGTGAACAGGGTGAGGCTGTCGTAGCGTTGCCGCCACGCCTCGCCGGGCCGTGCGGCGCGGTCGACGATGAGGAAGGGCAGGCCGGTCGAACGCAGGTGGTAGCCAGCCGCGAGGCCGGCCTGGCCGGCACCGATGACGAGGATCGTGGGAGGAGGCATCGGATGGTCCCTCGGTTGGACAGCAACCGCGGGGAAATGGGAGTTCCAGCTACTGGAGGTTCAAGGGGCCGGCGGATCATTTCCGCCGGTTTGCCGTCAGAGGAAGTCCAGCAGGGTCAGGCGGGAGATCTGCTGCACGGCGGAATAGGTCGCCTTCAGCTGCACCATCTCTTCGCGCAGGCGGATCGCGGCCTCGGTATCGTCCACATCCTCGACCCGGATCACCGTGTTCTGGCTGATGTTCTTCAGGTTGTGGAAGCCGTCCTTCACCTCGTCGATCGTCTTGTTCGTGGTCGACAGGCTGGTGCGCATCTCGGTGAAGCTGCGATAGCTGCCGGCGACCCCGTTCAGGGCGTTGTTCACGTGGTTGCGGGCGGTGTCCACGTCGGTCTGCGCCGGCGCCGGGTAGAGCGCGGTATTGTCCAGGTCGGCCAGTGCCACCAGGCCGGACAGCATTTCCTGGAAGGCGTTGGTGACGTTCAGGGTGCCGCCGGCGTTCAGGTTATTGGCGGTGTACTGGACCGTGACCTGCAGGCTGTCGTCGATCGGGATCTGGGTGTCGGCGTCGGTGCCGCTGGCGAAGATGCGGAAGCGCCAGCCGGCATTGGTCGGCGCGGCATTGGCGGCGGGGCTGCCGAACACCACCTGCAGGGCGCCGGCCGGGTCGGTCACCGGGCCGGAGCCGGGCGGGTAGATCTCCACCGGCGGGGTGCCGGTGCCGGTGCCGCCGAACAGGTAGCGGGTGGAATCCTGCGCGTTCATCAGGTCGCCGAACAGGGCCAGGAAGTTCTGCGCCTGCTCCGACACCAGATCGTAGTTCACCGGCGTGATGTTGGTGATCGTGCGGATCTGCTCGCCGATGTCCTGCATGCCGCCGAGATTGGCTTCGCTGAGCTCCAGCCGGGATTCGGCCGTGACGATGTTCTCTTCGTAGCGCTTGATCCGCGC
The DNA here is from genome assembly GCF_042646425.1 of Marinibaculum pumilum. NCBI lineage: Bacteria > Pseudomonadati > Pseudomonadota > Alphaproteobacteria > Rhodospirillales > Rhodospirillaceae > Marinibaculum > Marinibaculum pumilum. Next base: position 441,173 of record NZ_JBHRTR010000031.1, read on the forward strand.
CAGCTCGTTCTCGGCGGCGAGCAGGGCCGGCATGTCGCGCAAGGTGCCGGGAGAGGTCTGGGATTTCTTCCCACTGGTGATCTGCATCTCCGGGTCGGACCGGCACAGGCGCGCCGTCCGGATCTGGAAGAGCTGCAGATTGTTCTGCGCGGGATTGCTGAGGAGGTCGACCGGCACCGGCGCGGCCGGGCCCGGTCGACCGCGGGTCTCGGTCCTAGAGGTAGTCGAGCAGGGTCAGGCGGGAGATCTGCTGCACGGCGGAATAGGTCGCCTCCAGCTGCACCATCTCCTCCCGCAGGCGGATCGCGGCCTCGGTATCGTCCACGTCCTCGACCCGCATCACCGTGTTCTGGCTGATGTTCTTGATGTTGTAGAAGTTGTTCTTGATCTCATCGAGCGTCTTGTTGGTGGTCGACAGGCTGGTCCGCATCTCCGTGAAGCTGCGGTAGTTGCCGGTCGAGCCGGTGATCGCGTTGTTGATGTGGTTGCGCGCGGTGTCGACGTCGGTCTGGGCCGGCGCCGGGTAGAGCGCGGTGTTGCTGATATCGGCCAGCGAGACCAGGGCCGTCAGCATCTCCTGGAAGGAGTTGGTGACATTGGCCGCGCCGTTGTTGTTGGTCGCCGTGTACTGGACCGTGACCTGCAGGCTCTCGTTCACCTGCACCCGGGTGTCGGTATCGGCGCCGGTGGCGTTGATCTGGAAGCGGTAGCCGGCGTTCGACAGGGCGCCGTCGGCGGCCGGGCTGCCGAAGATCGTCTGCCCGGTCGGGTTCGCCGGATCGGGGACCGGGCCGGTGCCGGGCTCGTAGATCGTCACCGGCGGCGTGCCGGTCGCGGTGCCGCCGAACAGGTAGCGGGTGGAATCCTGGGCGTTCATCAGGTCGGCGAACAGCGCCAGGAAGTTCTGCGACTGCTCGCCCACCAGGTCGTAGTTCACCGGCGTGATGTTGGTGATCTGCTTCATCTGCTCGGCGATGTCCTGCATGCCGCCGAGATTGGCCTCGCTGAGCTCCAGCCGCGCTTCCGCGGTGACGATGTTCTCCTCGTAGCGCTTGATCTTCGCCAGCTCGTTCTCCGCGGCCAGCAAGGCCGGCACCTCGCGGCTGATGCCCGAGTAGTTCTGGGACTTCTTGCCGCTGGTGATCTGCGTCTCCAGGTCCGCAAGGCGCATCTGCGCGGTGCGGATCTGGAACAACTGCAGGTTGTTCTGGGCGATATTGCTGAGGCGATTGATGGGCATGGTCTACCTCACCGTCCCGCGATGCTGATCAGGGTGTCCAGCATTTCCGATGTCACCTGGATCAGGCGGCCGGCGGCGGAGAACGATTTCTGGAACTGCAGCATCTGGGCCAGCTCCTCGTCGATATTCACGCCGCTGACGGCACCGACCCGCTGCTCCAGGCTGTTGGTCACGTATTCCTGCTGCTTGTAGGTCAGCTCGGTATTGCTGGTGGCCAGCGACTGCCGCTCGATGATCGCGTTGCCGTATTCGACGAAGCCGACCGTGACCGCGCCGACGCCATTGGTGACGGCGGCGAAGGCGTAGTTGGCGTTGACTGCGGTGTTCAGGTCGTCGGCGGCCGTGATGTCGTTCAGCAGGCTGGCATCCGCCACCAGGTCGGGATGGACCTGGATGTTGTAGGCGGAGACCGGGTCCGCGGGGACATAGGTCGCGAAGAAGTGGTTGCTGTCGTCCTGCACGCCGCCGCTGGTGTCCGCCGTGTTCAGGTTGGCGGAGGTGATGTTGGCGAACAGGGTGGTGGCGATCCGGTTCAGCTCGTTCTGGCGCGCCACCAGGTCGGTGTCGCGGGCCTGCAGGTGGGCGGCGATCGCGCCCTGACCGTTGCGCAGCTCCGAAGTCACGTCGATGCCGTCGATGGTGATCGCGTTGAACACCGTCGACGCGTTCACGTTCGTCAGCGTGGTGGTGGTCAGCGGATGGGTGACGGTGTTGTCCACCAGGGTCCGGCCGATCGCCGTGGTCACCACCAGGTTGCCGTCGCCGGACTCGCGGACCTTCACGTCCATGTACTTGGCGATCTCGTCGACATAGTTGGCGCGCTGGTCCTGCAGCGCGTTGGAGTCCTGGTTCTGCGCATTGGCGCGGATCACCTGCTCGTTGATCGAGGCGATCTGGTCGAGCAGGGAGTTCACCCGCTCCACGATGGAGCCGATCTCGCGCTCCGCATCACCGCGCAGGTCCTGGATCGCCGCGCTCTCGGTGTTCAGCCGGTTCGCCAGGCGGATGCCGTCCTGCAGCGCCTGCTCCCGCAGGCCCTGGTTCTCCGGCGCGGTCTCCAGCGCGGTCAGGCTGGAGCGGAAGTCGGTGATCGTGTTGGCGATGGAATTGTCCGCGCCGGGCTGGCCGTACATTTCCTCGACGCTCTCGGCGTATTGCAGGTTGATGCGCAGCTTCTCGATCGTCGAATTGGCCAGCCGGTAGTCGGCGTTCAGATACTCGTCGACCTCGCGCACGATGTCGGCGATCTTCACGCCGCGGCCGAAATTGCTGACCGTCACCGCTTCCAGCGCCACCGTCCTGCGGGTATAGCCGGGGGTATTGGCGTTGGCGATGTTGTTGGAAATGACGTCCATGGCCTGCTGCGAGGTGCGCAGGCCGCTGAGCGCGTTGCCGATGGCGATCGACAGGGTCATGGTGGCTGCTCCGTCCGGCCGGTCCTACAGCCGCGTGTCCTGGAAGATCGCGGATCCCTGGCGCTTGTCGGCACCATAGGCGGCGCTGGTGCGCCCGTTGGCGCCGTAGGTGGTCGCCGCGGGGCGGCGGTCCTGGGCGGCCTTGGCGATCGCGTTCATCAGGATCTGGCTGGCTTCGTGCGCGCCGCGCACGGCGTTCTCGTTGTCCTGGGTGGCGACCTTCATGCGTTCCGTCGCCTGCCGCAGGGCGTCCTTCTCGCGGCCGGGCAGGCCGCTCAGAGCGTCCGGGTTCTTCTGCATCTTCCACAACAGGGTGGCGTAGTTGTTGGCCAGGCCGATCTTGCGGGCGCTGAGCTCGCCGAAGCGATCCATGTCCATGCTTCGCAGGGCGTCGGTCTCCGCCTCCATCGCCTGGGTCAGATCCTCGGTCAGCGACAGAAGGTCGTTCACGGGCAGCGAGAAGTTGCTCCGCTGCTGCGCCACGGGCGGCGCCTCGGCGGGTGCCGGGGCTGCGGCCGGCTCGGCACTGCGGGCGGCGCGCGTCATGGGCTTCAGGTCCAGGAGCATCCCGGCAAAGGCTGCCGCGGGGTTCTCGTCCTTGGTATGCGCAGTCATGGTCGGTCCTCTACTTCGCGGCCGCGGCGCCCTGCAGGTGCAGGATCTGCTGGTACACCTGGTTGGCGATGCCGATGCCGCCCGCCTGGGCGATCGACTTGCCGTATTCCTGGTTCATCATCTGCTGCCAGCTCTGCTCGGCAGAGCCGCCGCCGAACGGCGCCTCCGCCTCGGTGCCGGTGAACATGTGCGACACCATCTGGGCGATGAAGACGGACTCGAACTCCACGGCCTGCCGCCAGGCCGGGTCGTTCGGGGCCGGCCGCTGGCCGCCCCGGGTCCGGGCATGCTCCGCCAGCGCATCGGCGAAACGGGCGCCGGAAGCGGCTTCGGCAGGGGTGGGGCGGCTGTCCTGCGGGTACAGGATCGTCGGGCCGGCATTGGGGGTGAGGTCGATCATCGCAAGCGGCTCCTAGATCACTTCGATATCGGCCTGCAGCGCGCCCGCCGCCTTGATGGCCTCAAGGATGGAGATCATGTCGCGCGGGCCGACGCCGAGGGCGTTCAGGCCGTCGACCAGCTGCTGCAGGGTCACGCCGGCCTGCACCACGGTCAGCTTGTCGGTGCCGTCCTGGGTGATGTCGATCTGGGTGCGCGGCACCACCACGGTGGTCGCGCCGCCGCTGATCTGGCCCTGCTGCGGCTGGATCGCGTCCAGGCCCGTGCCGGGGACGGCGGTGGTGGTGCTGTCGAACACCACGTTGCCGGAAGAGTCGCGGACCGGGCTGCCGTCGGGATTGATGCGCGGCGTCTGCACCTGGCCGGTGGCGTTCGCCTGGCCCTGGATGCCGGCGATGCCCTGCACCACGCCGGGCCCGGGCGCGAAGGGGTTGGGCTGGGACACCTGCGGCGTCTCGGTGATGCGGATCGTCAGGTTGCCCTGGGCGATTGCGACCGTGTCCACGCGGACCGCGGCACCCATCACGATCACGCCGGTCGCCTCGTTCACGACCACCTTCGCAGGCGAGTCCGTGGTGACCTGCAGCTGCTCGATCGCCACCATCATGCCGACCAGGTCGGTGCGCTCGCCCGGCGGCACGTCGAGGGAGACGGTAGAGGGATCCAGCGCGCGGGCATTGGCGCCGGCGAGGGCGGCGTTCACCGCCTCCGCAATCCGGCGCGCCGTGGTCAGGTCGGGGTTGCGCAGCGACAGCCGCAGGCCGGGCAGGCTGGCCAGGTCGAAACCGACCTCGCGCTCCACGATGGCGCCGTTGGGGATGCGGCCGGAGGTGGGCACGTTCTGGGTAACGGTCTGGCCCTGGCCCTGGGCGGAGAAGCCGCCGACCGTCACCGGGCCCTGCGCCACGGCATAGACTTCGCCATCGGCGCCGATCAGCGGGGTGACCAGCAGATTGCCGCCCATCAGGCTGTCGGCATCGCCCAGGGAGGCGACGTTGATGTCGATGCGCTGGCCGTTGCGGGCGAAGGGGGGCAGGTTGGCTGTCACCATGACCGTGGCGGTGTTGTCGGTCTGGAAGTTGGTATTGCCGCGGATGTTGACGCCCATCCGCTCCAGCATGTTCTCCAGGCTCTGGCGGGTGAACGGCGCATTGCGCAGGCTGTCGCCGGAGCCGTTCAGGCCGACCACCAGGCCGTAGCCGATCAGCATGTTTTCGCGGATGCCGTCGAAATCGGCGATGTCCTTGATCCGGGTCGTCGCTGCGCCGGCCGGCAGGGCCAGCGCCAGGACCAGCAGCCCCGCCGCCAGCGCGGCGACGCGGCGGAGAGGCTTGCGGCCTGCGGCTTCGGTCTTGGCGGTTCTGGATGCGTTGCGCGTCATTGCCCGTTCGTCTCTTTCACTTCTGGTCGCTCTGCCGGGGCGGCCGGTTCTCCGGCTGCTGGACGACCCGGCAGGAATGGCCCTGCACAAGAGCTGTCGGGTCCCCCCGTTGCGAGTGTCGTGCCACATGGCAAGCGTTTGATTTCATTGAAGTATGAGCGAATCGGAGCGGCAGGAACGGCCGACTTCCGGCACCTTTTTCCGGGGCCGGCGGCAAATTCGCGCGGGCGTCGTGCCTGCCGCCCCCGGCCAGCCGCAGCGGTGCCCCGGCATTGCCAGATGCACGCGCAGGCCATAGGTGTTGAAGGCAGCAGCCTTGCGACGGGGCCGGTATGTCTAAGCTGCCCGGTGCCGTGCTATAGGTGGCACGTATGATTCGGCGAATGGTGACCCAGGCATGAAAATTGAGGGCCCAGGACCGCTGCGGCCGTCGAGCAACCGGCCGTCGAAGGGGTCAAGCAAGAGCGGCTCATCGAGCTTCGCCGACAGCCTGGGCGGGACCGGCAAGGGTGCGCAGTCGGTTGCCGGCGGCGCACCGATCACTCAGGTCGATGCCCTGCTGTCGCTGCAGGAAGTGCCCGACTCCCTGGAACGGCGGAAGCGCCATGTGAAACGCGGCTTCGACCTGCTGGAGCGGCTGGAGGTGATCCGCGACGCGCTCCTGACCGGGCAGCTGCCCCTGAACCGCCTCGACGATCTGGCCACGGCGCTGCGCAAGCAGCGCGAGGCGGTGGATGATCCCCGGCTGAAGGAGATCATCGAGGAGATCGAGCTGCGCTGCGCGGTGGAACTGGCGAAGCTCGGCCGCTAGCACCGCAGGCGGATCCCGCAGGCATCTGCCGCCCACTGGCCGGAACGCCCGCCCCGCGGGCGCTTTGACGGTCCCGGTTCCCCCGCAGCGGGCCGTGTCACGGCGTGATGATTGTGACCGCTTGCCCGATGGGGGGGGCCTCCATATACTCCGCGCCGCTTGGCGGCCGGGCCCCCGCGGGACGGCGTTCTTCCCGGGGCCAGTGGCCTAGAGTCGGAGTGCGTTATGGGTATCGAATTGCCGGTCGATTATCGTCCCTCGGAATCCGAACCGTTCATGAATCCGCGGATGCAGCTGTATTTCCGTCAGAAGCTGTTGGACTGGCGGGCGCAGATCCTTCGGGAGAGCAACCAGACCCTGCAGCATCTGCAGGAGGACACGGTGCAGGAGCCCGACATCGCCGACCGGGCCTCCACCGAGTCGGAGCGCGCCCTGGAACTGCGCACCCGCGATCGCCAGCGCAAGCTGATTTCCAAGATCGATGCGGCCATGCGGCGCCTCGACGAGGGCGAATACGGCTATTGCGAGGAAACCGGCGAGCCGATCTCCATCAAGCGCCTTGAGGCGCGGCCGATCGCGACCCTGTCGCTGGAGGCGCAGGAGCGGCACGAGCGGCGCGAACGCACGCACCGCGACGACTGACCCGCACAGTGTCGGTCCGCCTGCCGGGAGGCGCGGTCCGGGCCTTTCAGTCCACCAGCTTGCCGAAGCGCAGCGCCGTCGTGCCGGGCGCCGCGCCCGGCGTGGGCATCACCGGCACGCAATCGTCATAGGGCGTCACCACCGGGTTGCCGTCGTTCCAGCCGATGACCGTTCCGGCCCAGGGTATCGGCTGCATGCCCACCACCGTATCGGCCATCCGGAACCGGGGGCCCGCAGTGACCAGTCCGGTGACCCGGACCAGCTGCTGCCGCGGCGGCGGGGGCAGGGCGCGTCCTGCCAGCCGTTCCGCCTGCGCCCGGTCGATCATGTCCAGCGCCAGAAGGAAGCGCAGCGTCGCTTCCTCCGCCAGGTCGATCGCAGCCGGAGCCAGATGCTGCCCGCATTCGAGCAGGACCGCGGCGTCGGCCAGCTGCGGATCGGCGAAACGGCCATAGTCGCGCATGCGCGGCCCCGCCGGATGGCCGGGGTCGCTGACGATGCAGGCCGGGACACCGATCGCCCTGGCCAGGGCGGCGCCCTTGTCGAGGTCGCCTGAGAGCGCGACGGGGGCATCCTGGCTCTGCATCGAATGCAGGTCCAGCAGTTGCTCCGCATCCTCCAGCAGGCAGCGCACCTGCCGGGCGCGCAGCAGTTCCCTGCTGCTGCGATCGCCGGTCAGCACCGCCGGATCCCAGACCCGGTTCATGTCCTCGTCCAGGAAGCGGCGTGGGGGTTCGGCCTGATAGGCCCCGACATTCATGAAGACGATGGTGAGGCGGCCGCGGGCGGGCTCCAGGCCTCGCTGCAGCAGTCCGTCGAGGGCGATCGCACCGCAGATCTCGTTGCCATGCACCAGGGCTGAAACCATCGCACGGGGGCCGTCGCGCCCGGCATCCAGGACGACGGCGTAGGGCACGCCGGCCGCACCGCCGGCGTATCGGGTGAGACTGGGCAGGGGATGGGATCGACCGGCAGGCCGGTCGGTGTCGGAGTATGCAGTCATGTCACAAGGATAGCGTCTTGCGGGCGAAAAGGGACTGTCGCACCTGGCCGCGCCGGGTGGGGCAGCCTGGTCGGCCGGGAAAGAAAGAGGGCCCGGAAAGAAAGAGGGCCGGGAAATCCCGGCCCTCCCTCGTCAGGCAGATGCGGCTTCGCTCGCCATGGGGTCACCACGGGAAGATGATATCGAACAACTGCTGCCCGTAGCGGGGTTGCTGCACATCGGAGATGACGCCGCGTCCGCCGTACGAAAGCCGTGCCTCGGCGATCTTGGTGTGGGGCACCGCATTGCCGGCGGTGATGTCTTCCGGCCGGACGATGCCGGTGATCAGGAGTTCGCGCACCTCGTAGTTCACACGCAGTTCCTGCCGGCCCATGATGACCAGGTTCCCGTTCGGCAGGACCTGGGTGACGATCGCTGCGACCGAGAGGTTGATGGTCTCCTCCCGGTCGATGGTGCCGGAGCCGGAGGAGGCGGAGTTGGAGCCCAGCTCCGCCAGGTTGTCCGGATCGGCATTGGGGTTGTTGCCCGGCAGGCGGCCGACGACGCTCGGGATGTCGTAGCCGAAGAACTGCGGCACCGAGAGCCCCTCGCTGCCCGTACGGTTGCGGGTGGTGGAGTTCTCGAACTGCGCGCTCTCGTCGATGTTCACGGTGACCGTCAGAAGGTCGCCCACCCGGTTCGCCCGCTGGTCCTTGAAGAAGGCCCGGCTGCCCGGCCGCCACAGGGAGTTCGGGGCATGGGCCACCGGCTCCGGCCGCGGCATCGGCAGGCTCACCGGCTTGTAGCCCTGCTTCTCGGTCGGGTTCTCGATCTGCGCCAGCTGCGGCTCCTCGCCGATCCGGCTGATCCGGTCGATCGCGTTGCAGGCGCCGAGCCCCAGGCAGATGCCGGCAATGCCGGCAAACCGGAGCAGGCGGGCGGCTGTGAGGGTGGGCAGGGTGGTGGTCATCTCTTCTGATCTTTCGCTTGAGCGAGGCAGGCCGCCGTTCGGTGGCTGCTGCGGTCGAGTTCTTCGTCGGTCGGTTACGTCAGTACTGCGCGGCCGGCGGCATCAGCCGGAGGTGTGGCGTGCATTGGCCAGCCCGGCATTGGCGGGCGTCACGAAGCCGTTGCCGACCATGTGGACCTCGCCGGGACCGACGATGACGCCGCGGACGACCCGCTTGCTGCGCATGTTGCGGACGCCGATCACCTCGCCGCGGGCGCCGGATTCCAGGGCCTGGCCGGTGGTGGTCAGCAGCATGCCGCCGTTGTTCACGACCATGGTGACCATGTCGTTCCGCGCGACGTCCTGCGGCACGATGATGTCGTTGGCGCGGACATGGCGGCCGGCGGCCACAACCCGGCGCGGCGTGCGGCCGATCAGGTCCTCGGCCTCGGTGATGATGTTGGCCGGCACGCGATCGGCTCGGACCTTGCGGTAGGTGATGTCGGCGGCGGTGATCACCTCGCCGGAGTCCATGCGGGTGCGCAGGACCGGCAGGTCCGCCATCTCGGTGACCATGCCGGTCAGCCGCAGGGGGCGGGTCTGGGTGCCGTGGGACAGCCGGACGACGGCGTCGAAGCGGCCGGTATCGGCCCGGAAGTCCAGGCTCTCGACCTGCGGGTCGACCACCGTGTCGAGCGCCACGAAGGTGTCGCGCACCCGGCCGTTCAGGTAGATCTCGTGATCGCCCTCGGCCAGCTGCGGCTGCAGCGCGTCCAGGATCACCCGGGTCAGTTCGCTCTGCTCCACCAGGCGGCCGCGGCGGGTCACCTCGATGCTGCGGGTCTGCGCGAAGGGCGTCCATTCCAGGCCGTGGATCTGCGCCACCCGGGCGACCGAGCCGGTGCGGATGCGGCCCTGCTGGCCGGGATCCGGGGAGCGGGCCACCGGCACGTCGTAGAGATGCTCCGGCACGCCGACCAGCATGTCCCCGAGGGTGACCATCGGGCCGTCCACGGTGATGTCGCCGCGCAGGTAGATGACCTCCGCGGGGACCGGCGCCGCGGCCGCATCGGCGGCGGTCCTGTCGGCGGCGGCAGCGGCGGCATGGGCCAGGGCGGTCGCCGCGATCAGGGCGGCGAGCAGGCCATAGCCGGCATGCATCACGAGCTTGGAAATCCTGGCGGTCATCGGGGAACCTCGTTCAGCGCAGCTGACTGGTCTGGGCCATCATCTCGTCGGAGGTCGAGATGACACGGCTGTTCATTTCGTAGGCCCGCTGGGCCTTGATCAGGTTGGTGATCTCCTGCACCGGGTTCACGTTGGAGGTTTCAAGGTAGCCCTGGCGCAGGCCGCCGAAGCCCTGGGAACCCGGCGTGCCGGTGGTCGGCGTGCCGGAGGCGGCGGTCTCCAGGAACAGGTTGTCGCCCTGGGATTCCAGGCCGGCATCGTTGAAGAAGATCGCCAGGTTGATCTGGCCGACGACGCTCTCGGTCACCGAGCCGGGCACCTTCACCGAAACCTCGCCGGTGGGGTTGATGCTGATCGCCGTGGCGTTCTGCGGGATGGTGATGCCGGGCTGCAGGGTGTAGCCGTCCTGGGTCACGATCTGGCCGGCGGAGGAGACGGCGAAGGTGCCCGCCCGGGTATAGGCGGTGGAGCCGTCCGGCAGGGTGATCTGGAAGAAGCCGCGGCCGTTGATCGCCAGGTCCAGCGAATTGTCCGTCATCTCCAGGTTGCCCTGCTCGAAGATCCGGTAGACGGCCGCGGTCCGCACGCCGACGCCGATCTGGATGCCGGCCGGCACCACGGTGCCGGTGTCGGAGGACTGCGAGCCGGAGCGGCGCAGGTTCTGGTACAGCAGGTCCTGGAACTCCGCGCGCTGCCGCTTGAAGCCGGTTGTCGTCATGTTCGCGATGTTGTTCGAAATGACTTCGACGTTGAGCTGCTGTGCCAGCATCCCGGTGCTGCCGATGCTCAAGGAACGCATGCTTCTACTCCCTTAACGAGGCGTCTGGCCGATCAGACCGGCTGGCCGATCCGCGAGATCGACTTGCGATCCAGCGAATCGTTGCGGTCGATCATCTGCTGCGTCGACTGGTACTGGCGCAGCAGGCCCATCATCTTGGTCATCTCGGTGATCGCGTTGACGTTCGAACCCTCCAGCGCGTACTGCGTGAGGGTGAAGTCCTCCGCCGGCTGGGGCGCGAGCTCGGTGGTGTAGAGGCCGGCGCCGATGCTGCGCAGTTCGCGCTCGTCCTCGAAGGTCACGATGTCGAGCCGGCCGACTTCAAGGCCGCTGGCGTCGGTGATAACCCCGGCGGCGTCGATGCTCGGGCGGTCGGTCTGATCCTCGATCACGATCGGCTGGCCATTGTCGCCCAGCACCGGAAAGCCGCTGACATGGGTCAGCTCGCCGTCGGCGTTCAGGGTGAAGGCGCCGTTGCGGCTGTAGAGTTCGCCGTCGGGGCCGGCCAGCGCGAAATAGCCGTCGCCCTCGATCGCCACGTCGAGCGGCCGCAGGGTCGGGGTGATCGGTCCGTTGGTCAGGTCGCGCAGCATGCCGAAGTCGCGGACATAGGAGGTGGGCTCCTTGTCCTGCGGCCGCTCGATATACTCCTCGAACAGCACCTGCTCGCCCTTGAAGCCGGTCGTGTTCATGTTGGCGACATTGTTCGCCACGATATCCATCTGCCGGCGCAGGGCGGTCATCCGCGACAATGCGATGTAGATCGTGTTTTCCATCTCGGCTCCGCGCCGGCTGTCCCGGCAGCTTTCTGATTGCCATCTCTGACCCGCTCAGGGCCGCTGTTGCGCCTCTATATGCAGGTGACGTGCCAGAAAAATATCTTATTTATATCAATAGCTTAATGGATATGACCGGGCTGCCCGGCAGTTCCAGCCGGGCAGCTCCCGACCGGCCGCAGGGCGGCGAATCGATGGCCGTGCAATTCTTGCCTTCCGGCCCGGGAGCGAAGCGGCGAAGGCCAGCCGATCCTCCCGGCAGCAGCGCCGCCGCGACAGAGACGGCGCGCGATTTATGTGGTACAAGCCATTGATTTCCGCGGAAGAATCTCCGCGGGCGCGCGGGCTGGATGGACCGTCCCGGGCGCGGGGCGGCAAAGGCTGCCGCCGGCTGGTACGGCGGTCGCCGGCGGCCCCGCCAGTGAGTCAGTCGGAGCGGAAGTGATGGCGGACGTCGAAGACGACGACGGCACAGAAGGCGGCCAGGCGAAGAAGAAATGGAGCGGCAAGCGCCTCGTGCTGCTTGTCGTGCTGCCGCTGGTCCTGGTCGGCGGGCTCGCCGGCGCGTTCGTGGCCGGCCTGTTCGACGGTCTGATGGGCGGCGGCAAGGAAGAGGAGCAGGCCGCCGAGGCACTGCCGCCGGACGATCCGAACCGGCCGGTGGTATTCTACGACCTGCCTGAAATCCTCGTGAACCTGAATGCCGGCGGGCGACAGACCTCCTATCTGAAGCTGCGCGTGGCGCTGGAGCTTGACGACCCGACGGCACTGCCGAACCTGGAGCGGCTGGTGCCCCGGGTGATGGACAATTTCCAGATCTATCTTCGGGAGCTGCGGCCCGAGGACGTGTCCGGCTCGGCCGGCCTGTACCGGATCAAGGAAGAGCTGCTGTACCGGATCAATACGGCGGTGCGGCCGATCAAGGTCAACGACGTCCTCTTCAAGGAGATGATCGTACAATCCTGAATGGATCCCGCCGGACCGGCGGGAACGCAGCGGGTGCACGAATGGCGGATGGTGACGACGACGACGTCGACCAGGAAAAGATGGCTGCCGAGTGGGAGCAGATGGCCGGTGGCGGCGATGGCGATCAGGACGCCATGGCCGCCGAATGGGAGGCCATGGCCGACGGCGACGACGACGATGACGATATGGGCGGGGGCCAGTCGACCCGCATCCTGAACCAGGACGAGATCGACTCCCTTCTCGGCTTCGACGCATCGACCGATTCCGACGGCGACAAGTCAGGTGTCCGCGCGCTCATCAACAGCGCGATGGTGTCCTACGAACGCCTGCCGATGCTGGAGGTGGTGTTCGACCGGCTGGTGCGGCTGATGACCACCTCGCTGCGCAACTTCACCTCCGACAATGTCGAAGTGTCGCTCGACAACATCACCGCGATCCGTTTCGGCGACTATCTGAATTCCATCCCGCTCCCGGCGATCCTGTCGGTGTTCCGTGCTGAGCAGTGGGACAATTACGGCCTGCTGACGGTCGACAGCTCGCTGATCTATTCCATCGTCGACGTCCTGTTGGGCGGCCGCCGCGGCACGGCGGCGATGCGGATCGAGGGCCGTCCCTACACGACGATCGAGCGGAACCTCGTGGAGCGGATGGTCAACGTGGTGCTCGACGACATGGAGGCGGCGTTCGAGCCGCTGTCGAAGGTCGACTTCAACTACGACCGGATCGAGACCAATCCCCGCTTCGCGACCATCGCCCGGCCGGCGAACGCCGCCATCGTGGCCCGGCTGCGCGTCGACATGGAGGATCGCGGCGGCCGGCTGGAGCTGCTGCTGCCCTATGCCACCCTGGAACCGGTGCGCGAGATCCTGCTGCAGATGTTCATGGGCGAAAAATTCGGCCGTGATTCGATCTGGGAAAACCATTTGGCAACGGAACTCTGGTCCACTGACGTCGATATCGAAGCCGTTCTGGAGGAACAGGTGATGACCCTGGGGCAGGTGATGAACCTCAAGGTCGGGACGACGGTCCTGTTGAACGCCACCCCCGACGCCGTGGTCGAACTTCGGTGCGGCGGTGTACCCATGGTTGCCGGGCGCATGGGGCGCGTCGGCCAGCATATCGCGATCCGGGTCGACCACCGGCTGAAGCGCAACGGACATCCGGCGTCAACATCATGAGCTTTTCCCTCGCCCTCGACATCATCCTGGTGCTGCTGCTGGCCGTCACCATCGCCTATTGCGTTCTTCTGAACCGAAGGTTGCAGGTGATGCGGTCGGCCCAGTCGGAGATGATCAACCTGATCCAGGAGTTTGATCGCGCGACAGTGCAGGCGAAGACGGGCATTGCCGACCTGCGCCAGGCCGGCGGCGAGATCGCGACCCGGCTGCAGGAACAGGTGAAGCGCGCACAGGCCCTGTCGGAGGACCTGTCGTTCATGATCGATGCGGGCGACCGCATGGCGGAGAAGCTGGACGGCCGGATGCAGTCCGCGCGCCGCGCCGCCAGCCCGACGGCAACCGGCGCGGATCCGCGCGGCGTGGGCGAGAACGTGCCGGCAGGCGAAAAGCCCGCGACCCCGCGGTCGGAGGCGGAAAACGAGCTGCTGCAGGCATTGCGGCGGGTGAAGTGACGAAATGACCGGGGGCGCCGCTGCAATGGCGGCGGCGTCGGCCGCAGTAAGGCAAATCGGACCGCGGGCGCAAGATGCCCCGGCGGTCCGGGAACAGGCAGAACCATGCTCAATGTCGTGAGGATCATTCCGGTAACCATCGTTGCGGCGCTCATCCTGTTGGGAGTCAAGGTCAGCGATGTGTGGAGCGGGCTTGAGCAGGCAATCATCGCCGCACCGGCGGCACCGGCGCCTTCGGCCGCCGGCAGCCTGGCCGATGCCGGTTCCGGTGGCGGATCCGCTGGTTCGGGGGCGCGGCAGGCCGATGCCGCCGCGGCCGGCGGCCAGGACCTGACCCCCGGCGGCGATCAGGCGGCGCGGCGCTTCGCGCTGTCGGCGCGCGCGAATGCGGAGGAAACGCCTGAAGCCGGGGCGCAGGGCCGCAAGGCGGTGATCAACTCCGCCCAGGCCCAGACCGCCCAGGCCCAGACCGAAAATGCCGGTCAGGAGGGCGGCGAGGGCGGCGAGGGCGGGCCCGATGTGCCGGCGGCACCGACCGCGCAGGGCGGCGCGGTGTCGGGCGCGGCGGGCGAGGGCGGCGCGGCGCAGGGAGGCAGCGCGTCCTCCGGTTCGCCGGCGGAATTCTCCCAGGCGGAGATCGAGCTGCTGCAGAACCTGGCACGGCGGCGCGACGAGCTGGACGCGCGCGAACGCCAGATCGAGATGCGGGAGAACCTGCTGGCCGCGACGGAAAAGCGCATCGATGAACGGATCGCCGAGCTGCGCCGGATCGAGAGCCAGATCGATTCGCTGCTGATCAAATATGACGAGCAGCGCCAGCGGCAGATCGATTCCCTGGTGAAGATCTACCAGAACATGAAGCCGAAGGATGCCGCCCGGATCTTCGAACGGCTGGACATGAACGTCCTGCTGGAGGTGGCCGAGAACATGAAGAGCCGGTCGCTCGCCCCGATCCTGGCGGAGATGGACGCCAACCGGGCGCAGAAGGTGACCGTAGAATTGGCGACCCGGCGGCAGCTGCCGGGCACCAACTGAGCGGCGGGCATCCGGCGCCGGCGTTGCGGCGCCGGCGCGGTTTCGGCGGGCGGTTCATCAGGACGGAAAATCCCGACGCATTAACCAGTCGTACAGGACCGCGGCGATAATCTGCATCTACAGTCGGTTCCGACCTGGCCGCATGTGACGCGGTGCGGGCGGGATCGTGAGGACAGGCACCCGGCAACGGAGTTCAGGGGCGGGACGAGAATATGGCAGTAGACAAGGATATGCGGGTTCTCATCGTCGATGATTACAAGACGATGCTGAGGATCATCTCCAACCTGCTCAAGCAGATCGGCTTCAACAATGTCGACGAGGCATCGGACGGGGCGTCCGCGCTCCAGATGCTGCGGGAGGCCGATTACGGCCTGGTGATTTCCGACTGGAACATGGAGCCCATGACCGGGCTGCAGCTGCTGAAGGAAGTGCGCGCCGACGACACCCTGAAGGCGACGCCTTTCATCATGGTCACGGCGGAGAGCAAGACCGAGAACGTGGTGGCAGCGAAGCAGGCCGGCGTGAACAACTACATCGTCAAGCCGTTCAACGCCGAAACCCTGAAGCGCAAGCTGACGGCGGTGCTCGGGGATTTCTGATGGGCGCAAAGGTGGCGATAGTGCGGGGCATCGCAGCGGTTCCCGGCGGCCATCCTGGCCGGCAGGTGTGGCGCGGTGCCCGCGGTGCATGCGTCACAGCCCCAGCTAGGTGGGAGGGTTGTTCATGACCCAGCAGATGGCCGTGAATGCCGCCGGCGCCGCAGCCCGTCGGACGACCGATGCCGAGAACCTTTCGCAGCGCCTGGAAGCGCGTCTGCTGCACCTGCAGGAAGAGCAGGGCGAGACCGTGCCGCTGGGCGAAGTAGGCAACATGGTGATCGACCTGTTGACGACCCTGGACGGCGACATCACGTCCGCCGATATCGAGTTGCAGAACGAGCTTCGCGATCTGGCGGAGTATATCCGGCGGGCGCACAAGGAACTCGAGGCACTGGAGGTCGGTGACCTGCGGCATCGCCGGATCCCGGAGGCCGCCGACCAGCTGGATGCCGTCGTGCAGGCGACGGAAGAGGCGACCGGAGTGTTCCTGGACGCTGCCGAGGAGGTGCAGACCATCGCGCGCGACCTTTCCGGTCCGCAGAGCGAGCGGCTGAACGAGATCGGCAACCGGATCTTCGAGGCGTCGAACTTCCAGGACATCACCGGGCAGCGGATCACAAAGGTGGTCTCCACCCTGCGCCATATCGAGGCGAAGATCCTCAACCTCACGGAGACGTTCGGCCTGCCGGCCGAGGATCTGAACCGGAAGGCGGCCGAGGAGAGCGACAAAGCCGCCGAAGACACCTATGATGAGTCGGACCTGCTGAACGGCCCGCAACTCCCCAACAAGGCCAACAGCCAGGACGATATCGACGCCTTTTTCGACTAGGCATGGATGAACCGCATCACGATCTCCCGGCGGAGCGCGACACGAGTACGATGGTATTCCTGTCGCTGTTCCTCCTGGTGCTCGCGTTCTTCATCCTTCTCACCGCTCTCTCGGAGGTCAACGAGAAGAGCAGCCTGGACATCATCCAGGAAGTGAAGGCCTCGTTCGGTGGCGACAAGACCACCAATCTGCCCACAAGCCGTCAGCGGCTGGAAGCGGAGGCCGACTCTGCCGCCCACAAACTGTCGGAAACCCTGCAGGGGGTCTTCGACCGGGACCTGCCCGGGATCAAGACGGCATTGAACAGCGACCGTGTCCTGCAGGTCCGCTTTCCGGAGTTCGAGCTCTTTTCCCGTGGCCGGCCAACGGTGCGCCGGACCCGCTTGCCGCTGGTCCGCCAGATCGCCGGCCTGATCCGCACCGCACCGCAGGGCATCGACCACCGCCTCGAACTCAGCATCCCCGACCCCGCCGGACCGGATACTGCAAGGCGGGGCCTGACCGCCGAACAGCAGGAGGCGCGGGCACTCGCCATCGCGCGGCTGGGGCATCTGGCGGCCGCATTTGCCGGCGACGGCGCCGCCGCGGGCGAGATGAGCATCGCCCTGCGGCCTGCCAGCGCGGAAGCCGAAGGCGATGAGGGCGAGGTTCTGATGCGGGTCTTCACACTGGTCGAGGCGGAACAGAACTTCGTCTCCTTCGCGCCGTCGCGGCCGGCCCGCTCGCCGGGCGGCGAGGGCCCTGTTCTCAACCTGCGGCTCGACCGCACCGCGCCTGCTGCCTCAGGCGCCGGCGCGGAGGGGGGCTGACCGGCAATGGAGCTTTTCCAGACGCCGGCGCAACTGCGCGATGCCGACTTCCAGGCCCAGGCCGAGATGGAGCGCCGGCGCGTCGAGGCGCGCGACCGCCGCCTGCGGATTCCCGAACCGGAGACGTTGAAGCGGCGCGAGAAGATCCCGGCACCGATCTGGATGGTCACGATGGCCGACCTGATCGCGCTGATCCTGACCTTTTTCGTGCTGATGTTCGCCCTGTCCACGACCAACCCGATGACCTGGCAGGCGATCCGGGAATCGCTGGCCGACAGCCTGCGGCGCAGCAACCCGGCGGCAAGCCTGGGCGAGCAGAACGACCTCACGGAGATGCCGCACATCACCGTCTCGCTGGGCGCGGATCTGACCTATCTGGGGGCCGTCCTGGAATCCAAGGCTGCTTCGGTCCCCCTGCTGCAGGCGGGCGACATCATCCGGCGGCATGACAGGCTGGTGGTCTCGCTGCCCACGGACCTGCTGTTCCAGCCGGCCAGTGCGGAACTGGAGCCGGACGCGATCCCGGCCCTGAACAACATGGCCAACCTGTTGAACACCGTGCGCAACCAGGTCGCCGTCGAGGGCCATGCCGGCGCGGTCGGCGGCGATGCCGGCCTGTTCGAGGCAAACTGGCAGCTCTCCCTCAGCCGCGCCGTTGCCGTGGCAGAGGCGCTGCAGCGCGCCGGCTTCACCGGTGCGATCGTGCCGATGGGCCGGGGCGATGGCGACGACGAAATGCCGGACGCCAGTGGCCCGGACGGGGAACGGCTGGCCCGCCGGGTGGATATAGTGATCCGCAGTGGCCGCTCCGCCGCGCCGCCAGGTGGTTCACTTCGCTCACCGGGTGGCACGGCGCGATGACCGGAGCGGTTCCACCATCGCGCGGCGCGGGCCGCGCATGCCCCGTGTCGGCAGCGTCGCGAAGCCGTCTGCCGGTCATGCTCTGGCTGCTGGCGGCAGTGACGGCGATCGCCATGTTGTCCGCGACCGTCCGCGCGCAGGCGCCCGAGATCCCGGTGAAGGTCGAGGAGCGCGCCAACTTCTCGCGCCTGATCTTCGACTGGCCGGTCGATGCCGGGCTGCGGGTGACCCGGGACGGCCCCCTGGCCACGCTCAGCTTCGATCGCCCGGCGCGGCTGGACCTCGCAGCGCTGCGCCGGAACCTGCCCCCGCCGGTCACCGGCGTCTTCGCCGAGGAGGGCAGGGATCGCCTGGCCGTGACCCTGGACATGCTGCCGGGCTATCGCCTGCGGCACTTCCGGAACGGCAATGCCGTCATCGTCGACATTCTGCCGGCCCCGGTGGAGGAGAAGGCGGAAATGCCGGCGCCGGCCCAGACCGATGCCAGCGCGACCGGCACTCCACCTGCCGCTCCGGCGACTGCAACCGAGACCCGGACGGAAGCCGGGACCGGGACCGAAACGGAGACCGCCACCGAAACGGAGACCGCTCCCCCGGCCATGCCGGCGGCCGAGACGGCGTCCAGTGCGGCCGGGCTGACCGAAGCGGGTCCGCCGCGCATGCCGGTCGAGGTCGCGCCGCTGACGCCGGTGACCGGACCCGATGGCGAGGTGCTGCCATCGATCACGGTGGGCGCGGAGCGCAACGGCAACGGCATCACCCTGACCTTTCCCTTCGAACGGGTTGCTGGGGCGGCGGCGTTCCGGCGCGACCAGACCTTGTGGCTGGTGTTCGACCAGGCGGTGCAGCTCGACCTCGGTGCGTTGCAGGCCCTGCGGCCGCAGCTGCTGGCCGGTGGCGGCCAGCAGTTTGGTTCCGCCGCGACCGTGCTGCGACTGAACCAGGCGGGCGATCTGGTGATGACGCCGGCCCTGGCGCGGCGCGGCCTGGACTGGGTGATCGACCTGCAACCCGGCGACCGCCGCGACCCGGCGACGCCGCTGGAAGTGATCGTCGAGGCCGCGACCGACCAGCCGCGGATCTTCCTGCCGACGGGGGAGGTGGACCCATCGCAGCAGCGCGCCTTCTCCCTGCGCGACCCGGTGGTGGGGGACAGCATCCTGGTGATGCCGCTGCGCTTCGCCGGCTTCGGCGTCAGGGGCAGCCGGCAGTTCGCCCAGTTCACCCTGCTGCCCAGCCTGCAGGGCGTGGTGGTCAAGCCCTGGGCCGATGCGGTCCAGGTCCGCGGCGTGCCGAACGGCATCGCGATCGACGTGGTGACCGGATTGCTGCTGGCGGCGACGGAGCAGGCACGCCTGCAGGTCGACCGGCCGACGGAGGGCCTGTTGCCGATCGCGGACTGGCGACGCAGCGACGAGGCCCCCTTCATCGAGATGCAGGACCGCCTGTACTACGCCTTCTCGGTCGCGCCGGGGGGCGAGAGGCTCGATCGCCAGCGCGATATCATCCGGTTCCTGTTCGCCCACCGGTTCGCCGCCGACGTCCTGGGGCTGATCGAGGTCTACAGGGACATGCAGGGCGGGCTGTCGGAGCTGGCCCCGGAAATGAAAGCGATGCGCGGCCTCGCGCAGCTGCAGATGCACCGGCTGGAAGAGGCGGCGCAGGATCTGAAGGCGCCCGCGCTGGACGGATATCCGGAAATCGCGCTGTGGCGGACGGTCCTGGCGGTCGAGCAGCAGAACTGGGACGAGGCGATCACGCAGTACCGCGACGGGCTGGGGGCGCTGGACGACTTGCCGCCGGACCTGCGCAGCGGCATACGCCTGGCGGCGGCCCGGGCGATGGTGGAGGTCGGCGCCTATCGCGACGCCCTGCGGGAGCTGAAGGCTTTCCAGGAACTCGACGAGCCCTCCCGCGCCGAGGAAGCCTGGGCGCAGCTGACCAGCGCGCGGGCCAATGCGGCGCTGGACGACCTCAAGACGGCGACATCCGCATTCGAGAAGGCGATCGACTCCGGCGACATGGAGGTGCGGGTGAAGGCGCTCTATGCGCGCGCGATCCTGGACTTCCAGAACAAGGACATCACCCGTGCAGAGCTGATCGACCAGATCGACGGCCTGCGCTACGCGTGGCGGGGCGGACCCTTCGAATACAACCTGCTGCGCAAGCTGGGCGAACTGTACCTGGAAGACGGCGACTATCGCGACGGGCTGATCACCCTGCGTCAGGCGGCCGTCTATTTCCCGGAGCGCGCCACCGACTCCGCGGAAGTGGCGGAGGATATGGCGCGCGCCTTCCGCCGGCTGTTCCTGGAGGGCGAGGCCGACAAGCTGGACCCGCTGACGGCGCTGGCGCTGTACTACGATTTCCGCGAGCTGACCCCGACCGGCGAGGATGGCGACGAGATGATCCGCAAGCTCGCCGACCGCCTGGTCGGCGTCGACCTGCTGACCCAGGCGGCCGAGCTGATGGAGCATCAGGTCAATTTCCGCTTGGACGGCGTCGAGCGCGCCCGGGTGGGCGCGCGGCTGGCGGTCATCGACCTGCTGAACAAACAGCCTGAAAAGGCCCTGGCGGCACTGGAGGAGAGCACCGAGAGCGGCCTGCCCGAGCCCCTCGTGCTGGAGCGGCGGCAGCTCAGGGCCAGGGCCCTGGCCGACCTGGGGCGCTATGCCGAGGGCCTGCAGACCCTGGACGGCTTGGACGACGGCCGTTCCGCCCGGCTGCGGGCGGAGATCAACTGGCGCGCCAAGAACTGGAAGGCGACGGCCGCGACCCTGGAGCCGCTCGCCGACCAGGCGGCCCGCCAGGAAGGTCCGCTGTCGGCCGAGGAACGGCGGCAGATCCTGCAGCTCGCCATCTCGCTCGCCCTGGACGGGGAGAACCAGAAGATCGACGCGCTGCGCCAGCGCTTCCTGGCGCGGCTGGAGGGCACGCCCGAGGCCAGTGCCTTCGAGATCGTCACCGACAGCCTGCAGCGCAATGCCAGCGATATCCGCCAGCTCACCGCCGCCATTGCCGAGGTCGACGAGCTGGAAGCCTTCATGGCCGACTATCGCGACCGGCTGTCGAAGGGCGGGCTGGAGGCGATCAACTAGGGCCCGGCCAGGTTTGATAGAAAATCTGTCCTTCTCGGGCTTATATGAGGCGGCTTGTGTCAAGGCGTTGCCGGTAGATTTGCAGCAGCTTTTTCTGTCGGGCGGGGCGCAGG